>JAZRYL010000071.1:0-74588 GCA_045600705.1 Clostridia bacterium | reverse complement strand
AAATATGGGTGATATGTATTTTCAAGGAGCTAACATGTACGTACTGCCATACGCTTCGATGGTGTCTTCAATTCCGGTGAGATCGAGTCAATATGATATGTTTACAAAGGATGTTCCTTTCTATCAAGCAGTAATTCACGGTATGGTTGATTATTCTTCAGTTCCAGTGAATTTAAGTGGCGAGCAGGATTATTCTATTTTAAAAAATATAGAATACGGTAGTGCTATCAGATTTGATTTAATCTGTCAAAATAACGATATTCTCTTTGAAACATCAGAAAACCATTTGTTTGCATCAGATTGTAATAATAAAATTACGAGGATAATTGAAATCGAGAAAGAAATTAACGATTTTTACGAAGACAATTCTGGAAGTTATTTAATTTCCCATTATGAAATACAAAATGATGTTTATTGTACCATCTATTCAAATGGGAATGCATCAATTGTAAATTACAGTCCAGTTTCGGTAAAAATAAAAGATGAAACTATTGAATCAGGTTCATATTTATTCACAACAGAGGAGAATTTATCATGAAAAACACTATAAAGCGAATTTCATATGAGAAATCTCGGAATAAAATAGGAATATGGTTTGTTTCTCCTTGGCTTATAGGCTTTGTTGTATTTTTTATTCGACCAATTGTAGAATCTTTTATTTATGGTTTTTCGAATGTAACTATTGATAATGGTATAAAGAAAGAATATCTTGGTTTTCAACATTTTCAAGAATTGTTTTTTAAGGATACAGAATTTTTACCTGCTTTGTTAGACGCTTTTCAGCATTTGTTTAAAACGGTACCTTTGATACTAGCCCTTAGCCTTTTTGTAGCATTGCTTTTAAATCAAGAGTTTCGTGGGAGAACTTTTGCACGTGCGGTGTATTTCTTGCCGGTTATCGTAGCATCCGGAATTATTTTAAAAATGTTCAACCAAGATTCCTATGCAAGCGGTATGATGAGTGAAAATACGGAAACGGCAATGTTTGGTGCATATGGTTTAGAGGTGTTAATGACAAAGATGAATATGCCAAGCGGAATTATTACAGGACTTACTGGTTTTGTAAATGACATATTTGATGTAGTGTGGCAGAGCGGCATTCAGATTTTGCTATTTTTAAGTGGTCTGCAATCTATTCCAATGTCATATTATGAGGCTGCTAAAGTTGAAGGTGCAAATGGTTGGCTTTCCTTTTGGAAAATAACATTTCCAACAATTACTCCTACGATGCTTGTTGCAATAGTTTATAGTATAATTGATTCTTTTACATATTATGCTAATCCTGTAATTAAGCTTATTCAAGAGACTTACCTTAGAGATATGCGTTTTGGATATTCTAGTGCAATGTCGTGGATGTATTTTTTGTGTATTTCTATTGTTTTGGCGTTGGTATTTTTACTAATTGGTCGTCAAGTGAAATATAGGGGATAGGGGGGCGTTTTATGAATGTTCAAAAATCATTTAAACATGTTAGAAAAAGTTTATTTTCAATTGCTCGAACTATTATATTAATTGAAATTGGATTTATAGTTTTATATCCCGTTATATATATGCTTAGTATGTCTTTTAGACCGGTGGAACAGGTGTATAATCCAAATGTTATATGGTTACCATTGTCACTCACATTAGAAAATTTTATAAAGGTATGGAATTTCATGGATTTCCCTAAAGCAGCATGGAATACCGTTTACATAGATGTTTTTTCTGCTGTTTTACAAACAATTGTATGTTGTATAGTTGCATACGGTTTCGCCAGATTTAAATTTAGAGGTAGAAATCTTCTTTTCACAATGGTTATTTTTACAATAATTGTTCCACCTTCAACCACATTAATATCTTCTTATTTACAATATCGTTCGTTTGATTTTGCATACATTTTTTCATCTATTAACTGGATTTTTACGGGTAATTTTGAAGGGATAAGATTAATAGATAGTCCTTTTGTTATGTGGTTGCCTGCTATTTTTGGTATGGGTATACGTTCAGGATTATTCATATTTCTGTATCGTCAATTTTTTATGGGACTGCCAAAGGAGTTGGAAGAAGCGGCTTACATTGATGGATGCGGTTCAATTTCTTGCTTTACAAAAATCATTGTTCCAAATTCGAAGTCTGAAATTGTGACTGTTTTTATCTTTTCCTTGGTATGGTATTACAATGATACCTTTTATTCAACTACATATATGGATTCATTAAGAACGATATCGACATCTCTTGAATATTTAAACGAAAACTTGGCTTCACTAAGTCCATTAGGAGCAGTAATGGATAGATTTCAAGTTGTTACTTTAGTTCAGGCTGCTTGTTTGTTGGTAATACTACCTTTGACTATATTTTACATTATAATGCCGCGTTCCTTTACTGAAAGTATTACTAATTCTGGTATTGTGGGATGATGTTATTTAATCCGAAACGAGAAATTATTATAAAGAAGGGAGACAGTTACAGTGCGAAAAGTGATAAAAAAGTTAATTCCTATGTTTTTAATGTTTATGTTGATAGTAAATACTGTATATATTGCTTATGCGACTACAAATAACAATAACGATTCTATTGCTAATGTCATTGATATGCAATTCTCTTTAAGTGAATATGATACAACATATGACAATGGAATAAATACATATTGGAAAATTGTACTTACTTTTGATAAAAAAGTAGGATTCGGGAGTAGTTCATATTGGCAAAAGAATCTACAACAATATATGGTAGAATCTCAAAGTACAGAAAAAGATAATTGGGAAGAACATAATGCTTTGGCTGACATTCTGCGTAATAAAATATATATTAATGGTATGTCAATAGAGGAAGGTTTGAACAATGATCCGGTTAATCAAGGACTTTCAACGAGAATTCAAATAGGCGATGGGAAGTACTCTAGTACAAATAATAAACTTATGATTTACGTTCGAGCAGAATTCATTGCACAAATGGATAATGTTTATGGCTTGAATGATTTTACGGATTTTACTTTTGAAATTAAGGATGGTATTATTTTAAACGATTATACTATAAATCCTATTAAATATAAGTATCATTCCGATACACAATTAATAACTGTCGATGATGGGACCTTGTCAGTTGATTCAGTATATTTTGACAAGAATTATGACTATGAAGGGATTAAGTGTTCTTTGTTTAAAGTCAAACTTAGCGATAAGATTGATGATAACACAGTTTTCATAAATAGTTTATATGAAAAAATATTAATAAATGAAAAGTCGATAGAAGAAGGATTGGGAGAAACCGAAAACTCTACCTTTGTATATTTTGGAAACAACGCTTCCGGCGATGCTAATATGCTTTATATAGCAGTCAAAAGTGATAATGACCCATATGGATTAGATGTTGAAAATTCTTTCACAATTAGTTTTAATGAAGGAATCAAATTCGGAGAGTATTCATTAAATCCCAACAGGTATTATTTCAGTTTAAAAACAAACAGAATGGTATCCGACGATTCAGTAGAATTCATATCTGTGACCCTTTCTGAGGCTAGTTCTTATGTGACTTCGGGAGTTGAGCGTGGTCCCGTTTGGGTTATTACTTTAAAAACTTCGCCTGAGGATAATATACAGGTTATTAATAAGAATGTATCCTATTGGGGACTTAATCTTCAACAAAAGATGACAGAGTCACAGGGTGATTATTATCAAGAACATAATACTCAAGCAGATATTTTGAGAAGTAGAATCTTTATAAATGGTATCTCAGTAGATTCGGCTTTGAAAGCGACTAATGAATGTACCACATTGATAAATACTCCAGATGCTAATACACTTATTATAAGAATAAATAAATCACAAGATAAATATGGAATTGATTTAGAAAAAGGCTTTTCGTTATCTTTGCGATCTGGATTAAAGATAGGTGATAAAAAAATATATCCGTCGACTTATGTTTATACACAGGATAGTTTTAAGTTAGAAGATTCTTTATCGAATGGCGAAGTTTCTTCTGATACTAATATAGCCTCTGTTGATTCGGTTAAATTGATAGAAGGCACATCATGTAGTAATAATCATAGTATTGATAACTGGATAGTAGAAATTGATTTTAATAAAGAAATATATGATGGAACTGTTGCGGATAAGCGAGGAGAAAATACGGATTTTTATACTTCTCATTTGCAAACAGATGGATGGCTATCTGATTTAACGTCGAGTTATACAGAACTGAGACGATATATTCTCATTAATGGAAAATGTCTTACAGATATCTATATAGACGGTAATTACAATTCATGGGATGAGTTTGTACATATCTCTACAGATGAAAAAAATAAGCAGAAACTAACCATAGCTATTCCTAAAGATAATACTTTTGATTTTAACGGCTCAGAGAATTTTGATATAACAATCCTTAATGGTATAGTCCTTAACAATTATAACTTATCATCAAAAAAGATATCTTTTAAAGAAGATAAGGTTTCCTGTCTTGAAATTACTGAAGAAGAGAATGCCGAATATTCAAGGGCCATGGCAACTGGAGCATCAATTGAAACAGTAAATAAGAGGTATTGTTCCAATCACTCTTCTGACTCTCAATGGGTTTTAACTATAGATTTTGACAAAAACTTATATGCATCTGATGTTTATAGTCCGGTTTCCGGTGGTCCAGCATATTATCGTCGTCATTTACAAGCTTCTGGATGGACAGCAACAGCAGATAAAGAGAGCTCTTCTGAGGAGATCTTAAATTTAATAAGTCTTAATGGTAAGACGCTTAAAGAGTGTTATTCGGAGTGTACAACAAGACCATTTTCAGACATTGCAAGATTTATTCATGTGTCGTCTGATGATGCATTAGGAAAAACATTAAAAATTGCTATTCCTACATCTAATCCTTATGGTTTTGATGGTCTTGCAGATTTCGAAGTCGTTTTTGGAAAGGGATTAATAATAAATGGATATAATATAAATCCCTTTATTTTAAGCTATAGTTGTTCTCAGGGCAAATTCAACATAACTGACTGTTCTAATGGATTTTCTGGTAATATCATAGATGCTGAGATGACGGTAGAAAACGAAAAAATTTGGAAAATCGAATTAATATCAGATCAAGATATTACCGTCTCAGGAATTGGTTCAAATGACTTGCAATTTTTTGAAAGACAGCGCTCGGAGGAAAATAAAAAACTTTCTCAAGCTATTATTAATAGCATTACTATCAATGGCGAAACAATTGCCGAGAGTATAGAAAGAGTGGGGACACATTATCCTGTACGAATAAGTACAAGTGGAAATAACATTGTTTTCAGAATTAGTAAAAAAACTTCCACAACTTATGATAATGATTTCTTTATAAATGATAGTGAGGATTTCACAATATGTATTCGTAACGAAATTCTTATTGGTGACATCTTAATTCAGCCGACTCGTTGGCGCTATGATGCTGAACTAAAAAAATTTGTTTTAGATAATTCGGAAGATGTTAAAAATATTGCTACTTCATTATTGAAATTCACGGGTATAACTAAGGAAGAATTTGACAATGAGGGCAATCGTATAGGTATCTTACTTTGGCCGAGCGGAACCTCAAGATATGTGGATTTTTATGTGGATTCATTAATACGAGGTCAATCACATAATTCTGAACTTTTAACAGATGAACATGGAGATGCTGTGCGAAAATACATATATATTGATGGCATGTCTATTAATGAATGGTTAGAGTATGGAAATCAATATCAGGTAATGGTGCGTTTCGAAAGTAATTATATTAGGTTTCTGTTAGATGGTTCGCGAGAACCAAGTATGATTGAAGATGAATATCATTGGGTAGAGTTTAAAGATGGTTTAGTTAGTGCTACCGGTGAAATAATTCAGCCATGTAAATTTTACTATGATCCTGCTGTTAAAGTTTGGAAAGTAGTTGAGAGTTTTGATGGTTGTAACAAGCCTTGGTGGATTACAAATTTCGAAGAAAAAACTGAGTTTTCAGAAACTAAAAGGCAAAATGATTTAGCATATTCGCTTCCTCAACAAGACTGGAACGAAACTGTAATATCTGCTCAGAAAGATTTGGTAAAAGACAGTCTTATCGAAAGTGATTCGTCTTTATTTGAATACAATGATGAAAAATATAACACTTCTTCTACAAATGACGAAGAAACAGATAAGAGAGAGAAAGAGAGGGTGGCAGTTACAAAAAGGAAAAAAGTTAAAGGCGAAGTAATTTATGAAAATTACATACCAACAGGATTAATTGTTGCGATAGTGGCTGGTGGAATATTAGTTATAAGTTCAGTGATTGTTTTTGCAGCAGTAAAATCCAAAAAGAAAAAACATTTAAGAAAAGGGGATTAACATGAAAAGATATTTGGCATTTTTATTAGTTGTTGTGTTCATCTTTACTTTGGGTGGTTGTAAGAGAGCTGTTGGAACCACATCGGATTATTTAGAATATGAGTCTAATTACTATTTAGATGATTCGGAATCAGGTGATGCAGAAGATACAAATGCAAGTTCATCAGATAAAACATCCGTATCAAACAATAATTCTTCCTCACAAAATAAAGATAATGTTACAAACAATAATGTTACCACAGAAAAAGAGTATGAAGATACTGGAATTGAGGGAGTACCTTCAACACTAAAAAATCCAAAAATAACTTTGGCATCTTGGTATGATCCAGGTTCATCAGATAAGACTACCGCTTTTTATCATGCATACAAAAAGTATGAAGAATTATATGGTAAAGGAACAATTAACTTAATTACAACATCTGGCGAGACGGGATATAAAGAGAAAATTATAGCAATGATTGCAGGTGGAGATGCACCTGAATTGATGGAACTAAAATCACACTGGATGCCTACGTGGGCAATTGGAAATATAGTTCGTCCTGTTGATGATATTATTGACTATAAAAAGCTCCACTATCAAGGCTTGGTAAATGCTATGACATACAAAGGTAAACATTATGTTGCTTGTCCTAATGGAATGTGGTCCACAATGATCTGGTACAATAAATCTTTGTTTACAAAATATGGTATAACATCACCAATGGATTACTATAAAGGAAAAGACGGTGGTTGGACTTGGGACAATTTCCGTAAGGCGGCCAAAGAAATAAAAGATGGTTCGGGCGGAAGTGTATGGGGTTTCTCAAGTGAATCATTAGATGTGTTGATTCGTTCTAACAAAAACGGGCTTGTTATTAAAAACAATGATGGTACCTATAAGAATAACATGAACTCTGCTGGAACTAAGAAAGCACTTCAATTTATGTATAATATGATTTACACGGATAAGAGTTGGAATCCTGATCTAACTGCAGCAAGAACACAGTTTGCAAAGGGAAAAATTGCTATGTCCGCAAGTTATATAGGCTTTTATCAAAATTATTGTAATGGTCTTAATTATTCGGATATAGAGGTTGTTCCGTTGCCGAAATCTTCTTCGTCAACTGATTATATATGCAATGGCTACGGAATATTTTGGGGTGTAGGAAAAGATTGTGATAACCTTGATGGTGCTATTGCTTTTATGAAAATACTAGCACAGTATGAAGATACTGACTATGGTAATCGTACACCGCTTGAACAGGTATTAACTGATGATCAGCTTACACTTACACGTAAATATTCTGAAAACGCTGGTGTTGTTGAGCATTTGAGCATAGGTTGGGATCCGTATGAATTTTGGAAAGAATTTTCTACTAAAAATGTACCTGTCGCAACAATTATAGCGGAGCATACTGGTATTGTAGATAATGCAATAAGTAAAATCAAATAAAATACTTATTGCGTAATAGAAAGGAAAGAGGTTTATGGTAAAAAATCGAGTTATAGCATTCGTTTTAGCACTTTGTTTTCTCTTTTCCTGTTGCTTTACCACTTCTGCAGAAACAGCATTAAATGAGGATTCTAAAGGGTATATTGATAACTCTGATTTAGTTCCGCCTTATGTTACTGATGATAAAGTTGAATTAATCAGTATTAATGGTGGCAAACTTCAAAGTCCGGATTGGGTTAAAACTTTAGTGATTGAAGAAATAAATATTCAAAATTGTTCACCGAATGGTAAATTTTCAGGTATGACATACGTGCTCGACCATTTACAGGAAATGGGTGTAAACGGTATATGGTTAGACCCAATATATGGAGGACAACATTATTTGAATTATGGACCTGCAACAGTTGATTCATATATCACAGGCGCTAATGATTATGAAGAAGGTTGGAAAGTTGTTGCAGAGTTTATAAAAGAAGCCCATAAGCGAAATATTAGAGTTTTTCTTGATATAGTAACATGGGGTGTTAGTCCTTTTGCTCCATTACTTGCAAAAAAACCCGAGTGGTTTAGTGAGTATTATGAGCGATACAATGGTTATAAATACGATTGGACAAATCCCGAATTAACAGAATGGTTTGCAAATGAACTTATAGATATAGTCCATAAAACAGATATTGATGGTTTTCGTTGTGATTGTGGAATCGATTATGGTTGCAAAGATATGTATGTAAAAGTTCGTTCTAAGCTGTATGAAGAGGAAAATTATATTATATTAATTGGTGAAGCCGTAAATGACGAAACTGCCGATATATTTGATTTTGCAGAACACTCTATTGACACTGATATAAAAACCGAAGGCGAATTATATATTAATGGGCAAAGACAACTTCCTATAGTTGTTAAAACAGGTTTTGGTTTAGATACAACCAGTAGTCAAACTTATGGTGAAGCTGGAATGCGTACTTATTATACATCACTAGTATCTTGTCATGATACTACTAAGTATATGGTGAGTAGTAACATAGTTAATATTGCTTATTCTTCAATTTTAGCACCTTTTATTCCGTTATGGTATTGCGGTGAGGAATGGAATAATACATATACCAGCACGGGTTGGCTTTGGGCTAATGGCACCTATTGGAATGAGTTGGAAAAAAATCGTGACTTTTTTGAAAAGTTTAAGATATTTATGCGAATTAGAAGGCTTTACCCAGAGATATTTAATTATTATCCTGATAATCACCGCGATTCAAATATTTGTAGTGTTTCAACTGATCATGAAGACCCCGAGCTTGTAGCGTATGCACGTTATACTGATGAAAAAGCAATAATGGTTATTCCAAACCAGGGAGAAGAAAATGACCGATTCAGTGTTGAAATTCCATATAAAAATATGGGATTAGATGAAAACACCACATATACATTAGTAAACTTACTTTCTAATAAGGTAATAGGTACAGGAAAAGGTACTGATTTTGTTGGATTTGAAACAACAATTGAAGATAAAAATGTTGCTGTATACCTTATTAGACCTGCTGTGTCAGGCGAGCAAATCACAGTTACTTCCAAAATTAATTATGAAAATGCTCCTATGTTAGAATCAACGGAGAAGTATCCAGTTGTTGATGAGCAACCTGGAGACAAAGAGGGAAAATATGATGAAGATAGCGAGCCTGTCACTATCAAGAAGAAAAAAATCCCTAGTGAGACAATTTATGAAACATACATTCCCTGGGGTGCTATAATAGGAATTTCAGTTGGTGTAATTATAGTTTCTGCTATTGTAATTTATTTTGTTATAAGGAAGAAAAAGCAGAAAAAATCAATTGTTTAGAAATACTTAATATTTTGACGGTGTATTAAGTGTATCTATAATAAAAAAAGGAGATGTATTCAAATGTCAAAAAGCAGCTTTCAAAAATTGGCGGCAGTAGTTCTTGTTTTTGCATTACTGTTTAATATTTGTACTTCAGTAATGTTTAACGCCTCTGCTACCGAAACTCAATTGCAGGTTAACGATAATGTTATTGCAGAAACAGATTATATTGATAATTCTGCTTTAATCCCTGCATATCTTCCAAATGATAAGGTCACTTTAGAACTTTCTGATGATGGTGAGCATTATTGGACTCCTGATTGGGTTAAAGACCTGATAATAGTTGAGGCCAATCCATCTTGGTCATCAGACGGCACATTGAACGGAATGGATGCAATGCTTAAGCATTTATCAGAAGCAGGTATTAACGGATTATGGCTTACTCCAATCAACGAGAAGTATAATTCTGAAGGCACAAAATCTGCAGGTAATGCATATAGTAATTTTGGTCCACATACAATAGCAGCATCGCTTACAGGTACTGAATATGGAGATACCGAAGCTGCATTAACGGTTGTAAAGCAGTTTGTTGATAAAGCTCACTCACATAATATTCGTGTTTTCTTTGATGTTGTTACATGGGGAGTTAACTATGATTCTCCTCTTTATACTGAAAAAAAAAGTTGGTTTAACGGAGAGAAAGTGGAGTATAGCGGATATTTGTTTGACTGGGGTAATGCAAAACGCACTGGACTTTATTCGTTCGTTAAAGATTCTATTGTTAATCTTATGAAAACAACGGGTGCAGATGGCTTCCGTGCGGATTGTGGTGCAAATTATTCTGGCAAAGAAATTTTTAGGGATATACGAGAAACTTTAATTAATGATGGTTATAAGATAGCAATCTTCTCTGAAAACCCATCAGAACGTGATGGTACATTTGACCTTGATTTACATAGTTATGTAGATGAAACATATTCTTTAACAAATACAAACAAGATATATTTAGATAATAATATTATTGACTCTTCTAAGGATGGAACCTATGCTGGTAGTGGTAGATATTATTCTTCGTTAATTTCTTGCCATGACTATACGGAGTATTCTGCGCAAGGCAATCTAATCCAGATGGGTTATGCATCAATATTAACTCCTTATATCCCTGTATGGTATTTAGGTGAAGAATTCAACAATAGGAGTCCGGATGTTGGACAACTTTTTAGAAATCCTTTTTATTGGAGCGAAATAGATAATAACCGTCAGTATTTTGAAACAATAAAATCCTATATACGTACACGTAGATTATATTCTGATTCATTTGCTTACTTTGACTCAGATAGTACAAACAATAACATTGTAGAAGTATCAACAGATGCAGATTCATTACTTCCGGCTTATGCAAGGTATGGCGAGGGCACTGCTGTATTAGTAGTTCCTAATAATAGTAATACAGATGTAAAATTAAATGTTAATATCCCGGTTTTTGATATAGATCTTGATAGTTCTTATACATATCAGTTAAAAGATACTGTTACAGGAAAGATACTTATAAGCGATTTCACATGTAATGATATAGGTAATGCTAAATTTAATGTAACAATAAAATCTGGCGAAATTGGTGTATATGCAATTGAAAAAGTTGCAAGCGTTTATAATGGTTGGTTAACATATGAAGCTAGCGTTTCAAACTCGATTTCAAACAAATATACTGAATTGCGTTGCTATATAGATAAACCTTTTTCTATTAATTATAAAGATGTTGCAAATGCATCATATTGGAAGAAAGCATTGCATCAGCCAATGAAAAAAGAGCAAGATACAAATGATACAGGTTATTGGACAAAACATAATGCATTGGCTGAAATGTTAAGAGAGAATATATACATTAATGGTATATCTATTGATGAAGGAATTTCAAGTTCTGACATTGATTGTGTAAAGATTGTTTATAGAGATGATATGAATGATAATGTAATTTCTGTATATGTTCGCGAGAACGATAATCCTTTTGGTGTATCAGTAGGTCAAGAAGTAAATATGCAAATTAAGGACGGTATATTACTTGACGGTTATGCTCTCGGTGATATTAATTTAGAGTGGCATTATGTTAATAATACTCAGAAGGCAGTGCGTTATCATAAAACAAATAAAATTGTCGCAGCAGAATATACAGAGGGTATTATAACCCTTACCGCAGAGGAACGTTTAGAAAGTTTTTGCGAAAGGGAAAACATTGCAACCCTTATTAGTAATAAAATTTCAATCAATGGCACAACGGTTTCTACTGACGATATAACTATTGATGAAAATCTAATTAAGATTGCATATAATGCAACTTCTGATTTTGATATCTATATTTCTAATGGAATAATTCTTAATGCTAAAGAGATTAGCCCTGTAAGATATAATGTATCTGTTGAAACATCTGCAACTGATATGCGTATTCTTGGCGACTACATAGAGATTAGTGATACAGAAGGTGCATTTACTCCTTACTATAGTTATTTCAATAAGGTAGCTGACGATTTCACAAATATAAATTGTGGTGATACCAAGCATTATGAGGGTAGTCAGTACGTATTGAATTTTACAATACAAAATGCAAGTGAAGAAAATAGTATTAAGGAAGTATTTAGTAGTAGTAATAATTATCAGAATTCACATTTGCAAGTATCTAAGGCTGATAATGTCAATCCCTATATTATCATTAATGGGAAAAGTGTAGCAGATTGGTTAAGTGAAAATACCGATGTATCTCCTTATAAAGCTTTACATATACGTGCTGCTAACGATACTGTCCTTCAAATTATAATTCCTGAGAGTAACATTTTTGATTTTGATATCACTAAACCTTTTGCGATTACATTTGATGAAGGTTTGACTCTTAATGGAAAAACTGTTAACGCTCGTACGTTTAATTGTCCTGGTCATAGTTTTGATGCAGGTACACAATATAATAAGAACTATTTTTCTAAAGTTACGAAGTGGTCCGACGGTATGGTAAGCGAAGATAATGCCACTATTTCTAAAAGTATTGTTCTTAGTACAGCAAATACTAGCGCTGTTTGTTCAAGTCACAGTGATGCTATGGATGCAACAAGTTCTTGGCTAATACAGATGCAACTTGATAAAACTGTGTATAATTCTAGTTGTTTTGAAACTTCATACTATAGAAGGCATTTACATTGTACTGGTAGTGGAGATACAAGAACCAATTTCAGTACAGCAGAAGTATTCCGTAATAATATTTTGATTAATGGTAAGAACTTAACAGAATTGCATGAACTTTCTACTAACCGCACTGACTGGACAGAATTTTTGCATGTAGAGATTACTGACACGAACGTTTTGCGAATTCTTATTCCTAAGGATAATACTTACGGTTTTGATGGGGATAGTGATTTCTCTATTCAAATTAAAGATGGAATAGTAATGAACGGTATTAATATCAATCCTTTCGTTTACACACATACGGCCGCATTGCCTACATCGGCAGTCTTTACTACACCTTCTACTAAAGTTGAAACAGCGGCTTGTGAATTTGGTAGTTATATTAAGATTCGTCTTTACGATAATACCAACAAGCCAAGTTTACAGTTAGCGAATTTAAGTAACGGAGCTTTGCAGAATGTTCAAAATGCAGCATCTGACGTGTTTAAAGAATTAGGAGTTGATCTTTGTAAGTACATTAAAATTAATGGAGAAACTATTGCAGAAGCAAACATTAGAAATAAAAATTATTCTTCGGCTATGATACATCTAAATAATGATGGTCGTGTTCTTCAAATACAGATAGATACTAAAAATATTTTTAATATTACAAGTAGTGAGCGATTCACAATTTCAGTTCTTGAAGGACTTAATATTAATGGATATGTTATAGAACCCACGGTCTGTCATTATGATACTAAAAGCTGTGTAATAAGTGATGGATATTGGTCAGCAGTTAACAAATATACTAATGGTACAGTTAGTCCTAGAAGCACTGTGGACGGAACATGGATAACCTACCAACAGAACAATGTTTCTGCAGGTGAAAAGATACTTGTTAAGGTAGAGCCGAATGCTGGCTACCAACTTAAAGCAGGTTCTTTAACTTACAATTACTGGTATAAAGGAACCTATATTAAAGAACCTATTAACAAGCTTAGCAAAATTCAAAATGGTGTGGCGTTCTATGAGTTTAATTCTCCTGATGTTGTTGGCATAATCGATGCAGAGTTTGTTTCTGTCGATGAAACTGTAAATATGTATGCAGTCGGAGCGAAGTGTCGTACCGAAGGACCGCAAGGAATCAAATTTATTTATCGCTTATTCACTGACAATATTGACCTTGAAAACAATAAAATCACAATTTCAGGAGTACAATATGATATTGTTGAAATTGGTTCACAAATTACAATAGTAAGCGATTCAGATAACATAGTGTGGGATAATGCTAAAGTAGAATTATTTAATGGCATTTCCAATGATAAGTATGTTGAGTTTGGTCCTGAAATAGTAAACATAGAAGCTGAAAATTATGGCATTGAATTTGCTTCTAGGGCATATTTGAGCTACATAGATTCAAACGGAGAAACTCAGACTATTTATACTGATGAACTTATACGTAGCGTAGATTATCTTTTATCATAAAACTATAAGATAGCAAGTGATATAGAATGAATAATAACAGTTGTGTTAATAACTCGAATTTAATTCCAATTATTAAACAAGATAATGAGGTAGAATTAGAAAAATCAGGAGCAATACTCTATTGTCCTGATTGGGTTAAGACTTTAATAATTGAGCAAGTTAATGTTGATTCAGCCTCTCCAGATGGTACTTTTAAAGGAATGCCATATGTACTAGATCATCTGGCAGAAATGGGTGTAAACGGCATTTGGTTAAATCCTATTTTTGATGGTGTTCATTATTATAATTATGGGCCAGATACATTAAGAAGTTCAATAACCGGAACTAAAAACACGAATGAAGGATGGGAAGTAGTAAAAAACTTTGTAGATGAAGCCCATAATCGTAATATAAGGGTGTTTTTTGACATTGTTACTTGGGGTGTAAACCCCAAGGCACCCCTTATAAAAGAGCATCCTGATTGGTTTGATGGTTATTCAGAGGAGTACAAAGGACCGTTTTACAATTGGAAAAATTCAGAATTATTCGAGTGGTTTTCTGAAAAGCTAATTGACATTATTCGCAGAACCGGTGCTGATGGATACCGTGCAGATTGTAGTGATGAGTATTGCGGACCAGAATTATATTGCAAAGTAAGAAGAACGCTACACTCTGAGGGCAAATACATTGTAATCTTCGGTGAAAAAATCAAAGAAGGAACAGAGAGCTTTTTCGATTTTAACGAACATTCAATAGATTACTGGTCGGTAAAAGAAGGAACCAAATTTGTTGATGGCGAAGTTAATTTTGTTTCGGATTATAAACCCGATATTGTAGCAGCAGTTTTAACTGGACGAGGACTAGATACGAGACCCAGACAGGCCAGTGGAAATGCTGGTCTACTTAGGTACTACTCTTCTATAGTATCTTGTCATGATTCAAGACAGTATATAGCAGAAGGAAGCTTGACTGTAATGGGTTATGCCTCAATATTATCTCCTTTTATTCCTATGTGGTATATAGGGGAGGAATGGAATAATCCATACACTGGCACAGAAGTTTGTCAATGGTTATTTGCTAATAGAATTGATTGGGCATATATGAAAATAAATAATGATTTTTATGAAAAAGTCAAATGGCTCATAAGAATTAGAAGAATGTATCCTGAGATTTTCGAATATTACCCTATCAATCACAGAGAAATTAATTTTTGTGGAGTGGAAACTAATCAACCGAATGCTTTACCAGTATATGCTAGATATGCAAATGGGCAGGGAATAATCGTTGCCGGTAATTATTCTGAAGAATCAATAAATTATGAAATATTAATTCCATATGAGCAAATTGGATTAAAAGATAATGATGATTGTATTTTGATTGATTTAATGAGTGGCGAGGAAATTTCTAGAGGTAAAGCAAATGATATTGCTTGTTTCAATCAGATGGTTTCACCAAAAGGAATAGGGGTTTATGGTGTAGGTAAATTGATAAACGATAATAATCCCTTTAACAAGCTTATAAACAATTAGATGAAAAGAGGTTAGTGTTATGAAAAACAAAACGTTCAAAACGATTGTTACACTTTTATCAGTTGTTTTGATTTTATGTGTAACAACAATATCTGCTTCTGCGGCAGTAGTTACAGATGGCAAAGACTTTTATGAACTCGGTGACACAAATAAAGATAAAACTGTAAATATAATTGATTTGGTTCGAACGAAAAAGTATTTAGTGCTTGATTCAGAAGTTGAAATTCTTTATGCTGCCGCCGATGTTAATGGAGATGGTTCAGTTACTGCACTAGATTTAACAGGTTTAAGAAAATATTTGCTTAATGACAACTATTCATTCAGCGTGGATGATTCGCTCTGGGGAGACAAAATCAAATAATTTTTGATAAAAATACGGGGTGGACATTTATTGTCAACCTCGTATATCATATTATTGATATTTATGTGTGACACAGCATAAAATATTTGTGTTGATTTTAGGAGTTACAGATATGAAAAATTCAATTTTTAAATTTGCCAAATGGATTTGTCCATTAGATTTTAAGAATGAAAAGCCTATCAATCTTCTTTCTAAAGAAAGAGATAAGCAAATTCCTGAATTGCCTGAAAAATTCAAAAATGTTCATATGCTTGTTAAGAAAAAATTTTATATTAAAGAAAAAAATGGAAAATATAAAATTCGCATATCCGCAGATGATTATTATAAATTTTATATAAATGAACAATATGTAGCTCAGGGCGTTGCTCAAGGATATTATTTTTGCTATTACTGGAATGAAATAGATATAACTCAATATTTGACTTGCGGAGACAATGAAATTTATGTTGATGTATATTATCAAGGTTTAGTTAATCGTGCCTATAATAGTGCTGATAGGCGTATGGGAATGATTGCTGAGATATTTAATGAAAATGATTGCATATTATTTTCGGATAATACTTGGAAATATGTTTTGTCTCAGGCTTATACAATAACACATACAATAGGTTACGATACAATGTTTGCGGAAAATTTTGATAGTCGCTGGCAACCCCAAAAATGGATAAACTGTATTGAAAAAAAGATGGATTATACGTTTAATCAGGAAAGTACAAAAGTTCTACAAGTTTACCCATGCAAACCAACAACTTCGATGCCCATAGAACAAGTTGGAATTTTGTATGATTTTGGTCAAGAAATTACTGCCACATTGAAAATATCGGCTACGGGTGCAAGTGGGAGCAAGGTGAGAATTCTTTGTGGTGAAGAGCTTGAGGATACACCATTAATGGTGAAATATGATATGCGTTGCAATTGTCTTTGTGACGAGTTGTGGATTTTGAAAGATGGAGAGAGTGTCCTAGAACAGTATGAATATAAAGCTTTTCGTTATGTTGCGTTAGTTCCTGATAAGGGTGTAAAGATTAATTCTATCACAGCTATGGTTCAGCATTATCCTTTCGATGATAATTACTGCGATTTGAAGACTGATAATGAAAAATTAAAGTCAATATGGAATATTTGCAAAAATGGAGTGAAATACGGCTCGCAAGAAGTTTTTGTGGATTGTCCAATAAGAGAGAAAGGGCAATATGCTGGTGACCTTACAGTTAGCAGTGCTTCACATGTTATATTAACTGGAGATTATTCTCTTTTAAAAAAAGGAATTGATAATCAAATACAGTCTGCCAAAGTGTGTAAAGGGCTTTTGGCAGTTACGCCGGGTCATTTTATGCAAGAAATTGCTGACTATTCCTTACAGTTTCCAATCTTAGCATTACGATATTACGAATATTCTCATGATATGGAATATTTAAAAAAATGTCTTGATGTGTGTGACGGAATTATTGAACATTTTAAGCAATTTTCAAACGATTTGGGATTATTGGAGAATGTTAATGACAAATGGAATTTAGTTGATTGGCCTGAGAATCTGCGTGATAATTATGAATTTCAGTTAGAAAATCCTTTGGGGTATGGATTACATAATGTAATAAATGCATTTTATATTGGATGCGTTATTCAAACTGAACATATAGCGAATATACTTGGTATAGAACGAGAAAAAGAAAGTAACAAACTTATAAAAGCTTTTAATTATACTTTCTTTAATAAAAGCACAGGGTTATATACGGATGTGCCAAATGGGAGTCATTCTTCGCTTCATTCAAATGTTATTCCGGCTTTTTATGGTATAGTTCAAAAAGATACTGAAAATTGTATTATTGATTTTATAATGAAAAAAGGATTGTGCTGCGGAGTATATATGTCATATTTTCTTTTAAAAGCTCTTTGTAGAATGGGAAGATATAAACAGGCTTACGATTTAATTATCAATGAGAGCGAGCATTCTTGGTATAATATGGTTAAAGAGGGAGCTACAACCTGTTTTGAGGCATGGGGCAAAGAACAAAAATGGAATACAAGTCTTTGTCATCCGTGGGCAAGCGCACCTATATCTCTGTTGGCAGAAGATATATTACCAAATATGCCCGAATTAGGGAGGATTATTTATAATGTTACTTGATATAAAAGATATAAAAAAGATAACATTTGGAGCAGAAAGAATCATTGAAAATGAAAACGGTTTTAATTTTTATCGTTTCAATGAGAAGGAACAAGAAGTTTATCAGACAGATATGTATTCTCGATTTCCAAGCTATTATCAAAAAACATTAGCAACAAGTGGGATTAGATTCGACTTTCATACAGACGCTGAAGTTATTTCTTTTGATTATGAAGCAAAAAAAGTTACAAGTCTTACCGATTGCTATTTTGATTTGTACTGTGATAAAGATTTATATGCATCGATTGGATTTAATAACGAGGAAAATTCAACTACGGGAGAGTTGACTGTTAAATTGCCGTATGGCACAAAAAGAGTAACGCTATACTTTCCAAACTCTTTCTCAGTTTCTGTAAAAAACATTCAACTTAAAAATGCCAGTATTATAAAACCAGCAAGTTTTAATAAAAAAATATTGGTTTATGGAGATTCAATAACACAAGGGTTTTCAGCTATAAATCCGTCTATGTGTTATGTTAGCCGGTTGGCGTTTGATCTAGATTTCGATTATATCAACAAAGGTGTTGGCGGTGCGGTTTTTGAAGAAAGACTTTCTGATGCGGCAACAGATTCTGAACCTCAGATTATTACTATTGCATATGGTACAAATGATTGGAATGCTACATCAAGAATACGCTTTGAAAATAATTGTGAATCTTTTATAAAAAATATATCTAACAAATTCAAAAACAGCAAAATTTTTATTATTACTCCCTTATGGAGATTGGATTATGAAAAAGAAAAAGAGTTTGGAAAATTTGAAGAGGTTGGCGAATATATTAAAGCTATAACCGAAACTCTTGATAATGTGAGTATTATAGAAGGATGGAATATATTAACACATTCGGAAAGCTTTTTTTCTGACAGAATACTCCATCCCTCGGATGTCGGACATGTTATAATGTCGAAAAGAATTTTAGAGCATATTAGAAAAGAAATATAAACAGAAGTTTTTTGATTTGATACGATTGAATTTACAAATAACCTTATTGAAGTGGTAGAGAAAAATGAATAGTATTAAAGTTGCAGTTGTAGGAATAGGAAATATGGGTTCTGCCCATGCTTTCTGCATAGCAAAAAATAATATAGAGGGCATGCGGCTTGTGGCAATATGTGATATTTCTAAAGAACGTACAGATATGTTTATAAAAAAATATCCAAATATAAAAGCATATCAAAACTATAAAGATATGATAAATGAAAAAATTGCTGATGCTGTTATAATTGCAGTCCCTCATCCTTTACATGCTCAAATGTCAATCGATGCATTGAATAAAGGTTTACATGTTTTAGTTGAAAAACCAGTTGATATTTCTATTTCCAAGGCTAAGCAGTTAAATGATGTTGCTATTAAGTCTGGCAAGACGTTTGGTATTATGTTTAATCAGCGCACAAATCCAATCTTTAGAAAAGCACGAGAAATTGTAAAAAACGGAGAATTGGGTGAAATTAAGAGATCAATTTGGATAGTCACGAATTGGTACAGAACGCAAAAATATTATGATTCTGGTATATGGCGTGCGACATGGGCCGGAGAAGGCGGTGGAGTGCTTCTTAATCAAGCTCCACATAATCTTGACATATGGCAGTGGATATGTGGAATGCCGAAAAGTGTTTTGGCTTTTTGTGATGTATCAAAATACCATAATATTGAAGTTGAGGATGATGCACAGATTTTAACTCGATATGAAAATGGCGCGTTAGGAACGTTTATTACTTCAACTGGTGAATATCCTGGTACAAATAGACTTGAAATTAGTGGAACACTCGGTAAAATCGTACTTGAAAATGGTGTCCTTAAATGGTGGAAATTAAAAGAGAATGAGCGTGATATCTGCTTGAACAGTACGGATGATTATGCAGATATAGAATATAATTATTGTGAAATGAAGTTTGACACAAATGAATCTGCACATAAAGCAATATTGCAAAATTTTGTTAATGCTATCCTTTGTGGAGAAGAACTAGTTGCACCAGGAACGGATGGGATTTTTGAACTTACCATTTCAAATGCTGCATATCTTTCAAGTTGGAAATCAAATATTGAAATTCCAATTTCATTTGATTCTAATGAATTTGATAGAGAATTATTAGCTTTACAAAAGAATTCAAAAAAAATAGTCACAAAAAATCAATCTGCTATACAAATGGAAAACTATAAAGAACGTTGGAATGTTCATTGGTAAATTGATTTTTTATAAGATGTTATAGTCATAATGTATTGATTTAGGAGGCAAAATATGAAAAATATTAAAATTTATGCTTTTGCAGACGAGGCTTCTCCGTCATTAGACGGTCAGATTTCAGCTATGCTGAGAAATAAGGTTGATGGTCTTGAAATTAGAAATGTAGACGGGACGAATATATCTGATATATCGCTTGAAAAAGCAAAAGAGATTAAGAAGAAATTAGATGATAGTGGGCTTATTACTTGGTCTATCGGTTCACCAATAGGTAAAATAGGTATAAATGATGATTTCAGTGTTCATTTTGATAAATTTAAGCATACTGTTGATGTCGCTAATATACTGGATGCTAGTAATATTCGTTTATTCTCTTTTTATCCTCCAGAAAAGAAAAGTGCTGATGAGTGTAAATGGGAAGTAATTGAAAAATTGGCAAAATTTGTTGAGTATGTAAAGGAAAGTAAAGTAAATTTATGTCACGAAAATGAAAAAGGTATATTTGGTGATATTCCCGAAAGATGTTTAGAGTTATATAAGGCTTTACCTGAGCTTAAGGGTATATTTGATCCTGCAAATTTTGTACAATGCGGTGTAGATACTTTGGATGCATGGAAAATGCTTAAAGATAATACACATTATATGCATATAAAAGATTCTATGGCTGATGGTATGGTAGTTCCGGCCGGAGAAGGGATCGGAAATGTTCAAGAAATTGCTAATGATTTTATTATGATGGGCGGAAAGAATTTTACAATAGAACCTCATCTAACTGTTTTCGAAGGCTTTTCTCACTTAGAAAGAGATGGAGAGAAAAGTATTGTATCAGGATTTACATATTCTAGTTCAGATGTGGCTTTTGATACTGCATGTAATTCTTTTAAAAATTTAGTTCAAGACAAGTAAAAATTGATAGAAGGGATTATATTTATGGATAAAAAAATAAAGTTAGGGATTATAGGAATTGGAAATATGGGTTCAGGGCATGCTGGAAATATAAAAAAAGGTGAGTGCCCTGAATTTGAAATTGTAGCAATTGCAGATATTAATAGCGAGCGTATTGAATGGGCAAAAAAACAACAATTTGGAGATAATATTTCATATTTTGAAGATGCAATAGAAATGTTAGATAGTGGAATAATAGAAGCTTGCATAATTGCGGTTCCGCATTACGAACATACAAACTTTGCAATAGAATGTATGAAAAGAAATATTCATGTAATGGTAGAAAAGCCGGCAGGAGTTTATACAAAACAAGTTAGGGAAATGAATGAACATTCAGAAAAACATCCAGATGTTGTTTTTGGTATGATGTTCAACCAACGCACAAACTGTGTGTATCGTAAGCTTAAAGAACTTGTGCATTCGGGTAATTATGGGGAAATCCGTCGTACTAATTGGATTATTACGAATTGGTATCGCCCTCAGGCATACTACAATTCTGGTGGATGGCGCGCAACATGGGCAGGAGAAGGAGGAGGAGTTCTTCTTAACCAATGTCCTCATCAATTGGATTTGTGGCAGTGGATATGCGGAATGCCTATAAAAGTTCATTCTCATCTTCATTATGGAAAATGGCATGATATTGAGGTAGAAGATGATGTTACTACATATGTAGAATATGAAAATGGTGCTACGGGTGTGTTTATAACATCAACTGGTGATGCACATGGAACAAATCGCTTTGAAATTCAAATGGATAAAGCAAAATTTGTTGTTGAAAACGATAAGCTTTATATGGAAGAATATGAAATAAGTGAACCGGAATTTTCTAAAACAAATACAGAACCTTTTAAAACTGTAAATAGCACTTTTTGTGAAGTGGAAACTGATGGTGAAAATAAAAATCATGTTGGTGTTCTTAATGCATGGAGTGATGCTATATTAAGAGACGGCAAACTTATAGCAGATGGAAAAGAGGGTATATATGGACTTACTCTGTCTAACGCAATGCACCTTTCTTCTTTCTTGAACAGAGAAATAGAGATACCCTTTGATGAAGAACTTTATTATAATGAACTTATGAAGCGAGTGAAAACTTCACGTAAGAAGGAAAATACAAAGACGGTTTTTGCTGATACCAGTAATACTTATGGTGGAAATAAGTGAAAACTGTTTAAACGCTAATAACTACCAGAGGAGATACATTATGCGTTTTGATTATATGCTTAATAATAAAATTGCTCATAAATTATATGAGATTGTTGAGAAAATTCCAGTAATAGATTACCATTGTCATTTATCACCAAAGGAGATATTTGAAGACAAAACTTTTACAAATATCGGTGAAATATGGCTTGGCGCAGACCATTATAAATGGCGTCTTATGAGAACGGCAGGTATTGACGAGGAATATATTACAGGAGATAAATCTTTTAAAGAAAAATTTCTAAAGTATTGTGAGGCTTTGGAATTCGCGGCAGGTAATCCTTTGTATCATTGGTCGCATATGGAACTTTCTCATTTTTTTGGCATTGATTTAGATATAACCTCTGCTAGTTCAGAAATAATTTGGAATATGGCAAATGAATATATCAAATTATCTGAAATGTCACCAAGAAAGCTTATTGAGAAATCAAATGTTGAGGTTATTTGTACCACCGATGATATAATAGACGACCTTTCTTGGCATAAAAAAATAGCAGAGGATAAAACCTTTAATACAAAAGTATTACCTTCGTTTAGAACGGATAATTTATTGCTTATTCTCCGTGAAGGATATGTAGAATACATAAAAAAAATAAGCGAAACAAGTAATGTTGATATAACTGATTTTGAAACACTAAAGATTGCAGTATCAAAAAGACTTGAATTCTTTTGCTCAAACGGATGCCGTTGCACAGATTTGGGCATTCCACTATTCCCAAATCGAATTTCTGATGATAATGAATGTAGTAATATATTTAGAAAAGTTCTTTCAGGGGAAAATATTACCGATGAAGAATATAACGGCTTTATTGGAAATATGTATGTTTTTCTTAACGGCTTATATAAAGAAAAAAATCTTATTTCACAGTGGCATTTAGCAGTTATAAGAAATTCAAATTCCGTTTTAGCAGATAAACTCGGTGCTGATTGTGGTGTCGATTGTGTCGGCAATGTTATAGACGGTAATTCGCTAATTATGTTACTTGATGCAATAAATAAAAATTCAGGGCTTCCTAAAACAGTTGTTTATTCTTTAAACGAATCAAATATTGCTCAAATAGCATCTATTGCAGGTGCATTCCCGAATGTAAAATGCGGCGCGGCTTGGTGGTTCTGTGACCATAAGCGTGGCATAGAGGATGAAATAAAGGTTATAGCTGAAAACGGTTGCCTTGGTGAGTTTTATGGAATGCTTACCGATTCAAGAAGCTTTTTATCCTATGCCCGTCACGATTATTTCAGACGAATACTCTGTAATATAATCGGTGATTGGGTTAAAAAGGGAGAATTTGCAAAAGAATCGGCAGAAAAGCTTGTTGCAAAAATATGCTATGAGAATATAAAGAAAGCGATCGGTGACTGATATGAAAATGACCTTTCGTTGGTACGGAGAAGGAAACGACCGTATCAAATTATCGGATATTAAACAAATTCCCGGTGTGGACGGAATCGTTTGGGCACTCCACCACAAAATGCCGGGTGAAATCTGGGAAGAAGATGAAATTGCCAAGGTCAAGCGCCAACTTGACGAATACGGCTTTAATATGGATGTTGTTGAGTCGGTTAATGTTCACGATGATATTAAAATAGGTTTGCCTACAAGGGATATGTATATCGAAAACTATAAAACAACAATCCGCAATCTTTCAAAGTTCGGTGTTAAGGCAATCTGCTATAACTTTATGCCTATTTTTGATTGGACAAGAAGCAATCTTTTCCGTCCTGTTGGTGATGGTTCAACTGCACTTTTTTATGAAAAGAATATGATTCAAGACGACTATAACGCAATGGCTAAGTACATACTTGACTTTACCGAAAAGTACAATATGTCTTTCCCCGGTTGGGAGCCTGGGCGAATGGCAAAACTCGATGAACTTTTCAAAGCTTATGAGGGTGTAAACCACGAAAAACTGTGGGCTAATCTTAAATATTTCCTTGAGGCGATTATGCCAACCTGCCGTGAATGTAATATTAAAATGGCTATACATATGGATGACCCGCCGTGGGATATATTCGGTCTGCCAAGACTTCTTGTTGATGAGGCAAGCATTGACCGATTCCTTAAAATGGTTGATGACGAGTATAACTGTCTTACTCTTTGCTCGGGTAGTCTTAATGCAAACCCCGATAACAATGTTGCAGAAATCGTTCGCAAACATTGTGATAGAATAGCCTTTGCTCATATCAGAAACGTAAAGCATTTCCCGAATGGAGACTTTTCCGAAGCAAGTCACAGAGACTGTGACGGTGATACAGGAATTCTTGGAATCTTAAAGGCTTATCACGATTGCGGTTTTGATGGATATATTCGTCCCGACCACGGAAGACACCTTTGGGATGAGGAACCCGGAAATGTTCGTCCGGGTTACGGACTTTATGACCGCGCGCTTGGTATTATGTATATGCTCGGTGTTTGGGATAGTCTTGAGAAGTTTGATAAGGAGAAATAAAGATGCAAAAGAATATTTTAAATACAGATTTATCGGGAAAGGTTGCGGTTGTAACGGGCGCAGGTGGTGTGCTTTGTTCGGCTTTTTCAAAGACCTTAGCAAGAGCAGGCGCAAAGGTTGCGCTATTAGATTTAAACCTAGAAGCAGCAGAGGAGTTTGCAAAAGAGATAGTTGCAGAGGGTGGAATTGCAAAGGCATATTCCTGCAATGTTCTTGACAGAAGCATTTGCGAAAGCGTTGCGGAGCAGGTTAAAAGGGATTTAGGCGACTGTGATATCCTTATAAACGGTGCGGGTGGTAACAACCCTAAAGCCACCACCGATAAGGAATATTTTGAAATAGGTGATATAGATGCCGAAACCAAGAGCTTTTTTGACCTTGAAAGTGAAGGCGTTGGATTTGTGTTTAATCTTAATTTTCTTGGCACACTCATACCGACACAGGTGTTTGCAAAACAAATGGTAGGTCGAGAGGGATGTAATATACTTAATATTTCAAGTATGAACGCATATACACCACTTACTAAAATACCTGCTTATTCAGGAGCAAAGGCGGCTATCTCTAACTTTACACAGTGGCTTGCCGTTCATTTCAGCAAGGTTGGAATCCGTGTTAATGCAATAGCACCGGGATTTTTCTCAACCAAGCAAAATGCCAAACTACTCTTTAATGAGGACGGGACACCCACTGCCAGAACAGGCAAGATTTTAGCGGCAACACCTATGGGTAGATTTGGTGAATCAAACGAACTTGATGGTGGTTTGCTATTCTTATTAAATAATGAAGCTGCAAGTTTTATCACAGGTGTGGTATTACCTATAGACGGTGGATTTTCAGCATATTCGGGGGTGTGATTATGGAAAAATTTATACCTGTTGTAGTTATAAAAGAATTATCTGAGACAGATAAAATATTAACTGCACTTAAAAACAATGGAATTAATTGTGCCGAAATCACATTCAGAACCGCTTGCGCTAAAGAGGCTATTGAGTATGCTGTAAAGAATTACCCAGAAATGTCTATCGGTGCCGGTACTGTTATTAATGCAAAACAATGCGAGGATGCTTTAGAGGCTGGCGCTCAGTTTATTGTGTCCCCCGGTCTTTCGGTAGCAGTTGCAAATATTTGTAATGAAAGAAATATTCCGTATTACCCAGGTTGTGTAACACCTACCGAGATTGTGCAAGCATTAGACCTTGGTATTACTACCGTCAAATTTTTCCCTGCTAATGTTTACGGCGGCTTAAAGGCTTTAAAAGCATTGTCAGCACCGTTTCCGCAGGTTAAATTTATTCCGACAGGCGGGGTAGACAGAAGCAATATAGGCGAAATTTTAGCCTTCGATAAGATTGAGGCTATCGGTGGTAGTTTCTTTGTTAAGGAAGCACTCGATAAAATGGATAATAAATAATGGCATTACATATTTTAGATGAAGCAAATCGTTGTCTCGAATGTAAAAATCCATCCTGTATAAAAGGATGTCCTATAAAGACACCTATTCCAGAAGTTATAAGGCTCTTAAAGGAAAATGAACTCGACGAAGCGGGAAGAATACTCTTTTATAATAATCCGCTTACCACTATTTGCAGTCTTATTTGTAACCACGAAAAACAGTGTGAGGGTCATTGTATTTTAGCAAGGAAAGGGCACCCCGTACATTTTTCGGCTATTGAAAGCTATATTTCAAGTGCTTATGCGCCTAAAATGGTTAAAGGTCCTGCCGTTTCGAATGGAATGAAGGTCGCTATTGTGGGCTCAGGTCCTGCGGGACTTACAATTGCTATTATTCTTTCAAGGTATGGATACGATGTTACAATATTTGAAAGCAAGGATAAAATAGGCGGTATTTTAAGATACGGTATACCCGAATTCAGATTGCCTAAAAGTGTGCTTGATGATCTGCAATACCGTCATATAGAACTAAAACGAATAAAGATACGCCCTAATATCCGTATTGGTGATGCAATTGGTATTGACGATTTGTTCCGTGACGGATATAAATCAATATTTATAGGAACAGGAGTTTGGCGTGCTAATACCCTGCACATAAAGGGTGAGACTTTAGGTAATGTCCATTTTGCAATCAATTATCTAACAAATCCCGATGTGTATAAGCTTGGAGAAAAAGTAACAATTATTGGTGCAGGAAATGCTGCTATGGATGTGGCAAGAACTGCTATTCGAAATGGGAGCAGAAAGGTAACCTGTTTTTCTATTGACGACAAGGTTGCGGCAAGTGAATATGAATTTAAGTATGCTAAGCTTGAGGGCGTGAGGTTTGAATATAACCGAAAACCCGTCGAGATTTTAGACGACGGTGTTATATTCCGCAATGTGACAGAAGGCGAAAACGGAAATTATATCGAAGTGGAAGATAGCGATACCTTCTTCATGTCGGATTCTGTTATAATCGCAATCAGTCAAGGTCCGAGAAATGTTATCGTTTCTTCTACTACGGGTCTTGAGGTTGATGAAAAAGGTCTTCTTCGTGCGGATGAATATGGCAATACAAGCCTCCAAGGTATTTTTGCTTCGGGGGATGTGGTCAATGGTGCAAAAACTGTTGTTGAAGCGGTAGCCCACAGTAAAATAGTTGCAGAAACAATGCACAATTATATGCAGAATTTAAAATGATAGAATGGAGAATATAAAATGGCAAGAATAGTTACTTTCGGCGAGTTGATGTTAAGGCTTGCTCCTAATGGATATTATAGATTTTTTCAAAACGACCAAATGCAGGCTACCTTTGGTGGTGGTGAGGCTAATGTTGCAGTAAGCCTTGCTAACTATGGTATGGATAGTGTTTATGTTACAAAATTACCTAAACATGCTATTGGTCAGGCTGCTGTAGATAGCCTGAGATATTTTGGTGTAGACACCTCTAAAATCGTTCGCGGCGGTGAGAGGGTAGGTATTTATTATCTTGAAAAGGGTGCATCACAAAGAGGCTCTGTATGCATTTATGACCGCAAGCATTCTGCTATACAACAAGCAACTTGTGCAGATTTTGATTGGGACAGTGTTTTCGATGGTGCTGATTGGTTCCACTTTACAGGTATCACTCCGGCTCTTGGTGAAAATGTAGTAGAAATCTGTAAAGAGGCTTGTATTGCCGCTAAAAATCGTGGTGTCAAGATTTCTTGTGACTTAAACTACAGAGGTAAACTCTGGACTAGAGAAGAAGCAAACAAGGCTATGACTGAATTATGCCAATATGTTGATGTTTGCATTTCTAATGAAGAAGATGCAAAGGATGTATTCGGCATTGAGGCAGAGGGAACTGATATTTACGGCGGTAAACTCAATCACGACGGCTATAAATCTGTTGCAAAGCAGTTAGCTGACAAATTTGGTTTTGAAAAGGTAGCTATAACACTTAGAACATCAATTTCTGCTAACGATAACGATTGGGCTGGTATGCTTTATGATGGTGAGGATTACTATTTCTCAAAATCATATCATTTGCATATTGTTGACCGCGTTGGCGGTGGCGACTCTTTCGGTGGCGGACTAATTTACTCACTTTTGAGCGGTAAATCTTCAAAAGAAGCTATTGAATTTGCAGTAGCCGCTTCTGCTCTCAAGCACACAGTTGAGGGCGATTATAACCGTGTATCTGTTGCAGAGGTTGAAAAACTTGCAGGTGGCGACGGCTCAGGTAGAGTGCAAAGATAATAGTTATAAATGTTATATATTTATTTTGTTGTGTTAATGTGTTTCAAAAAGGAAACCAAAAGAGAGAGTGGGGATTCGTGAAATAACATTAACACTAGAGAATTTCAACAATACAATAAAGGATGTGATTGTAAACTCAACTTAAATTAAACATATAAAATAATAAATACTTTAATGAGTTGTAGTGTTATATGTACTGCAACTCATTTTGCTTACAGTTAAATAAAAGTGGCTCTATAATAAATGTTGGGGTAACCAAGTAGAGCCTACGAAAGAAAAATAAAAAAATAATGAAAAAAGTAGAGCATATTTGGAAGAAATCCGTTAAAATGGAATTGCTTAGAAACCATGAACGGAGGACCAAATATGCTCTACAATCATTTTACAGAAAAATTGCTCGGATTACAAGGGGTAAAAATAACAAATATTGAAAATAATGAAAAAAATATAGTTATTTACGCAGAGATGGAACGGAAAGAACATCACTGTACTTGTTGCGGTACCGCAACAAGTACACTGCACGACTACCGAACTCAGACAATTAAAGATATATCCGCCTTTGGAAAACTTGTAAAGATTGTTTTAAGAAAACGCCGATACCGATGTTCCCATTGCGGCAAATGCTTTTTTGAAGAAAATACCTTTCTTCCACGGTATCATCGAATGACCAACCGTTTATCTGCCTACATAATAGACAAGCTTCGTACTGAATGTTCATTTTCAAGCGTTGCCCGTGAAGTGGATTTATCTGTAACAACAGTTATCCGTATATTCGACCTTGTTACATACCCACAATTAACTTAACTTCCAACTGTATTGGCTATTGATGAATTCAAAGGTAATACTTGGGGTGAAAAGTATCAATGTATTTTAACAAATCCAAATACCGGTGAAGTTTTAGATATTCTGCCAAATCGGCATACTTATTACCTTACAAACTATTTTAAACGATTTTCTGACGATGAACGCAAAAAAGTAAAATACTTTGTAAGCGATATGTGGAAAACATATTTTGTAACTTCTGCAACTTGGCTAAAAAATGCTATGCCAATCGTAGATAAATACCATTGGATACGGCAAATAATATGGGCTTTTGAGCGAGTACGAAAGGCAGAACAAAAGAAATTCGGCAAGAAATACCGTATATATTTTAAAAATTCAAGAAATTTACTGCTATAGCAATTTAAATATTTAGAGGATGACCAAAAACAACAAGTAAATGTTATCTTGTATCTCTCCGTTAATTTGAGCAGAGCACATTGGTACAAAGAAAAGTTTTTAGAAATACTTGACTGCAAAGACCGTGAAACTGCTAAAAAAGCAATGTTTGAGTGGATTGAATGTGCCAAAAATTGCGGATTACCTGACATTGAAAAATGTGCTGATACTTTGCAAAATTGGTGTACAGGTATACTTAATTCATTCTCTGTTCCGTATACGAACGGTTTTACCGAGGGTTGCAATAACAAAATTAAAGTCCTTAAACGAAATGCTTACGGTTACAAGAATTTTAAACGTTTCAGAAACCGTATTTTACATATTTTTTCTCATCAACAACTTAACAAACAAGCAGCCGCCTGATGACGACTGCTCATATACTCAATTTATTCTGTTTTAACTCTTTACCCCAACTATTGACAAAGAGCCAAAAATTATTAAAAAGCAAAAATTATCGACAAGAAATTTAATATTGAACATAAATGTTGTTGAAAGGGCGTATAGCAGAAATCTGTTATATGGTAGGGGACCGAATATTTGACATTATTTTGGAACCACGGTAAAAAATTATTCCGTGTGCGTAGGGGACAATGTCAAAGTTCGCAGATTAAAAACAGTACAGTTCAAATTTTTTCAATTGTCTCTTGCAAAAACGCATACGGTCATACCTGCCTAAACGCCAATCATAATTTTGTGTACACAAAATTTAAGGTTGGCGATTTCTATTATATGCCCTCTGTTAATGTCGAAAAATGTCGTTCTCCGCCGAATCCAGTTTTTGATTTAAGAATTCAAAAGCCGGAGGAAATTAATGAAAATTAAATATAAAAAATATTTTTTTAAATTACTTAACTTTTGGGTTAAAAATTTGATTAAATGGATATGTAAATAAAAATTCCTCTTGGCTTTTTTAAATGAAAAGTTATGGAGGAATAAAAACGAAAGATAAATTTGATCAATTATTTGAACAAATATTAATTAAAGAATATCAAAATGAAAACTACATAAACATATGCAATCCAATTGACGATAAAGAAGTCTACCGTGAATTCAGAAAAATATTAGATAAAATTGCAATTAAAATAATTCTTGATAATTTTGAAAATGAAGAATTAGTTCAAGCAATATTAGGTTTATCTCGATCAGAAAGAATAATTATTGTTTTTAATGTCGTTTTGGATATGAATTTGAGTGAAGTGGCTTTTTTGTTGGGATCAAAAATTGGCAGCACAAAAGTTCAAAAATGTTCAGCAATGAAAAAAATCAAAAAAATAGTTTTAGACAATAATTTGTTTTAAATTACGGTTATTACCGTTTATTTAATAACTGAACCTTGAAAATTAAATGGTGGCATACTGCAAAACTTGCGGAGCAAAACAAGACTGTCTGACAAACAGCCTTTTGCGACGATGCATATATAATGATACTTACCGTTTTCAGGCTTGACGGTGCCGACATTTTTTACGGCTGTAAACTCGATGCATAAGAGTTTATAATGAGGTCTTGTCAACCTTTGCAGAATGTTCCTCGGCGGATGGAACCGAAAAAATCCGTTTTGCAATATTATAATGTATTGGAGTTGATAAGATGATAGAACAGAATAACATAGAACCAAAAATTAAATTAAATATAAAGGGCGTAAATGTTACTGTTTCATTTGCAAAAGAAAATAATGTTGATATTAAGTCAACGCTGTTTTCAATGCTCTCCAATATATATAGTGAACGCTTAAAAAGTGAAGTTCCTTGCGAAATAATCCCAAGCGAAATTTGACAACAGCAAAATTTTGTGATATACTCCGTGCACAATCGAGTGATTGATGCACCTTGAAAACAGAATACTTGTTGTCAGTAATTTCGTATAATCATTATACGAAAGGAAAAGCACAAAAGATGAAACGAGTTTTTACATTATATAGAGTATCTACCAAAAAGCAAGTTAAGATTGTTTATGATACCGATTCCAACAAAGATGACCTTCCAATGCAAAGACAAGCGTGCAGAGAGTTCGCTTCAAGACGGGAAGACTGGACTATTGTGCGTGAATTTGAAGAAAAAGGAATATCCGGATTTAAAGTATCGGCAAATGATCGTGATGCAATTCAAGAATTAAAAGAAGCTGCGTTAAACGGTGAGTTTGATATTCTTCTTGTTTTTATGTTTGACCGCATAGGTAGAATTGATGACGAAACACCATTTGTAGTTGAATGGTTTGCAAAGCACGGAATAGAAGTTTGGAGTGTCAGAGAGGGCGAACAGCGATTTGATAGCCATGTTGACAAACTCACAAACTACATTCGGTTTTGGCAGGCATCGGGTGAAAGCGAAAAAACCTCGATGCGTATCAAAACAAGATTACATCAGTTAACTATGGAAGGTGTTTATACCGCAGGTCGTCCACCATACGGATATAAATTGGTGGGAACAGGCAAAAAGAACAACAAAGGCCGTGAAATCAATGTAATGGAAATTGACGAAGCTGAAGCTGAAACGGTAAGGATGATTTTTTCAAAGACCATTAACGAGGGTTACGGCTCTTTTCGTTTGGCAAACATCTGTAATGCTATGAAGATTAAAACTCATACCGGAAGCAATTTTCAAAGCAATACAATTAGGCGAATATTGAAAAATCGAATTTATTGTGGCTATATTGTTTCCGGAGAAGTAACATCTCCAAAACAGGAAAATCTTGCAATTATCAGTGAAGATGATTATGAAAGAGTTCAAAAAATACTAAAACAGCGTGATGTTAAAAACGATGATAAGCGTAAAATTGCTTTAAATACCAAAGGTAAGGCGTTGTTGTCAGGACTTGTTTTCTGTGGACATTGCGGAGGAAGACTTAATGTTATTCATTATAAGAATAAACGAGTAAGGCGAGACGGGAGTTTTTATTATGATGAGCAGATAAAGTATTCCTGTTATCATAAAAGTAGGAAGTTAAATGACTGCGATGGACAGGCTACTTACAGTGCGGATAAAATTGATGAGGTTGTATGCGATTTTATCAAAGGAATTTTTGCAAATATGAGAGAAGCACCAGATGAAGTGTTTTTGCAGGAATCTTTCAAAAGATATAACAGCGGTAATAAAGCAAGACAGAAAAATCTGCAAAGCGATATTGTTAAATCGAATGCTCAACTTGCTAAACTCCAACTTGAAATAGGAAAAAGTCTTACAGGTGAAAGCGCATTTTCTATGGATGACCTATCATCTGCAATTTTTAATATAAAATCTCATATTGAGGAATGCAAAGAACAACTTGATAAATTACAGGAAGAAGAACGCCGGGGTGAAAGTGCAATAGAAAATATCAAACCAGCATACAGAAAATTCCAGAGTTGGGCAGATGAATTTGAGGGAGCAACCTTTGAGCAGAAAAAGATGATTGTAGGAGAACTTATCAATCATGTTGAGGTATCAAAAGACTATAATATAAATGTTGTTCTAAATGTTACATATCAACAGTTCTGTGAGAGTTGGGGTAATATTTCTAAAATAACAGTCGCATAAATTCAAAGTGCTATACTGACTGAGTGGCATAAAAATTTTTGCTAAAAAAATTATTTTAAAAAATTATTTTGTTGAATCACTTTTTAAAAAAACTTGTGATTTGGCATTTGATATGGTATACTAATAAAGAAATCAATAGGAGGAACAATCTTTATGAGTGATGCTGTAATAGAAAATGCAATAAAAAATGCTGCCTTTTCCGCTGAAGTCGAAGGATATACTATTGGGGAGCAAGAAAAAGAATGGTGTCGTCAACTCTTGAAAAGTGAAATAACAATGCAAGAATATATTGCTCTGGTTAAAAGAGAAGCGGGTGTTAGTATATAATGCCATATAAAATTGAGGCAATAGATAATGATTGTTATGAAGGAACAACCTGTCTTATTAATAAAATGGATATTAAAGATGGAGCTGTTTTGAATAAAGTTGAAGAAGATATCGTGTTTGCCAAAACTACAGAATTGGTTACGAAGCCGATTGTAAATGACTTTGATTTTGAATACTATAAAGCAATTCATAAATATCTGTTCGAAGAATTATATGATTGGGCTGGTACGATAAGAAAAATCAATATTTCGAAAAAAGGTACTAATTTTGTAGATTATAAAGATGTTGAATCGGTAAGTCAAAAAATATTTGAGGATTTGAAAAGCAAAAATTATTTTAAAGACTTTGATAAAGATACTTTTATTGACAGTATGACTGATTTCTATACAACAACAAATTTGCTCCATCCTTTTAGAGAGGGAAATGGAAGAACACAAAGAGTTTTCATTTCACAACTTATCGAATATTGCGGATATGATTTTAGTTTTGCTGATATAGATTCTGATGATTTGATGATAGCAACAATACAATCTGCAAACGGTGTTACGACATTTCTGCATAAATTGTTCGAAGAAAATATACATTGATTTATGGTCATAAAACAATATTTTTTAGATAATAACATGGAAAAGCCTGTTCAAAAAAGTGTGTGTAAACATGCACGCACGGGAGAGCATGCGGCTGTTAACCGCAGTGTCACAGGTTCGAGCCCTGTTTGAGGCGCCATAACTGTGCCCCTAAAAGGCACAAACGCTGAAAACCCTTGAGAAATCAAGGGTTTTCGTCATTTTTAATGCCATTTTGAAATCGAATTTCCAAGGCACAAAAATCTTAAAAATAGTGAACTAATAGGACTTGAAGGGGTGATGCTATGCAGGAATGTTTTTCGGACAACAAGTACATATCAACTACGGGAGATAGATTTCTTTATGAGGATGAAATTCGTTTTATTTTTACAAAGTTCTCCCTGAAGGAAAAACTTGATGTCGTTCATCTCAAAGATACTGCAAAAGCGATGATGAATCGCTGCCCCTATTTTCATGTAAAGAGAGGAATAAACAACAATCATTATTGTTTGATGCGGGTTAGTGAAGATATTCCTATCATTGAAAATGACGGTTATGTATTGACATCGGACAAGCGTAGTCGTGATTTTCTACTGACAATAGCATATAACCGTAAAACAGTTTACCTATGTTTTCATCATGCTTTGACCGATGCAAACGGTGCTGTGCGTTTTACTCAATCTTTTGCGGCAGAATATTTGCGTCGGGCATTAAATAAGGATTTAATAGTTCCGAACGAGTTGCGTCCCGGGACTCCAATAAAAGGCGAGGAGTACGTAAATCCTTATAATTACATTATTCATCAGGAACACCCATTTAATCTACGTTCAACAAACGGTTTTACGTTTCCTGCTGAAGCTATTGGTGAAAATATTCGTCACATTCGTTTAAGCATACCCACGGAAAGCATTTTGAAAATTAGCAAAAAATCAGAAAGTACGTTTGCATCAGTAATTACGATGCTTCTCGGCAATGCAATAATTCGCGTTTATCCCGAACACGACAAGCCGATTAAAATTTATTGCCCTGTTGATATGCGAACGATGCTCGGCTGTCCTGACACATTGCAACATTGTTGTTACGGAATAAATTTTGTCTTTGAAAAAGAACTACTCAAAATGCCTTTGAATCAGCAGTTAAGTTGTCTTAAAGGGATGCTGTTGTTGCAAACATCAAAGGAATATCTGATAGACCGTTTGGAAAAACAACGTGAAAACCACGAAAAGATTTGTTCACAAGCAAAATCCGTTAATGATATTAAAGAATTTTACAACGGTGTTCAGTACAACGTTCCTATGGTTTCCTATCTTAAAAATTTGGATTTCGGTGACACTGCCGATTATATTGACGATTTTGATATAAGTATCTCACCCAGAGGATTTTGCAAAATAGTTATATACTCTTATTGCATTAATGAAAAATGTATAATAAATTTTCAAAGTAATCTTATATCAAATGGTATTTTCAAAGAATTTCTTGATTTGATGCAAGATTTGTCAATTCCGTATATCGTCATTGACAAGGACGGTTTTTAATCATCAATGATGACATAAAAGGATATATGATATGAATCAAAATAATAGCAAAATGCTTTCATATAACTTTCGTAAGAATACTGTTTCTAAAATAATAAGTGCGGAATCCGGAACTATCGCAACCGTTATTGACAGCATTGTAATCAGCAAATTTTTAGGACTTGATGCAATGGGTGCTTACGGAATTGCCGTTCCCGTGGTATATTTCATTATTGCACTTGCCAAGTTGTTTTCTGACGGGGGTGCACGGCAATGCGGTATCAGCATAGGAAAAGCAGACCGCAAACGTTCGAATTCGGTTTACTCAACGTCAATTATTAGCGCCATGCTTATGGCGGTTGCCATTATGATTATTATACTGACAGCACCCAAGTGGGTTGCAAGATTGCTCGGAGCGAACGGCTCGGCGGTGTGTTACCTTAACGGTGCTGCGGAATTTTTGCGTGGATATGCATGGGGGATACCCGGTCATATTTTGCTTTTAACCTTGATTCCGTTTGCCCAGCTTGACGGTAAAATTTCTTCAGTTTCCGTTGCGGGCTATTCAATGGCAGCGGTTGATGTTTTGCTTGACTTTGCAAATGTTTTTGTGTTCCGTTACGGACTTTTCGGTATGGCACTTGCAACTTCAATCAGCGAATATATCGGTGCAATAATACTGTGCATTGCGTTATCCCGAAAAAATTCCGAATTTCATTTTTCGCTGCGACTTTTTGACCCTCGACTTATTATCAAACTCAGATGGAGCGGTATTCCGGGATTTTTTTCGTATTTTTATACAACGGTTCGCTCGGTTGTGGCAAACTATACCATTGCGGCGTTTTTACCGATATGGCTTTTGCCGATATACAGCGGAGTTTCGTCACTGATGAATTTGTTTTATCCGATCGGAAAAGGAATCGGCAGCACGGTCATGGTGTTTTCAAGTCTTTTTTACGGCGAGGAAGACAAAAACAGTCTGAAACAAATTCTTTCAAATTCGAACATTTTTTCCATTATTTCAAATCTATTATTGACTTTAATTATTATTGCATTTGCACCGTATTTGTTGCGAATATTCCTCACGCTTCCTGCTGAAGAAATGGTGCTTGCAACTCACGGTGCACGACTTATGGCACTGTCGTTGGTTCCGTTTTCATTACACACGGTTTTCAGAAGTTATATGCAAGGTATAGGACGAATCATTCATACAATACTGTTTTTAGGCATTTATGAATGCATAATATCGACTGCCGCTGTGTATGTTCTTTCAAAATTCTACGGTGTTGAGGGTTTTTGGATAAGTTTCATAGCCCGTGAAATTTTGGCATTGATGTTAGCGTTTGGTTTCGCTTTGATTTTAAGGGGAAAAAGTAAAAATAAACATTCTGTCAATGGGTTCGATTTTTTAATATTCGATAAGTTTGGTATCAATGAAAACGAATCCTTTGAAGGATCTGTATATAATATAAGCGAACTTAATGAATTTGCAAATAGTGCCGAAAATGTTCTTTGCACGGCAGATAATAATGTAAAAGATTTAACAACATATATCAATAGTGTGGGTAATTCCGTTTTCAGCCGCACGTTTCCCTTGAAGCAAATTCCCGAACTTCGTATTCGCATTTATAAAAAAGATGGGATGTGGACGTTGCATTTTCGTGATAACGGTGATCAATTTGCCCCTACGAAACAGGAGGCATTTGACGGATTTAACACAAAGTATATACGCTCAATGAACCAGAACGTCCTGATTATGCAACAGCAAAATCATACAACATAACAAAACGACAAACCCCGATGGGACAAGAGGATTTTTCCGCTTGTCAAAAGGGGCGGTTATTACATAAAAAAAGAAGTCACTATGTGGCTTCTTTTTTTATCTCCACAATACAGTTCTCTCTCCGTGATACTACGAGTTAATAGCGCAACTTTAGTTGCTGATGTTATTTGAAAAAACAAGGAACGCCGCCGGTCAGTGTCTGTTTGTGGTTATCGAGTAGTACAGAAAATTCGGCAGCTGCGAACCTTCCTGTTTCACCGTCAGATTGTCGTGCTGAAAAAAATATCAGAAGAAGCAACTTCTGTACCAAAAGTAAACAGAATGATATAAAAAAACCACCGATATTCCCGCCGCTTCATGGCGGAAAAATCGGTGGTTTTCTGTAAAGATAGATTAAAAGAAAATCCTCGGTATGAAAACTCTTCGGAAAAATCGTTCCTGCAAAAACGGTCGCTCCGACGGTTTTTTAATCTTCGTAAAGCCCGTAGCCTTCCAAAATCTCCTTGCCGATCTCGTACAAAAGACCGGTTGCCTTACGTCGCAGAGCGAGCGACGGACCCGTAATGGGGTTCTTATCGGCAAAGGCATCGTTGCGACAGTTGGGCCACGAACCGCCGGCGGAGAGAAGATTATCTGCTTCAAAGGTGAACACGCCGCCTCGGGAAACAAAACCGCCGTCAATCAAACCACGCATCACGGCGTTCACGTCCAGTGTGCCCATGAACGGGGCCATGTGGTCGTCACGCTGACCGAGATTATCCTGAATATGCACCGTTGCGAGGGTGTCACCCATAGCGATGATGTCCTTGTACTGGTCGGGATCCTCCATGTTGGCGTGACCGACGTCCCAGCAACATTTCAGCAGCGGATGGTTGAAATAATCCACGAAATCACGCATTTCTTCGCCCTTGCGGAAGAAATACATGGAGCCCATATTACCGGTCGCTGTGTTTTCGATGCACACCGTTACGCCGGTTTTCTCCATGGTCGGCACCAAGGCGTCATAGAAGCGCTTGTTGGATTCAAAGAAGGCGTCACGGTCGGCAGTGTACTGATACTGCTGAGAAAAACCCGAATGAACGACGATATTTTTGACACCTAGATAGCCTGCCGCCTCAATGGATCGGGCGTGCGCCTTGACGGTGAAATCCCAATCGCCGTCAAAGGGATTGTTGCTTGGTGAGTGTGCCTGCACGAAATCGAAGCCGAGTTTATCGGCCACGGCTTTGGCGTCACGGACATCTTTCATCCAGTCGCCGTCACCCATAAAAGGCAGGTTCGGTCTGCCGAAAGTGTAAAAATTATAATCAAGATGGCGGAATCCCGTGCCCTCAAAAGCGGCCACGGCCTCTGCCTGCGTTTTGGTCGTTGAATAAAAATAGCTCGTGGTTGTAGCCAATTTCATAAAAAACCTCCTAAAGTGATTTTTGGATATTGTAGCACAAATCGGATACAAAGTAAAGAGCCAAAAGACTCCCATGTACTATAAAACATCACATCTGTATTGATTTTTATATCTTCCTGTGCTATGATACTCACTTGAATACGAATTTGAAAAATAGAAGGATTTGACGTGAATATGCTAAAAAAGTTTTCCTTCTTCCGAGACGGCAACGTTAAAAATTGTTTAATGGCACAGGCATTTTTGAGGTTAAAACACCTTTTTAACACAGTTTTCACTGAAATAATGTATAATTGCTTAGTAGAACTAAAATCAGTAATGAATAAACTTGTTTTTAATACATATTTATGCTATACTTATAAAAGATATCAGACTGGAGAGCTGCTATGGATGCTTATGCGGAACAAACTGAAAATAAAATAGTCATAAAAGTTTCGGGAAGGATAGATTCGGTAACTTGCGAGGATTTCAGGAGTGTTGTTGCAGAACTAGATTTCGGAGAAAAAGCATAATTTTTGATTTTGCAGATGTTGAGTACATATCTTCTGCCGGACTTCGTATTTTGCTTATGGCAAGGAAAAAGAGCGTTTTGGGAAATATGCAGATAATAAACGTTTTGGAAAACATTTACGAAACATTTTGCGTTACCGGCTTTGTTTTCATGATTGATATAAGCAAAAAAGCAAAGAAAACGGTAAAAAGAGCGGAAATTTGCTCTTTTAAGTTATTGATTGAAGAAAAGGCAAAAAAAGAACCGGATTTTGAGATTATTTCGTTTGACGGTCAGCAATATACGTGGGAAGAACTTGACAAATGTGCGCAGATTTTAGCGAATGACCTTTATAAAAAGGCGTTCACAAAGGCACCCATGTGGGAATTTGCGGAGCGAACTCAGCAAATATTTTGATTGCATTTTTTGCGGTGCAAAAGCTTGGCGGCATTGCATATATGATGAATTTCGGCTATACGGTAAAAGAGCTTCTTACTGTCGCAAAAGCAGGGGACATTACTCATTTGTGCGTCGGCGAAATGTCGGCAATAGAGAACGAAAAAAATATAATGCTTGCGGTGACCGAGGAAGACAGTATAATTACCGAATGCATAAATATTACAAACAGCGTAGACTTTAAATCACGCCTTACGGAGTACCGTTTAGTTGAAGGAATGTTTAAGGATGACGTTGAGGTGGATGACGCCTGCCTTATGATTTATACTTCAGGTTCTACCGGAGTACCGAAAGGTGTTCTGCTTTCGGCGTACAATATTTTAAGCACCGCAGAGGCAATGGCAAACGTTGTTCATATATGCCACGAAGATAGATTTTGTCTTGTTTTGCCGATATTTCATATTTTCGGGTTTACGGGCGGACTGTTTTCAGTTATTGTGGGCGGCGGACAGATACATATAGCTAAAAGTACAAGGAGTGCAGACGTTATCTCCACCTTGAAAGACAAAAAATGCACGCTGATTTATTCGGTACCGTCTTTGATTCTGGCAATTATAAACAATCCGGAATTCAAAACGGAGGATTTCAGTGCTTTAAGAAGCATTATGGTCGGGGGAGCGCCAACAACCGAATCACAGGCGAAGAATATGAAAAAAGCTTTACCGGGCGTGCGCTTTATAAATGCGTTCGGATTAAGTGAAATGACTCCTGGTAGCTTGACTTCATACGATGAGGATTATGAGGATTTTCACAAAATGGCAGGCAAGCCGATAGATATTATAAACGTTAAAGTGATTGATACCGCAACGGGAGAAGAATGCAAGAAAGGACAAACGGGTGAGATTTACGTTGACGGCACAAATCTTATGACCTGTTATTACAAGCAGGATATAAGCTCTCAAGCTATTGATGAAAACGGCTGGCTTCGCACGGGAGATTTAGGATATTTTGACGATAAAGGCCGTCTTTGCATTGCAGGCAGAATAAAAGAAATTATTATTAGGGGCGGCGAAAACATAATGCCGGATGAAATTGCGAGTGCAATTTCAGAGTATGAAGACGTGGCGGACGTTAAGGTTGTCGGAGTTCCGCACAACTTTTTCGGCGAAGCGGCTTGCGCCGTTGTTGTAATGAAAAACGGCAAATCTCTTGATGAAGAAAAGATAAAAAGCTTTCTTGCGAAAAGGATTTCAAAGCAGAAAATTCCCGATTATTTTTTTATATGAAAAACTGCCGACACTTTCAAACGGCAAAACAGACACGGTAATGCTTAAAAAGGAAACGGCAAAAGCAGTGAAAGAAACAGAGAGAAAATAAAGTGTTGTGATGCAATTCGTGGGTGACATAAGAAAAGTGTTACCCATCATTGTCGATTGCACCTTTGTTTTTGTATTGATTTTTCGTCAAGCAGGCTATGAAATAAAGAATACTTTGAAAGAGAGAGAACTGATATGGCAGTATATATGAGTAACCTTTTGCCTGTGGGAAAAGAACTGCAAAAGATGGGATTACAGGTTTTTGAAACTGTACCGGCAGGAAAGAAAGCGTTAAAAATTCTTGTTCTGAATATGATGACAACCATCGAAAAAACGGAGCGGGGGAATTATGGAAAAACTCAGTTTGTCGGATGTAGATACGGAACTTACTTTTATTCATACAGAAAAGTTTTTGTATACCCAGGGCAAACAGAACGAGGCAATAGAACATTACAGTAAATATTATAAAACCTTTTCGGATGTAAAAGACGGGTATTACGATGGTATGATTGTAACAGGTGTTCCTGCTATTCCGGGACCTGATAAAATGTTTTGGGATGAGTATAAGGAAATAGATACTTGGGCAAAAGAACATGTTAAAACTGAATTTCATATTTGTTGGGGCGCCTTTGGGTCGAAAATTCAGAGATATGATGCACAGTTTTTCTAGTATGATGAAAAATTGCATGGTGTTTTTAAAAATGAGATAGTTAACAATGATAAAATATTTAACGGTTTATCAAACGATTTTCTTGCTATGAATTCACGGGAAATCGGGTTTGATGAGATAGAACTTTCAAAAAAAGACGGGTTGATTATTTTGGCAAAAACCGAAAATGGCGGTCCGACAATTATTCGAGAGCGGGATTATGATGTTTTTTACTCTCTTGCGCACTTTGACTATGTTGCAGATACTCTTGAAAACGAACATTTGAGGGATATCAAAAAAAGGAAAAGAACCGCATATTCCGACCAATTACTATGTTAATGATAATCCGGATGACGGGATAAGAAAAGAATCATTAGCAAATAGTTTTTTTATATTTGATAACTGGTTAAAGTACTATTGCACAAAATAATTCAGGTGGTTCAATTTTTGAAAATCTAACATGATGCCTTGTGTTTTTTAGGTATTTATGATAAAATATATCAGTTGGTTTATCAAAAAAATTCTAAAATCAGCAAACTGCATTAAAGGGGGTGGGTGGCATGAAAAAAATACAGGAATATCCATTAACGAATAGCGGTATTGATGCCGCCTGCCGTGAAATGGAAGACGTCTTAAAGAAATATAAGGTGCATTCCAAAGAAATAGTGAAGGTTCGCCTGAAAGCGGAAGAAATAATGCGCTTTTACCAGTCAAGACAGGAGACCCCGAAAAACTTTACCGTGAAGTATGCAATGGGGTTTGAACAGCATATTTCGATTTTGTTTGAAGGGGAATCCGTCAATCCGTTCATTGACATTAAAGATGAATTTTTAGATAATATGATGAAAATGCTGGGAGAGACGGAACATTGGCAGTATAAATACAACACTAACATCATAGATTTCAAAATTCCCAAAAAGCCATTATCTCAGGTCGTGCAAATTTGTATTGCTTTGCTTTGTGCAATACTGTTTACCGTCGTATGCACTTGCTTTTTCTCTGCCGAAACAACCGAAAACATACGCAAATCACTGTTTTCGCCCTTGTCCGGATTATTTATTGGGGTGTTGAGAAGTGCAGCCTGCATACTGATTTTTACATCAATTGTGATGAGCATTGTGAATCTCGGTGACATACGGTCGTTTAAAAGAATCGGAAAGCACTTGTTCTCAGATTTTTCTCTTTTTCTGCTTTTAAGTATTGTCTTGCCCTTTGCCTGCTTGTCACCGTGGCTAAAATTTTCATTCGGCAATGGGGCTTCGGCTTCTGATTCCTTTGCCGAACTGACAAAAACCGTATTAGATATGGTTCCGCCCAACCCGATTTCGCCGTTTATTGAGGGGAATGCGGTTCAGGTTATTGTTCTTGCCATCTTTTGCGGCGTGATTTTTTCCATTCTTGGCAACAAGGTGAAAACGGTAAAGCAATTTTTACAGGAATTTGATACCTTTATTTCCTGCGTCATCGGGAAAATCAACCTGCTGTTGCCGGTGCTGATTTTTGTTGTGATTGAAGATACCGCATTGGGAAATGATCTGTCAAGTTTTCTTTCTTATAAAACAATTGTTCTCATGTGGGTAATTGCCATAGCAGTTCTGTTTGCCATGAATATTGTACTCGTTTCGGTTTTCGGGAAGATGAGTATCGCTTCCTATTTCAAAAATGCAGGTTCAACTCTGCTCATTTCTCTGTTGACGGCGTCCTCTATTGCCGCATTTCCGTCCAATATGGACATTTGTAAAAATAAATTCGGTATAGATGACAAATTGGTGGATTTGGGAATTCCGATCGGTCAGGTTATGTTTATGCCTTGCACGGCATCGGCTATGGTTGCCAGCTGCGTCGGTGTTGCCTCCGTTTCGGGAATGAATGTTTCTGTCCAGTGGATTCTCACGGCAGTGATTATTATATTTGTTTTGTCAGTAGCAACGCCTCCGATACCGGGCGCAGCTTTAGTGGCATTCTCCCTTTTGTTCGCACAGATGGGCTTGCCTGCAGATTATATCGCGATTGTGATTACTTTGGGAATAGTTACCGACGGCATTGTAACAGCAAACAATTTGTTCAGCTTGCATTATGTGCTGCTTAAGGTTTCAAATAAGAAAAAAGAACGAATGGTAAAATGAAGATTTGCCGTATCAATCACACCGAATTCCGGTTCGTCAAAAATATTTCTTCCGCTGGGCAAAAGGGGCGTTAATCACATAAAGAAGTCACTATGTGGCTTCTTTTTTTTATCTCCACAGTACAACTCTCTCCGTGATACTACGAGTTAATAGCGCAACTTTAGTTGTTGATGTTATCTGAATACTCGCCGAGCGCGTCCTGTGGACGAAAAAGCGAGGGGAGTATTGCGCAACGGTCGAAAGTTGAACGAGCATTCTTGCGAGTGAAAGCAACTTTCGGACACCGCAAGTGACGTGTCACAGGTTCGAGTCCTATTTGAATATTAAAATAAAAAAGTTGACATTTTTGTAAAATTATGAATATGCCGACTTTTCTTTTGAACTGATTTGTGTTACAATATTCACCGGCGTAACAATTCAAACGGAGGGAAACTTATGCAAATCACAGTAGTTCAGCCGGATTATCTTATCGGCGAAAATCCGGACAAGCAAAATCGTGAGTTTATCATCAAACAGTTAAAATTCACTCCGAATAACGGGCTCATACTTTTTCCCGAATATTCTAATGCCGGTGGAATTTCTTCGCCGGAGCAGGAAAAGGCAGCGATGCACTATGCAAAGGATATACTTGAAGCCGCCTCGAATGCTGCAAAAGAACATTCGGCTTTTGTAGCCGTAAATGTATTGGAACAGCGAGGAGAAAAAATAAAAAACAGCACATATCTTTTCAATAAAAACGGCGAAACTGCTTTTGTGTATGACAAGCAACATTTACCACCTTCGGAAGTGAAACTCGGAGTTGAAGCGGGAACGGAAAATTATCCTTGCCATTGTATATGCGACTGTGATGGACTGAGGTTTGCTTTTTTAACTTGTTATGATGTTTATTTTAATGAGCAAATCGAGTACATTGCAAAGCAAAAGCCGGATATAATATTGCTTCCGGGATTGCAAAGAGGCGAGCGTCGAGATATCTTGAACGCTCAAACAAAAATGATTGCATTTAGGTGCAATGCGTATGTTGTTAAATCGTCATTTTCAATGAAATCAAATAAATTCGGCGGATGCTCAATGATTGTAAAACCCGATGGGAAAATTCTTAAAAATATGGGTTCCGATGTCGGAAATGCAACCGTTGATGTTGACTTGTCGTATAAGTATTACAGGGCGGCAGGATATGGCGAAAGTCCGATACGCAACGATGATTTTATCAATTCCGGTCTTTGCCCCAATGTTTTTGAACGAACTTGAATTGAATATTGGTTCATAAAGCGATTTGGGTATTATTCAAGCAGATGCTCACAAAAAATATTAAAGAGAAAACTTTTGTTTGCGACAATGATTTTTGCAAAAAGTTTTTAAGTTTTTTTACGTTATTTTATGATTTACTGTGCTTGAAATTGAATAATTATTATGGTATAATACACCAAAATGACCATTAGAACTGCTTTTTTGATTAGTTGAAATTTGAAAACAAGTATTAGTGTGTGCTGAATTTACAAAAAGGAGTGAGCGTATGAGAAAACCGCATTTAGACGTGTTTTTTCCGAAAAATCGGGACGCACGGTATTTCTCGATTTCCGTATGCGGACGGCAAGTAGCCGAAAAAGGTCATGCTCTGCCTCCTCGTGTATATCCCAGCCACAATTTTTCATTTATACTTAACGGGTGCGGAACGTTCCATTCAAAATACGGCGATTACCGTTTGACACCGGGATTCGGTTATTTTATTCAGGGCGGAAGCGAAGTTTCGTACGAGGCGGATGAAGAAAATCCGTGGGAATATATTTTTGTAAGTTTCAGCGGAGAAAACTGCCAAAGTTTTCTTGAAATTGCGGGGATTTCGGCGGAACACCCTGTGTTTTCGTTTCCTATGGATGACGAAATGATTCGAATTCTGAACGGACTGATTGGCGCTTCGGGGGACAGTCATTCAACGGGGTACGATGTGCTCGGCTATTTTTACTTGATGATTTCAAAAATCGTGCCCAAGGAAAAGTGTGTGACCGAGACTGATGCAAAAGCACGCTGTCTTGACGGAATGATGCGCTATATTGAGTCAAACTACGAACGCAATATTACCGTGCAGGAACTTTCGGAACGATTTTTTATTGACCGTTCGGGGATTTACCGACTTTTTGAACGGAATCTCGGAATATCGCCGAAAAAATACATACTTCGGTGTCGGCTGATGAACGCCGCCCGACAGTTACGTGAAAGTAACATCGGCATTACCGAAGTTGCCTTTAATTGCGGATTTTTTGACCATGCACATTTCAGCAGAAGTTTTTTCGATTTTTACGGAATTACTCCCGGCGAATACCGTAAAAATGCCACAAAACAGAAATAAGAGTTTTTGTGCAACAAAAATACACATAAATTCATCATTTGTCCATTGGATGTGGTGTTTAACTGTATTATAATGAAAGAAAATACAGTAAAGCCATTTTTGTGAAAACAGCAGCAAATATGCTGTTACACTTGAAAGGCTGAAGAACGGAGAAATACAGTGAAAAAAACTTTTGGAAATTAAAAAAGACGGATTTTATATTGACGGAAAAAAATTCTTTTTGGCATCGGGCGATATACATTATTTTCGTCTGCACCCGTCTGCGTGGGAAAGACATCTGATGCTTGCAAAGGATTTCGGATTAACGGCGATACAAACGTACGTGCCGTGGAATTTGCATGAGCCGAAAAAGGGCATATTTAATTTTTCGGGACATCTTGATATGTGCGCTTTTTTGAAAAGGTTGCATCCTACGGACTTAAAGTTATTTTAAGACCGTCACCGTACCTTTGTTCGGAATGTGATTTCGGCGGACTTCCGGCGTGGCTTTACAGAAACGGCGATATAGACATTCGGTGCAGTGACCCGGCGTATATTTCCGATGTTTCGGACTATTATGACGTTTTAATACCCAAAATCGTGCCGTATCTTTCGACAAACGGCGGGCCTGTCATTGCGGTCGCCGTGGAAAACGAATACGGCGGTTCGGGTTATGATAAAAAATATATGCAATTTCTTGCAGATAAAATGAAGTCGCTGGGAATCGACGTGCCTATGTTTACAACTGACAACACGGCAGTTGCGTTGCGATTAGGTTCAATGGACGGCTTGCTTGCAGGCGCAAACTTCCGTTCTATTCCCGGATATGCCGACGGCTATGCCAATGATTTGGCAAAACTTCGTCCCGAATTTCCGTTTTTCGTAGGGGAAATGTGGTGCGGTCACGAGGTGAGCTGGGGCGAACCGTACGTGCGCCGAGACCCGCAGGAAACCGCTGATGCGTACGAAAATGCGCTGAAACACGGAAGCGTTGACTTTTATATGTTCTCAGGGGGAACAAATTTCGGATTTTTCTCAGGTGCGGTGGTGGGAAGATCGTTTGCGGCAAGGCCGGACACTCCGGAACGGTATATTGCCCACGTAACGTCATACGATGAAGATGCGATTGTTACCGAAAACGGTTTGCCCACTGAAAAATACTGGCTCTGCCGTGAAAAACTTGATGCCGCTAAGGACCAAAAGGTCAGACATGACAGAACTTTGCCTTTTGAATATCACACGCAAAAACTTGACATTTCACTTACGGAAATAGCACCGTTGTTCGAGAACCTTGATGCTTTGACGGAAAAAACCGTTTCGGCGGCAGGACTTAAGACAATGGAGCAGTTGGAACAAAGCTTCGGATTTTTATTATACACCAATGACCTTGAGGTATATCCCGATGCAAAGAATGACCAACTTGTGCTTAAGGATGTTCACGACCGAGCCACGGTTTATGTAAATGAACAGTATTGCGGAACGGTCACCTGTGAACGGGACGACGGCAAAGTACCGGTCACACTTGCAGGCGAACGTGTCAAACTTGATATTCTTGTGGAAAACACGGGGCGTATCAACGGCGGAAAGCAACTTGACAAGGACAGAAAGGGCATTATCGGGTATGTTTTGCTTAATATTGCCAAGATTTACGGTTGGACGCACCGTTGCCTGCCCATGAAAGACCTTTCAAAACTTAAATACAGACCGTTTGATTCGGAAAAAGAATTTTCCCATTGTCCTGCATTCTTCAGAGGAAAATTCAATGCGGAAAGCGGAACTGATACGTTTTTGGATATGCACGGATTTACACGGGGATTTGTTGTGATAAACGGGTTCAATATCGGCAGATTTTGGAATATCGGACCGCAATACACATTGTATGTTCCAGGCGGTTTGCTGAAAGAAAAGGATAATATTATAGAGGTATTCGATGTGGAACATTCGGGACGTGCAGACGTATTATACGGCGTTGCGGATGCCATATACGAAAACGAACAGTAGCGGACATTCCGCTCTTTGAAAAGGACACATCTTAACAGTGCCGCTTTTCGTATTCTATTTTAGTGGAGTAATACTATGGCATACATTATTATGTTATTTTCATCGGCGTTTAATATTACAAGCGGTTCGCTGATAAGACAGTATGAAAAAAAGCATACTTCGGGCAGGCTTATGTACTTGGCGATTTTGTGCCTGTTTTCGTCACTGTTCTTTTTTGTGACGGACAAAAACGGATTGAGTTTTAATCCTAAACTGATTTTTTACGGCTTACTTTCCGGTTTCTTTTACTGCACGGCGTACTTTCTTACGTTCGTTGCCTATGCTAACGGCTCGTTTGCTTTAACGAATTTGATTGTTTCGTTTTCCCTTGCTTCGTCGGTAATTTACGGACTGTTCTTTCTGCACGACAACTTATCTGTTTACGGCTATATAGGCTTGATACTGATTTTTGTTTCGATATTCACCATAAATTTTCCGCAGAAAAAAGACGGCAAAAAAGAATTTTCGGTGAAATGGCTGCTTGCGGTGCTTGGCTGTTTTGTCGGAAACAGTGCCATTGGGGTTATAAGAAAAATTCAACAGTTGGAATTTGCCAATGCCCTTGACAACGAATATTCCATTTTAATGACGGGAAGCGGATTTGCGGTTTTCCTGCTCATAAGCTTTATAACTGAAAAAGACGAATGGAAACACTTTTTCTCGCCTAGCCGCTTGTATGCCGTGGGCTCGGGAGTGTGCAACGGCGCACAGAATTTTGCCGTTCTGCTTGTTAACCGTATGATGATAATTTCCATTGCCGGCCCGCTTTTTGCAGGAATGAACATTATTTTGAATTTTGCCGTATCGCTGCTTATATTCAAGGAAAAATTCTCCAAAATACAACTTTTCGGAACGGCACTCGGCATTGCATCTGTGGTGCTGTTGAGTATATAAAAACATTTCACACACAATTTTATCGAAAAAAAGAACAGATTTACTTGCAATCCGTTCTTTTTGCTTTTTAGGTAATATTTTTAATCAAAATATCCCTTGTATTCAATTTTATATTTGCTGTTCGGAAAAAGAAAATTGAACAGGTCAATAAAATAATCGTCCGTCATACTTGCAATATAGTCGATTACTATTTGGTTGTGTTCCGTATCTTCGTAACGGAACTCCTTGTTGTAGGGAGTTCCGTTTATTAAATCAATGTGGTGCGTATAAATCGGACTGTCCGTTCTGTTTTTGTTAAGGTCGGACAAAAGTTTTTCATACAATTCCTTCATCATCGGCTCTACGGTCGTCTTGATTTGTTTGTTTACCGATTCATGCTTGTAAATAAGGTCATAATTTTCATTTTTTGCGGATTTCAGCGCTTCAAAATGCTCTTTATCCATTTTTATATAAGGCTTTCCGAAACTGTTTTCAATAATATTCACGGTCAAATTATTGATAATTTCCGCATTGTACGTTCCGATAGAACTGTTTTTATATTCATTTTCGTCAATCAACTTCGCCTTTTGCGCATCTTGTCGGTCTTTTCCCAAATATGCGATTATATCGGAAATCCTTACCACACATCCCTCAAGCGTTGACGGAATAAGTTTCTTAATGTTGGACTTGTCCTTGTAGCACAACTCCGTTCTTCTGTCGAATTCTTCAAAACCCGAAAGTTCTTTCGGCGAATATTCGTTAAGCTCAAATTCGCCGTCGTGGCAGGCAATTCCGTCAAGCGTCTGCAACGAAAGATTAAGATGTAAAATGCCGTCAAGCACTCGCACCGAGTGAATGTTGTGGGAAAAATGCCGCCCCGTTTTTTCAAAAGAGATTTCGTCAAGAATTCTTTCGCCTGCGTGCCCGAACGGAGTGTGACCGATGTCGTGTCCCAAGGCAATGGCTTCTATCAGGTCAGTATTTAGCCCCAATGCCTTGCCGAAAGTTCTTGCAATTCTCGAAACAAGCTGAACATGATATGCCCGGTGAGTAATGTCGTCGTTCTTGTAAAAGGACAGAACCTGCGTTTTGTCCGTGTATCGGTTGTAAAACGGACAGTGAAGAATTTTGTCAATATCCCTTATGTAGGACGTTCTTATTGCGGACTGAACATCTCTGCTTGCGTCACGGCGAATGGCATCGGTATTCTTTGAGGCAAAAGCCGATAAGTTTGCATCTTGCAATTTTATTATTTCATTTGAAATTTCGCTTGAAAGTTTTTCATATTTTAAGGTCATAACTACTCCCGAAAATAAATCTTTTAACTATTATAACTAAAAATCCGAAAAATATCAACATGGATATTAACGAAAAACGGCATTCAGTGTACTGGTTTTGGGACTTGAAATGTGCTAAAATATTAAAAAATAAGAAAAATGATATTATGAATGTTAAAACTCTTAAAAATGTGATGTTAGGATGCTTTAGAAATTCAAAATAATAAAGGAATTGTGCGAAAAATTCATAATTGACAGATAGATGAAAATGATGAACAGTTGTTTCGGAAAGGAGTATTTATGATTTATGTAATTTCGGACTTGCACGGTGAAAAACTTTCGACTCTGAAAAAACTGCTGAAAAAAGTCAAGTTTTCGGAAAATGATTTTCTTTATGTTTTGGGTGATGTGATAGACCGACAGAACGACGGCGGCGTTGAAATCCTTATGTGGCTGAAAGACCAAACAAACGTACAGTTTATAAGAGGAAATCACGAAATGATGCTTCTTTCCTGCGAATTTATTTTTTATGCAGACTTGGAAAAAAGCCTTGACGAACTTTCCGACACGGAGTATATGTGTTTGGATAATTATGCTTACAACGGCGGACGAATCACAATCAAATCGCTGATGAAACTTAAGGAAAAAGACCCGATAGAATTTGCGGACATAATGAATTATGTGAAAGCGGCACCGTTATTTAAGAAAATCACCGTCAATAACAGGGAATTTCTGCTTTGTCATTCGGGACTTGACAATTTTTCGCCGGACAGAAAGCCGGAGGAATATTCGGAAGACGAACTGCTTTGGGCACGCCCCGAAATAGACGACGTTTATTATCACGATACGGTTACCGTTTTCGGGCACACGCCCACGGCTACATACGGCGAAAGGTATAACGGAAAAATTCTAAAAACAGACACATGGATAAACATTGATGTGGGAGTTACGTACGGAAACAGTCCTGCGATTCTGCGACTTGACGATTTGAAAGAATTTTACTTAAATGAAAAGTGAGGAATTTATATGCTTGAACTTAATGAAATCAAACAGCAAATAAGAAAAATCATTTCGGAATTGGATGAATACAAATATCCGGAAACGTATGCGTTTCTTTCCAAGATTGAAGCGGAGGGAATGCCCGCACCGTATGATTTTGCGGCAACGCTTACAAACAGTGACACAAGCGTGCAGATGAATAAAAATGTGTTCGACCTTGTTGTTGAAATGCTCGATGCTGAAATTGAAAAAGGCAATGCTGAAGCGATGAACGATTTAGGCGCACTTTTCTATGCGGGCAGAGGTTGCGAACAGGATTTTGAAAAAGCCGTTTACTACTATAAAATGGCGGCGGAAAACGGAAGCAGACAAGCGCAGGAAAACTTGGGATATTGCTATTATTACGGCAGAAGCGTTCCCGTGGACTATGAAAAAGCGTTTCACTATTTTGCACTTGGAGCATTTGACGGACACTTGATTTCGCTTTATAAAATCGGGGATATGTATCTTAACGGATATTATGTGCAAAAGAACGAAAAAGAGGCATTTCAAATATATGACCATTGCATTGCTTTGATGAACCAAGAAACAAGCGAGGCGGTGAGCGGTCCTGTATTTTTGCGGTTGGGAAATGCGTTTTTGTACGGAAAAGGCACGGAAGTAAACCCGAAAAACGCACTTATATGCTATCAAAATGCCGAACGCTTTTTGTATGAAATGGTATCCAAAGGCGAAAATATGTATAAAGGAAGTTTGCAGGCGGCGATAGACGGTCAAGCCAAGGCACGGGAAAAACTAAACGATAAAATAGAAACATATTGGATAGATGAAGCAAAAGCGTAAAAAAACCGTGACTGCATAAGCCAAAGTCACATAAAGAAGATTTTACAAAGCAAAACCCGCCGAAAAGCAGTGCTTTTCGGCGGGTAGTTTTTTATCCGATAAGTCGGTATTTGTTTGCAAAATAAAATACTTGTCCTCTGCCCATTTTTGCGGATTGTTTTCGATATATTACCAAATTCGCAAATAATCCTTTTCATCACGAATGATACGGTCATAAAAGGAACGTTGAAAAATCGTTTTGCCGATGGTTTTTGCCACCATTATTTTAAGCGATTTGATTTTTTGTGAAAACGTAGGGGACAATGCCCACATCGTCCCGCTTTCATTTTTAACAATCAAATGAATATGATTCGGCATAATAACATATTTGTCAATGCCAGGTATTGATTTAATGAATTTTTCAACAACAGTACCGTATTTTGTCGGGACGATGTGGGCATCGTCCCCTACGATATTTCAAAACAATTTTTGCTTGTTTGCCGTACAAAATTCACATTTTCCAAAAACATTCTTATCACACGTCGGTATATGCAGTCACGGTTTTTTAGCATATCAGTATTCAATAACTTGTATTTCGTCGGTTACACTTAATTTGCATTCGTATTTCAAGCCTTTGGGTATGCAAAGCACGTATTTGTGAATTCCGTTTTCCGTTTTAAGTGTGGCGGCAACATAGCCTTTAACGGTGGGAACAACTCCCTTGAATTCGTCAACTACGGGATTAGGCGCAAAAAGCAGAGTTTTATAACCCACGGTTTTCGGGCGAATTCCCAAAATGTAGGCACTGATTACAAAGGATACACCGCTTGACCAAGCGTGTGCGGGAATATTCCACTTTGTGGTTTTGTCGTTGGGAGCATACTCCCAAAACGTTTCCGCACCCTTTTCAACCATAGTGCCCCAGCAGGATTTAATGACTTCCATAGCGCCGACGGCATCTCCGAGTTCAAAACGTGCCTGAGCCTCAAACGTGTTGAACATAGGCGAAATAACGTTGTTCGAACAGCGTGAATCGTTGCTTTCCTTGTCGATTACGGTAGAACCTCCCTCGCCGTGCAAACGTTTTTCGATTGTGTCAAGAACCGTGTCGATGCGGTCTTTGTCGCAAATTCCGTAAAGCAGTGCGAGTACGTTGTCGTCAAGGGAAATATAACTGTCGTCATAGGTGTTTACAAATGCTTTCTTTTCATCGCTCCAAAGCTTTTCGTTAAAGGATTTTTTTACCTTTTCGGAAATTTCGAGCCACGCCTTGCCACGGGGATCGTCCATGATTTTTGCAAGTTCGCTCATGGCAACAAGACTGTTATAGAACAAAGCGTTAAGATACGGCTTTTCACCTAAACGGAGATTTCCGCCGGTGTAGTCAACGCATCCGTCAACAAGGAAGAACTGATCACCGATAGTTGGGAACTGATAAACAAGATTATCTGCGCCGCGCTTATCAATGAACCATTCAAGCGATTCAACAACGTCGTTGTAGAATTTTTTAACAAATTCTCTGTCACCGGTGTAAAAATAATAAAGCCATACGGTCAGAATTCGCCATCCGGGATAGTCCCAAAGACCTTTCCCACGTGAATGAATTCCGTCCACTTTGCCGTTGTCGCCTACCACTTCACACATCGAAAGTGATGCTTCGGCAAGTTGAGTTTTTCCGAAAGTGTAAAACTCGGTTAACACGTCAATAGCGCCGTCACCTGCAAAATAGAGCATTTCTTTTCTCGGACAACTTTCGTATTCGTGGTGACGGTTGATTTCAAGGGTGTATGCGCCCACCGACCAAATTTTGTTCAGTAATTCGTCATTTGACTCAAACATACCCTGCTCGGTTTGGGGCATCATACTTGTATGAAGTTTCACCGATTTAATTTTAATTCCCTCGGTAAAACTGATTTTATAATAATGACCTGCACGGCGACGGTAAATTAAGAAACTTGAATGACCTTTTGAAACGTCGGTTTTAACTTCAAGTCTGCGAAGCCACGTTGAGCCCCACCATTCTCTCGGCTGGTCAAGGTCGGCGGCGGATTCGGTGTATTCGGATTTAAGTGTAACGGAACCGTCTGCTTCTGCCTCGTATTCTATTTCAAAGTAGCCTACTACCGTTTTTCCGAAATCGTAAATGTTTGCATCTTCTCTTGCTTCAATAAGCTTCGGTTCAAGAACCGTGGGCTTTTTAACTGTGTTCCGACCCACAAGGGATTCAATTTTTTCGGGATACGGTTTACATTCGTATTCCCAAACGGCGGCGGAACGCCAAACATCATTGAATTCTTCTTCGCCTACGGCACTTAAACAAACAGGCTTAGTTTGTCCGTCGTCGGATTCGCAGTTCCACGATGAATCGGTGCTTACAAGCAAATCGTTTCCGTCGTGAACGGAGAGCGCACACCATGAAAACCACGCATTTCTTGCGGTGCGCTGCATAAATCCCATTTCCTGAAAATAACTTGAGCCTAAATGAAGTCGGATTTCATTTTCACCCTTTTTCAAATACTGCGAAATGTTAAATGCGGCAACTCGGCCGGGATATCTTCCGGGAATCGCCTCAACAAACGTGCCGTTGATAAATGCGGCACATACTCCCTGCGAAGAAAGACGCATAATCGCCTTTTCGGGAATATCAATAAGTGAAAACTTTTTTGTAAAATCGCTCCACTCCGAGCCGTTGACTTTTTTTATACCGATTCTTTCGATAGAAGTAATTCCGTACATAACCACATACCTCTTTAATAAAAATAGTTGCTATAATTATAAAATGATTTATATCAAAAGTCAATATTTGAGTGAAATAAAATGAGTCGTGCTATGCGACTTATTTTTTTGTGTCGAGATAGCAATTCGAATTCATTTGAATTTGAAAAAAATACACGGAAAAATTCAGAACATAATGGCAAAAACTCAACTGTTGAGGGCACTTTTTGCCACTAAAAAATTTTTTCAAAAAAACTCTTGACTGCACATTATGTGCAGTTTTACGATTGAAAAAAAGGATAAATTATCCTATAAAATCGGAGGTTTTATTATGAAAAAAATGTTATCAACAATATGCGTTACCGTGGCATTAGTACTGAGTTTTTGCTGTTTTTCCGGCTGCGGTGCATCGCAGGAAAACGGGACAAATAGTGACACGGAAAAGACAAATCAAACAGACGCAAAGCAAGAAATGAAAATAGAGGATATTACGTGGACGGTAGATGAGGGAATTCTTGACGGAGAACGGTGCGTTATGCTTTCGTTCACAAATAATTCTTCATTTACTGTGACAAATCTTGAACTGAGCTTTAAGGAAAAAGCGAACATTTCGGAAGAAAAAAGAAATCAGTATTTTGAAGACATTAAAGAAATTACGGATTTTGACGAAACCGACCCCGACGATGTGAGCGACTTGGAAGACCTGAAAAAGGAGAAAATTGCGGTAACGGCAGAAAGTTCGGTACTGTGCAAGCCCGGCGAAAGTGTGAATAATCAGAAATGTCGCTACTATACGGGCTATTACACTCTCGAAAATATGGAACATTTTGAACTTGTAGAGCCGGATATGGCTAAAATCAAGTATGTAAACGATAATATGATAATTACTGCTTATTACGATTTTCATTCGAAAAAGTTCACCAAAGACAGCAAAACCGAACCTGCATTCAATTGGACGGATAAAGAAATCGGAAACGATGTGCCCAAGCCGCAGGCGGACGTGGTAGTAGTAAAGTCGGATTACGGAACCAGTTATTCATTTGAAATTCTCGGTTGGAAAATAGAAGATTTCAATGCTTATGTCAATGAGTGCAAAAACAGCGGATTCACGGTTGACGAACACGAATATTCGGGATATTTTTCTGCCAAAAATGAAAACGGATGCGACATTTCGGCTCATTATGACGAAGACGATTTTTCAGTGTCCGTTTACTTGACGAAACATGAACAAAAGACCGAAACGGAATAAACGGTCAGTGATGCAGATTATTCTGCTGTATCGCACGCGAAATTTACAACGCCTTTAATGCAACGAAAAATTCGTCAGCAAATGTGACAGTGCAAATGTACTGTTGCGCAAAAAAAGGAGTTGTGAAACAATGAAAGAGTATACGCTAAGAGAATTGTGCGAAGAATGCGATGTGACAAGACGAGGAGTTCAGTGGTACGAAAAGTACGGACTGATAAAATCCTGCGGCAAAAATAAACAAGGGTATTTGCTTTATGACGAAGAAGCGGTAGCAAAAGGAAAGATGATAAGAGCGCTTCAAAACTATTGCTTTTCCGTTTCCGAAATAGCAGAATACTTTGCTTTCGGCAATGAAAGACAGTACGAAATGCTTTCCGAAAAAGCGAAAGTGCTTCGACGGGTAGAAGAACAAGTACATCAGGATATCAAAAACCTGGAAGCATTGATGAAAACAAAAAACAAATGAAAAAGTCAAAAAAGGTTCCGGAACGATCACCGGAACCTTTTTTACTCTTGACATATTTTCGGACAACTTATTTTCTTTTTCCGGCGGTGGTGCTTGGAGATTCGCTGAAGTATTTTGAATATGTTTTTGAAAAGTGACAGATATCGTCTATTCCCACTGCGGCGCCTGCCTGACCCACTGAATATTCGCCGGAAAGGAGCAGTTCCTTTGCCCGTTCCATACGGACACGGAGAATATATTCGGTAATTCCGCAACCGAAAAATTCTTTTGAAATATTGAAAAGTGTTGTTCTTGAAATAAAAAACGTATCGCACAGAACTTGGCTTGTGATTTTTTCATTAAAATGTTCCTTGATATAGCCGGAAATTCCATAGGCGACGGTTCCGCTTTTTAAGGACATTATGTGATTCATCAAAATATAGGCAACGCTTGTTTCGAGAATTTTCGACATTGACGAAATTTTTTTATCGGATTCCACACGGACGTTTTCAAGCAGCGAACGCAATTTTTCCTTGTCGAGAACGGTGGAACATTCGCATATCCGCTTTTGCGGAAGCGATTTTTCCCTGCTGTCGGAAATCTGTCCGAACAGAATATATCCCAAAACTATTCCGTCCTGCACGATAGGTCTTGCCACCTCCACAAGTCCCATGTGACAGTAGTAACGGTGTTCCTTTTTGGTTTTATCGCAGATATCAAAGGCTTGATTATCGTGGTTGATACACCGTCTTTGAAGCCCCGAATCTTGCCGAACATATTCACAAAAAGCGCACATTTTATTACGGGATGCACAGATTATATTTCTGTCCCTATCGTATATGGATACAAGGGTATTTGTGATGTTGGTGAAACTATCCGCAATAGCGGAAAGCTGATTTTTCATTTCTGAATATGTCATAATCAACCTGAACAATTATACAAATTTTATAAACAGAAGTCCATTTACTTTGATAATTATAGCATGATATAATTTCCATGTAAATATAAATCGTAAAGGAGATTTTTATTATGAATTTTGTGGAAAAACAACTAAGCGAAGGAAACGGAATATTTCGTTTGACACCTACATGGGTTCCGAGAGCGTTTTGCAGACCTGCAAAAAGAATTAAACTTCATCCCGAAGATTATTACGTTTTAGGTCAGGCACGCGGCGGAATTGACGAAAGATGGTTTTCTTCTACCACCCACGCCGACAACGGACCGGACACACCCGCTGATGAGGGGCTCAGCTATATCGTTTCAAAGGACGGAAAGGAAAAAATGCTTCTTCTTGATGCCGTAGAGCAGTTCAAGGGAAGAATGATAGGCGAAAATCTTTGGAATAAGTATCACAGATGGCCTATGTTTTCCAAATTTTTTGATAATTTAGGACCGCTTCCGCACCATATTCACCATAGAGATGAACACGCCGCTCGTGTTGGCGAAGCAGGCAAGCCGGAAATGTATTTCTTCCCTGCGCAAATGAACAACTATGAGGGCGAATTCGGATATACGTTCTTCGGACTTAATCCGGAAACTACAAAGGAGCAGGTTAAAGAGGCACTTGAAAATTTCACAAAGGGCGACAACGGAATAACGGGACTTTCAAGAGCATACAAGATAAAGCTTGACACCGGCTGGGACGTTCCTCCCGGAGTGCTTCATGCACCTGCAAGTATGTGTACGTATGAACCGCAGTTTGCAAGCGACGTGTATGCAATGTATCAGTCTGTACTTTTGGGCGGACATTGCGTAAGCGAAGACCTTCTTTGGAAAAACTGTCCCGAAGAAGAAAAAGGTAATTTTGACTATCTTGTGGACGTTATCGACTGGGATAAAAACGTTGATCCCGATTTTTCGAAAAACAGATTTATGGAACCGAAAACGATCGAGAAAAACGATGCGTACATCGACGAATGGATTTGCTATAAATGCGATAAGGTAAGTGCAAAGCGTCTGACCGTTATGCCGGGACAGACAGCAGTTATCAAGGATGCCGCCGCATACGGAATGATTTTAATAGAGGGTCACGGAACATTCGGAGAGTGGGAAATTGAAACGCCTACGCTTATCCATTACGGAGAACTCACCAATGACGAATTTTTTGTTACCGAGGATGCGGCGAAAAAAGGAATAAAAATCGTAAATACTTCTTCCACCGAACCGCTTGTAATGCTGAAGCATTTTGCGGAAAATCCCGACCTTGAAAAGTTCAACGGTTAGTGATACAATATAAAAAAACAGGGAGGAACATTTGTTATGATAGGTAAAAAAGTTTGGGCAACGGGCGACGGCTTTATGAACAAAACGTCAAACGGCGGCTTTGATACTCACGAGGCGCTTTGTGTTTTGAACGCAGGGGAAAAGGATGCCAATGCAAAAATAACCGTATTCTTCGAGGACCGTGAACCGCTTGAAGGGTTCAATGTAGTTTGCAAGGCAAGAAGATCAACGCATATTCGCCTTGACTGGATAGAAACGGACAAGGGCGAAAAGGTACCCTACGGCGTACCGTATTCCATGCTTCTTGAAAGCGACCAACCGGTAGTTGTTCAGCATAGCAGAATGGACGTTACTCAGGCAGAAATGACACTTATGACAACTATTGCGTTCAGTTGAGGAAAATATTATGGAATGGTACAGCAACATTTATCGCAGACACTTGATGGATATGCACATTGATGATTGGGACGAGTCCTTTTTGTCGGAATTTTCTCCCGAAACGTACGTGGAAAATCTGAAAAAAGCAAAAATCAATTATGCGATGTTGTATTTGCAGTCGCACGCAGGACTTTGCTATTTTCCCACCAAGGTGGGCACGATGCATAAGTCGTTTGAAAAAGAGCCGGACAAAATGAAACGTCTGTGTGACCTTTGCCACGAAAACGGAATAAAGGTGGTAGGGTATTACAGTCTTATATACAACACCCGTGAACACGACAATCATCCCGAATGGCGGCTTATTACGGAAAACGGAAAATCAAACCGTGCCAACGGCTTAAACACTAACGATTTGGATATGACTTTTGCTTCGCCGAAGGTGGCAAGATACGGTCACTTATGCCCGAATAATGAAGGATACAGACAGTTTGTAAGAACTCAAATAGACGAAATGGCGGAATATTTCGACCTTGACGGATTTTTCTTTGATATGCCGTATTGGCCTTATTCGGAATACTGTCATTGCGATACCTGCAAGAAAAAGTATTTTGATATGTTCGGGGAAGAAATTCCCAAGGGAATAAAGTACGGTACGCCCGAACTTGAACGTCTTGTTAAGGTAAAAACCGATTGGATGACCGAGTTTATTCAGGGAATAACCGCATACATCAAAGAAAAATATCCGAAAATTTCCGTTGAACATAATTATGCTTCGTCCATAGCGGCGGGATCTGATTTGGGATGCGGCAAGGGTGTTCGTGATGCCTGCGACTACGTGGGCGGTGACCTTTACGGCGATTTGTATTATCATTCGTTTGCCTGCAAATATTTTTACAGTGAAACAAAAAATCAACCCTTTGAAAATATGATTTCCCGTTGCAAGCCCGGACTTCGTGTGCATACGGTAACACGTTCTCTTGACCAGATGAAAACGAATATTGCACTTGCGATGGCACATCACGGCTCCACTATGATGATAGATGCCATTGACCCTGTGGGAACGATGGACGGACGTGTTTACGACACCATGGGTAAGGCGTTTGAAATGCAAATTCCGTACGAAAAATACTTTACGGGCAAGCCGATTGCCGACGTTGGAATTTTCTACGACCGCACAGACAGAACGATTTATCATAAAGGAAACGGATACATTGACAACAGACAAAGCTGTATTGAGGCGGCAAAAACGCTGATAGCAAATCATGTTATGTGCAGCTGCATAGGTCATAATCCCATAGGCGGATATAAGGCGGTAATTGCACCGCAGGTTCATAACGTGGACACAGACGAATTTGTAAAATTCGTTGAAGACGGCGGAACGCTTATTTTCACGGGAACGAAAAATGCGGAACTTATTAAAAATCTTTTGGGCGCCGACGTAAAAGAAATGCTTAACGAGGATATTATTTATCTTGCACCTAAGGGAAATGCGGATTTTCTGTATTTTAATGAAAAATATCCGTTGCCCTACGAGGGATGCGGTTCGCAAATAGAAAACTGCAAGGGCGAGGTGCTTGCAACGGTAACGCTGCCGTACACACGTCCCGACGAGGTGCGCTTTGCATCTATCCATTCAAATCCTCCGGGTATTAAAACGGACATTCCCGCTATTGTGAAAAATAAAGTGGGAAAAGGTACTGTTATTTGGATGGCGGTGGATATTGAGGAAGTGGATACGGAGGAATACAGACAGATATTTATGAATTTGATTTCTCCCTACATTGACCGAACTGTTACATCCGATGCGCCCGAAAAAGCGGAAATCACGTTGTTCGAGGATGAAAAAAATATGCTTCTGCATACCGTTGTGCTTGATGAAAGCATAAAAAGCGAGCCGATAAAGTCCTTTAACGTTTCGGTAAAAACGGAAAAGAAACCCGAAAAAGTGTTGCTTCTTCCCGAAGAAAAGAATATCGAATTCGAATATGCTGACGGCAAGGTGTCATTCACCGTACCGGAAACACACATTTTCTCAATGATGGAAATTGTAAAATAAAAAAGTAACGCAGTTCAAAACGAACTGCGTTATTATTTTATTCAAAATAGGAATTATATTCATTCCATCCTGCTATGTAGCGGGAAAGAATTATTCTGTCCAAAACGGTTATTTTTCCGTCACGGTTCACGTCTGCGCCGGGGAATTCAATAAACAAACTGTTATCCCACTTTGCAAGATAGCGTGAAAGGAGTATTCTGTCTGCCGAAGTAACTTTTCCGTCACCGTCACAATCGCCTATATGCGACTTTTCGTCGGGAAGCGAATACACAAAACGTGCGCTTTCAACACCGTAGGAATAAGCATCGGTCAAACATTTCGGTGCGTCACTGTCGGTAACGATTATCGTATTGCCCGCACCTTCGCCCGTAACGTTCAGTCGCAGGAAGAATTTTGTATATTTCTGACTTTCACAATCGGGTATTTCCACGTATCCGTCGGTTATGGTGAGGGATAACGGGAATGAAGCGCTTTTGCCCGGCTGAATTTTTATTGAGTCGGCGGAAGCACTGTCGGGACCTGCCCAAACCTTTTTCTCTGTGGAAGTGTTTATTGTTGTTGCCTGAAGCGATGCGGAAACGGTCAGCACCTTATCGCTTGTATTGTAAACGGTTATTGTTTTTGAAACCGTTTTGTTGTAATCTGCCACTTCGTACAGATAGCCGTTGCTCGAAGAAGTCAGCACGTAAGCACCCTTTGTGGTATCGTTGAGAGTTAATTCAACGCCCTTTGCGGAATCTAAGGACTGAACACATTCAATTTCAAGGTCGTCAATCAAGTATGGGAAAGTGGATTCACCGTAAGCACGTTCGGTTCCGCTTCCGTCAAGGCGCAGCCAAAGCATGTAAGCATCTGTATTGAATTTCATTGATGCGCTTGTTTTGTACTGTGTCATATTGTCGTCGGAATATATTTGCTTTATAAGAGAAAGGTATTCTCTTGAAACGCTGAATGTACATTCTACACGTTGCCACTCCGGCGAAATCGTGAAATTCGTTTTTAATCCGTAGAAAGTACCGCCACTATACTTTGCGTAGTCATCGCTGAGTTTACTGATTTCAATCGGATTTATGTGATATTCGGAATTAAGGAGAAGCGAAAAATCGCCTGTACGGTCATAAAGGGATTTTATCCAGAAAGAAATCTTATAAGTTCCTGCACCGTAACCGTTGTAACCGTTCTCTCTGTCGTTGATAATAAACGGACCTAAGTCATAGCCTACTGAACTGAACTGCGATGATGTGGGCAAGAACTCTATTGCGTGTCCCGAACCGTTTGCACCGCCCGCAACGTTTGTAACGGAACCGCTTGAAAATACGCCCCAACCGTCGGTTGTTCCCGTTTCACAGTCGGTGTTGACTATTGGGTAGTAAATCGGGTCGGATACGGAGGGCGGCACGGTAGCAGAAGGACTTACGGTGGGCTTGGGCGAAACGGAGGGTGTCACCGTTTTGTCAACGGTAGGAGAGGCCTTTCCGCTTGCGTAAAGCGATATATCCGCAATTTCCGTAAACGAACAAATGTATTCGGAAACTTTGTCGTTGCCCTCATTGTGGAATATTTTGTAATTTGCTTTGCTTGCTTCTTCATCGGAAAGATTGTACACATTACTTAAAAGCACTATTCTTAAGTATCTGTATCCGCCGCTGAGTTTTTCCGAAACACGGTTGCTTGCGTCGGTGGTGTTATCACGAAATCTGTTGTCAACAAGCACCGTCCAGTTTTCTTGGTCGTTGGAACCGTACACTCTTAATTTGGGAAGAACCGTTCCGCTTGCGGGGGTGATAACGATATTCGTAAGACCGTACGCTGAACCGAGGTCGCAGAAAACCGTTTGGCTTGTACGCTGATTAAGGGGAGTCCATAAAGTTGAAGTGTTATTGTCAAATAGCGCCGAAGTCATATCAACTTCTATTCCGTTTTTCTCGGTGTAAACGCCACCTAATGCGGAAACGGAAACGGGAGTTATTCTTGAACCGGTAACAGGTGCAAGTTGAGAAGGCTCAAAGGGTGTTTCTGTCAGATAACTGTTTTTAAGGTTGTCGGCGGTAACAAGCAGTACCCAGTCACCGTTTGACGGCTTTGCGGGTATTTTGTACATTCCGTCGGGACAGTTCATATCGCTTTCGATTTGAATATATTTGCCCGTCAGCGTATCGTACCAAAATACGTCGTAAAGCAAAGTTCTGTCCAATTTTTTAATATTTCCGGTGGTAGTGTTTTCGTTGCAGAAGTAGCAGACAAATGTTCTGTTATCGTCAGTGGAAGCAAGACTTTTTTCGTCACCGTTCATAAAGTCTGCGTAACCTCTGTCGGTGAAACGGGGAACAAGACTCTGCCAATCGGGAAGATTTTCGAAAAATCTGCGCAGATATGTCATATCGAAAGAACCGGGTTTGTTTATTCCCGTGTACCAAAGGTCATAACTGTAAGAGGTGGTGGCACCGTAGCAGGCGTTGCTTGAAAGAGAATAAGCATCTATCCACACACCCGAAGCACCGTAGGTAAATCCTGCGCATCCGCAGATGAGTGCTTTCCAAGCGCACATTCTTGCGGCATCGTAACCGGTAAAGCCACCGCAGTTGATATCCTCGTAATTCGCTTCGCCCTCGATAATGGGCTTGACCGTTTTTGAGGGATTGTAATAATAACTTTTGTAAAATCCTTTTGAACCAACTGTTCCGCCGTGACCTTTTTGCAGAACCCACACGTTGTGCCACGAAGCGTTATCAAGGGCAACGGCACGTGCATCGGTGGAAATCATCGGGTACATGTGCGCACCCGACGGATGCTTGTACCCGTCAAGATTGCTTGCGGTTTCGGAAGCGGACATAAAAACGTCCATGCAGGTCTTACCGGGAGTTTTTGAATCGGAAACGTTGGTTATTTCCTGACCGGACATCCAAACTACCGAATAGCAGGCATAACGGGCAACGATGTATCTGACAAAGAGATTAAGCATCTTTTCGGAAAGATGTTGCGGTGTGGAACTGTGAAGTCCGAAACCGATAACGGCAACCATATCGGACTGATAAACATAGTCGAAAATTTTGTCAATTCTTTCGTTAAAGTCGGTGTAACTCGGTCTTGTGCCGAGATTTTCCCAAATGCCTCTTTCCATACCGCTGCTGAAGTAGGTTTGGAAAACGGTAAAGCCCTTTGCTTTTCTGTTGTCGATTTCGTGCTTTGCCTGATTTTTACAGTTGCAGCCGGGGTAATTACACTTTTGCGTGTTAAGGTAGTTCGGTGCTTGCCATTGAGTGTCACCCAACCAAAAGAAAGGTGTTCCGTCGTCGTAAACGAAGTGACGGCTGTCGGCACTTTCCTTAATAAAGCCGTGTTTGGTAAGTTCATTCTTGCCACTTGAGGGAGTAACACTTATTGTTCCGCTTGAAAACAGACTTGCATTTTTTGTGTCGTTGCAGGTAATCGAATACGACCAAAGTCCGGTTTTTGTGGGAGTAAAGCGCACCGCCCAAAGAGTTTTTCCGTCTTTGATAAAACCGGGAAGCGAAATAACCGTTCCGCTTTCGTGGGTGAAAACGGCGTTTATTTCTGCTTCCAGGTACGGATTTGAATATGCTACTGTGCTTATAAGCGGGATTTCCAACATTTCCCACTGCTTGGCAACGTACGTGGCATTTGATTCCGCATTGACCGAGAATATTCCCGGAATAACGGAAAAAACCATCGCAATTATAAGTATATTTGCAAGTATTTTTTTCATAATAACCTCTTTATCATATAATATAGGTGTTTTTTGTATAAATATATGTGTATTATCTCATTTTGACTTTGCGTTTGTCAAGAATTATTTTGTTAAAATCAACTGTTGACCCGGATAAAGTGAAGCATCGTTATCAATGAAATTATGTTGCATAATACATTCTTCGGACACTCCCTGACTTTTTGCGATGGAGTAAACCGTGTCACCGGGACGGACAACGTAAATGTAAGAATTTTCCGGCGGCAGAGGAATGGTAATAACCGAGCCTATCTGTATATTTCTCACGTCTTTTATTTGGGGATTGAGGGCAAGAATATTTCCGGTTGTAGTTCCGTATTCACGGGCAAGCATATAAACCGTATCGCCTCTGCGAATTTTGTGACGCTTGAACGTGCCTCGGGGAAGCGCTTCAACGCTTGCCGTTGCGGGAACCGCTTCGCAGGAGCATTGACTTTTCCCAAGCATAAACACATTGTAGAATTCTTCGCTGACGTTCAGCATAAGCTTTTCGCCGGGATAAATAAGGTCGGGGTCCGGCAGGTTGTTCTGCGAAACGATTTCACTTGTGGAAAGATTAAATTTCAATCCGATGTTAAAAATCGTATCTCCCGACTGAATTATGTATTCGATTTGTTTCATAAAAATCACTCCTTCAATATAATGTATGCGTTACATTGAATTTATGTTGATAAAAAAATACAAAGATGATATAATCATAATATAATCATTCTTAAAGGAACAAATATGTATAAAACGATTGGTACAGACGGCACGTTTGAACAGACGATTAACAAATCCACGTTCTTGGGATATTGCTTCAAGGTGGAAAACGAGCTTCAGGCGCAGGAAAAAATCACCGAGCTGAAAAAGAAATTCCCCGATGCAAGGCATTGCTGTTGGGCGTATGTCTTGGGTGAGGACAGAACACAGATGCGCTATTCGGACGACGGCGAACCGCAGGGCACGGCTGGAATACCTATGCTTGAGGTTATAAATAAAAAGGGACTCACAAACGTTATCGTGCTTGTCGTTAGATATTTCGGCGGAATATTGCTCGGTGCAGGCGGACTTGCACGTGCATATTCGTCCACTTGCGTAGGGGCAATAGACAACAGTACGGTAGTACAAATGATTTCATGCACAAGGTTTACCGTTACGGTGGACTATACGCTTCATTCTAAAATGCTTAAGCCGCTTGCAAAGCAGAAGGTCATTGCAGAAAATACGGAATACGGCGAAATGGTTACGCTGACACTATTGACTCCCGAAGAGGAGTATGGCAGAATGACCGAGTTTTTAACGGAAATAACAAACGGCAATGCGGATATAAATGAAAAAGAAAAAATATTTTATCCATGGCAGGAAATATAACGGGGGGATATCAAAATGAAAATAATTCAGCAAACAAATATGACACCGAAGCAGATGATGGGCTATACGGTAGTGGCAAAAAGCGGAGAAGTGCTCGTTATTGACGGCGGATATACCGACAATGACACGGAACTTAAACGCATAGTAAAAAGCGTAGGCGGACACATCAATTTGTGGCTTATCACTCATCCACATTGCGACCATCACAATGCGGTAATGCAGGTTATAGAAAATCCCGAAGGCGTAACGTATGACCGATTAGGTTCATCGTGGCTTCCGGATCAGTGGGCATACGACAATGCGTGTGACAGAGATGAACTTCTTGAATGGAACGCTTTTGCAAGAAAAAATCTTGACGAAAGATATTTCGACCTTAAAATCGGCGACACTTTCCGGTTAGGCACGATGAAGGTAGAAATTTTAGGCATATCAAATCCGGAAATTACGGAAAATCCGTATAACAATCAGTCGGTGGTCATAAGGGTAACCGAAGATGATTTCGTAATGCTGTTTTTGGGCGACTTGGGCGTTGAAGCAGGAGAAAAGCTTCTTGCAAGCGGAGCCGACGTGCGTGCGGACGGCGTACAGATGGCGCACCACGGACAAAAGGGAGTGCAGGAGGACTTTTATCAAAAGGTTCAACCCAAATATGCATTCTGGCCCACGCCGGATTGGCTTTGGGACAATACTCCATATATGGGCGGAACACCGGGGACGGGACCGTTCGACACACAGAAAACCGCAAAATGGATGGAAAAACTCAATACCGTGAATATTTTTTCGTTCGATCATACGGTAATGTTCGATACCGATACAAAGGAAATTACGGAATATTAAAAAACGTTTTGAATTTTTTCAAAAGTGTGTTAAAATATCAGTATAAAATATAAAGGAGACGGAAAATGAAACCTATAAAGATTTTAGCAGATTCAACATGTGACCTTTCAAAAGAACTGTTGGAAGAATACAACATTTCCATTTGCCCGCTGCAGGTAAATTTAGGTGAAGAAAGCCGTACGGACGGCGTTGACATTATGCCTGACGAAATCTACGCTTGGGCTGAAGAAAATAAAAAGACGCCTACTACAAGCGCTCCGTCACCTGACGTGATAGAAAACTTTTTAAGAACGTACTCGGATGAATACGACCTTATCGTATTTACCATTTCGGGTGAAATGTCATCAACGTTCCAGACGTTCTCCGTGCTTGCCGAACGAATTGAAGGCGCAAGAATTACGGTAATCGACAGCCGCAGTCTTTCAACGGGCATCGGTTTGCAGGTTCTTACGGCGGCAAAAATGGCGGCGGCGGGCGAGGAATATGACAAGATTGTTGATGCGGTAAATGAAATTATTCCTAAAGTACGTGCAGGATTTATCGTTGAGGACGTTTTGTTCCTGCATAAGGGCGGAAGATGCTCGGCAGTTGCCGCATTAGGTGCCACCGCACTTAAGCTTCGTCCCACACTTGCGGTTGTGGACGGCGTTATCAAACCCGATAAAAAAGTCAGAGGCGATATCCACAGTGCAACGCTCAAATATGTTGACACCATAAAAGAGGGTATTGAATCGGCACGTGACGATATGGTATTCATTACACATTCGGGCGCAGACCAAAAGACTATTGATGAAGTATATGAGTATCTTAAGGGACTCAATAAATTCAAGAATATTTACGTTACCCGTGCAGGATGCGTAGTATCTTCCCATTGCGGAAGCGGAACACTCGGTGTTCTGTTTATTGCACAATAAAATAAAGGAGTGTAATTTATGAAAGTAATTTTGCTTGCAGATGTTAAAGGCTCAGGAAAGAAAAACCAGATTATTGACGTAAACGACGGATATGCAAGAAATTTTCTTATTCCGAGAAAACTTGCCAAGGAAGCAAGTGCAGCGAATGTTAATGCGGTAAACGTTGCAAATAGCGCCGAGGCACATAGAAAAGAAGTGCTTAAGCAGGAAGCAAAGGAAAATGCAAAGAAGCTTGAGAAGCTTACCGTTAAAATCGTCGGAAAAGGCGGAAACGGCAAAATGTTCGGCTCACTTTCTTCTATTGACGTAGCACAGGCAATCAAGGAACAGCACGGCATAGAAATCGAAAAGAAAAAAATTGACGTTCCTTCAATGAAAGCGGCGGGGGAATACACTGCAGTACTTAAGCTTTATCCCGACGTTTCGGCAAAGATGAAAGTCATCGTAGAAATCGCACAGTAAATACAGAAAATTCGTGACGTTTTGACAGACACAGAAAAAATCATAAAATATTATATAAAAAGTTGCAAAAATCGCTTGCCATAATACGAAATATATGATACTATTATGAAGTAATTTTTCTTGAAAGGGTACATCGAAAATGTTACAGCTTTTGATGGACAAAATTATACAAGAAGGCAAGGTACTCCCGGGCAATATTCTGCGTGTGGACGGCTTCCTGAACCAGCAAATCGACATTGCTCTTGCAAACGAGATGGGTAAGGAATTTGCACGCGTTTTTGCAGGGAAAGGCATAAACAAAGTTCTTACGGTCGAAGCATCGGGTATCGGACTTGCGTGCATTACCGCACAGTATTTTGACAATGCACAGGTTGTGTTCGGCAAGAAGCACAAGACGCTTAACCGTGACGAAAACCTTTATTCTACCCCAATCTTCTCGTATACTCATCAAGAACGTTATGACGTAACGGTTGCAAAAAAGCACCTTTGCGCAGAAGATAAAGTGCTGATAATCGACGATTTCCTCGCTACCGGTGAGGCAATAAACGGCTTAATGGACTTGTGCAAACAAGCAGGCGCACAGGTAGTAGGCGTAGGTATAGCAATCGAAAAGGGCTTCCAAGGCGGTGGGGACACATTGCGCTCTCACGGCATTCAGGTGGAGTCTATGGCAATTATTGATAATATGGACGACTGTAAAATAAAATTCCGCTCGTAGGGTAAGTGTACGAACGGTTTTTTATTTTTTCACCGCAAAAGGCGGTACTGAATATGATGTAATTTAGTTTACATATTAAAAATTATGCCGAAAAGGCAGGAGGTATTCAAAATGAAAAAGATTCTCGTATCAATCCTTTCACTCTGCATGCTTGTGCTCTGTTTCGCAGGATGCGGACAGGAAGCAAACACGGACAACACCGGTAAAGACGAAGCAAACGGTCTTTCCAAAATCAAAGCAGGATTTATTTTCCTTCACGATGACAAATCCACTTATGACCTTAACTTCATGAACGGTGTTAAAGAAGCGCAGAAGAAACTTGGCCTTTCAGACGACCAGATTATCTTCAAGTATCCTGTTGAAGAAGGACAGGCTTGCTACGATGCTGCTGCTGACCTTGTTGACCAGGGCTGCAACTTAGTATTCGGCGATTCTTTCGGACACGAAGAATATTTGATCAAGGCAGCTAAAGAGTTTAAGGACGTTCAGTTCTGCCATGCTACCGGTACAAAAGCTCATACCGAAAAACTTGCTAACTATCACAATGCATTCGCAAGCATTTACGAAGGCCGTTACCTTGCAGGTGTTGCTGCAGGACTTAAGCTTAACGAAATGATCGAAGCAGGCAAGATCACTGCTGAACAGGCAGTTATGGGTTATGTTGGCGCATTCCCCTATGCTGAAGTTAAATCAGGTTATACTTCATTCTATCTTGGCGCAAAGAGCATTTGCCCCTCAGTTACAATGCTTGTAGACTTCACAAACAGCTGGTATTCAGTTGATGACGAACGTGACGTAGCAAACTCACTTATGGACAAGGGTTGCGTACTTATGTCACAGCACGCTGACTCAATGGGCGCTCCCTCTGCTTGCGAAGCAAGAAAAGTTCCCGATGTTTCATACAACGGCTCAACAGTTGAAACCTGCCCTGATACTTTCATGGTATCATCACGTATTGACTGGGCTCCCTATTTTGAATACATTCTTAACTGCGTTGCAAACGGCGAAGCTATCGCTGCTGACTGGACAGGTACTCTTGCAACAGGTTCAGTAGTTCTTACCGACATCAATACAAAGGTATGCGCTGCCGGCACCGCTGAAAAACTTGCAGAAGTTAAAGAAAAAATCGAAAAGGGTGAAATCCACGTATTCGATACAGAAAACTTCACAGTAGAAGGCGCAAAACTTACCACCTACCTTGCAGACGTTGATGATATGGGCGATTTTGTACCCGAAACAGAAGCAATCAAAGACGGCTATTTCAGCGAATCTGAATTCCGTTCAGCTCCTTATTTCGACGTAACAATCGACGGAATCACACTTCTCTCATAATTTTTAATTGATATATTAAGACGGGGCGTGTTATGCGCCTCGTCTATATCTGTTTTATAAAGGGTTATTTTTAACAAAATTTGAATTTTGAATAATAAGTATTTTCGAAGTATTTATTCTTGAAAAATCAAATCAAGGAGGAAGTTATGGAAGAAAATATTGCATTGGAACTTAAGAATATTACAAAAGTTTTCGGCAGTATTGTTGCGAACAAAGACGTGTGCCTCAAAGTAAAGAAAGGCGAAATTCTTTCGATTTTGGGCGAAAACGGAAGCGGTAAAACCACGCTTATGAATATGATTGCCGGCATTTATTATCCGGACGCAGGCGAAATATTCATTGACGGCAAGGAAGTAATGATACATTCCCCGAAAGACGCTTTTGAATATAAAATCGGTATGATACATCAGCATTTTAAGCTTGTAAACGTATTTACTGCGGCTGAAAATATCGTACTCGGACTTAATGAAGACAAATTCAACATAAAAAAGAGTGCTGAACGCATTAAGCAGATCAGCGAAGCATACGGGTTTGAAATTGATCCGTTCAAGCACGTTGCGGATATGTCCGTTTCGGAAAAGCAGACGGTTGAAATCATAAAGGTTCTTTACCGCGGCGCAGATATTCTTATTCTTGACGAGCCTACCGCCGTTTTGACACCGCAGGAAACGCAGAAGCTTTTCAATATTCTTCGCAGAATGAAAGAGGACGGAAAGTCGATAATCATTATTACCCATAAGCTTCACGAAGTACTTTCACTTTCCGATGAGGTAGCGGTTCTCCGCAAGGGACAGTATATCGGAACTGTTACAACAAGCGAAACAAACGAAGCGGAGCTTACCGAAATGATGGTAGGCAAAAAGGTATCGCTTAATATCGACAGAACTGAACCCGAAAATCCGCAGGACCGACTTGTTATTAAAGACCTTGACTGCACCAACCGTGAGGGCGTAAAGATTTTAGACGATATAACCTTCACCGCACGTTCGGGAGAAATACTCGGTATTGCGGGTATTGCAGGTTCGGGACAGAGAGAGCTTCTTGAAGCAATCGCAGGTCTTCAGCACACTCAGTCGGGAACGATAACCTACAATGATCCCAAAACGGGCATTGCGGAAAATCTTAAAGACAAAACTCCATTGCAGATAAGAGAATTAGGTGTAAGACTTTCGTTCGTACCTGAAGACCGTCTTGGTATGGGACTTGTTGGAAATATGGACATTATCGACAATATGATGCTCCGCTCGTACAGAAAGGGCAAGTCGATTTTCCTGCAAAGAAAACAACCGAAATCCTTGGCGGAAAAAATCATCGAACAGTTGGAAGTCGTTACGCCGTCTGCACAGACTCCTGTTCGCCGTCTTTCGGGCGGAAACGTTCAAAAGGTTCTTGTAGGACGTGAAATCGCCGCTGCACCTACCGTTTTGATGGCGGCATATCCTGTTCGCGGACTTGATATCAACTCGTCATATATGATTTACAACCTTCTTAATGAACAGAAGAAAAAAGGCGTTGCCGTTATTTTCGTTGGTGAAGACCTTGATGTTTTGCTTGAACTTTGCGACCGTATTATGGTTATCGGTTCGGGCAAAATCACGGGTATCGTTGACGGCAGAGAGGCAACGAAAGAAAAAATCGGTTACTTGATGACTAAATCCGATCACCACGAAGAAAAGGAGGAGAATAACTGATGGAAAAAAACGTTAAAGAACCTTTGTTCCACATTGTTAAGAGGGCAAACATTTCCACGAAAAAAGCCATTCTCATACGTGCAATAGCCATTGTAAGTGCATTGATCGTTTGCGGACTGTTATTCACACTTCTTGTGGGCAAAAATCCCGTTGATTTCTACGTTGCACTTGTTCAAGGTGCTTTCGGAACAAAAAGAAGAATATGGCTTCTTGTACACAAGCTTGCAATACTCCTTCTTGTTTCACTTGCGGTCACTCCTGCATTTAAGATGAAGTTCTGGAACATCGGCGCAGAGGGACAGACGCTTGTTGCAGGTCTTGCTACCGCCGCCGTTATGTTCTATTTGGGCGGAAAGGTTCCTACACCCGTTCTTTGGACGGTTATGGTTGCCGCAAGTATCGGCGCAGGTATCGTTTGGGCGATCATTCCCGCTTTCTTTAAGGCAAAGTGGAACACTAATGAAACGTTGTTCACTCTTATGATGAATTACGTTGCAACACAACTTGTTGTTTTCTGCATCAATATTTGGGTAACAAGCGGTTCGGGTACACTTGCTCCTATGGACTCATACGGACTTCCCGAGCTTTCAAATAAGTGGCTTCTTAATATCATTATTACCGCCGTTATTACGTTTGTTATTTACGTTTATCTCAGATTTTCAAAGCACGGTTACGAAATCTCCGTTGTAGGCGAAAGCCAGAATACCGCAAGATATATCGGTATCAACGTTAAAAAAGTAGTGCTTCGCACAATGGTACTTTCGGGTGCTATATGCGGTCTTGCAGGATTATTGCTTGTTGGCGGTTACGACCACACCGTTTCCACTTCCACCGTTGGCGGCAGAGGATTTACCGCGATTATGGTTTCGTGGCTTGCAAAATTCAACCCGATCACAATGATTCTTACCGCATTCCTTATTTCGTTCCTCGAAGTAGGTGCAAACCAGGTTTCAAATACCTTCAATATCAACGATTCTATTGCTGATATTATTACTGCAGTTATTCTTTTCTTCATTATCGGTTGCGAATTCTTTATAAATTATAAGATAATGTTCCGTCATTCTTCAAAGGAGGAAAAATAATATGAACGTTATTACTTTCCTTGTAAGTGCTATCAGAATAGGAAGTTCGTTCCTGTTTGGTTCCACCGGCGAAACGATTACCGAAAAATCCGGACATCTTAACCTTGGTATTCCCGGAATTATGTGCGTTGGTGCAGGATGCGGATGCGTTGCCGAAGCAATTTTCGTCACCAATGCAGGCGGAGTTGAAATGGTTAATCCTGTTCTTGCCGTTATCATCGCTATTCTTGCCGCTTTTGCAGGCGGTGCGGTTATGGGTGCGATTTACAGCTTCTTGACGGTTACACTCCGTGCAAATCAGAACGTTACCGGTCTTGCTCTCACAACACTCGGAACAGGTATTTCAAACTATATGATAGCTCAGGTAAAGAGTGCTTCGTTTGCTCAGTCAAGTAAATTCTTCACCGCATCATTACCCTTTGCCGATAAACTCGGTGAAGTCGGCAGACTTTTCCTTTCATACGGCATTATGGTTTATCTTGCAATCGCAATCGCTTTGGTTGCTTCGTATGTGCTTAATCATACCCGTGTTGGCTTACATCTCCGTGCGGTTGGTGAAAACCCCGCTACTGCCGATGCGGCAGGCATTTCTGTTACGAAATATCGCTATATCGCAACTCTTATCGGAAGCGGTATTGCAGGCCTCGGCGGTCTTTGCTACATTATGGATAACCTTAACGGCAACTGGGAATACACCATTGACGCTATCGGTTGGCTTGCAATTGCACTTGTTATCTTTACTTTGTGGCGCCCCAATTTGGGCATTATCGGCTCAATTATTTTCGGTGCGCTTTATATCGTAAGCAGTTACGTTACGGGAATTTCATTTGCCAATAAGGCACTTATCAAAATGCTTCCCTACGTTGTTACGATAATCGTTCTTATAATTACAAGTCTTTCAAAGAGTAAAAATAATCAGCCCCCCGAAAGTCTCGGTATTCCGTATTTCAGAGAGGACAGATAGTAAAAACACAAACGGCGAAATTCATTTGAATTTCGCCGTTAAATTGGCGCCTTTAGGTGTGGAAATAAACCCCCAGTTCTACTGGGGGAAGAAAAACGAGCG
>JAZRYL010000070.1:0-20111 GCA_045600705.1 Clostridia bacterium | reverse complement strand
GTGTATTCTTCGGCAGAAGCGAAACTCTTACAATTAAAGACGGCGAAATCGACGGCGGAAGATTTGCTCACATTTACTTCATCGACTGGGACCACGTTCTTGCACGTCACAGACAGGTTAACATCACCGTTATGGGAACTGCTGAAAGTGTTGGCGACAGAAAATGGAACGACGGCAAGGTTATTGACACAAGCCACAAGTTCACCGAAGAAGAAAAGGCATACGACCTTCACTACGATTTGCAGCTTAAGAGATAATCTGTATTCAGCATAATTATTAAAAATCAAAATATTATTTTTCACGAAAGGATTTATTATGAAAAACTACAAAATAGCAGTTATTCAGGGCGACGGTATCGGTCCTGAGGTTATCGACGAAGGTATCAAGGTTCTTAAAGCAGTTGCCGAACTTGACGGAAATATGAATTTTGAATTCACCTATTTCCCGTGGGGTTGCCAGTATTATCTTGAGCATGGCGAAATGATGCCCAAGGACGGTATCGAGCAGCTTTCTTCATTCGACGCAATTTATCTCGGAGCAGTAGGCTATCCCGGAGTTCCCGATCACATTTCACTTTGGGACTTGCTTCTTAAAATAAGACACGAATTCGACCAGTACGTAAATCTTCGTCCCGTTAAGCTTCTTAACGGTGCTAACTGTCCTCTTAAGGACGTTAAGCCCGAAGATATTGATATGGTCGTTATCCGTGAAAACAGTGAAGGCGAATATGCCGGTGCAGGTGAATGGCTCAACAAAGGCAGAGAAGATGAACTTGCACTTCAGACCGGTGTGTTCACAAGAAAAGGCTGTGAAAGAATTATCCGTTATGCTTTCGAACTTGCCGCATCTCAGGGCAAGAGTGTTACAAGCATAAGCAAAGGAAACGCACTTAACTATTCAATGGTATTCTGGGACAGCATTTTCAAGGAAGTTGCCGCAGAATATCCCAATGTTAAAACATACTCACTTCTTGTTGACGCCGCAAGTATGTTCTTTGTTAAAAATCCCAAGCGCTTTGAAGTTGTTGTTACTTCAAACCTTTTCGGCGATATTATTACCGACTTAGGTGCCGCAATTTCCGGCGGTATGGGACTTGCCGCAGGCGCTAACATCAACCCCGAAAAGAAATTCCCCTCTATGTTCGAGCCCGTTCACGGAAGCGCGCCCGACATCGCAGGTCAGGGAATTGCCAACCCCCTTGCAACTATTTGGTCAGCAAGTCAGATGCTTGATTTCTTCGGCTACGAAAACTGGGGAAAGAAAATCATTGACGCTATCGAAACTCTTATGGTTGAAAAGAAATGCCTTACTCCCGATATGGGCGGAAATAATTCCACCTCCGATGTTGGTGACGGAATTATTGAAATTCTTAAAAGATAAGGTAAAAACGTATGTATTTTATTGAGAATTGCAATATCGTGCTTGAAAGTTCAATTATAATAAACGGTTGTCTTATTACGGAAAACGACCGTATAGTTGACTTCGGTGAGAATCTCGTTTGTCCCGACGGTGCAGAGCGAATAGATGCGCAGGGTGCATTTGTCGGTCCGGGATTTGTAGATATACACGTCCACGGAAGCACGGAAAAGTTGTTTTGCAGTGACCCCGAAAACGTTGCAAAGTACTTTTTGAAAAAAGGTACAACGACTATTCTTCCCACGCTTTACTACAATATGTCAGAGGAAGAGCTTTGCAAAAACATTGATATTATAAAAGACGTTATGGCAAGCGGAAAAGCCGAAAGCATCGGCGGTATATATATGGAAGGTCCGTATATGAACCCAAAATACGGTGCAATGCCCGAAAAGAACCTTTGGCGCGGAGATATAAAATATGAAGATTATCACCGCATAATAGAAAAAGGCAACGGAATTATAAAAGTATGGGCGCTTGCTCCCGAACGTGAGGGAATTGAAGATTTTCTCAAAGATTTAAGAAAAATCGACAAGACCTCAGTTATCAGTGTGGGTCACAGTGAAGCATCGCCGGAAGAAGTTTTCAAGCTTAAAAAGTACGGACTTCGCCTGCAAACCCATTCGACCAATGCAACGGGCATTGCCGTTGTCAGAAAAGGTGTTCGTGGCTTAGGTCCCGACGAAGCATGCTTCCTTGATAACGAAATGTATGCCGAAATGATAAGCGATTCACTTGCAATTCACGTTCATCCAGAAACACAACAGCTTTTGTTAAAATTCAAGGGCACGGACAGACTTATTCTGATTACCGACTGTAATCCCGGTAATTCGACTCCGCCCGAGATTTACAAGGACGCAACCGATTTGATGTTTGACGAAAACGGACGTCTCAGCGGAAGTCAGTTATCCTTGGATAGAGCTTGCCAAAACGTAATGAAGCATACCGGATGCGGAATCAAAGACGCTTTCTTAATGGCATCAAGAAATCCCGCCCGAATTATCGGTATGGAAAACGAAATCGGCACTATTGCCGTTGGCAAAAAAGCAAATCTTGTTTTCGTCGATGAAGTTTTCAACGTAAAAAAAGTTATTTTTAACGGAAAAGTTGTAGAGTAAACAACAATCAGTGCTAAAGCAAAGCCGAATTTATTAAAAAGCATTCGGCTTTATTGAGTGTACCCAAATTTGAAATAAAATGATGATGAGGTAATAAAAATGTTTGATGATTCATTCAAATTTAATGCAGCCGACTGGGTTCCCTTCAAGGATAAAGAAATGCTTGAAAAACTCAGCAAAATGACTCCCGAAGAATTGGAAAAGCACCCTAACCCCAATGTTCACATTAAAATTTTGGACAATTATGCTTCCGTAGTTCTTGCGGAAAAATTTGCCTATATCAAAGAATCCTTTGAGCAAAACAAGAAATTCTCAACTATTTTCGGAAATCCTAATCCTAATTCTCACATGCCGCTTGCGGAAATGATTAACCGTAACCGCATCGACTGTAAAAACTGCGTATTCGTAACTATGGACGAATGGGCAGACGAGGACGGAAACGTTGCTCCCCCCACTTACCGTTCGGGCTTTACGTATTCTTTCCTGAAATATTTTATCGGAAAAATCGATCCCGATCTTCGTCCTAAGGAAGAAAATATTCTTTACCCCACAACCAAGAACATCAGTTATTATTCCGACCTTATTGACGAAAAAACCGACGGCGGTATTGATTACTTCACCTCCGGCCCCGGTTGGACAGGTCACATTGCGTTCATTGATCCCTGCCCCGAATTGATTCACATTGATGGCGACAGATTCAATTCCGAATCGGAACTTAAAGAGTATCTTAATCAGCCGGCACAGATCGTTACACTTCATCCGCTGACAATCGCACAGAATTCGCTTCACGGCGTATTCGGTCAGTCAGGTGCAGTAGGCCTTGTTCCGCCCCGTGCCGCTACCATCGGGCCGAGAGATGTTCTTCATGCAAAGAAACGTGTTGAGGGTCACGCACTGACTACCGGCGGTTCGTTCTCGTCATGGCAGCGTATGACAAGCCGTCTTATTACTCACGGTCCCGTAACGCCGTATGTTCCCGGCTCAATCTTCCAGACTATGCCTACGGACATTTTCCTTACAAAATCCATTGCCGCTCCCTTTGACGTTATGGAAACGGTCGGTTACTGATGAAAAACGGGTTTTTAATCGGACTTGACTTAGGAACCACCACAGTTAAAGCAACGGTTTATTCTTCAAATGGAGTTCCTGTTGCCGAAGCAAAAAAAGAACGTGTTTTGCTTACTCCCAAGCCGGGATACTGCGAGCAGGACGCTATGACGTGGTATTATGATTCCGCAGAAGTCGTAAAAAAAGCAACTGAAAATATTAACAAAGAAGATGTACTTGCATTAAGCATTTCTTCTCAGGGAATTACAACCGTTTGCTGTGACGAAAACTTTGTTCCGCTTACCAATGCCATTAACTGGATGGACACAAGGCACGTTGATTCGTGGGCAGAACTTTGCGACAAAGTGGGCATAGACTATTTCAGAAACACCACCGGTTTTCCCTTAAATCGTGAAATTGCCAAAGGCATCGGAAAGGTCATTTGGGTTCGTGAGAATTTGCCGGAAGTTTTCAAAAAAACAAAGCATATTCTTATGCCATCAAGTTTTATGACCGCAATGCTTACGGGAAATGCGCTTGTTGACCACACTATGGCGGCAGGAAGTTTGGTTTATTCCAACGCAACAAATTCGTGGGACGGCAAGATTCTGAAGAATGCCGAAATTGATAAAAGCTTACTTCCCGAAATTGTTCCCGCAGGAACCAACGCAGGTAATCTTACCGAAAAGGCGGCTCGTGACTTTAATTTGACAGCCAACTGTAAGGTTGCCGTAGGCGGTCAAGACCAAAAGGTTGCCGCTTTCGGAATAGGTGCCGATGAAACAGTTGCATCCTGTTCAATCGGAACTTCAGCCGCTATCGAATTTGTTTCCGCAAGCGTTCCTTCCGAATTGCCTCGATATTTCAAACTTTGCCCCTATATACTCCCCAATATGTATGCTCACGAATGTTGCATCAACGCCGCCGGTGCATCTATCCGATGGCTGAACGAAGTAATCTGTGATAAAATGGATTACGAAAAAATGAATATGCTTGCAAGTACCTCGCCAAAAGGTGCTAACGGAGTTATGTTCAAGCCATTTATCGGCGGACATCCCGACGGAAACGGCTTCGGTTCATTTATTGATATAGGAGTTCATACAGTCAAGGCAGATTTGATTCGTGCAGTTTTTGAGGGCATTGCATTTGAAGCAAGATACCTTTTTGAATTGGCAAACACAAAAAAAATCAAATGTATAAGAGTTTTTTCCGGCGGAAGCAAAAGCAAAATTCTATGTCAAATTCTTTCGGATGTGCTTAACATTGAGGTACAGCAGTTTGAACATTCCGAAATGGGAAGTTTAGGTGCCGCAAAGCTTGCCGCTATTGCAGTAGGCTTGAATGAAAAAGTTTTTTCCGAAAACATGAAATTTACGGTCTACCGTCCGCAGGACAGAGATATATACGATTCACTTTTTTCAAAATACAAGGATATCCGATAGAAAGGATTTGCTATGTTAGCAGGCGTAAAAGAAATAGTTATTACCCCGGATTTTTCCGCACTTCTTTCCGGTTTTCCCACTCCGGACAGATTTTCCGTTTCGGTGCACGATGATTTATTTGCGCATTGTTTTTATCTTTCGTCGCAAAACGAGGAAGTCGCAATAATTTCCCTTGACTTGTTGTGTTTTCCCAAATGGCACGTTGCAAATATGCGTGAAAAAATCAGCAAAATTGCAGGAATTAAGGAAGAAAACTGCTTTATTTCCACGACGCACACTCATTCTGCGCCGGAGGCAAGAACAGCAGACGGCGGAGGAATAAAGCCGCCGGATGAAAACGGAAAATTTGATCCGCTTTCCGAAACAATGCCTATGTACCCCGACTATTTTAATTCTCTTTGTGAAAAAGTTGCTTATGCGGTTAAGGATGCAAAAGAAAACTCTTTCACGGCAAAAATTGGCACCACAAAAGGGAATTGCGGTCCGGAACGGAATGTGGGCGGTAACCGTCACACCGAGGGCGGGCTTGCAGACACAGGCGTTTATGTAACGTCTATTGCCGATACTGATGATAATATTCGAGGCATTATCGTGCGTTATTCGCTTCACCCCACCTTTCTCGGCGGAGAAAACCTGCAAATCACAAGCGATTATCCCGGGTATATTTATCAGTGCATAAAAGAAAGATATCCAAATTCCGCCGTTGCTTTTCAAATAGGAACCGCAGGCGATCAATCTTCAAGATTTTTCAGAAGCGGTTGCACATTCGACGAAGCAAAGCGTGTAGGATATGCCTTAGGCGGTGAAGCACTTGACCGCATCGGCGAAATCAAATATGATGCTGATCCGAAAATAACCGTTACACGAAAATTCATCGAGCCGATAAGACGCGATATTCCCGATTACGACAAAGCACTTAAAGAATATAATGATTCGTTGGTTTTGCTTGAAAAATCAAAAACCGACGGTTCAAGTCAAGGTGTTGTTCGCAGTAACGAATGTGCCGTTATCGGTGCAAAAAGAATGCTCGGTCTTGCTAAGGTAGGCAAAAAAAATGTTTATGCCTTAAACGGTCATCACCCCTTTGAACTTTATTTAATGATGATAGGTGAAATTGCTCTTGTAGGCATTCCCACCGAAACTTTTGTCAAATACGGACTTGATATTCAGTCCCGCTCACCGTTTGAACATACCGTGGTTGTTACTTGCGCCAACGGCTACGGCAGAGGATATATCTGCACGCCGGAATCTTTTTCCGAAGGTGGCTACGAGGCACTCGGTTCACTTTACACAGGCGAAAACGGTGACAACATAGTAGAAAACGTGCTTAATATGCTTATATGCGCAAAGGAGAATATGTAATGAAAAACGTTTGGATGTTTGGCGATTCTATCAGAATGTTGTATCAAAATCCCGTTCAAGAACTTCTTCCGGAGGTTAAAATTTTTGCACCCGAAGAAAATTGCAGATTTTCGTCTTATCTGTTAAACAGTCTGCGTTTTTGGACTCCCGAATTTGAAAAACCGGACGTTATCTGCTTTAATGCAGGTTCTTGGGATACTGCAATACTGTTCGTTGACGACGGACCTTTCACGCCCATTAACGAATACAAACGTAATATGCTTAGCATTTTGCGTGAATTAAAAAGGTATAACGTTCCGATTATTTTTACAACTACCCTTCCGGTAAAAGCGGAAATGATTAAGGCTGTTGCATCACCGAGTGTAAATAATCCCGAAGCGCCCACCGTATTCAAGCAGAATAACGACAGAATCAAATCGTACAACGACGCAATCATTGATGAATTCAAAAATCAAGGCGTAATAATCAACGATATGTACCCGCTTGTTCTGGAGCACCTTGACGAATTCATAAGCGAAGACGGAATTCATCCCAACGAAAAAGGCACAGCATTTATGGCTGAAAAACTTGCTGAAAAAATAAGGGAAATTGTTTAAAAAATTCTTAAATGAAACATTTGTTTAAGGCAGTAAATTAGCATCCTATGCCCTTTAGCCCTTAAAAAATGTTTCTAAAATACTTTAATATGTAAAAAAGTTTAAAAAATGTGCGATTACACAAAAACGCTACCGCAAATAAATGCGATAGCGTTTTCTTTTGTATCAGAGTTTTACTCTTGTTACAAAGTAGCCTTTGAAGAACAAGGTGTTCGTCCAATACACATTTGGTGGAGGCGAGGGGAGTCGAACCCCTGTCCAAAGAAGCGGAAATACAGTTTTCTACGTGTGTAGCCACTGATTGAACATTCCCTCGGGCAGTGGCACAGTGGCACGCTTCTGCCGTTAGTAGCTTCATAAAATCATCGAATCCGCAAAGCTTTGGAAACTGACGTTCACTGCGAAATTGGCGTCGGTGCCCCTACCCGCAGTATGCAGGGACCGACGGAAGCTGCATTAAGCAGCTACTAAATTAGTATTTCTGTTAGCGTTTATATTTACGCTCGGGTTTTTACCGTGCCCCCGAAATCACGACACGCTTACCGTACCACCGAACAACCCTGTCGAAACCTTTACGCCCCCATATAGCAAGGCACGAAGTGTGCCTGATGCTTGGTTGTTAGTTTGTACGAATTATTTATTCCAAATATAATTCAGGAATTTAATGCACTCGTCAAGCCACGGTGCAACGTAATGTTTATCTTCCACCAAAGTGGTAAGTTTTGTGCCGGTAGCAAGACCGTGATTTCCGTACGGATAAACATGGAGTTCAAACGGAATCTTATGGATAGCCAAAGCAGACGCATAAAGCAAACTGTTTTGAACGGGAACAAGTTCATCCGTTGCGGTATGCCAAAGAAACGTGGGCGGAGTATCATCCGCAACGTTGTTTTCCAGCGACATTTTCTTGTAAATTGCGGATTCTTTATCTTCCGTGCCGGAAACATTTGCAATAGATCCTGCATGAGAAACTGACGTATCGGCAGAGATTACCGGATAACCCAAAACCGATGCATCGGGTCTGATATTTTCGGGTGACGTTTTAAGAATGTCACACACGAAGGGATCTTTCCAGAAAACACACAGACTTGCCGCCAAATGGCCGCCTGCGGAATATCCGTTTACGGCAATTTTCTTTTTGTCTATTCTGTATTCTTCTGCAACAGAGCGAATATAAAGCATTGCAGCTGCCGCTTCAAGGACTTGTTCCGGATAATGTTCGGGTTTTACGCTGTATCTTAAAATGAAAGCAGCATACCCTTCATTAAGGAATTTAAGAGCGATTGCTTCTCCCTCTCTGTCGGCGCAAACGCAGGCATAACCGCCGCCGGGACATATCAAAATTGCAGGTTTAAGCCTTTCCTGAGGTTCTGAATTGTACGCTTCCGTAACAAAGCACTCGAGTGAAATTTCCTGTTTAGTTGTAAGCATGGGAAATTCTTTTTTAAGGTCAACTACAAAATGTTTCATACTATTTCTCGCTTTTTAATGATCTATCGATATCACGCTTAATTGATTTAATCGCTTCCGCCTCACGTTTGTCGTGAAGTTTTTTGCCCTTTGCCAAAGCTACCTCGACCTTAATAAGTCCGTTTTTAAGGTATGCTTTTGTAGGAATAAGCGTGTAACCGTCAGTTTTTATTTTGCCGAACAAACGGTCTATTTCACGTCTGTGCATAAGGAGTTTGCGTGTGCGCAATGGGTCTTTATTGAATATATTTCCCTTTTCGTACGGCGAAATATGCATTGCAAGAACGTACATTTCCCCATTCCTTATTATTATATGGCTATCTTTCAGATTTGCCTTGCCCTGCCGCATGGATTTAACTTCCGTGCCAACAAGTTCTATGCCGGCTTCAAAGGTATCTTCGATAAAATAATCGTGATACGCTTTTTTATTGTCAGCAATTATTTTTATACCTTTATCCATTTCAATCTCCGAAATTTTACTCAATGTATAATACTACTTTTTTATTCAAAAGTCAAGTCAAAAGGGTAAATTCTGTTCTGCCGTCAGGAATACTTACGGAAAATACACGTATTTTGACTCTGTCGCCGAGAGAAAATCTTTTGTCTTTGTCGAAAAGAGAAAACCTTGCTTCATCGTAAGAGTAATACCCGTCCATCGTTTCCACCGGAATAAATCCTTCGCAGGTATTTTCAAGTTCCACAAACAAACCGTATGCCTGAACACCGGAAATAATTCCTTCAAATTCCTCGCCTATATGCTTGCCCATATACTGTGCTTTTCTTATGTCGTCAACGTCACGTTCACAGTTAGCGGCATTTATTTCCTGAGAAGTGCATAATTCTCCCAAGTGGTCCATTTGCTCCCGATATTTTTCAAGTGCCTTGAAATTCTTTTCGAAATACATGTGAAGCGAACGGTGAACTGTCAAATCGGGATAGCGTCTTATGGGCGACGTGAAATGCAAATAGTTTTCGTATGCAAGTCCGAAATGTCCGTCGCAGGTGCTTTTATACTTTGCCTTACTCATACTTCTGAGCATAGTTTTATCTATAAGATTTTCTTCCTGCGTGCCTTCGATTTTTTTAAGCAATGTTTGAAAATCCGACGGTTTTGGATTTTCGGGCAATGTGTATCCGAACACGTGAATCAAATCAAGGAACGTATCAAGTTTTTTCTTTTCGGGCGGCTGATGAACACGGTACAAACACGGCAAATTTTTATTTTTCATAAAAGTTGCAACGGTCTGGTTAGCCGCAAGCATAAACTGTTCGATGATTTTATTTGAAATTCCCACCTCGTATTTTTCGATTTTTGCGGGAAAGCCGTTTCCGTCAAGAGTTATTTTTGCTTCCGGCAGGTCAAAGTCGATACTTCCCCGTGCCTTGGCTGTTTTTGAAAGAATCGTAGCAAGGTCTTTCATTAAAACAAGCATACCGAAAATATCTTTATATTCCTTGCGCTTTGGCGAGTCGGATTTTTCGAGAATTTCCGTAACAACGTTGTAAGTCATTCTGTGCTTGCTTCTTATTACCGACGGCTGAATGGACGACTCAATAATATTGCCCTGCCGTGTAATTATCATAAAGCACGAAAGTGTAAGTCTGTCTTCGCCCTCGTTAAGCGAACAAATGCCGTTGCTGAGTTTTTTGGGAAGCATAGGATATACCGTGCCGGGAACATACACACTTGTGGCACGTTGTTTTGCCTCTGCATCAAGCGGTGAATCCTGCTTAACATAATGAGAAACGTCGGCAATATGCACGCCGAGAAGGAAATCACCTTTATCTGTAATTTCAAGTGAAACGGCGTCATCAAGGTCCTTTGAGTCATCGCCGTCTATTGTGATAACAGTCAATTTGCGTAAATCAAGATGTCCTGCAAGCTGTGCTTCCGAAATCGTGTCGGGAATACTGTCTGCGCTTTCGATAACCCCGTCGGGGAACGTTTCCTTAACACCGTATGACCTGATAACCGAAAGAATTGCCGAGTCGTCATTTTCCGACGAGCCTAAATTTTCACAAATCTTGCAAACTCCGTCTGCCTTTTGTGTGGGATAAGAAGTAATTTCGCATACTATTTTATCCCCCACCTTTGCCTTTTTCCGTTCGCTTTTTGGCACAAGAAATCCAAAATGAATTTTTCTGTCGTCGGGCTGAAGATAAAATATTTCGCCGTCACGCATAAGCGTACCAACAAGTTCTTTGTTTCCACGTTCCAATATTCGAACGATTTCGCATTTGCCGCCTTTTTTTCTTACAAGAACTCTATCCTTGTTCATTGCACAAAAATCAAGGCTGTGAGTAATTTTCAAATCTTCCTCAAGTTCGGGACTTGTAAAAAAGTCCGCACCCGAAAACGTTGATGCAACAGTTCCCTCCAAAAGGTTACTTTGCTGAGGCATAAAATATCTGTCACGTTCCCTAATGAGTTTCCCCTCGCGAACATATCTGTCCAGCATAGATTTTATCATTTTAGTCTGTGATTTATTAAGTTTTAGTTTTTTTGTTACGGTTTGTGCGCTCATAGGTCTTTGCGCCGTTTGAAATAATGTAATAATACTTTCCATATTCACCTTTTTAATAAAAAATAAAACCGTATTCTTGCAAAAGCAAAAACACGGTTTTTCTCAAAAGAAACCTACGTATTATTCGGTAACAACAGTTTCAGTAGCAGTGCCTGCCGTTGCGTCCTGGTCTGCTTTTGTCTTAGCAGAGTCCATAGCGAACAAAACGGTAAGAATAAGGCTGATAACTACGAAAACAATCGTGCAGGTCTTTGTGATTTTTGCAAGCTTCTGATCGTTTGCAAGTTCTTTTCCCTTGCCGAAATAGTTATCGCTTTCACTGTTTGCGGTTACACCTGTAATACCTTCGCTTTTGCTCTTCTGCAATGCCACCGAAACAATAATGATAAGTGACAGCAAAATTATAATAATCTCAAGAATAAGTTCAATAACGTTCATTGTTTTGAAACCTCCGCTTTATCAGTACGATTGATTATATCACATATATTTTTATAATGCAAGCGGTTTTTCTTAAAAAATTACATTACATTATATATAAATTCCATTTTTCATATAAAAAAGCCGAAAACCGTTCTTTTATTTTAGGGCTTGACATTATTTCGCACCTATGATAGAATATTACAAAAGTGTTACATATCTTGTTCGCTTTTGTAATAAAATCTAAATGGAGTGCAAGTCATGAAAAAAATACCCGCAGCGATCATGGCTGCTATTATAGCGGCAGGTTGCTTCAATTTAAGTATGACCGTAGGTGCGGAACCTTATACCACCGATGCCGAAGGTTATGACGTATATGAAATTCAGTACATTTTGAAAAAGTACGGCTATTTTACAAACGAATGTACCGGCTATTACGGCGAAGCCACCGGAAATGCAGTAAAGACATTCCAGACCGACAGAGGCTTGGAAGCCACCGGAACCGCAGACGAAGACACTGTTGCGGCAATTCGTGCGGCAGGATGCACCGAGGCAACAGTTACCGTAAAATCTCAGTTGAACGTTCGTGAAGAGCCTTCTCAGGATTCTACGCCTATTGACTCGCTTACAAGAGATTCAAACGTATATATTTATTCCGAAAAGGGTGACTGGTATCACATCGAAACGGAAAACGGAAACCTTGGCTTTGTACTTAAAAAATATTTGGGTGCAGGCAACATTCTCGGCATTGCCGGAACGATAACAGGCGCTACCGAAGCAGTAAACGTAAGAACGAAAGCAGATATTTCGGCAGGCGTTGCATACAAGGTAAATAACAACTCCGAGGTTTGGGTAATCGGCGGAAAAGGCGATTGGTTCGAAATCGAAATGGACGGCAAAACCGGCTATATCTTCAAAAAATACGTTTCAATCGGTGCTGAAGGCGGTTCTTCCACTACGTTAAGTGACTTGTTTGAATCATGGAAAGGAAGCGTTACCGCAAGCTCACTCAAGGTTCGTAGCGGTCCAAGCACAGGCTATGAAATATTAAAAACTCTTTCGCAGGGAACAACGTTGAACGTTCTCGGTGAAAGCGGTGATTGGTATTATATCGAACTTTCAAACGGCACAAAGGGTTACGCAAGCAAACAATATATTCAAAAGGGTTCCGGCACTTCCACCTGCACGATAACCGTTTCCGACGGAAAACTTAACGTACGTGGCGGCGCAGGAACAAACTTTGACGTGGTTGCCACCGTTAAAAACGGCGAAGTAGTTACGTTGCTTGACGATTCAACCTCCTGGTACAAAATCAAAACATCCTCCGGCAAAACCGGTTACGTAAACAGCAAATACGTTAAACTCGGCGGTTCGTTATCTTCAAATACCGCAACATCAAGTTCATCTGCACCCAGCGGAACATTCAAAAACGGCTCGCAGGGTTCGGGAGTAGTTTCAATTCAGAAACGTCTTAAAGACCTTGGTTATTTCACCGGCACAGCCACCGGCTTCTACGGTTCGTCTACCGTAAGCGCAGTTAAGAAGTTCCAATCCGCTAACGGTCTGTCAGCAGACGGCGTATGCGGTTCATCCACATTAGACAAAATGTTCTCATCTTCCGCTAAAAAATCCACCGGTTCCAACAGCGGTTCAACCGGCGGTTCCACCGGAGGTTCATCAAAGGTTGAGGGCACCGGCGACGCATCAGGTGCAACTTCTAACGCCGGCACAAGCACAGGTCAGCAGATTGCCGCTTATGCTCAGCAATTCATCGGAACGCCGTACCTTTTAGGTGCAAACGGACCTAATGCGTTCGACTGCTCCGGCTTTACAAGATACGTTTATGCACACTTCGGCATTTCACTTCCCAGAACGGCTTACGAGCAGGGTTATAACGGTCCGGGAACAAAAATTACAAATGCTTCCGATTTACGTGTAGGCGACTTGGTATTCTTCAACACGCTAAACGATTCCGACCTTTCCGACCATGCAGGAATTTATATCGGAAACGGACAGGTTATTCACGCATCAAGCGGTTCGGCAAGACGTGTCGTTGTATCAAGTTTGTCACAATCCTATTATAAAACTCACTATTCATGGGGAAGGCACGTTGTCTGATGGAAGAATTCGTTAAAAAAAATGAACGAATAGACGATTTACAGTTCAGGGGTCTGAAGATAATTCAGAACCCTGATTCTTTCTGTTTCGGGACAGATGCGGTTCTGCTTGCGGACTTTGCTACCGTTAAGAAAAATGCGGTCGTTTGCGACCTTGGTACCGGAACGGGAATTTTGCCTATTCTATTATACGGCCGTCACGAATACGTACACTGCGATGCGGTGGAAATTCAGGAAGATATGGCTGAAATGGCTTCAAGAAGTGTAAAGCTCAATAAACTTGACGATAAAATAACCGTTCATGCCGGAGATTTGAGAAAAGTAAAAGAATTTCTGCCTTCGTGTGCATATTCAACGGTTGTATGCAATCCACCGTACAAAAAGGACGGAAGCGGTGAACACAATCAAGACGGCAATCACACAATATCCCGTCACGAAGCCACTTGTTCTCTTGATGACATTTGTGCCGCCGCCACATATTTATTGAAAAACGGCGGAAGATTTGCAATAATCAATCACAGTGACAGAATAGTTGATATTTTTGCCACAATGCGCAAATATAATTTAGAGCCGAAGCGTGTTCGTCCCGTTCAATCAAGACCTAATCTGCCTGCATACGTTGTGCTTGTAGAAGCGGTCAAGGACGGAAAACCCTATATGAACTGGGAAAGCACATTATGTATATACGACAAAGACGGAAATCTTAACGACGAAATAAACAGAATTTACCACACGGAGGAAGAATAATGCTTTACGTTTGCGGAACACCTATCGGCAATCTTGAAGACATAACGTTACGTGCATTAAGAATACTTAAAGAATGTGATGCAATATGCTGTGAAGACACAAGACACAGTGCGGGATTATTCTTTAAGTATGAAATAAACAAGCCGCTTATTTCATATCATGAACATAACGAACAGCAGCGCTCAGAGCAAATTCTTGAGCGTCTTGAAAAGGGCGAAAACATCGTACTTGTTTCCGATGCGGGAATGCCTTGTATTTCCGACCCCGGATATGTTCTCGTTTCAAAAGCAAGGGAACGAAATCTCCCCGTAACGGTTCTGCCGGGTGCAAACGCAGGACTTTGCGCATTGATACTTTCGGGAATGAAATGCGACCGATTTGTGTTTGAAGGATTTCTTCCCCGAACGGGAAAAGAGCGAAAACAACGCCTTGAAGCGCTTAAAAACGAACCTCGTGCGGTTATTCTTCACGAAAGCCCGCACCATCTTGAAAAAACTTTGGAAGAACTTAACAAGGTTTTGGGCAACAGAAAAATTGCCATTGCCCGTGAAATGACTAAATTGCACGAAGAATGTACCGTGTTTTCACTTGATGAATGGAAAGAAAAATTGCCAAACGTAAAAGGTGAATTTGTGCTTGTATTAGGTCAGCTTGATGAGGAAAATATATCCGAAGAAGCAGAAGCACTTCCCGTAAAAGACCAAGTCAAAGCGCTGATTGATTCGGGTTTGGACAAGAAAACGGCAATAAAGCAAGTAGCGCAAAAAATGGGCGTGCCTAAAAATGACATTTACATGGAGGTCATTGACCTATGAGATACAAATATCAAATGCACATGCACACTTCCCCATGCAGTAAATGCGGTGCTATAACCCCTGCGGAACTTGCAAAAGCACTTTACGAGGGCGGATATGCCGGCGGTGTAATAACCAACCATTTTCTGCGTGGAAACACCGGCATTGACAGAAAACTTCCGTGGGAAGAATTTGTTCAGCCATACATTGACGATTATCTTGAACTGAAAAAAGAAGCCGAAAAATTCGACTTAGATATAATATTCTGCATTGAAGAAGGTATCGGCGGCGGAAAAGAGTTTTTCCCCTACGGACTCAGCCCGGAAACCTTGAAGGAGCACTCGGAACTTCGCTATACCACCTTAGACGTATGGCGCAATGTGGTGCATAACGACGGCGGACTGATTATTCAGGCGCATCCGTTCCGGCACAGAGATTACATTGTGGAACCGGGACTTTCCCCCATTGAGCTTTTAGACGGCTATGAACTTTACAATTTCTGCAACGACGAACTTGGAAATCTTGAAGCAGAAGAACAAAGAAAAAAATATCCTCAGTTTGTATATACCTCCGGCGGCGATGCGCACAGTGCGGAAATAATGTGTCACGGCGGCATAGAAACCGACAGACGAATTCATAACGAAAAAGAACTTGCTGATATTCTCAGGAAAGGCACATACAATCTGATTAAGGAGTAAACGAAAATGAAACTGTATTTTGAAAACTGTGATTCGGTTTTATCCGGTGTTGAATTGCTTAAAGACGATATGAATTTTGAAATCGTATCAAAACACGATGCGGATTTAACCGTTGTAGGAAAATCGGTAGATACGGATATTTCTCAAATAGAATTCAAAAATAATACAGCCGTGATAACATACGGCGACAAAAACGGAATTTTTAACGGAAAAAGTCGTTTTTTCAGAGCATTTTCAAAATTGATGTTCCAAGTCAATAACGGCAAAAAAGAATTTTCTTCCTGTGAAAATCCTCTTTTCACCGTTGACGGAACTATGGTTGATATGTCAAGAAATTCCGTTATGACCGTAGATTCTGTTTTAACGATGTTCCGTTCCATCGCAAGAATGGGTATGAACACATTTATGCTTTACACCGAGGACACATACGAAATCAGCGAAAAACCGTATTTCGGATATATGCGTGGCAGATACACTCAGGATGAAATCAAAAAAATGGACGAATACGCCATAAAACTCGGCATTGAACTTGTTCCGTGTATTCAGGTTTTAGGACATCTTGCAACGTATCTGCATTGGAACTGCACTAACGGATGCAAAGACACCGCTAATGTTCTTCTTGCGGATTGCGAGGAAACGGACAAGTTCATTGAAGAAATGTTTGTTTCAATCAAAAACAGTTTTTCTTCAAGAAATATTCACATCGGTATGGACGAAACTCACGATTTGGGAACCGGCAAATATCTTGACAAAAACGGATTTGTTCCGAGAAAAGAAATTTATCTCCGCCACCTCAGTAAAATGTCGAAGATTGCCGAAAAGCACGGTTTTAAGCCGATGATATGGAGTGATATGTTCTTCCGTTTGCTGAACAACAATTTGCCCGGATATCAAGATTACGACGAAAGAATTACGCTTACTGATGAAATAGTAAATCTTGTTCCCGAAAATATTAAACCCGTTTTTTGGGATTACTATCACGACTACGAGGAGTTTTATACTCACGGCATTAAAGAACACAAAAAGTTCAAGCAAAACACGGTTTTCGCCGGCGGTGTATGGTGCTGGAGTTGCTATTCAATGCTTTTGCAGAGAACTCTTGACAACACCGTTCCTGCCCTTAACGTTTGCAAAAGAGAGGGTGTAAAGGAAGTTCTTGCAACAGTATGGCACAACGGTGCGGAAGCATCACGCTTTTCTTCACTTGCCGGACTTGCCGTTTACGCCGACTACGATTATAAAAATGACTATTATCCCGAAAATTCCTGCCTTTATGAGATTTTCGGCAGAAACGTGGAAGAATTTTTGATTGCAGGAAAAGTTGACTATCCCTGCGGATATGTGGGTTCCACCCGTGCTTTGATGGCAAATGACCCGTTGTGCGGTCTTTTGGACGCCAACATTAAAGGTTTGCCCTTATCCGATTTTTACGGTAATCTTGAAAAGGATATTTTGAAACTTACCGAAAAAGAAGATATTTTCACCCCCTGCTTCAAAATGCTTGCATCACTTTGCAATTTGTTCGCAATGAAAGCGGACTTCGGAATCCGTCTTAAAAACGCATACGATTCAAAAGACAGAAAAGCGCTTGAATTACTTTCGGAAGAATGTGACCGAATTGTCGCTTCCGCTGAAAAATTCCACGGTGAGTATAAAAATATGTGGCTCTTCGAGTCGAAGCCATTCGGTCTTGAGGTTTTTGACTTGCGCCACGGCTATGTAATTTCAAGAATAAAAACCGCAAAGGAAAGAATTGACGACTATCTTTCGGGCAAACGAAATGCCATAGAGGAACTTGAAGCAGAACGCCTTCCCTATAATTGCACCCCCGTTGACCCGAAAAATCCCTTCGGTCCCGGAGCAGTCTGGTTCCATTTCAACAATGTTGCATCTGCCGGAGTTCTTTAACTCGTTTTAACGGTGCCGAATATAATACAGTTCTTGTAAATAAAAAACCTGCTGAAAAAGGAATACAAAATCCCGTATCAGCAGGTTTTTATTTTAATATTTATATATGCTCATAAGTGCATAGATACTTATTTTACTATAAGATGCTTTATTTTTGAAAGAACAGTTCTTATTTTTCTGAAAAAACTTCTAAGCCAATATGTGTTTACTCTCAGCACACTGTAAATACGGTATACCGTGTCTTTTTCCGAATAATGCTTATTTTTTCGGTAAAATTCAGTCATTTTGCCGAGTATATTTTCGTCCTTTATGTCCGTTTCCGTAAAATAACAGTTGTCACCGCGGATAACATACCCGTCGTTTGTGACCTTAATTATTCTGTGCAAAATGTAGGATTCTTTTCGTTTGTACAATATCACATCATACTTTTTAAGCGGTGCGGTTATCTTTTTAATTATAACCGTATCACGTCTGTTTTTCAGCATGGGATTCATACTGTTTCCCGACGGAGTGCTTACCGCATATCCTTTTTCTTTTATGATATTCTCGATTTTTTCACCCTGCCCGTTGTTTTCCATAGCCGCAATAACGTTGTCTATTGACAAAATTGCATTTTCCCGTGTTATTTGGTATTTTTCGCATAGCATATCGGCAATGTGAACTTTATCAGCGCCGCTTTGCAACATTTCCCAAATTTCCCGTGCAGAGTCATTCATCTTGATTATTCTTTTGTCATTCTTGCTTTTTTCGCCAACGGCAATTATCATTTGCTGACCGTCTACACTTACCGTGCGATAATCCTTTTCTTTATCCATACACACTCCAAAAAACATTGTTCGTGGCATAAAATCCGTCAAATTTATACTGTTACGATACCATTATACAACAAATAATCATTTTGTTCAACAATAAAAAATGCCGGATTTACTCCGACATTATTTCATCAATAAAATACGCATTGGAATATGTTTTATACCCAACAGTATCCGTAACGACTATTCTGAAATACACCGCTTCCTTGCCTATTGCAAATTCTGCGGAATTTACCGTTTCGCCGTCATTTGCAATTTTAATAGCATAGGCACGGTTATAAAACAAACAGTAAATGCTTCTTGCGTCCTCTGTTTCAACGTATATTTTACCGTCTTCAACGGAAATTGACTTGATTTTCGGGCTCGTGTGAGTGCTTGTTCCCGTCAAAGAATAAAAGTTGCCGTCTTTCAGTGCCTTGGTAACGGTATTGTATTTAAGATTTTCGGCAACAATCATAATGCTCCCGCCGAAGGAATCGCAATATACCGAATTATCGTCACAATGATTGTGATTGTCATCCGTAGCAACACAGAAAATGCGTTTTCCCTTGCGTAAAAAATCCTCATAGCAGATGCTGTTATCCTCATCGTATCCGCAGGATGAAACACAACCGTAATTGTAAATTTCCATAGCATCCATTCCGTCATAGTTGATATACTGTTCATACGTTTCCATTGACCAATACGGATGATTATAGGTTACGAAAAATCCGTTATCACGGGCGGTTTTCATAATATCGGAAATACATTCGGGCGTATATTCCCTTATATAATCAGGCTTCGACTCATCGAATTTTATGAGTTTTCTTACGTCAATGCCCTTGCCGTACCAATCCGGAATATATTCCGTTCTGTGATAAAAGCGGTCAATATCGTTGTCCTTGTCGCAAGCAACCAAGCATATATGGCAGGTAACACGGTTTTTTCCGCCCACATTCACCTCGTAGCCGTTAAGCATAAGAAAATCGTCATCAGTTAAGTCATTATGCGGAACAAACACATTGTGGTCGGTAATAGCCAAAACGGAATAGCCGTGTGATTTATAGAATTCCTTCATTTCTTCCGGAGTTTTTTTCCCGTCGGACAACGTGGAATGTGAATGCAAATTTGCTCTGTAATGATGAATATTTTCACTTTCTGCCGGCAACAACACTTTTTTCATATTCATTTTCTCCAACTGTTTTTTATAGTATATATTTATGAAAAATAAAAGTCAAGGCCAATCGCATTCTTTTTTAAGAAAAAATCTACCGAAGAAACGGTAGATTTGATAATTATTTTTCACAAACGATTGTCACAACCGATTCGGGAAGCATTTCCACGTACCAATTTTTATTTTCAAATTCAAACTGAAGTTGACGTTTCCTCTGATTTGCGTTTACAACACTTATCACTATTTTTCCGTCGGGATTTTTAACGGCAGAAACGCTTACCTCAACAAACGTTGCGGGGAAGCTTGTAATAAACTGTCCTTGATTTTCGATTTCACATTTAAGGACCTGTGCGCCTCTCTTGATAAACCGCGAATAATGATTGAACGCTTTATACTGTCCCGAATAGGAAAGTTCACCCGTAACACTGTTTACGGTGATAAGACCGCCGCAGAAAAACGGTCCTATATTCGGTCCGCCCTTTTCGTCAAGAA
>JAZRYL010000069.1:0-72752 GCA_045600705.1 Clostridia bacterium | reverse complement strand
CAGCACCATTACACCCATACTCACACACAAGAATAAAATCTTCATTTGCAACAACACCATAGCAACGCTCTGAGTTTGTTCTTTCAATCTGATTACCCAGATATACATCTTTATCATTCAGGAACTTTACTGTCGTTCCGTTTGACAATGGGTATTCCAGATTCACATAGGCTCCATTCAGCAAAAACAGTTCGCTTATTGTCAATCCTTCAATGCATAGGGCATTTATCTCGTCAATCAGGCTATTTTTCAGCGCAGCGAAGTTCTTGTTTCTTTCTGCAATACAGCTTCCTCCAAATGGATGACCATTACACTTTTCGCACCCACCGCACTGTGCTGCTTTGCTGCAATCTTTGCAGCAATCCATACCACAATATGTCATACGGTTTCCTCCACAAATTCTAATTTGTCCACATCTATAACGAGCATCGGATTTTGCCGTACAAAATCCATCATCCGAAAATACTTCCTTATCCACCCGAAAGTATGCTTTGGTTTTTCTTTACGCTATATAAAAAGTGATTGATTTCGGTATTCGGTGGGGGTAAGCCCCGTAATATTCTTAAAAAGCCGTCTGAAATAGACCACCGAATCAAAACCGTGTTCAAGAGCGATTGATTCGATAGATTTTTCGGGCTGAGAAATAAGTTCTTGCATTGCGTGCTGAATACATATTTTATTCTTGTAATCTATGGGCGAAGACGATGTTTCCTGCTTGAACCGTGCGTAAAAATGCGGTTCACTGAGGCAACAGATATCCGCCAATTCCTTTACGGTGAGTTTTTCGGCAAAATGGACTTCAATATAATCCACCGCCGGCTGAACGGCACTTTCCTTTAACTTCATTTCGTATTTGATGTTACTGAGTGTGCTGTGGCAGAATGCAAAGAAAATGCTTGAAAACATAAAATCATTTTCCGACTGATGCTTGTTAAGGTATTCGAGTTGCGAAAGCGCTTCGGCGGGATTTTCCACCGAAAGAATTTGAATGGGTATTCTTTTACATCTGAGGGGGTCGGTCTGCCACGGAAAATCAAAATGAACCGTGATAAAACAGCATGGCGAACCTTTCCACAGCGAAACATATTTGGAACCCTTGGGTATAAGAAAGAAATCGCCCTGTTTCAGTTCGGTTTTTATTCCGTTTTCCTCCAAAACGCCCGTTCCCGAAATAAGGTAAGAAACGTTATAATACGAACGGGGCATTTTAAGAAAATTACACGTTCCGTAATTCCACACGGAATACTGATTGCACATAAAATAGGATAATCCTTGCTTCTGCACATTCATTTTAATGTATCTCCATAAATAATAATAGAATAGGTTTCATACTCAACAGTATAAATCATTGAAATATGAATGTCAATAATATATAATGTAAATACATACAATAAGGAGGAATTTATTATGGAATTTGAAAATAAAACAGTTTTACTGACCGGTGCGGCATCTGGAATGGGATTGCTTTCGGCTCAGTGCTATGCTAAAGAGGGCGCAAACGTTGTGCTTGTTGACGTAAATATTGAAGAAGCACAGAAGCGTGCCGATGAAATTATTGCAAACGGCGGAAAAGCCATTGCGGTTCAGTGCGACGTAAGAGATTACAAGCAGGTATGCGCTGCCCGTGATAAGGCGGTAGAAGCATTCGGAAGCATAGATGTTCTTGTAAACTTTGCAGGCGGTGCGGCAACGAGAATTCTTAAATGCACGGAAAGTGAATTCCACAAAGTGCCGATCGAGGTGTACGATTGGGGTATTGACGTTAACCTTAAAGGCGCATTTTATTTCTGTCACGCAGTTATGGCACAAATGGCGGAACAGAAAAGCGGTGTAATTTGTAATATCGGTTCTATAACCGGAGAAGAGGGAAGTAACGGAAGTGCTGACTATTCAGCGGCAAAGAGCGCACTTATGAACGGTCTTGTTAAGTCACTTGCGCAGGCAGGCGCACCGTATAATGTTCGTTCGGTATGCGTTGCACCCGGTCCCGTTTTAACAAGAGCGGCTATGGCAAATATGCTTACACTTGCAGGACGTGCGGCTGAACCGCAGGAAATCGTTGATGCGGTTATGTTCTTAACGGGAGATAAGTCAAAATTCACAAACGGCGTTACACTGCTTGTTGACGGCGGAAGAAGCGTAATGTTTGATAAAGTTCACGGAGGCAGATAAATGAAACCTACGTTCTTAAATCATGAAAAACCTTTGCTCACTTGTATGATTCAGGAAGAAATTCCGGTAAATGCAATTTCGCAAATAAGAACTGCCGTTTCAGACGGAGCGGATGCAATCGGCTTCCAAATCGAAAAACTTAAGCCCGAATTCAGAACGGAAGACGAATATAAAAACATTTTCTATTTTGCGGACGAAAAGCCTATTTATATTACAAACTATCGCCGTGACGGCTATGATTTTACCGACGAACAACTTGTTGAACAACAACTTGTTGCAATTAAAGCCGGCGCAACCATGTGCGATTTAATGGGCGACTTGTTCAATCCGTCACCGCTTGAATTTGCAACCGACAAGACAACAATAGATAAACAGAAAAAAGCGGTGGACAAAATCCACAGTGCAGGCGGCGAAGTGCTTATGTCGTCACATACCATGTGCTTCCTTGAAAAGGACAGAGTGCTTGAAATTCTTTCGGGACATCAGGAACGAGGTGCGGATATCGCAAAAATCGTAACCGCTTCAAATACCGAAGAAGAACTTATGGAAAACATTAAAACAAGCATTGAACTTAAAAAGGAAATGAAAATTCCGTTTTTGTTCTTATCGGTAGGACCGTATTGCAAACTTCATCGGAATATCGGTCCCTATGTGGGCAGTTGTATGTGGCTTTGCGTTCCGGAATACACCGAATTTGCAACAAAAGATCAGCCGCTTCTTCGTAACATTAAAAAGATAAAGGATAACGTGGAATTCCTTCCTCACGGCAGAGATAATTACATAAAATAAATAAAATATCAAAGAACGGTTTTTATATAAAACTGTTCTTTTTTTATGTAAAAATAGATTGACTTGACCGGCAAAAAGGGATAAAATAATAGTATAAACTGGTTAAGTGAGGTGAACATAATGGAAGACGGAAGTAGTAGCGCTGTTCCCGTGCGATGGTGCGAAGAACGTAATTTTATTGTGTTCACTGAATATAAGACAGAACTGTAACTTTGCGGTTCTGTGATTTCGTGACGGCAATTTTTCTGTTGCCGCGCTTTTTGCGCTCAATAAATGGTCTTCGCACTTGCAAATCTTTCAAATTATTTTGAAAGATTTTTTTTCGCCAAGCTAACTTCCATTGCGTGAAAACGCACACAATTATTTTTAGGAGGAAGTACAATGAGTGAGATCATTAAAGAAGAAGCAATTGAAAAAGTTCTTCGTCTTTTAGAAGAAAAGAAACTTCTTGAAATCAGTAAGTTTTTCAAAGAAATGCTTTCTGCGGATATTGCGGAACTGATTGACGATGAACAACTTGAAGAAAAGCAAAGAGTCGTTCTTTTCAGACTTTTGCAGAAAGATGTTGCGGCGGACGTTTTCGTTGAAATGGACAACGATAACAAAAAAGCACTTATCAACAGTTTTAACGATAACGAACTTCATCAAATGCTTGATGAACTGTTTATCGACGATACTGTTGATATTATTGAAGAAATGCCCGCAAATGTGGTGCGCAGAATTATTAAAAACTGCACGCCCGATACAAGAAACACGATAAATAAGATACTTGAATATCCCTCGGACAGTGCAGGGAGCATTATGACTCCCGAATATATTGCACTTCGCAAGGGAATGACAGTCAAGGAAGCATTTGACTATATTCGTAAGGTCGGAATAGACAGCGAAACTATTTACACTTGCTATGTTGTTGAACCGGACAGACGCATTTCCGGCGTTGTTACGGTAAAGGAATTGCTTCTTGCAAAGGAAGACCAAATCGTTGCGGATATTATGCACGACCACGTTATTTATGCCGAAACAACCACCGATAAAGAAGATGTTGCAAAGCTTTTCGATAAATATGACTTTACCGCATTCCCCGTTGTAGACAAGGAATTGCGCTTAGTGGGTATCGTAACGTTCGACGATGCTATCGACGTTATCCGTGAAGAAGCAACGGAAGACTTCTCAAAAATGGCCGCCGTTGTTCCCATTGAAGATACTTATTTTAAGGCGGGTGTTTTCAAGCACGCTAAAAACCGTATTCCGTGGCTTATAGTTTTAATGGTATCTGCAACTATAACCGGCGGAATAATTACAAGATATGAACAGGCATTTGCGGCAATTCCGCTTTTGATTGCCTGTCTGCCTATGCTTATGGATACCGGCGGAAACTGCGGTGCGCAGACTTCAACAATGGTTATCCGTGGTATGGCGGTTGACGAAATGAGACCGAGAGATATTCTTAAGGTTTGGTGGAAAGAAATCCGAATTGCAATGATTATAGGCCTTACGCTTGGTATTATCAACGTGGGCAGAGTGTTCCTTATATACGGATACAGTCCCGAAACAATAAAACTTTCCATAACCTCAAGTATGGCGATTTTCTTTACGGTATGTCTTGCACAAACGTTAGGGTGTGCGCTTCCCATGGCGGCAAAAGCGATAAAGCTTGACCCTGCACTTATGGCATCACCGCTTATTACTACCATAGTTGATGCGCTGAGCGTTACGGTATTCTTCTCGATTGCGGTTATGATTTTCCAAATTGTATAATTTTAAGTGAACTGAAATATTTTTTCAGTTCACTTTTTTTTCTTGACAAACTTTCGGACATATAATATAATAACATTTGAACAAATATTCAAGTGTTCAACTAATGCAGGAGGTAAGTATGGAAAACGAAGAATACATTCATGCAAACGATGAAATGATAAAAAAAGTTAAGGATTCAATGCCGCAGGAGGATTTTCTTTTTGACTTGTCCGAATTATATAAGGTGTTCGGAGATTCAACGAGAATTAAAATACTTTACGTTTTGTTCGAAGCGGAAATGTGCGTGAACGATATTGCACTTGTTCTGTCAATGAACGTTTCGGCAATTTCACATCAACTTCGTGTTCTTAAGCAGGCGGGACTTGTTAAGTTTCGCAGAGAGGGGAAAACGGTGTTTTATTCCTTGGCGGACGAACACGTTCGTACAATAATAGACCAGGGCGCTGAACACGTGGGAGAATAATATGGATAAGGAACTTAAAAGAAAACTTGCGATTATTGCAATCGGCACGGTGGAATTGCTTGCGTGCTTTATTGCCACAAGACTTATCAAAATGGCTTGGTATGTTCAAGTGCTTATATATCTTGTTCCCTATTTCACTGTGGGACACGAAACGGTAAAGGAAGCATTCGAAAATTTGTTTCACGGAAAAATGCTTGACGAAAACTTTCTTATGACGGTGGCAACAGTGGGGGCATTCGTGCTTGCCGACTACACCGAAGCGGTTTTCGTAATGCTGTTTTATCAAGTAGGTGAGTTCTTTGAGGAAATGGCGGAGGACAAAAGCAGAAAATCCATTTCCGATTTGATGGAACTTTGTCCCGATACCGCTACGGTAATTCGTAACGGCGAAGAAGTAACCGTTAAACCCGAGGAAATAAAAATAGGCGAAATAGTTGTTGTTAAGCCGGGAGAAAAAATTCCCACGGACGGAAAAATCATAAAGGGCAATACGGAGATAGACACGGTTGCTCTTACGGGTGAAACCATGCCTCAATATGCAGAGGTGGGCAGCAGTGTTGTAAGCGGTTGCGTGAACATCAGCGGAGTTATTTACGTTGAAGCGGAAAAAGAATTCGGAGAGAGCACTGCCTCAAAAATACTTGAACTTGTAGAAAATGCTTCGGAAACAAAGTCGAAAAGCGAGAATTTTATTACCCGATTTGCAAAAGTATATACGCCTGCGGTGGTAATTCTTGCGGTTTTGATTTCTGTTGTACCACCTATATTTAACGGGGCGTGGGGCGAATGGGTTAATAAAGGAATAAAAATGCTTGTTGTTTCCTGTCCGTGCGCACTTGTTTTGTCTGTTCCGCTTGCATATTTTGCGGGCATCGGAAAGGCTTCGAAGCACGGAATACTCATAAAAGGCGCAGAATATCTTGAAAAAATAGCCGAGGTTGACACGGTTGTTATGGATAAAACGGGCACGGTGACAGAAGGCGTTTTTTCGGTAAAAAAGACGGTAGGCCGCGAGGATACACTTAAAATTGCGGCATCTGTTGAAACGCACACCACTCATCCCATTGGCAAATCGTTGGCGGAAGCCCAGGGCGACGACATTTATAATGTGGAAAACATAAAGGAATATTCGGGCAAGGGTATTACCGCTGAATATTGCGGAAAAAGATTTTTTGCGGGAAATGAAAAACTTTTAAGAGAATTGAATGTTAAGCCGATGGAATGTTCCGAAGTCGGCACAAAGGTTTTCGTCGGCGAAAATGACGAATGTATCGGCATAATAATTCTTCAGGACAAAATAAAGGAAAACGCAAGAAATGCTATTGATTTGTTCAAAAAAATGAACATTAAGACTGCAATTCTCACGGGTGATGCAAAAAATGCGGCAATGGCGGTGGCGGAAGAACTGAAAATTGACAAGTATTTTGCAGAACTTCTTCCGCAAAACAAGGTAGATATTTACGGCGAAATAACAAAAGAATCACGGTGCAATGCGTTTGTGGGCGACGGAATAAACGATGCTCCCGTAATCAGAAAGGCAGATGTGGGCATTGCTATGGGTGCGTTCGGTTCCGATGCGGCTATCGAAGCGGCAGATATAGTTCTTATGAATGACGATATATGCAATATTCCCACAGCTATAACGATTTCAAAGAAAACAAATAAAATAGTTAAAGAAAACATTATCGCATCAATCACCGTTAAAATTGCCGTGCTCGTTTTGTGCGTTTTGAATATCGCACCTCTCGGAATGGCGGTGTTCGCAGACGTTGGCGTGCTTGTGCTTTCAATTCTTAACTCAATTCGGCTGATGAAAGACTGAAATTACTTATTCGCAAAAAAATACAAGGCTCAATTAGTGAGCCTTGTATTTTTATATGCCAAACATTTCATCAAACAAAAGTGCGTGATACATTGCCCAATCCTGATCGTTTGCCCAAGGGTCGATAAATTCACCACGCATTCCGTTTACGGAGTACGGTGTTACTATTGCACAGGTGGCAGAACCGTCGTGGAAGAAGTTGCCAAGACAACTCCTTATACCTGCACGGGCAATTTTTTTATATTTTTCTTTTATTTTTCTGTCATTTTCAATAATGCTCATTTGTGCATATAATAGCGATCCTGCGGAAGACCAGTAATGCGGATAAGTGTCACCGTACAATCGGCGCTTGCCAAACCAAAAGTCGTCCCAATGGTGTACTGACACGCCGTGCATACGTCCGTCCGGCTGAAAAAACAGAAAAATCTTATGTATGTCAAGGTGTTCTTTTGCACCTTTAAGATATTTTTCATCGTCGGTAAGCTGATACATTTGTGCAAGAATGCTTCCTGCGGGAATAACAATATTGTCCTCAAATTTTACTTCAATACTTGGATAGTTTGTTCCGTTTGAAAGAATGTAGTCGGCATTTTTCTTGAAAAAAACGAAAAGTTTTTCTTTTTCTTTCAGCATATTTTCCTTTTCAAGACACTTGATACTGTCATACATTTCAATATTCAAGGGATAAAAATGCAACCCGCCGTTTTCGTATAAATCATAAAATGCGCCGCACATATATTCAAGATATTTTATTTCTTTTGTCAGCTTATACATTTCTTTGAAAAATGTGGCAAACCAAGCATTGTTATAAATTCGTCTTCGTGAATTATCACGGTGAATCATATTAAATACTTCGCCCGTTTCGGCATTAAAATATTCTCGCAAAATAAAATCCGAGTATTCATTAAGACTTTCAAACATTTTTTCGTCAAAATGAATTTGCAGATATTTTGCTATAAGAACGCCCATACCGAGTCGTTCTCTGCCTGCATTGTGATTTGGATTAGGCATTTCTTCAAAAAAGCGGGTGTGAGTTTCATTGTCGTAAACCGTGTATGCGCCTTTAAGCTCGCCCGTGTGTTCCTGCTGATTGTTTACGATAAATTCGCAGCGATTTTTGACTAATTCATCAAATGTGGGCAAAATTTGATACGCAAAAACGTAATTATCTTTTGTTATTTTGTTGTATCCCGGATTTTTCGGAAGAACCGTTTCTTTACCGTTTATGCAGATTTTTGCTTCTTCATTTTCAAAAAAAGTAAAGGTTTTTGCTTCAATATGAGTGTAATTTTCGTATTCTTTCAAAATGCTGAAGAAATCGTCGTAAGTATGCTCAAATATTTCCCACGAAATAACATATTTTTCATTCGGCGCCAATGTAACCGGCGCAGAAAGAAGCATAATATCTCCACGGTCGTTACTGTTTTCAAGCCGCTCTACAAGGTAATTTTCAATGCTTCCGCTTGTGAGTACAAGTCCCAAATGAGGTGCTTTTCCGTTCATTGCAAGGCAGCAAACGTATGAAGATTTTCCGCCGCACCACAAATGCGCATGACAGTTTTCACGCATCGTAACGCTTGATTTATCGTAACTGTCGTTAAACGGCACCCAAATTCCCAAATCGCCGGTTTGAACGTTCACGGTGTTTTCCGAACAATTCGTAAAGGTGTATTTTTCCGCAATTCGACCGTTTTTCAGTTCCCTTGCAACCGAACATTTTATTCCGCAGGGAACTTTTGTTTCGCCCCAAAAATGAAATTCTCCGCAAATCCATTTCGTAGTTTGATTTTCAATTTCTATTTCGGAAAGATATCCGTTTTCGATTTCAGTAAATTTAATCATAATCATACTCCGTTTCGTAAAAATTATATCATACTGAAATTCAAAAGTAAATAAAACTCTTGCACAAAAAAGGTAAATATGATAAAATACTATAAAAGCGATGATGAAAAGAAGTAACTGTCATTTGTACTTTTCAGAGAATGTTCGGCAGGTGCGAGAACACAGTCGGTGTCAGCGAATACATTTCGGAGCTTCTTCCCGAAACGGCAGTAGGGAATGACGGGTAGCCCGTTACAGCAGTTGTGTTGATAACACCGTGAGGGAATTTCCGTGAGGTTTTTCCGAAGCAGAGGTGGTACCGCGATTCTGTTCGCCCTCTGTCCTGAATTGGACAGAGGACTTTTTTATTGTAAAGGAGATTGTTATGGGTATTTATGAAGAACTTGTTGCAAGAGGTCTTATTGCACAGGTAACTGACGAAACAGAAATCAGAAATTTGATCAACAACGGCGGAGCAAAGTTCTATATCGGCTTTGATCCCACCGCTGATTCGCTTCATGTAGGACATTTTATGGCTCTTTGCCTTATGAAACGTCTTCAAATGGCGGGAAACAAGCCCGTTGTCCTTGTGGGCGGCGGAACCGGTTATATCGGCGATCCTTCGGGAAGAACCGATATGCGTTCAATGATGACGCCCGAAACAATTCAGCATAATTGCGATTGCTTCAAGAAACAGATGGAAAGATTTATTGATTTCGGCGAAGGCAAAGCAATTATGGTAAACAATGCCGATTGGTTGCTTAAGCTTAATTATATCGAACTTCTTCGTGAAGTAGGCGCTTGCTTCTCGGTAAACAATATGCTTCGTGCAGAATGCTATAAGCAGAGAATGGAAAAAGGACTTTCATTCCTTGAATTTAACTATATGATAATGCAATCCTACGATTTCTATTATCTGCATCAGACCTACGGCTGCAATATGCAGTTCGGCGGCGACGATCAGTGGTCGAATATGCTCGGCGGAACAGAACTTATCCGTAAAAAGACGGGTGACGATGCTTATGCAATGACTATCACTCTTTTGCTTAACAGCGAAGGCAAAAAGATGGGTAAAACCGCAAAAGGCGCAGTATGGCTTGATCCTAATAAGACATCTCCTTTTGAATTCTATCAGTATTGGAGAAACGTTGACGATGCAGATGTTATGAAATGCATCCGTATGCTTACATTCCTTTCACTTGAAGAAATCGAAGAAATGGAAAAATGGGATGCTTCAAGAATTAACGAAAAGAAAGAAATTCTTGCTTATCAGTTGACCGAACTTGTTCACGGAAAAGAAGAAGCAGACAAAGCCGTTCAGGTTTCAAAGAGTTTGTTTGCAGGCGGCGGCGACGATGCCAATATGCCCACAACCGAACTTGATGCGGCAACCGTAGGCGAAGGAATGATGATTCTTGATTTAATGGCTGCTTGCAAACTTGTTCAGTCAAAGGGCGAAGCAAGACGTCTTGTTCAGCAGGGCGGCGTAACCGTCAACGATGAAAAAGTTCAGTCGGCAGATATGCTTATTTCGGCTGAAATGCTTAAAGACGGCGTTAAGATTCGCAAAGGAAAGAAAGTTTTCCACAAAGCAATCTTGAAATAATCGGTACAAAAATAAAAACGGCTTGATGAAAAATCAAGCCGTTTTTGCATTTCCTGTTATATAAAAGAGCCGTGAAGAATAAATCTTCACGGCTAATTGTTTTATTCAGCTTTTGCAAATACTGCAAACTCACTAAGATGAAGCGGCTCGTCAATAGGCGGAAGTCCCGGTTCAAACATAGCTTCGCCCGGACGGATCGAGTCAACAAAGAATCGAACGTAACGGTATTTTCCGCTGACCGGATCAAAGGAATGACCGAATCTTCCACCGGTTGCGTACTGACGTTCTGTACGTTCGGAAAGAAGATCGAAATTCTCACCGTCATTTGATGCAAAAATTCTAAAACGTATCCAACGGATGCCCTTATTGCAACATTCAAAGTGAACGTAGCCAAGATCTTTTGATTCGCCCAAATCAACAGTAATCGTTTGGTTTGTAAGGAGGGCGTAGGGCTGCCAATACGTTTCAGGATTGCCGTCGAACATATTGCTTGCAGGATGTTCGGGATCTTCGGCGGAAACGTGATATGCTTTAATCTCATATTTTTCGCCGAGTTTAGCTTCATCAGCCGGAATCGGCTGCACCCAAACGGGGTACGGCTCTGTATCTCTTTCACCAAGTTCTTCGGTTGTAAGAATGTATACCCAATCTCTTTCGCTCGGCTTTTTCGGAATGGGCAATTTATCACCCTCCGTTGTTACGTCCGGAAGATCAACGAATTTTCCCGTAATGGTATCAAACCAGAAAGCATGGTACGTGGTATTTTCCTTAAGGTCGGTAAAGTAGCCGGCGGTGTTGTTTCCGTAATCGTAGAAATAGTAAACAAGCGTATCATTGCCACGGTGAGCAATAGCCACGTCTTTTCTTGATTCGAAAATACCGTATTTATATCCGAATTCGGGAACAAGATTAGGCCAACCTACGTATTCGAAGAATTTTTTCATATATCCCACTTGCGCAGAACCGGGCTTGATCATACCGGAACGCCAGTCTTCGGGGGAATAGTTGGAAAGTACAGGCGCATCTTTATAGTGATAGGAAAGTACCCAAACACCCGTTACACCGTAGGTAAAGCCGGAGCAACCGGAAAGAATTGCACGCCATGCACCCATTCTCGGTGCGTCGTGTCCGCAAAATCCGCTGCAATATATATCTTCGTATTGGTTTTCAGTTTCCATAATGGGCTTCTTCGCAGGATCTAACAGGTAATCACGGTAGAAATAACGGTGTTTAAGTCTATCTACGCCGCCGTGACCGCCCTGAATAGTCCACCACTGATGCCACGGTTCCTTTGCAAGGGCAACGGATCGGTCTTCGGAAAAGGCATGAACGTGCATGTGCGCACCGTTAGGTCTGTGGTAGCCGTCAAGTTGTCCTACAAGTTCGCCAACCTGGCGCCAAATACTGTATGCGTTGTGATTATAGTCGGTTATTTCCTGCGCAGTGATCCAAATTAAAGGATAGCAGGCATAACGTGCGATACTGTAACGAACGAATGCAAGCAATGGCTTTGCATCTTCCTTATAAGAAGCAATCGTTGTGTAGTGGGTTCCGAAACCGAGAGCGATAGTTAAACCGTTGTCGGCAAGATAATCCATCATAACGTCCATAGTATCGTTGAACGGCTTGGGGTTTATTCTTGTAAAAGGTTCTGCCCACCATGATTCCGTGCCGGAATGAGTTACGTTTGTTCTTGCAGATGAAAAATAGGTTTGATAAGCGTTAAAGCCTTTTTTAATTCTGTCCTGAACAAGGTGCTTGAACTGACTTCCGCAGTTGCATCCGGGGAAGTTACAGTCGTGGAGATGTTCGTAATCGGGCATCATCCAATGGGTATCTGCAAGGTAGAAGAACGGAGTTCCGTCATCGTAAACAAAATATTGTTTACCGGGCTCAAGACGTACAAAACCATGCTTTTCAAGGTCGTTTTGAGGATTTTCATTTGCAACGGAAATAATTTCACCGCAGTCGGTAAGTGAAGTGTTTTCTTTATCCGAGCAGGTGATTTTATAATTCCATTTGCCGATTTCATTGGGTGAAAAACGAACTTTCCATTCGTTTTCGCCGTTCCAGAAGCCGGGCAGAGTGATTTCTTTTCCGTTTTCGTGGGTAAATACTGCGTCAATATCTACGTCAAGAAACGGATTATCATATTCTTTTGTGCTGTGAAGAACTATTTCACATCTTTTGTTAATAACTATTGTTTGAGTCATTTAATTCTCCTTGTAAACTTCAAAGTGTGAGAACTCAATGGGAGTTTGCTCATCGTATGATTCAAGTACAAACTTGATATAGCGGTAATTGCCTTTTATTGTATCAAAGTAACCGTTGAACTGACCGCCCAGAGTAACATTTGTGCTCGGGAAATCCGAAACGAGGTCATAATGCTCACCGTCAACGGAACAGAAAGTCTTAAATCTGATAACTCTCGGTTCGGGAAGGTGCGTTTCAATGTAGAGGTAGCCGACTTCTTTAACTTCGCCTAAGTCCGCAAGAATAAACTGACCTGTTCTCGGAGCAAAAGGCTTCCAGCAGGTTTCGGCAGAGCCGTCAAGCATATTTGCAGCGGGGAAGTTGTCGTCCTCGGAGTTGGCAACGATTTTTTTGATTTCGATTTTGTCGCCGTGAATAATTTCGGTGGGTGCAACCGGCTGAACGAATTCAGGATAATTTTCGGTTTCATATTCGCCCAAATCGTAATTGTTTACAAGCAATACCCAATCGCGAAGTGAGGGAAGCATCGGGAAATCAAATTCGCCTTTTTCATTTGTAACCGCATTGGGAACATCAATGAATTTGCCCGTTGCCGTGTCAAACCAACGAACCTGATATTCTGTATTAGGTTTAAGGTCTTTTGCGTAGCCGGATTCGCAGCATCTGCCGAAGAAGTAGTAAACTACAAGGTCATTGCCGATGTGCGCAATAGATACTTTGCCTCTGTTTTCGAATTCACCGAAGCCGTATCTGAATTCGGGTTCAAGTTTAGACCAACCGATGTATTCGAAGAATTTTCTCATGTAACCCATTTCTTGCGAGCCGGGTTTGTCAACGCCGTTGAACCAACTTTCGGGTGAATAATCGGGCCAACCGGGGCAGGTTCTCTGGTTATAACCCATTGCCCAAATACCCGTTACACCGTAGGTGAAGCCTGCGCTTCCGCAGAGAACGGCTTGATATCCGCCTACCCTCGGAGCAACGTTTCCGTTGAATGCGCCGCAGTAAATGTCTTCATACTGACATTCCGTTTCAATAAACGGTTTTACGGGCAGACTGTCACGGTAACTCTTATAATAGGTGCGGGGCTTTAAGCGATCCATACCTGCGTGGCCGCCTTGAACGGTCCACCACTGATGCCAAGGTGCTTGATTGATCTTTTGCGCCCTCGGGTCTGTTGCTTCATGCACGAATAAATGAGCGCCGTAGGGGCGGTTATAGCCGTCAAGCGAATGAGCAAGCTCAGCGATTTCCTGCCAAATGTTAAATGCGTTGCATCTTTCAATTGTGATTTCCTGTCCGGTTATCCACATAACCGGATAGCAGGCATAACGTGCCACAACATAGCGAACGAATGCCTTGAAAGAGTCAATTCTATCACCGAAACGGGAGATATCAGTCGAGTGGCAGCCAAAGCCTAAGGAAACGGTAAAGCCCTTTTCAACAAGTGCTTCCATCATAATATCCATGGAAACGTTGAATGCTTCGGGATTGATAGTGTCGTAATTATCAAGCCACCAACCGGGAGTTCCCGAATGTGACGGCTTTTTTCTTGCAGAAGAAAAATATGTCTGATAAGCGTTAAAACCCTTTTTTACACGGTCGTTAAGCATGTGCATAAACTGATTTCCGCAGTTGCATCCGGGATAGTTGCAATCGTGAAGATGCTCTAAATCGGGCATCATCCAATGGGTATCGGCAAGATAGAAATACGGTGTGCCGTCAGCATATTCCATATAACGCTTGCCCTCTTTAAGCATAACGTAGCCGTGCTTATCCAATTCCGTCACGGGGTTGGAGCAAGGTACTGCGTTGATTTCGCCATTATCGGTAAGAGAAGAATTTTCCCTGTCGGTGCAGGTGATTTCATACGTCCATTTTTCTGCGGTAGGGGCGGAGAAACGAACTTTCCATTCGTTTCCACCGTTCCAGAAGCCGGGCAGTGCAATTTTTCTTCCGCTTTCGGAAGTGAACACTGCGTCAATATCCACATCACGGAACGGATTGCTATATTCTTTTGCACTGTTAAGTTTAATTTCAATTCGCTTATTTACTTCAGTTGAGAAAATCATTGCTCGTCGCCTGCCTTATAGATTTCAAAGTGAGTAAGTTCAAACGGTGTTTGCTCGGGATAAGACTCAAGGAAGAACTTAACGTAACGGTAATTTCCGAAAATCTTGTTGAAATAGCCGTTATATTCGCCGCCGAGAGTGATTTGATTATCCGGATAATCGGAAAGTAAATCGTAATTTTCACCGTCAACGGAACCGAATACCTTAAAACTGAATCTGCGCATATATGTCATATGCGATTCAAGATAGAGGTATCCAACGGGTTGAACAGAACCCAAATCGGCAATAATCGACTGACTTGCGTGTCTTACGATGGGCTTCCAGCAGGTTTCTGTTGAGCCATCAAGCATATTTTCAACGGGATGATCCTTATCGCAGGACGATGCGGTAAGTTTCTTGATTTCAATCTTGTCGCCGTGCTTGATTTCACTTGGAGCAACGGGAACAACATATTCGGGATAGTTTTCGGTTTCGTATTCGCCCATATCGTAATTGTTCAGCAAAAGCAGCCAATCACGGTGTGAGGGCTTTTTGGGAATGTATGATTTACCTTTTTCGTCAGCAACGATATCGGGAAGATCAATGAATTTTCCCGTGCAGGTGTCATACCAACGAGCCTGATATTTGCAATTCGGCTTAAGTCCGCTCAAGTTGCCGTCTTCGTCGTACTGAGTCATAAAGTAGAATATGAAAGCATCTTGACCGTTGCGGGAGATAGCAACATATTTTCTCATTTCGAATTCGCCGTAGCCGTTGGTGTAAACGGGTTCGAATTTCCACCATTTAATGTATTCGAAGAACTTCTTCATATATGTCATTTCGGTTGAGCCCTGTTTATCTACACCGGTAAACCAGCTTTCGGGGTTGTATGAACCGAATCCGGGAAGCTCTTGGCTCCAACGCATAGCCCAAACGCCGACAGCACCGTATGTGTAACCTGCGCTGCCGTGAATAATTGCATTGTAAGCGGCTCTTCTTGTTGCATTATAACCGTTTTGACCGCTTAAATCCTCATACTGACATTCTGTTTCAAGAATAAGCTTATGGGGAAGTGAATTTTTGTATCCTGCATAGTATTGACGGGGAACGGTAAAGTCCATGTTTCCGTGACCGCCCTGAACCGTCCACCACTGATGCCAAGGATTTTTGTTAAGCTGAATAGAACGGGGATCGTCCATGCCGTGTGCGTGCATGTGACCGCCGATGGGATGATGATATCCGTCAAGTTCTTTTACAAGAGCGCCAACCTGCTGCCAAATTTCAAATGCGTTGTGCTTAAGATTGGTGATTTCCTGACCGATAATCCAAATAATGGGATAGCAAGCATAACGGGCAATGCAGTATCTTGCAAAAGCAAGCATGGGTTCTGCTCTGCCGCCGAACATACCCGGGTCAGCACAATGGCACCCGAAACCGAGTGAAACGGTAAAGCCGTTTTCAACAAGATGCTCCATCATAATATCCATAGATTCGTTGAATGCTTCGGGATTGATTTTTTTGTAGGGTTCAAGCCACCAGCCGTGAGTTCCCGAATGAGAAGTGCCGGTACGGGCAGTTGAAAAATATGTTTGGTAAACATTAAAGCCTTTCTTTTTACGGTCTTTAAGCACATGCATAAACTGACTTCCGCAGTTGCATCCGGGATAGTTGCAATCGTGAAGATGTTCATAGTCGGGCATCTGCCAATGGGTGTCGCCTAAATAGAAGAACGGTGTTCCGTCGGCATATTCAAAATAGGGCATACCCTCTCTTAAAACGGGATAACCGTGTTTTTCAAGATCAGTTACCTTTTCTTTTAACGGAAGAACTTCGATCACACCGGTATCCGAAAGTGACGCATTGTCTTTATCGGAACAAACTACCGTGTATTCCCAATTACCCTCTGTTTCGGATGAAAAACGAACTTTCCATTCGTTTCCGCCGTTCCAGAAACCGGGCAGAGTTATCTTCTTGTCACCGCAAACAAATGTTGCGTCGATTTGCACGTCTGCAAAAGGGTTTTCATACTCTTTTGTGCTGTGAAGAATAATTTCACAACGTCTGAATGCTGTTGATTGTATTTTCATATAATCCTCCAATATTTTTGCGTTTATTTGCACGCAATATATTTTCGTGGCAAAAATCTGTTGACGAATATTTCAGCAAGATGTCTATGCCATATCACGATAATTGTATCATAGGAATATAGTAATTGCAAGCATTTTGAAGCATTGTTCATAATTTGTTAATACTTATAAAAGCAGAAAAAGTATAAACGCCAAACACAAAGAAAAATGCTTGACGTTTATACTTTTCAGCAAAAAAAATCCCCCGATTTCTCGGGGGATTAAGTAATCAAAAATTACTTCCAGCTGTAGGGTGATCTTGCATAGATTGCCTGGTTGATAGCAGAAGCGATACTCTTGAAGTACTGGCTTGCTGACTGTTCCTGAGCAAGGATAGCGTCTTCACCTTTTCCGAACAATGCATCACTAACCTGTGTTGCGCTGCCGATTGAGCAAGGAGCATTTGAATACATGAATACACGGAAGTGTTCCTTAGCACTTTCAACTAAGTCAAGGTTCTTAGCAGACTCATCATCACGAGTGAAGAGAGCTTTTTCTGATTCATAAAGAGCAGTAGCTTCTTCTGAGTTTGCATCGTAGATGGGAGTATAAAGTTCGCAAAGAATCTGAACAGCACCCTTAACGTTACCGTTTACGTTACGGAATACGCAGTAGGGGTTAAGGTGCGGATAGAATGAATAATACTGCTTTTCGTTAGCAACGTTTGAGGGACCCATGGGCCACGGAACCAAACCGTAATCGAATTCAGCATTTGCAATATCCTTTAAGGGGTTGGAAGAGTATCCGTTGAAGAAGAATGCAACTGAACCGTTGAGGAAGTGCTCAAGAGGAGTTGTATCTGTTGAAGAATACATCTTGGTATCCATAACCTGAAGGGTATTAGCAAGCTTGATGAATTCATCGTAAGCTTCCATAAGTCTGTCGCCCTTATCGCCGGAGTAAACGAAGCTATCGTTTTTCTGACCGTTTTCAAGAGTTTCAAGACGAACGAATTCTGTACCGTTTGAGTTAGCAAGTGACCACATTACAAGAGCCTGGTTACCACGTTCGATACCCCAGATACCCTTTTCCTTGTCGGTTGTTGCGGAAAGAACTTTTTCAAAGTTTTCCCAAGTCCACTCTTTGTTGTTTACCCAACCGTAGATTGTGTCTGCTGAGTAACCTGCAGCTTCAACAAGCTTCTTGTTGAATACAAGGCAGTTACCGCCGCACTCGAAGTGAACACCGAGTTCAAGGGGAATGAAGAACCAAAGTTTGTCGTTGTATTCGCAAAGATCATATTCGGAATAAACGTTGAACTTGTTTTCATCCTTGAAGTTATAAACGTCTGAGTGATCTGAAAGGGGAGTAAGGCACTGACCGGTAAGGTTCTGATACAAATATGTATTCATCATTGTGTGAAGGCCGCCCTCTTTCATACCTGTGATATCAGGTACACCCTGGAATGCAGACTGAAGGATAACGTTTGTATTTGCTTGAGAAACAAATTCAATTCTGATACCGTAATCATTCTGAATTCTTTCAACTCTTTCTCTCATAGCCTGGTCACGTTCAGTGTCACCGGAATACGGGTTGTCAGAGTTGTACTGCCAGGAATAGAAACTGTAAGTTTCCCCTGCCTTAGTGAAGTTGCCACCCACAGCACTGCCGTTTTCGCCGGGCTTCGGAGTTGCTGACGGATCGCCGCCATCTTTACCGCAACCAACAGCTGTAACCAGCATAAGTGCAACGAGTGAAGCTACAAATAAAAATTTGAAAGCTTTTTTCATTATAGGTATTTCCTCCTTAAAATTTTTGTGTAGTACAACTACACATCACGTATAAATTATAGCACTATGTCAAAAGTAATTCAATAATTTTTTGGCTTTAAATATTAACAAATTGTAAACATTAAATTGCGTAACTATTTACTTACCTATATTGAACGTCAAAATACGAATAAAAACGTTATAACAGTCCCGATTTTGACAGTTTTTCGGTAAAAATCAAAAGCGGAATTCCGCCGCAGTAACAGATGATTGATTCGCTTACGGTGATGCTCATGGCAAAGAGCAAATACGACGTCCACGTGAATTCAACACTTGCGAGTGTAACGACCGCACCCACGATTATGCCGTTAAAAAGCACGGTGGGGAGCGGTGCAAGCCACATTTTTTTTATTTTCCGTGTAAAAAATGCGCCCAGAAATGTTGCAAGCGTCCCGAAAATGATGTCGATGACCTGACCGCCGAATATGTTTGAAATCAGGCAGCCCAAAGTCAGTCCCCATACGGCTTCGGGGAACAAAAAAGGAAGCAGGGTAAGTGCTTCCGAAACTCTGAACTGCACCGCCCCGTAGGAAATAGGCTGAGTAACAACGGTCAACGTTGCGTAAACAGCGGCAATAATTGCGCCACGAACGATTTTTTTTGCAGTGTTTTTCATATTCATTTATCTCCTTAGTTTTGTTTTAGGACAGGATGGTTACGAACTGTCCGTCGCTTTTGACGCCTATATTATATATAATATATGTGTTTTTGTCAAAAGAAAACGGCACTTCGTGAAAAAAGTGCCGCTTAAAACAATAAAATTTATTCTTTGCAATCGAAAAGTTGAACGATTTCTTCTTCGGGAGTTCTTTCATATTTTTCCGTTAGCTTTTCGGTTTTTCTGCAAAAATCTTTTCTTAAGAGTTCAAGATTTTTATCTTTATCCACCTGCGGTGCAATAATGTATGCAAAGTTGAACTTATGGGGATGGAATTCATATTCCTCCTCCGGGTCGGGGCCGCAGGAACGGCTTCCTATACCGCGCATTTTATAGTCGATGTAGAAGTAGTTCTTATCCGATTTTTTAAGTTCGTTTCTGTGTCTTGCCTTCGTGAGATTTTCAAGAGTGAAATCGTGGTATGAAAATTCGAATTCGTCACTTCCGATAAAGGAAAATCCCTCGTTAAGGTCGTTGTGAAGCGTTGCAAAACCTACTTCACTTCTGTTTCCGTTTTCCTGCGGAACATCGTAGAACGTGTTCATATCTTCAATTCTTGCATCGTAGCAGGCGACGGGCGTGGCGAGTTTTCTGTCCGAATAGTTTTCCCTAAAGCCTCTGCCGTACCATGCAACGTTGTTAAATTCCTTGTCCATCGGGTAAACAAAGCCGAAGCGGGGCAGGAACGGAGGCATTTTTCCGTAGGGGTCTGCGGTGACGGAAACAAGAACGATTCCGTCTGCGTAAATTATGTATTCCAATTCGGTCAAAAATCCTACAAACTTGGCATGGGGAAGTATTTTTCCCTTTGTAATTACCTTAACGCAGGTTTCGTTCTGTTCCACCTCGGTGCTTTCAACGTGATAGAAGAAATCATCCAAAAGCACGGCTTCCCATTCGGCAATGTGACGTGGATAAAGGTTTACTATGCCGTCATTGTCGGTAGGCGCTCTGAAAACGTTGATTTTTGCACTGTCCTTGATGAACACCTTGCCGTCCTTTTCATAATGGCAAATCATACCGTTATTTATATGAAGATTAAAGTTATTACCGCTTATCTGCACAAATGAGCCATTCTGCATAATATCGTAATTGCAGGGCGTAGGAATAAACTTTTCCTTAGGAATACTAATATCAAGCAAAAACTGCTTATATGCGTCGGTATGGTGCCAACCCTTGTTGAAAATAACGTCAACACGGTATTTTGCACCGCTTTTTGTGGGCTTGAATTTCTTCCAATCGTCAAAACGAATAGTGCAGTGCGGCGCAAGGTCGTCCATCTGACGTTTTCCCTTGAAAATTACGTCTGTGTCCTCAAGTATTCTGTATTCAAGTTCCCATTCGTTAAGGTTGAGGAAATCGTTGGTGTTCATAATATAGATTTCGCCGTCAATGTAGTCCACCCACGCAGGAGCATGAACTTCACGCAATTCGTACATAGCAGGTTTTTTCGTAATGTCGGAAAGCATAAAACCGTCAAGAGTAAAGTTGCTCCACGAATTTATATCGCCGAAGTCACCGCCGTAAAGGTAGCCTACATTACCGTTTTCGTCTTCCTTGTAGTAGCCGTGATTTTTGAATTCCCATACAAAACCACCGCAAATCCGGTCGGTGTGATAAATTTTTCTCCAATAATCCTCAAGTGTTCCGGGACTGTTTCCCATAGAATGTGCATATTCGGTCAACAGTGCAGGACGTACGTCGTCATCGGGTAAAGAATTAAGCACTTCCATTTTGCAATAGCCGCATTGAATGAAATCTCCTTTATCTTTGTAAAGACGAATAGGCTTTGGAAATTCTCGTGCTTTAAGCCAATCGTGACACTTTTCGGGATTGATTCCGTTACCGTATTCATTTCCCACCGACCACATAATAACGGCAGTTTCGTTTTTGTCACGGGCTTCCATACGCATTACTCTGTCAAAATATGCGCTTTCCCATTCGGGAAGTTTGCTTATAAAGCCCTGATCGCCGGTGACACCGCATCCGTGAGTTTCCACATCCGCTTCGTCCATAAGATATAAACCGAGTTCTGCGGCAATTTCATAAGTGGCGGGGTGATTGGGATAGTGGGAAAGTCTTATGGCATTTATGTGACTTTCCTTGATAATTCTGAGTTCACGGAGAATTTGTTCAACGGTAATATATCTTCCGGTTTTACAGTTGTATTCGTGACGGTTTATTCCTTTTATTGTAATAGCCGTGCCGTTAAGCAAAATATGTTGTTTGCCGTCAGTATGACATTCTCTGAAGCCCACACGTTTACTGTGAATTTCAACGGGAACTCCGTCCTTTTCAAGAATAAGGTTAAAATCGTACAAATTTGGGGTTTCGGCATTCCAAAGAAGCGGTGATTCGGGAGTGAAAGTAAATTCCGCATAATTGTCCTTAACTTCCGCAACCTGCTCAACACCGTCTAAAATTGCTCTTACGGTATAGCCGGAATAATTGCCCTTTTCAAGCAGAAAAACTTTGCTTGAAAGTGTGGTGGTATCCGTTTCTGCCGTATAATTCCAAATGCTTTCTTTTTTTGTGTTGATCAAATAAATATCACGGGTAATTCCGCTTGCAAGCAACATATCCTGATTTTCAAGATAACTTGCATCGCTGTACTTGTAAACCTTGATGGCAAGCAGGTTTTCGCCTTTTACGAGAAGCGAGGTTATATCAAATTCGGTGGCAATTCGACAGTTTTTTGAAAAACCGGCAAACTGACCGTTTACGTAAAACTCAAAACAGTTATCAACGCCGTCAAAATGGATAATTGAATTTTCGGGAACTTCATCAAGAATAAACGTTCTGCGATAGCAACCGATAGGATTTTTTATGTCTATCATCGGCGGATCAAATGGAAACGGATATTCCACGTTTGGGTACACGGGAAGTCCGTAGCCGTTATATTCCCAAACGGCTGGAACGGCTAACGTATCCCAATCGGATTCGTCAACGTCGAGAGCATAGAAATCCTCAAAAACGTCGTCGTCAAAATATTTGAAACGGTAGTCGCCGTTAAGCGACATTAAAAATTCGGAATCAAATTTGTTTTGATAGTATATTTCTTTTTCACTTGCGGGAACGATACTGCATCTTCCGTCAAGGCGGTTAATGTTCAGCACTTTTGGATTTGAAAGAATTTTTTTATCCATGATCGTATCTCCTTTATCTTAATAAATTTATTGTAACACTGAAAACGGCAAATGTATATTGACTAATCGTAGGAATATATGGTAAAATCGTAGGTATAAGGAAAAGGAATGAAAATATGCAAGTGTTATATATGAAATATGAAAAATGCACCAGAGAAAAGGTCAAAGTTGCGGGCGTGCTCGGGTTTTCGGCGGTACATTTCGTTATCAGCGGAGAGGGATATTTTAACGGCAGAAAAATACGTGCAGGGCAGGGATTTACAGCATTTGAAAATCAGTTTGCGGAATACTATCCTAACAGTGACGATCCTTGGTCATACGTTTGGATACGAATCACGGGTGATGATACACTCCGAAAATACGGCGAAATATTCACTTGGAAGTGTGAAAACAAAAGTAATTTGATAAAAACGGCTCAGCAGGGCGAACAAGGCAATGAGTTGTACCGATTGGGCAGCGCTTATATGTTATTATCATATATTGAAAACGATAACCGACGGCTTTCGGCAGAGCAAAAGCACATAATTGATGCGGAAAACTACATAAAGGCATATTATAAGGAAATCAATTCGGCGCAGCAGGTGGCGGACCGATTAGGACTTTCACGGGCATATTTGAGAAATTTGTTTTATGAGCAAAAGGGAATGTCCACCAAAGAGTACATAATAAAAATCCGACTTGAGCAAGCCTGCAATATGCTTTTGTCGGATTACGCCATAAAGACAGTTGCACTTTCGGTAGGGTACGAAGACCAACTGCAGTTTTCAAAAATATTCAAAAAATACATGGGCATCTCGCCCACGGAATACAGAAAAAGAAAAGGAAGGTGAAAACCTTCCTTTTATGGTCTTATCAAGTATTACTTTTATTCGCTTTAAGTGCGATTTCGGTAATATAAATGCTTTCTTCGGGAGAAATTCCGCTTTTTCCGTCGGAAATTCGGTCAACGAATAATTTGAAAATATCTTTCGTTTTTTCAAGAGACAGTTCCTGCTCACCGTTTGCATTGATAAGAGTAACCTTGCCCTGCATATATTCCAAAATTCCGTTTGTGCCTACTATGCGCATACGGTCGTCGTCGTGAGTGGAAGAAGATTGCGGTCTGAAATAATCTGCGGTAACGGTAGTTATGCAACCGTTTTCCATTTCAAAAACTGCCGCTGCGGCGGTTTCAAGATCGCCGTGACCGTTGTTGAATTCATTGTTTGTTACCGAACAGGTTTTTCCGAATTTTAAGCCCGTAATGTCGTAGCACCAATGAAGTGCGTGTATTCCTACCCACGGAATTATTCCGCCGAAAAATTCCTTATGTTTATAAAATTCGGGACGTGTGCCTAATTTGTAGGATTTGCGACAGTTTATCATTCGGATATTTCCTACTTTTGAAACGTGTTTTTTGAACGTTTCACACCACGGCTCATAGCTTATGCCGAACATTGCAACCGCAAAAGCATCGGATTTTACGTTCTTTATTTCTTCAAGCATTTCAAAGTCGGTTGCAAGCGGTTTTTCACTGAACACATAAATGTTCCGTTTCAAACATTCAAGCGTGTATTTGCCGTTTAAGTCAAAACGGGTGTTGATAACGGCAATATCGGGATTTTTTGCCAAAGCTTCGGAAAAATCCTTTACAGGAGTATATTCAATTTTGTTTTTTTCAAGTGTTGCGTAAAGCGAGGTCATATCCTCACCGTCATAACCGTTTACTACGGCAACAACGGTGTGATTTTTTAATTCGTTAAGACAGTATGCCCAATGGCCCGAATTACCGATTATTGCTATTTTCATTCGTTAAACTCCTTATAGTCGGAAAGGTTTATCCAATCGGAAAGTTCAAAATCTTCAAGAGATGAAGACTCGTATGCTTTTTTGAATTTGTCAAGCAAGCCGTTGATTATTCTTACGTCATCATTTATATAGTAGTCTTTTACCGTTTCAATGGGCAGAAGTTCACTTACCGCATTAACGCATTTAAGGTGAGGAAGTGCGGTTTCCACGGTGCAAACGGGAACTTTTTTATTGTTGAATACGTCTAAAGCATACCATATTTTTTCAAAAGGACGCTTGTAGCAGGAACCTAAATTTTTTCTTGAACCGTCATTATATTCCACGTACATAGAGTCATCGCTTTCACCGATGGTAACGTGAACGGTGCAGTTTTCAAAGGTGAATTTTGTAAGCGGATTGATGTTTTCTTCGCCGCAATGAGTGACTGCATATCTAAACGGAACACCGTTTACTTCCGCTTCGATAATTGCGGTGTCGAACATTTCAATATCGTTGGCACGGATGAGTTTTCCTCTGATTCTTGACGGCATAACCGCTTCCTGCGGTTCTTTGCCAAGCAGGAAAAGCGGATTTTCAAAATAATGCGCACAGGCATTCATCATAATACTGTCCAAAAGAATTTTGCCGTTGATTTTTCGTTTTGCCGCCCAGGGACGTGCAAAATACTGACTGTTTCTCGGCCACGAAATCATTACGTCAATTCCTTTAAGCGTGCCGAACCCGTCAAAACATTCCTTAAGCTTAAGTATATCGGGAGCATAAGAAAGCTGAAAGCCGATGTTAAGATGCTTGTTATATTTTCTTGCGGCATCCTGCATTTCCTTTGCCTGCTGAATTGTGGGCGCAATGGGTTTTTCACACAAAACGTCGCTTCCGTGCGCCATTGCGTAAATACACTGTTCTGGATGCAGATGTATGGGAGTGGAAATTACTGCAAGATCCGCAGAATGATTTTCGTAAAATTCTTCAAGCGTCTTATATACGGGAATATTTTCAAGCATATCCTTTACGGGACTGCTCTCAATAAACGGCTCAACTACGCCTGCAACGAATGCGTCGTGTTCTTCCGAATGTTCAAGAACTTCTTTTGCATTAAGGCCGCCGTAACCGCCGACGCCTACAAGTAATATGGAATTCATTTTTTTATAACCTCAAAATTATTGTAATCAAGTACGTATTCGCCGTCGGGAGCTTTTACCGTAATAATTCCCTCACCCCACTTGGATTTGCACCAGGGAGTGTCATAAACATAATCGTAGGGATATTCGTTTTCCGTCCCGTTAGTGTAATCGTGATGACGGTCGATTTTAATTTTACCGAAGGTCAGTTCAACCTTTTCTTCGTCGAAGTTTACGGGAATTTGTTTCATTCTGCACTTGAAATCTTCAAATGAGCCGTCTGCTTTTTCAACGTGAAGGGCGTAGCCGTTTTTTCTGCCGTCACTTATAAGAACCGAAGCAACAATTTTGCCGGCGGTCATTTCTCCGTGCCTGAACGGCTTGGCGATATACGTTACACAGTAATACCCGTTTCTTTCCGCAAATACGTAGTGACCGTCCTCCTCGTATTTGTCGTACTGTGTGGGGTCAATGAACAAAACGGTATAATTAAGCTGACCGTCTTTTTCAATGTTGTAAACGGAAAGCGAGGTGTCTTTGTTGGCAAAACTCTTTGAGCAGCAACATCTTAAATCGCCGGTAAAACTGTTATGTTCGCCGGTGGTGCCGGGGTGATGAGAATAAATTCTCGTTGCTTCAAATTTTTCGTTTTCGGGGAAAAGCAAAGCCCATTCCAACTGCTGATGATGTGCGTACTCGTAATCACCCGTTTCGTCAACGGGATAATCGTCTTGGTGATTTACGGCGCCGAGACCGTAGCCGTCGCATATATAGGTATATTTGTTGATGCTTCCTGCACTTAAAAGCTTAACTATCTGCTTGTAATCGGGCATATTCGGGCGCCACGCAGACATTGAATGCAGATGTTTTCTTTCTTTTATTTCACAGGGGAACTGTCTGTTTTCAAAAATATCGAGAATGAATTTATCCACCGTAAACGGTGAAAGCAGGTACGACGAATAATCGTCAAGTGTAAAGAAGCGCTCGTACATGATTTTTTTAAGAATTGAACCTGTTGCACAGTGCTGAGGAAATATATCGTGAGGATACGACCTGCCCAAAGCACCCATTGCATTAAGTGAATTGTCGGTATTGTTCAAGTCTTCAAGCGTAAGCATATCAAGAGCCATTTTAGCGGCTTTTTTTACAAGCTCGTCCTTTGCATAACATTCAAGCGTGCCGACAAAAACCATATCGGGGAAAAGATACGCAGAAGTAAATTCGCCGACGCCGTATTTTGCACGGAACGTTATAAAATCAAGAATGTACTTTTTGTCCTGCTCCAAAACTTCTTTACAGGTCATTTTATAATAGGGGAAATCTTCGCCGAAAAATTCCGCCGCAAGAAATCTGCATACACGGAAAACAAAAACGTGGTTTTCGCTGCCGTATTCGCTTGCGATATCCTCCTCCAAAAGGAATTTTTTCATTCTTACGATTACTTCGGGTTTGAGCTTATCGTAAACCGTATTTAATGCGATTATACATCTAAGTGCGGCAAAATCGTTTTCGCCTTTACGATTTCTGCCGCTCTTGGAAACGATTTCGTTATCCATATAGCTTGCCGCACACATAAGATGCTCGTTTGCTTCGTCAATTTCTTTGTTTTTCATCAACTTCAGTATTGAATAAGTTCCGTAAACGTCGTCGGAATCTATGTCTTCGTAGGGAATATTACTTGCGAACTCAAGGCTTTTTTCAATAAAACCGTTCATATCTTACACCACCGTATTTTTTTTACAATTATATCATTTATCTAAATGAAAAAGCAATGTTATTTTTGCTTTGTTTTTGGTTAATTTTGCTTAAAATAAAAAAGGTTGAAAGAAAAACTTTCAACCTTTTGCGTATTATTCGCCTTTCTTGAAGAAACCGATTTTGTTGATATGGAACTTATCCTTTACACCGGGTGAAGCGATAAAGAATTTAACGTATCTGTAATTACCGTGAATCGGATCGTAGAATGTGGTGTATTTTCCGCCGATTGCAACACGTTTGGTAGGACGTTCTGCAATAAGCTCAAAGTTTTCGCCGTCGTCAGAACCGTAAAGTCTATATGCGTAGAAAATGTGATTTTCCTGCGTTGCGTTAATGTTCATATAATCGAATTCGGTTTTTTCACCTAAGTCGATTATCATTGTGTTGCTTGTTTCGCCTGCAAAGGGCTCCCAGTAGGTGTCGGGGTTGCCGTCAATCATATTTTCGGCAGGGTGACCTTCTGCAAAGCTTGCGGTCTTTATTGCTTTTACGGGAATTTCTTCACCGAGCTTTGCGTCATCGGGTGCGATATTAGCAGGAGTTACAGGATAAACTTCCGTTTCATAGGGACCGAGATCAATATCGTTAAGAAGAAGTACCCAGTCACGCTCGGACGGACGTTTAGGCATATCGGTTGTGCCGTTATCCAAAGTGGTGATCTTCGGCATATCAATAAACTTGCCGTGAATCGGATCATACCAACGCATTTGATATTCCGTGTTTGGCTTAAGGCCGGTAAGCAAACCTGTTTCAAGTTCGTATGAGAAAAGGTAATATACAACAACGTCTTTTTCAATATGAGATATCGAAACGTATTTACGCATTTCGAATGAACCGAATTCGTGATCGAACGATGGAGTAAGCTTATCCCATCCAACGTATTCATAGAATTTCTTAAGATAAGAAATTTCTGTTGAACCGGGTTTATCCATACCAATGTACCAGGGTTCGGGTGAATATGCGAGCCATCCTTGGTCGCTTGTCTGGTTCCAACCCATAGCCCATACACCGGTTACACCGTATGTAAAGCCGGCACTGCCCGACTGAACCGCCTGCCATGCGCCGACACGGGGTGCTTCGTAGCCGTTAAAGCCGCCGCAGTAAATGTCTTCATACTGACATTCTGTTTCGATAAACGGCTTAACTTTTTCCAAATCGTAGTAACTCTTATAGAAATGTCTCGGCTGAAGTCTTGTGTATCCGCCGTGACCTGCCTGAAGGGTCCACCACTGATGCCATGATGTTTCGTTAAGTGAAACGGCTCTCGGATCGCTTGAAAGCATCGGGTACATGTGTGCGCCGTTGGGACGGTTATAGCCGTCAAGCTTGCCAACAAGTTCGCCTGCCTGCTTCCAAATATCAAATGTATTGAAGCGAAGATCGGTAATTTCCTGCGCAGTTATCCACATAACGGGATAGCAAGCATAACGGGCAACACAGTATCTTACAAATGCAAGAACCGGTTTAGCGTCGCTTTTATATGCAGCGATCGAGCAGGTATGTACACCGAAGCCCATTGACGTCACAATTCCTATGGAAGTAAGATATTCAATCATAACGTCCATTGTTTCGTTAAATGCTTCGGGATTGATAAGCGTGTACTTTTCTTTCCACCAATGGTGAACACGTTTGTTTCCGCCACCGTCGGACTCCGCAGAATCAAAATAGGTCTGATAAGCGGTAAAGCCTTTTTTCTTTCTGTCATCAGCAAGATGTTTGAACTGATTTCCGCAGTTGCATCCGGGGTAGTTACATTCGTGAAGACGTTCATAGTCTGCCATCTGCCAATGGGTATCGGCAATATAGAAGAACGGTGTGCCGTCGGCGTATGTGATATAACGTTTTCCGGGAACTGCAACGGGATAGCCATGAGCCTCAAGTTCGGTTTCGGGCTCAGCCTTTATTGCGTTGATAATGCCGGAATCGATAAGAGATTTGTTGTCACTGTCGGTGCAGGTAACAACGTAAGTCCATTTTCCTACCTCGTTAGGCGAGAAACGAACCTTCCATTCGTTATCTCCGTTCCAGAAACCGGGAAGAGCAATTTTCTTTCCGCTTTCGTGTGTAAATACTGCATCAATATCTACGTCAAGAAATGGGTTTTCATAATTTTTGTCGCTGTGAAGAACTACTTCTATGCGCTTGAAAACCTTTACGTCTGCGTTCATAATAACCTCCGTTTTTTTGCATTTCTGCAATTTTAACATATTCTACCATATATAAAATGCGATTGCAACCCCCAAAATGAAAAAAATACGGACAAATTTATCCGTATTTTACAGTATTAAAGTTCAATTACGTCTTCGGGTTTCCTTGTCAGCCATTTTCCGTCGGTGAAGTCGGGAATGTCTACCGGCTGACTGCCAAGAGCGATGGATTTTTCCGTCAAAGCGGAAATCGCCATCCAAGTAACGCCGTCGTAAATATCAATCGGCACGGGAGTCTTATACTTTAATGTATTGATAAATGCGTTTATGCAGAACCAATCCATTCCGCCGTGACCTTTTTCACGGTCCTCATCGGTCATTTCTCTCCACATTTTCGGCATATATTCGTTGAAATTTTTTGCATTATTCAGTGTTGCTTCATTGTATTCGGCAGGAACCCAGTATTCTTTTTCGCCGTCGAGGAAAACGGAATTCGTGTCCTGAGAATAATTGCCTTTAGTTCCGCGTACCGTGAAGTGACGGGAATATGAACGGGGCAGAGTGGTGTCAAGGGTAAGACGAATCATTTCACCGCCGGCACATTTTATTAAGGTTTCCACAACGTCACCCTGCGCAAATTCGGCATTTTTCATTATGTCGTCGGCATCGTCACGGGATTTTATGTATTCTTTAAGTCCCAAGGATTTTGATGACATACTTGTCAGCGAAACAAGACGGTTGCCTCGGTTTATGTTAAGTAAACGGGCAATAGGTCCCAATTCGTGAGTAGGATAGTTGTCGCAGTTTCTGTGTACGTAGTTGTCAAAACGGTAGTGTCTGTTTCTTATTCCGTAAGCCACTTCATTGCGCAGGTCGTGTGCGTATGCTCCCGAACAGTAAACCACGTTTCCTAAAATATTTTTTCTTACAAGCGATGTGGCAAGAAGCTCTTCTTCGCCGTAACAACAGTTTTCAAGGAACATATAAGGCGTTTTTGTGCGTTCCTGAGTTTTTACAAGCTCAAAACACTTGTCTACGGAATATTCGCCTGCAACTTCGCTTCCTACGGGAATTCCTTTTTCAAGTGCATAAAGGGCAATTTTACTGTGCGTATCCCAAGACGTTGCAATGATTGCGCCGTCAATTCCCGCAACGTTCAGCGCTTCTTTGTAATCGGTAAAACATTCCGCCGTAAAGCCGAATGAGGAACATTCTTTTTTTGCCTGCTGCGCTCTGTCCCCGTATTTATCGCAGACGGAAATGACATTTATTCCGTCAATATTAGAAAGCACTTTTTGAAGTAAATAACTTCCTCTTTGTCCGTAACCTATCAAAGCTAAATTTATCATAAAAATCTCCCTTGTCATTTTTTTATATTGTAATCCCGCAAAGACGGTGCTGCAATGGAATAATATATTTACATTATGTGTTTTTTTATCGTTTACAAAAATATTTTGCTGTGATATAATCAGTTTTGTGATGATGAATATGGAAAATTTTATCAATGCGGATAATATGGTAAGAACATATCCGATAAAAAACCGTGTGGAAATAGCAAACGTGGGGTATAACGATTTTCATACAGTAAAACCTCAGAAATACTACTGGATAGACAATAATACCACGCTGCATTTTGTTATTTCGGGAAAAGGGTATCTTTTTTTCGGCGGCAAAAAATATGAACTGAAAAAGGGTGATATGTTTTTATTGCCACAAGGGGAAAAGCGGATGTACTATCCCGATGCAAACGACCCGTGGGAATACATTTGGTTCGGAATGAAAGGTGAAAGTTACGGCTTCCTTGCGGAAACGATGGGACTTTCAAGAGAAAATGCGGTGGCGCAAAGTCGAAATTACGAACAAATTCTTGAAGAATACGGGGAATTAAAACAAAAGATTCGAAACGGAAACGATAACGGTTTTTTTGCGCTTGGCTGTCTTTACAGAATTCTGCACATACAGACCTCAAAGCATTATTCGGGGATTGACGGTGCGAAAATAATTATCGACGAAAATTTCACACAAAAGGACTTTTCGGTGGAAAATCTGTGCCGCACGGTGGGTATGAGCCATTCGGAACTGTGCAGAAAATTCAAAAAAGAATTGGGCGCAACACCGCTTGAATATCTCACTTCAAAGCGTATGGAATACTGCAAGGTGCTTTTAAGGGAAACGACTCTTTCGGTTACGGCGATAGCCTATTCCTGCGGCTATTCCGACGCACTTCACTTTATGAAAAAATTCAAAAAAATGTATAATTGCACCTGCATCGAATACCGAAATTCAAAATGATATCAATGATTTTTTTCAAAGATTATAAAAAAGACTTGAAAAAAATCCCGAAACGTGTATAATAAGATAAAACATAATTAAATTTAAGGAGAAATATCATGAGCGAGTTACACGTAGTTAATCATCCTTTGATTCAGCACAAACTTACCATTATGCGTCAAATTCAGACAGGCCCCAAGGATTTCAGAGAACTTCTGACGGAAATCACAACTCTTATGGGTTATGAAATCACAAGAGATTTCCCCATTCAAGAACAGGAAATCGAAACTCCCATCTGCAAGACAATGGGTAAGTTCATCGGCGGTAAAAAGGTTGCTATCGTTCCTATTTTGAGAGCAGGTCTTGGGATGGTTGACGGTTTGTTGTCACTTATTCCCGTTGCAAAGGTTGGCCATATCGGTCTTTACAGAGATCCCGAAACACATGAACCCAAAACCTATTATTGCAAGATGCCCACCGATATTGAAGAAAGAGATGTTATCATCGTTGACCCGATGCTTGCAACCGGCGGAAGCGCTTGTGATGCTATCGCAAAAATGAAAACCTTTAACGTTAAGAAAATTCGTCTTATGTGCCTTGTAGGCGCACCTGAAGGAATTAAAAAGGTTCAGGAAGAACATCCGGACGTTGACATTTACATTGCGGCAGTTGATGAAAAGCTGAACGAAAACTGCTACATCGTTCCCGGCTTGGGCGATGCAGGCGACAGACTTTTCGGAACAAAGTAAAAATTCAAAAAAACAAAAAATTCCACTGATTTTCAGTGGAATTTTTTTATACAAGATTGTCAAGTAATGTCATAAGGATAAAGCCTGCGATAAAACTTACCTGCGGCAGAATTCCCGGATATTTCTTGGAATCGGGGATAAGTTCGTTAAAAAGAACAAGTGTCATCGCACCTGATGCAAAGGAAAGAGCATAGGGTAAAAGTGCGCTTGAAGCGGTAACCATAAGCGCTCCGAGCACACCGAAAACGGGCTCTACCGCACCGGAAAGCTGACCGTAGAAAAACGATTTTTTTCTTGAAAAACCGCTTTGAGCAAGAGGCATTGAAATGGCGGCACCTTCGGGAAAATTCTGAATACCTATTCCCAATGCCACGGAAATGGGAAAAGCAAGAGAAAGATTTCCGCCGAATGCCACGCCGACTGCCAATCCTTCGGGAATGTTATGAAGCGTTACCGAAAGAAAAAGAAGCATATCGCTTTTTGAATTGAATATGTGACTTAATCCGAGTTTTTGCGAAAATCTGTCAATCAGTATAAAAACCGTTCCGCCTAAAATAAAACCGAAGGATGAAACAAAAACCGAGGAAGTTTCAAGCGAGGGAATAAGCAGCGACCAAAAGCAGGCGGCAAGCATTATTCCCGAAGAAAAGCCGAGCATTACGGAAAGACATTTTTCGTTTATTTTCTTAAAAAGAAAAACGGTGGCGGCACCGATAAAAGTCATAAAATACGTAAATAATGTGGCGGCAAAAGCCAATAGAACAGAGTACAAAAAAATCACTCCCTGCGTATCAATCCGAAAGAATTCGGACTTCTTAGCGTAACAGTACAAATTATACCGTTATGCTATAATGTATGCAGAAAGCGAATTTTTGACACTTGTTTCAAAAAGCGGAATCAGATTTTTGCTTTTGTCACCGAAATACTCTTGTTGCTTTGCTTGATTGCGGTAATACTCAAATATGCGCAGGCGCAGAAAAACATTATGTATGAAACACGGGGCGAATACATAAAGATAAAATCTTCCGTAATGCTTGCGGTGAAGAAATTAACAAGCACGGTAAACGGGAAAATGTAAAGTCTGCGTGAACCGAGGCAGTAACGCACCGACAGAATGAGCATATAAATGCAGAAAATCATAAAAAGGATAAATGCGGGAATTCCGCAATGACCTAAAATGGCAAGATACGAGTTGTGCGCCGAATTCTGGTCGGGAGTAAGATAGTCGGAGCCAACATAGAAATCTGCGCCGTTCCCGAACATTTTTGCGTTTTTGAATGTGTATTTCCAAATCATGCCACGGTTAGAAAATAAATTCCCGTTTTCCACCGAGGTAACGAATTTTTCAAAAGAATCCATATTTTCTATGGAGGCGGGGTCAGGGGGGACTTCGGTTTTTCCGTCAATGAAAATCGCCGCTGAAACGGTAACGGCTATAAGTACAACCACCGAAAGAATGATAAACGTATTTATAAAACTATTCTTATAAAGAATGCTTTTTTTAGCCGAAATAAACTTAACAAGAAGTGCCGCCGTAAAGAACAGCAGAGTGGCAAGCATAGTTAAGAAGCCTGTTCTTCCGCCGGATACCGCAGAGAAGAAAATCATTGCGGCACAAAGCACGGCAAAGAACACAAAAAGTGACGTGTAGAATTTTTTCTGATTGAGAATAAGCCATGCGATAGCACAAAGCAAAATCGGCAAAAGGCTCGAAAGACACAATGAAAGATTGTTGTCGATAAGCGGAAAGAAAATTATCGAAACGGCAATATCTACAATTATCGCACCGCCGCAGGAAAAAAGACAGAAGTTGAAAAAGTGTTTTTCCTGCCCTGCAATTATGCACAGAGGGAAAATAACCACCAAAAGAATAACATTATATGAAATTCCGTTTATAACGGAAGAAATAATACAGCATAATGAAAAAAGCCCCCATATTACAAAAGGAATTTTTGAAAATATCGGCTTTTTCTTCATTTTTATAACGGTAACCGTTTCAAATACGGCAAATGTCAAAAGCGAAGCACCTGCTACAATGCAAATGGGAACAAGCGCCGGCGTTTTAACAAATATTCTTATTAAATCGTCAGAAATGAACATTATTGCCAAAGAAATAAATCTAACATAGAAATAAGGCATTTCTTTGAGCTTTTTCAGTTCAATGGACAATTTTGTTTCTCCTGCCATAAAAATACTCCCATTAAAAAATCATGGGTATTATACCAAATATACGGAATTAAGTCAATACGGCATAAACTTATGTTCATTTCAGCCGTGCAAAAGAATGTTTTGTGATTGACACAAACGCTTTAAGTAAACTATAATATATAATAGCGAGTTATAGGCATAGCTTGGATTTGGAGCGATTGCTTTCGGAGGATAAATAATGGAAATTGACAAGATTTTAACGCAGGTAGATAAGCCTGCACGCTACACCGGCGGCGAACTTAATATGGAATATAAGGAAAATGCGGAGGTAAATTTTGTGTTTTCTTATCCCGATACATACGAAATGGGAATGTCCCATTTAGGCGGCAAGATAATTTATCACTTGCTTAACAGCCGTGAAGACACGTTCTGTCAAAGATGCTATGCACCTTGGGTGGATATGGAACAGAAAATGCGTGAAAACAACATTCCGCTTTTCACACTTGAAAACAAAATGCCTGTTAAGGAAGCTGATATTTGGGGCTTTACGCTTCAGTACGAATTGAGTTACACAAATATACTCAATATGCTCGATTTGGCAGGGGTAAGCATTGAATCCTGCGACAGAGACGAAAACGAACCGCTTATCGTTGCAGGCGGACCTTGCGCCAATCATGCGGAAATGCTCGGAGATTTTGTTGATTGCTTCCTTTTGGGCGACGGCGAGGAAGAACTTAACGAGCTTGTGGATATTTACAAAGCGTGGAAGAAATCGGGCAAAACAAGACACGAACTGCTGGAAATGCTTGCCGAAAACGAGGGAATGTATGTTCCGTCGTTTTATAAGCACGAAAACAAGGACGGGCATCTTACCATAACGCCTCTTTTCAATGCGCCTAAGCAGGCAAAACGCAGAATGGTCGTTGATTTTGAAAACACATTTGCACCCAAAAAACTTATTGTTCCGCTTATTGAAGTAGTCCACGACAGAATTATGCTTGAAATTATGCGCGGATGCACACGTGGATGCAGATTTTGTCAGGCGGGATTTTTATACAGACCCGTCCGTGAAAGAAGCGTTGAAAATCTTCGCTGCATAGCCCGTGAAGCGGCAGATGCAACGGGATATGACGAACTTTCACTCACGTCGCTTTCAAGCGGAGATTATTCGCACATTGAAGAACTTGTCAAAACTCTCGACAAAGAATTTGAAGGGGAACACATGGACGTTTCACTTCCGTCGCTGAGAATTGACTCGTTTAATCCTAACTTTGTAAGCACGCAAATGCGCAAGTCGTCGCTGACCTTTGCACCGGAAGCAGGAAGTCAGCGTATGCGCAATATTATCAACAAAAACGTTTCGGAGGAAGATTTACTTCGTACCGTACGTGGAGCATACGAAGCAGGATATACGGCTATCAAACTGTATTTTATGATGGGATTGCCCTTTGAAACCATGGAGGATATTAAGGGCATTGCGGATTTGGCACAAAAATGCTCCGAGGTATATAAAGAAATTCACGGAAACACTAAAAATATGCGTATTACCGTAAGCACTTCCGTGTTTATTCCTAAGCCGTTCACGCCGTTCCAATGGATAGGCCAGGACAGAGAAGAAAGTGTTCGTGAAAAGCAGAAATATCTTCTTGATTTAATAAGACCTATGCGAGGAGTAGAATATAAGTATCACGATTCGGTAACGTCAAAGCTTGAAGTCTGCTGTGCCCGTGGCGGCAGAGAAATGTGTAACGTTCTTTATTCTGCATGGAAAAAGGGCGCAAAGTTCGACGCATGGCACGAGCATTTTAAGATTGAGGCGTGGAATGAGGCATTCGTCGAAAACGGTATTGATATGGAAGAAATGGCTATGCGTACTATTCCCATGGACGAAACGTTGCCGTGGGATTCTGTTGACGTAGGCGTTACCAAAGAATATTACAAAAAAGAATACGAAAAAGCTATGAAAGAAGAAATTACAAAGGACTGCCGCAACGGCTGCAACGGATGCGGTCTTATGAAAATTTGCAAGGAGGTCGGAAACGTATGAGATTACTGTTGCGCTTTACAAAGGGCGTTGAAGTAAAATATATTTCGCACCTTGATATGCAAAGACTGTTCCAAAGGGCAATCCGCAGAGCAAAGCTTCCGTGCGCATATTCGCAGGGATTTAATCCTCACATGCTTATCAGCTTTGCGTGTGCGCTTCCGCTGGGTGTATGTTCTAATGCGGAATACGTTGAAATTCAGCTTGAAAAATTCGTTCCGCCTACGGAATGTATGAACCGTCTTAACGATGTTCTGCCTAAGGGCGTTAAGATTTTAGGCGCAACCGAACCGAAAGAGGGATATCCTAATGTTGGCTCGGTGATTGCTTTGGCGGAATACACGGTAAGCATTAAGAATTCCGAAAATGCGGAAGAAAAAATAAAAAATCTTCTTGAAAAAGATGAGATTCTTATAGAAAAGAAAACCAAGAAGGGCTTTGCAGAAGTAAATGTTCGCAATATGATTCATAAGCTTAAAGCGGAAAACGGAGTAATATCCGCAACGCTTTCCTGCTCAAATTCGGAAAATCTCCGTGCAGACAAATTGCAGGAAATTCTTTTTTGTGCAGGCGTTGAAACGGGACTTGCCGTAAGAGAAAGGCTTTTTATTCTTGACGGCAATATGCTCTGCGAACCCGAAATGTAAAAATATTCCGGAAAGAAAGAATAAGTAATGAAAGAAATTCTTGTTAATTGGGGAATACTTCAAAAAAGTGCCGTCATTATCGAATCCGGTGAAATCGTCGACGTGCTTGTTGAACACACACCTTCTTCGGGGGGAGTCGGCAACATATATAAAGGTACCGTGGATAATGTTGTTCCCGGAATGCAGTCTGCGTTCATTGATTTGGGACTTGAAAAAAACGGCTTTATTTTTTCGGGCGATGTGAAAAATTCTTCCGAAACCGATATTCGAAAAAAACTGAAAAAAGGTCAGGACGTTATCGTTCAGGTAGTTAAGGAAGCGCAGGGCGTAAAGGGCGCAAGAGTTACTACCGAACTGACTGTTCCGGGGCACAGACTTGTGATGATGCCTCAAATGGACTACGTAGGTGTTTCAAAAAAGATTTCTTCCGAGGAGGAAAAGGAACGTTTGCGCAGTATTGTTCAGGAAATCAAGCAAAAGGAACACGGCTACATCGTTCGTACCGATGCGGTTGGCTGTTCAAAGGAAGAACTTCTGCTTGAAATAAACTATCTTACGGAAGAATGGGAGAAAATTCAAAAACTCGGAAAAATCAAGAATGCTCCGGCACTTCTTCACAACGAAAACGAACTTCTCCTGATACTTGCCCGTGATTATTTTGACGAAACCGTTGACAAGGTAGTCATAAACGATAAGGATGCTTTCGAAGAATTCGTTCGTATTACATCGGTTGTTTCCGCAAAATTAAAGGACAGAATTACCTTTAAGGAGGGAAACATTTTCATTGAAGCGGGAATAGAAAGTAAATTCCGCAAGCTTCTTGAAAGAAAAGTATGGCTTGATAACGGTGCGTATTTGATTATTGATTACACTGAAGCACTGACGGTAATTGACGTAAATACCGGCAAGTTCACGGGAGATTACGAGCTTAATAAGACGATTGTAAAGACCAATATTCTTGCGGCAAAGGAAATTGCAAGACAGCTGCGCTTGCGTGCTATCGGCGGAATAATCGTAATTGATTTTATTGACATGGAAAGCGATGAGGATCGCAAGCAGGTGCTTGAGGCGCTTGAAGAAAGCAGCAAAGGCGACAAAATAAAAACGAATATTCTGGGTTTTGCTCCCTTGGGACTTGTTGAACTTACAAGAAAGAAAACACGTCTTTCGCTTTCCGATTCGATGCAGAGAATGTGCCCATATTGTGAGGGCGACGGAAGAATTCTTAATGAAATATCCGTTCTTGAAATGCTTTTAGGCGAATTAAGACGTTTGAGAAAAAACGGACCGTACAATATTGCAATTTTGCGTGTAAATCCCCATGTGCTTTCGGGACTTGAAAAGTACAGGGACGTTATTAAAAGCAAAATATTCGATACTGAAATTTACGTTCGGGAAGATGCGGGAATGCACATAGAAGATTATAATATTCGGTTTGTAAACGAAATTTCCGATAATGAAGGATTGAAAAAACTGTTATGAAAACAGAACTGTTAAAACTTGACGACGATAGCTGCAAAGAAGCAGGCAAAATAATAAAAAACGGCGGTATTGTTGCATTTCCTACCGAAACGGTTTACGGACTCGGTGCATCGGTCTTTAATGAAGAAGCGGTAAAAAGCATATATACGGCAAAGGGCAGACCGTCTGACAATCCGCTTATCGTTCACGTGGCAAAAAAAGAACAAATATGCCAAGTTGCCCGTGAAATCAATAAAAATGCACAGTTGCTCATAGATAAATTTATGCCCGGACCTATTACAATAGTGCTTCCTAAACGAAAGGAAATACCCGATTGCGTTACCGGCGGTATTGATACGGTAGGCATAAGAATACCGCTTCACGAGGGAGCAAGAAAATTCATTGCCGCCTGCGGATGTCCCATACCCGCACCAAGTGCAAACTCTTCGGGCAAGCCGTCACCCACAAGCGCAAAGCACGTGTTTGACGATCTTAACGGCAAAATTCCGCTTATTCTTGACGGCGGAGAATGTGCAGGGGGGGTTGAATCAACGGTAATTTCCCTTTGCGGAGAAACACCGCTTTTATTAAGACCGGGACTGATTACCCACGAAATGCTCGAAAGCGTGCTTGGGCATGTTGATATTCATCCTGCGGTTTTGGAAAATAATAAGGTGGACAAAGCGGCAAGTCCCGGAATGAAATATAAGCATTATTCTCCCTTGGCGAGGGTGCTTATTGTTGACGGCAAAATAGAAAGTGCCGTAAAACTTTACGGTATGGCAGAGCAAATGGGCAAAAAACCGCTGATTATGTGGAACAGTGAAGAACTGAAAAATTTCGGCGGAAACAGTTACGCACTTCTTGAGCATAACGACAGTGCAATTGCGGCAAAAAATCTTTTTTCGCTTTTAAGAAAAGCAGACGATGAAGGATTCGATACGGTATTCATTACTTCGGTTGATAAAAAGGGCGCAGGACTTTCTGTTATGAACAGAATGCTCCGTGCGGCGGCATTTACGGTACTTTCTCAGTCGGAAATCGAGAATATCACCTCGGAGGAACTGAAAAACCGTATTACATTATAGTTCAGTTTTCCGCTAAAACAAACATAATATAAAACTATTCCGCTTGTTTTTTATAAAAAAACGAATAACGTGTAGAAAAAGAAATCACGGTTTATCTTTACTGATGACCGTGATTTTATTATACTTATAAAAAAGGAGTGAATACCGTGAGGGCAGGAATAGTTTATATAAAAGTTCCCATAAGTTCCATCGAATACGAGGAAACGGCTGATGATGTAAAAATGCTTGCTCAAAGCATTAAAACCTGCGGACTTCTTCAACCTGTGGGCATAGTTCAAAAGGAACGGGGATACAAACTTGTGTTCGGCAGGCGCAGAGTAAAGGCGTGTCGGGAACTGAATATGAAATATATCCATGCGGTATTGCTTTCCGTCAGAGAGGACGAGGAAAAGATTTTTTCGCTTAACGAAAACATTCACAGAAGAAATATGTGCTTGCGGGAGATTGCCGATGAAATTCTTCGGCTTAATAACGGCGGTGTGGAAGAATTACTTTCCGTTTCCGATTGCAGACGGCTGAAAGAATATTTGGTTTTAAGCGACAAAGCAAAAATGTATGTTTCGGAAAATACCGAACAGTTCCTTGATTATTCAAGGGGCGACAGTGAATTTTTTATAAAAATGTGCAAACTTTTGCAGAATATACCCGAAAAATGTTCGGACAGAGTTCGACTTTCGGTTTTGTCGGACAAACGGATATTCATAAATGAAATCGAGAAAATTCTTGCACTTATGCGGCAGGGCGGATATGAAGAATCCGTTTCCGAGGATGAACAGCAGATAATTATCCGAAAGCAGGACAAAGCAGTTTGATTTTCCAAAAATCAAAATCATTTTTGAATATTTCGATTAGAAATATTTTCGCTTCGTGTCTTGCAGGGCGCATGACCGAAGCATTTTTTATACAGTCGGTAAAATGACGGATAATCGGAAAAGGAATATTTTTCGCAGACCTGAGTTGCCGACAGAACTCCGCCGGAAAGGTCTTTTCTTGCAAGATAGAGTTTTTTTTGAAGAATATACTGTTTTACTCCGATGTGCATATACCGGGTAAAAATATTTTGAATATACGATTTTGAAAGCATCAGTTCACGGCTGATGCTTTCCGCATTTACGGGCAGAATTATATCACGGTTTATTATTCGAATAATTTCATTTACGATTGGATGCACCGCCGTAAACTGTTCTTCATTTTTGGAAAAATACGTTAAATAAGTGACGATTTGCTGAATAATCGTAGGCGCAATTTTGTTAAAATCACGTTCACTGTAATTTTCGTAAGAATAGTCTAAATTTTCGAGAAATCCGAGGAATATTTTATCGTTTTCCACATTTACCGAGCCACTTGACGAAAATATTTTTCTGTACTGTTCTTTTGTCAGAACAGAGGGGTCAAACCCGAAAACGTAGTTTTCATAGGGCGTACTTGATTTCGGCATAAGATAGTGGTACGAGGATGACGGTATCAAAAGCACGTCGTATGGCTTCGGCGAATACATTTTTCCGTCAATATTGTAGTCTGCATCGCCGTTTATGAAAACAAGAATTTCACAGTGGTGGTGAAAATGATTCCAATAAAGTTCTTTGTTCGGTGCTTCTATTCGTTTGTGGGATATTTCCACGTAGTCGGGCTGTATCGAAAGGGAAAACATTTTTTTCACTCCTTTTGCGAAAATTATATCATAAAAAAGTTAAAAAAACAATGTTTTTGATAAAAATCGCAATTTAATTAGTTTTCTTATTGAGATATAATAAGAAAAAAGGAGATGTGATTTATGAAAAAACTTCGTGTTGCCATAATAGGTCAAGGAAGAAGCGGCAGAGATATTCACGGAAATTTCTTCAGAAGCGAAGCCAATGACTTTGTAGAAGTGGCATTTGTTGCCGATGAACTTGAGGACAGACGTGAACTTGCCGAAAAGGAATACGGTTGTCCTGCTTTTTCCGATTACAAAGAATTTTTTGCACACAAGGACGAAATAGATTTAGTAGTTAATGCGTCATATTCGCAGTATCATTATCCCATTACAAAGGATTCGCTTGAACACGGCTTCAACGTGCTTGTGGAAAAGCCTTTTTCCGCAACTAAAGCGCAGTGCGACGAACTTATAGCCATTGCCGAAAAGAACAACGTTGTCGTTACTGCATTCCACCAGACACTTTATAATCCGATGCACAAGAAGATAAAAGAAATAATTGCGTCGGGTGTGCTTGGTGAGATTTATCAGATAAATCTTAAATACAGCGGATTTGCCCGCCGTTGGGACTGGCAGACCTTGCAGGTAAAGATTGCAGGCGGAATATATAATTCGGGACCGCACCCTATCGGACAGGCTCTTGATTTTCTTGATTGGGACGAAAAAACGGAAATTAAATTTGCATATCTTAAAAGAGCGCTTACTTTCGGTGATGCTGACGACCACGCAAAGATTATTCTTCAGGCACCGGATAAGCCGGTTATTGATATTGACGTAACTTCCATCGACTGTTTCCCCGAATACACCTTTAAGGTTTTCGGAAGATACGGCACTCTTTCCGCAGGCGCATCGGATTACAAGATGAAGTACATTGATTTTTCAAAGGAGCTTCCGAAGCAGTCGCTTACAATAGAGCCCATTCGCAAGCCGGACGGAACACCTGCATATTGCAGAGAAGCTCTTCCGTTCGTTGAGGTGAATGAACACGTTGAAGGAAATTCGTTCGATTCTGCGGTAGAGGAATTCTACAAAATGATGCAGGCGCACATTATCGGCGGCAAAGAACTTGAAATCACTCCGCAAAAGGCGGAAATGGTAATAAATATCATTGATAAATGTCATCAGATGAACCCGCTTTCGGTGGAATTCAAGGAGGATGGGACACGTGTATAACGTTGTGATATTAGGATGCGAAAATTCGCATGCAGACGAGTTCTGCAAAATGATAAAGGACGGAAAATTTCCTTCCCTTAACGTGGTGGGCGCTTACAGTGAAACGGAAAGCGCTGAGGTCAGACTGAACAGAAATTTCGGCGTATATAAAATGAAATCCGTTGATGAATTCGTGGGCAAGGTTGACGGAGTGATCGTTGTAGCAAGGCACGGCGACAACCATTATAAATACGCAAAGCCGTATATAAAAGACGGAATACCTATGTTCATTGATAAACCAATAACCTGCAAGGAAGAAGACGCAGTTTGCTTTATGCAGGAATTGAAAGCGAACGGTATTCGTGTTTGCGGTGGCTCGACTTGCCCTCACATGCCCGAAGTAATCGGATTAAAGGAAGAAATTTCAAGCGGAGCAATGGGCAATATTTTAGGCGGAAACTTTTCATTTCCCATTTACCCGAACAGTCCTCACGGCGGATTCCATTTTTATGCTCAGCATTTGACCGAAACGATGACCTCGCTTTTCGGACAGCATGTCGAAAAAATACTTGCTTCCGAAAATAAAAGCGGAATAAGCTTTGTGGCAAAATATCCGAATTTCGATGTTACCGCAAACTATCTTGAACCGAAAGAGGGATTTACTCATAACGGGTACTATATTACGCTGTTCGGCTCAAATAAAACGGTTCAGACGTCGCTTGAATTCGGAAGTGACAGCTTCAGAGGTGAACTTGAAGCATTCGTTCAGCTGCTTGACGGCGAAAAAATGACCGCTTCCTATGAAGAATTTATTTATCCGGTGTTCGTGAACAATGCGATTATCCGTTCTATGGAAAGCGGCTCATGGGAAAAATTAAATGAAATAAGGTTATAATTATGAGAGAATTAAAAAAAGATAAATTAACGGTAAAAATATACGGTTCAAGACGTGAAATGGGTATGGCTGCGGCTGAATATGCCAAAAATGCCATAAATAAAGCCATAGAAGAAAAGGGCTTTGCCAATGTGATTTTTGCGGCGGCACCGTCACAAAACGAAACGCTTGAGGAGCTTCTTAAGCAAAACATAGATTTTTCAAAGGTAAATGCTTTCCACATGGACGAATATGCAGGACTTTCTCTTAAAGACAGTCAGTCCTTCGGCAGATATTTGACCGATCATATTTTCGGAAAAGCAAATTTCAAAAGTGTAAATCTTATTCCCGCAACGGAGGATATCGACGTTGCCTGCGAAAAATATTCAAAACTTCTTACAGAATATCCCGTGGACGTTGTATGCCTCGGAATAGGCGAAAACGGTCACATTGCGTTCAATGACCCCGGTGTTGCCGACTTTAACGACACCAAACTTATTAAAAAAGCAAAACTTGACGACGTTTGCAGAATGCAGCAGGTTCACGACGGCTGTTTTGAAAGCTTTGATAAGGTGCCGGAATATGCGCTTACTTTGACAGTTCCCGCACTTTTTAAGGCAAAGACTCTTGTTTGCACCGTTCCGGCAAAAACGAAGGCGGAAGCGGTTAAGAGAACCGTCACCGAAGATATTTCGGAAAACTGCCCTGCAACGGTTATGCGTAAGCATGACGATGCGGTAATGTTCGTGGAAACTGAAAGTGCTTCACTGCTTTAATTTCAGTATTTAAGTTCCGTTCTTGCAATTGCTACGGCATAAACTTTTGAAGCGCCCGCTTTCTTCAGAAGCCGTGCGCAATACCGCAGCGTTTCACCCGTAGTACAGATATCGTCTACAAGCAGAACGGTCTTATTTCCGATTTCACCGCAAAGTTCATATAACCCTTTAATATTCTTTCGGCGTTGCTCCTTGTTGAGTAACGCCATTTTCGTCTGTCCCGATTTCTTGGAAATCGTTTTGTTATTTACGGGCAGACCTGTCAACTTTGAAAGTTCGTTTGCAAGAAGCAGTGCCTGATTGTAGCCGAATTTTTTCATTCTTTCACGGCTTGAGGGTACGGGAACGATAACATCGCATTTATTCAAAATATCGTTAGGCAGAGATTTAAGAAGAATTTCACCAAACGGATATTTAAGATATCTGCAATTTCCTATTTTGAATTTGTGTATAAGTTTGCGCATTGTTCCCGAAAATTCATAATCGCAGTAAAGCCGCAAATAATCGGGTTTTTCGTGCAGACATTCTTTGCACAGTCCCACCGTGTCTATTCGGTCAAGACAGATTTCACATCTGTTCCCTTCAAGCGTGCTAAGCAAACCGTAACATTTTTTACACAAGCCGTATTTTTCCGGTTTTTCACTGTTGCAGTTGATACAACTTGCGTTCCACGGGAAGAATATTTTCTCAAAAAAATTCATAAATGCTCCGTAAACAACTTGATTTTTACTATATAATAGCATATAATATGTATTATGAAAAGCAGAACGGAGTATATTATGAAGATTATTCTTGCAACGAACAATCAAAACAAGGTAAGAGAAATTAAGGAAATTCTCGGAAGTCATTTTTCCGAAATGCAGACGCTTAAAGAAGCAAATATTGACCACGAAACGGTGGAGGACGGCGAAACCTTTATGGAAAACGCCATAAAAAAGGCTCGTGAAATTACCGAAATAACGGGACTTCCCGCACTTGCGGACGATAGCGGACTCTGTGTTGAGGCACTTAACGGTGAACCGGGAGTTCATTCTGCAAGATATGCGTCGGACACCGATGAAAATGCCGATGACGGAGCAAACAGACGCAAACTGCTTAAAAAACTTGAAGGTGTAAAAGACAGACGTGCGTATTTTGTAAGTGCCGTTGCACTCACAATGCCCGACGGAAAAATTTACACCGCAGAGGGCAGATTTTACGGTGAAATCGGATATGATGAAGTTGGCGAAAACGGATTCGGTTACGATTCACTTTTCTTTGTGCCGGAATTCAATATGACCTCGGCGGAAATGTCGGCAGAACAAAAGAATTCGATGAGTCACCGTGGCAAGGCGCTTAGAGAACTTGCAAAATTACTGTAATGAAAATAGCGGTTTTAAGTGACAGTCATAATTCAATTAAGTTTGCGCCGTTTCTTGAGATTGCAAAGAATTACGATGCCATAATACATTGCGGGGACGGCTCACGGGACCGTGGGGATTTGGAGTCACTTTTTGAAAAGAAATTTTACGGCGTTAAGGGAAATTGCGATTTTTCGGGAACGGAAGAACTGTTTTTTGAACTTTCAGGCAAGAAAATTCTTGTGACTCACGGACACCTTTACGGTGTTAAGACCGATCTTTCACGGCTCAGATACAAGGCAGAACAGCTGAATGCCGATTTGGTGCTTTACGGACATTCGCATATTCCGTCGATTGATTTTTATGACGGCAGAATTTTTGTAAACCCCGGCTCGCTGACAATGCCGAACCGTGAATATAAGCCCACGTACTGTGAAATAGTTATCAATGATGGGAAAATCATTCCCACCTTAAAAGAATACAAGAGGTAAAAATATGGAAAAATTCAGATTGACTAATGCTCTTGGGGACCACATGGTGCTTCAAAGAGAAGAACCCGTAAGAATTTGGGGAAAAGGTAAAAATGAGGGAGATGCAATATACGCAGTTTTAGGCGCATACGAGGGTTACGGTATCGTTGACCACGAGAATAACTGGGAGATTATGCTTCCCGCTATGCCTGCAAATACAGTACCGCAGACACTTTCCGTTTCCGACGGCGAAGACAAAATAGTATGCACCGATATTCTTATCGGCGACGTGTGGATTATCAACGGACAGAGCAATGCGGACCTTACTATGCAATGCGCAAATAAAAACGGCAACGGCGTGTACGACGAAGATATAAAAGATATTAAACTTTCCGACAACATTCGTGCCATTAAGCAGACACGTGCTTATGCAACGGAAAAATTCGATAATATGCTCACACCGCAATTTGACCTTGTAAATCCCGAAAAAAGCACTTGGCGTCCCATTGCGCAGGCGGAAGACGTGCTTGATATGTCGGCACTCGGCTATTTCTTCGCAAAGCAGCTTTCAAAAAAACTCTCCGCATCCGTTCCTATCGGAATAGTTGTTACCGCATCGGGCGGTTCTCCCATGATGGAACTTATTATGCCCGAACTCGTTGCTCCTATGGGATATACGAAGCCCGAAAAAGAAATAATTCCGCTTGCGGGAATTTACAATGCGCTTATGGCACCCGTTCAAAAAATGACGATCAAGGGTATGGTGTTCTATCAGGGCGAAAGCGAACAGTGGAGATATAAAAGTTATCCTTATCAACTTAAATGGTACGTTGAAGAACTTCGCCGCCGCTTTGATAAGAATTTCCCGTTCTATTATGTTCAGATTTCATCCCACATCGGTCAGGCAATAGAATCGTGGAAGAAAATTGAAGAAGTGCGCTATGCTCAGTACAAAATGCTTGATATACTTGATAATGCGTATATGGTTGTTTCCATGGATGTGGGCGGCAGAGAAGAAAATGCCGATTGGGCTCATCCGCCGTATAAGAAGCCTTTGGGCGAACGTGCCGCTAACTTCGCACTTGCCAACGAATATAACATCGGCTACGTTGATGACGTTGCAAGTCCCGTTCCCTGCTGTTACCGTTTTGAGGAAGATTCCGTTTCGGTTCATTTCGATTATGTGGGCGAGGGATTGAAAATGCTTACGGGTGACAAGCTTGTGGGCTTTGAAATCGCTTCCGATGACGGAAAGTATAAAAAGGCAAGAGCGAAAATCGTAAACGAAGATACAGTTGTATTTAAGGGCGTAAAAAATCCCGTAACATTAAGATATGCATATATGCACAATGCAACAACTGATAATGCCAACTTAGGTTCGTCTACGGGAATGCCCTGTGTTGCATTTGAAATATTCAAGAACAACGACGGATTACTGCACTAATGTTTCGAAATAAACAAAAAAGTTTTGACAGACAAAACGAGTTGCGGTTTACGGTGTGATAAGGAAGTTTTCGGAATTTTGCGCGGTAAAATCCGATGCTCGTTATGGATAAAGAAAAATCAAAAGTTGAAAGGAGCAATTACTGTGAAAAAGATTATAACAACGGTGCTTTGCTTTGCACTTGCACTCTCATTAGTTGCCTGTGGAACAAATAATGATAAGAATCCTAATCCCGATACAAACGGGGAAAATCAAGTAATTGCAAAAGAAGGTAAAATAAAGGATTATTCCGAAAATCCTGATGGAACTTTTGAAGCAGACGGCATTACTTACAAGTATAAATTGGCTATCAGCGGAAGAATGCCTAATGCAAGTAAAAACACGTCCTTTGTGTATTTAAGCAATCTTGAAAGCATAACCTTTGAGCAGGCATGGAAGGCAGCCGGATTAAGCAGTAATTCAGAAGACTATTTTGATGTCAAAGACGCAGTGCTTGTTGAATGTCGAACAGAAGACTAAAAAATAACAAATTTCGGTTTGCCAAACAAAAACCCTCCGATTAGGATAATTCCTTTTCGGAGGGTTTTATTATTTTCTTTATTCACTTGTGTGATTTCGCAAAAACGTTTTTGTTTTGCATAAGGTTATTTTTTCTTAACGATAAGCACGCAATCCTTGTCTGCTTCTTTTTGCGGAATTTTATACGAACCGTTTTTGTCGGGAGTAACATCTTCTAATGAGGTATATTCTCCGGTGGAGGTGTTGTACCACTGTGCTGAATATGTTGATTTAGCATCAAGACCGAGCAGCGTTCCGGTGTCAGCGGTCAAGTTGTAGAAGCAAACGACGTAAAGCTGATTTTCTATTGTAGCACAAGAGTAATATGCGTTTGTGTCGGGCTTAAAGTATGTTCCGTTATCAAAATCGGGAACGAGCTTCCACCAATCGAAGGATTCAAAGAACTTTCGAATGTGTCCCATTTGATAGCCGGATTCAAATTCGATGGCGGTGGACCATCTTGTTTTCTTATCTTCGGGAGTAATGTCCTCATAGCCGTCATTTGAAGTTTCCTTTGATTCATAGGTGGAACCGTAGTACCACATATCTATTGCACCGTAGCCGTAGCCGGCAAAACCGTTAAGGTAAGCAAGCCATCCGTGAACACGGGCGCCGAAGTCCTTTGTATCCTGGTAGCAATAAGCGCTTTCGTAGTCGATTGCAACCTTAGATGATTCCCAATAATCCTTGGGCGCTTTGAAATTCATTACGCTTCCGAGTTTTGCAGACCACTGTGCGCCATACCAGTTGTGACCTGTTCTTGCGGTTACTTCGTCGGAAAGGAACGCACTTCTGCCGAAATCGGAGGCTCTTGTTTTATCTGCTCCGTTACCGGTAACGGTAGTTCTTGCATAATGCTCCTGATGTCCCGTAAGCGGCTGAGCATAAGCGTCGTATTTGTGAAGATATTCGGCTATTTTAACCCACGGGTTAGTTTCGGGAGTAAAGAAGTTTTGGTCACCATGTTCTGCATAGCGGTCGTTATCTACTTCCTGACCTAACGTCCACATGACGGGATATGCGCCGAAGCGTGCAACCCAATATCTTGAAATTTTTTCAAGGAATTCAGTGTTTTCGGCAAGCTTTTTCGTCATATACTGCGAGTTTGAGAAAAAGAACTGTGAATTTGCATGAACAAGACCTTTTTCCGCAAGATACTGAAAATATCTGTCGGCATACTTGAAGCCTTTGATGTCTGCGTTGTTAAGATTTCCGTCAGCCAAGTTAAAGGTGCAGTCGATTGGTTCGGACTGATAAACGGTAAAGCCCTGTTCAATGCGCTTGTCAACGATATACTTGAAATGAGAATCGGTTTTTATGTCGCCTGCGGACGCACCGGCTGAATCAAATTCTTCCTTAAGCATTGCCCAGTGTGTGTCACCTAAATAGAAGAACGGTGTTCCGTCTGCAAAAGTGAAATACTTGTTACCGCTTTCCGCTTTGATAAAGCCGTGCTTATAAATGTCAAGGTCACCCTTGTACTGATTTGCACCTATTGAACCTGTAAGACCGTTAAGTGAATCATCTGTTTCGCATACGGTTTTATATTCCCAAACGCCGTATTCGGTGGGAGCAAAACGAACCTTAAAATTGTTTTCGCCGTCCCAGAACGACGGAATCGTAAGCGTAGTGCCGGAATCCTTATTGGTAAATACCGCATCCATGATAACGTCCGACTGTGCCGATTTTTCGTATTCTTTCGTTGAATCGAAAGAAAGCTCAGTAACAACCCACGTTTCGCCGATAATATCAACGGTGGAAGCATCAATGTCCGGCTTGGGTGTTGCGGTAGGTTCGGGTGTTGCGTTTGACGCATCTGAACCGCTTCCAGAAGTGCAGGCGCACAACGACAAAAGCAGGACAAGTGCGATCAGTGCAGAAATTATTTTTTTCATATTGTCCTCCAAAAATGATTTTTTAATATTATATCAAATTATTGAGAATAACTCAATATTATTTATTTTTTTCTGCAATTACGACCCAATCAAGACTTTGTTCCTTGTTAGGAAGCTTGTACGAGCCGTCTTTTTCGGGAGCAACATTGCCAATTAAAGAGTACTCATTTGTTCTCGTATTGAACCACTGAAGCTTATATGTGGAATTTGTATCCATATTTACAAACGAACCTGTGTCTTCGGTTCGGTTGTAGAAGCAGACAACGTAAATGTCATTCTTTACCGTGGCGCAGGAATAAAATGCGTTTTCTGACGGAATAAATGCGTTTTTATTGTCAAAGTCCGGAACAAGGTTCCACCAATCGAATTTTTCAAGGAACTGACGAAGGTATCCCATTTGATAACCCGATTCAAATTCTATTGCGGTTGACCATTTTGTCTTTTTGTCTTCGGGAGTTATTGTTTCGTAACCGTCATTTTTTTCTATGTTGCTTTGATATCCAGTATTGTAATACCACATATCGACCGCACCGTATCCGTGACCTGCAAATCCGTTCAAAAATGCTGACCATGCGTGAACTCTTGCACCAAAGTTTTTTGTGTCAAGGTAACAGTACGCACTTTCGTAGTCGATTGCGACCTTTGGCGAATTCCAATAATCTTTTGGCGCTTCAAATAATACGGGCATTCCCAAATCGTTCATCCATTGTGCCGCATACCAGTTATGACCGGTCCTTTTTGTAACCTCTTCGGATAAGAATGCCGATTTTCCTCCGCTTGAACAACGTTCTTGGTCGGCTCCTCTGCCGGTTACGGTTGTTCTCGCCCAATGCTCCTGATGCCCGCTTAAGGGGTGAGAGTAAGCATCGTATTTATGTAAGTATTCTGCAATTAAAACCCACGGATTTGTGTCTGCCGTAAATAAATTGTGGTCGCCGTGCTCAAGATAACGGTCGTTATCAATTTCTTGACCTAAAGTCCACATAACGGGATATGCCCCGAATCGTGCTGCCCAGTATCTTGAAATCTTTTCAAGGTAAACTTTATTTTCCATAAGCTCTTTTGTCATAAAACTTGAGAAAAAGAACTGAGCATTTGCGTGGACAAGACCTTTTTCGGCCAAATACTGAAAATACCTATCGGCAATTTGAAATCCGTGCACTTCCTTTTCGGTAAATTCGCCGGCGGTTAATTTGAACGGTGCATCAATCGGTTCGGACTGATAAACTGTAAAGCCCTGCTCAACACGCTTGTCGACAATGTACTTGAAGTGAGAATTTGTTTTTATATTGCCTGCTGTCGCACCGGCAGAATCAAATTCCTCCTTAAGCATTGCCCAATGTGTGTCGCCTAAATAAAAGAACGGAGTTCCGTCATCATATATAAAGTACTTTTTTCCTGCCTCGGTTTTGATAAATCCGTGCTTGTAGATATCCAAATTCCCCGAATATTCTTTTGCTTCTGCTGTGCCGGTTATTCCGTTAAGCGAACCGTCGGTTTTGCAAACGGTCGTATAATTCCAAATTCCGCACTCGGTGGGGGCAAATCTCACCTTGAAGTTGTTTCCGCCGTCCCAAAATGACGGAACGGTAAGAATTTTTCCGCTTTCTTGATGAACAAACTGCACATCCATAATTACGTCGGACTGTTCGGGCAAATTGTACTGCTCGCTTGATTCAAACGACAGTTCTGCGGCAATCCATTTTTCTGAAATAATATGTGAAGTATTCATAATATCCTCCAAATCGTTGCTCTTTATTATAGCAAATGCGATATTTAATTTCAAGAATAATATGAGCAATTCTCATATAATAAGAATATTGATGAATAAACTGATTATTTTTCGAGTATTAGTTGAATTATGTTGAAATTTACAGGCGTTTGTGTTACAATGCTTCAGAGGTGATTTTTTTATGGAAAATAATATAAGAGGAATTCAACATATTGCTTTGCACGCAAGCGACTTTGAAAAATCATATAAGTTTTATACCGAGGGACTTGGCTTTAAGGAATATCGCCGTTGGAAATCGGGCGAAAGAACAATTTGCCTGCTTGAAATAGGTAACGGTCAGTATATCGAGCTTTTCTCCTGCGGAAAAGAAAGAACTACGGAAGAAGAACAGTCCGGAATGTACGTTCATCTTGCACTTGACGTGGCAGACAGTAAAAAGGCATTTGCCCGTGCGGTGGAATTCGGCGCAGAACCGAAAAAAGAACCTACAAGAATGGATTTGCCGAGTCAACCGCCAATCCCCGTTATTTTGTCATTCGTTTACGGACCCGACAGAGAACAGATTGAATTTTTCCAGGTACTGTGATTTTCAAAAAGGAGAAAATATGAATATTTCGAATATAAAAAACATTTGCTTTTTCGGGGCGGAAAGCATTGAATATGCTTGCAACGATTTGAAAAACGATTTTGCTCTTGTGGGCAATGAAAATATAAATGTTTTCAACGGAAACGGCTTTTGCGCGGGAAGCGTTACAGTGGGTTCTTTTGAAAATCCCGACTTTGCGAATAAGTACAAGGAACTTGGCTTTAAGGTGCCGTCCGGCTGGGAACAGTACGTGGTAAATATCGAAAATGACCGCATCACCGTATGCGGAAGCGACGAAAGAGGTACGATTTTCGGCATTTATGCGGTAAGCCGTGAACTTGGTATTCTTCCGGGAATACGTTTTGTGGATCAAATTCCAAACAAGATAGAAACACTTGAAAATAAAGAAATATGTTCAACTGAACATACATACAAGTTTAGAGGTTGGTTTATAAATGACGAGGATTTGCTCACCAATTGGAACATTAAACATTCACGCACGATAGATTATCCGTTTTATGAAAACATTATTTCGCTTAAAGCCATCGAGATGATTGCCGAAACCGCTTTGAGAATGAATATGAATATGATAATTCCCGCAACGCTGCTTGACATTGACGATCCCAACGAGGAGGAAATCGTTGCATATCTTGCAAAGCGGGGACTTATGATCACCCAGCATCATATTGAACCTTTGGGTGTAAGTCATTGGTATTATGCCGATTATATGACAAAGCACGGCAAAGATACTGAGTTTTCATTCGTGAACAAAAAAGAAAACGCCATTGAGGTGTGGAATTATTACGTTTCGAAATGGGCAAAGTACAAGGACCATGTTATATGGCAGCTCGGACTTCGTGGAAAAGCCGACCGTCCCGTATGGGAAAACGATAATTCCGACAAGGGAATGAAAGAATGGGGTGCGATTATTTCCGAAGCAATACAGACTCAGTACGACATTGTTGAAAAGTATTGCGGAAAGGAATTTTATTCAACCGCAACCCTTTGGATGGAGGGCGCCACTCTGTATTTGGCAGGAGCGCTTAAATTGCCGGAAAAAACAACAATGGTTTTCTCCGACGTTGGACCTACACAGATGCTTTCGCAGGACTTCTACGACGCAAAAAGAGAAAAAAATCACACATTCGGACTGTACTATCATTTCTGCTATTGGGGCGACGGTCCGCACCATGCGCAGGGCGTTTCGTGGAAGAAAATGGAATATAACTATAAAAAGTCATACGAATACGGCGACAGAGAATACAGTATTGCCAATGTTTCAAATATCCGTCCGTTCATACTTACTCTTGAGGCATATTCAAGAATAACTAATAACTTGGAAAATTTCAGAGCAAAAGATGCGTACCGTGAAATTTCCGCACAGTATTTCGGAAATGCTCAAATGGGCGAAATACTTGAAGAATACTTCGATTGCTTCGTTTCCGTTCCCACGGCAAAACTTGTAAAGAAATATGAACAGTTTTTCTCGTTCCATCACGGAGAATACGAGGACTTCAGTTACTACACCGCAACGGACGGCTTTATTAAATGGCTTGGCAGAGAGGGTATCGACGGCATTGCCGAGCAGTATTGGCAGGAAGAACTCGAAAACAGTATCGCTAAGTTTGAGAAGCTTCTTGCAAAAACGGAAAAAATTCAGGCAAATGAATATAAATCTATGCTGATTTACCAAATCAAGCATATGATTTTATTCCAGTCGTGGGCGCTTCACGGCTTCATTTACGGCAGAAACAAGGACGTTCACGAACTTGAAATTGCAATTTCATTCCTTGAGAAAATTCTTGAAATCCGTCCCGAAATGGAACAAGGAATTTGGAAAGACTGGTTTAAGGGAGATAAGAAAATCGGCATTCCGTATCTCATTGAAGAAACAAATCTCGTTATCAAAAACGGATTCAGAAAAGACCTTATAATATAATAATGTGTATTTCGGCTCGGTTGTCAGATAAAAACTGATGACCGAACCGATTTTTTATTAAAAATACCGATTGTTTTTCTGCTAAGCAGATTTTTCCGCAAACTATAAATTTCTTGACTTTTTTGCCGTATAGATGTATTATATTTAAGATTATACTGAGTTATTGTGCGAAAAAACAGCCATTTATAATGTATAGTAAAGGAATTAGGGGAATGTTTAATAAAACTAACGTATTTGAACGCTTTGAAAACAAGGTGTGGCTTGCTACGCCGACACAGCATATTGAAATGCTTCAGTACATCGAAAAAGCCTATAATGACAACTGGATGACAACCGCAGGCGAAAATGTAAACGAGGTTGAGCGCATTGCCGCAGAAAAAGCAGAAATGAAATATGCGGTGGCGCTTTGCAACTGCACATCAGCACTTCATCTTGCCATAAAACTTGCAGGTGAAAAAATATACGGAAAGCCTGCTATCAGTCACGGAGCGTTAGAGGGCAAAAAAGTATTTTGCTCAGATATGACATTTGACGCTACACTTAATCCGGTGGTTTACGAGGGCGGTATTCCCGTATTCATAGATACAGATCCCGAAACATGGAATATGGATCCCGTCGCTCTTGAAAAAGCATTCGAACTTTATCCGGAGGTTAAACTTGTCATAAGCGCAGAACTTTACGGCTTCCCGGGAAGAATGGATGAAATAAAAGCGATATGTGAAAAAAACGGCGCACTTCTTGTTGAAGATGCCGCCGAAGCAATGGGTGCAACTATCGACGGAAAACAGTGCGGATCTTTCGGAGATTATTCCGCAATAAGCTATAACGGAAATAAAATTATAACCGGCACATCCGGCGGATGCTTCCTGACAAACGATATTGATGACGCTAATCAGGTTCGCAAATGGAGCACTCAGTCAAGAGAAAATGCACCGTGGTATCAGCACGAACAGGTTGGCTACAATTACCGAATGAGTAACTTTATTGCAGGTGCCGTTCGGGGACAGTATCCTTATCTTGAAGAACATATTGCTCAGAAAAAAGCCGTTTACGACCGATATAAAGAGGGACTTAAAGACCTTCCCGTTTCAATGAATCCCATAACTGCGGGAACAATGCCCAATTATTGGCTTTCCGCACTTATAATTGATAAAGAATATATGTGCAAGCAGGTTCGTGACGACAGTAAGGCACTGTTCGTTCCCGAACACGGAAAATCCTGCCCCACAGAAATTCTCGAAGCAATCGCTTCTGTCAACGCCGAAGGCAGACCTATTTGGAAACCTATGCACATGCAGCCCATGTACCGTATGCACGACTTCGTGACACGTGACGGCTTCGGCAGAGCAAAAACAAATGCTTATATCGCCGGCGGTATTTTTGATGTCGGGGCAGATATCTTTGACAGAGGTTGCTGCCTACCCAGCGATAATAAAATGACAGAAGAAGAACAAAACAGAATTATCGAAGTAATAAAAGCTTGCTTTGAATAAAGAATTTTTGAGGTAACTATGTACGCTAAATTTTTCAAACGATTTTTTGATTTTATACTGTCATTGATGGCAATCATCGTACTGTCACCGTTGCTTATTATTCTTACCGCTGTCGGCGCTGTCGCAATGAAAGGCAATCCGTTTTTCGTACAGTTAAGACCGGGAAGAATAAGCAAGAAAACCGGAAAAGAAAAAATATTCAAACTTGTAAAATTCAGGACAATGTCAAATGAAAAAGATAAAAACGGTAAATTATTACCGGATAAAGTTCGCCTAAACAAATACGGTCAATTTCTGCGCAGAACATCTTTAGATGAATTACCTGAACTTTTTAATATATTGAATGGAAATATGGCAATTGTCGGACCGAGACCACAGTTAGTAAGAGATATGGTGTTTATGACAGATGAACAGCGCATGCGCCATAATGTTCGACAAGGGCTTACTGGACTTGCACAAGTCAGTGGCAGAAATGCGATTTCATGGGAAAATAAACTTGCAATCGATTTGATTTATACTCATAATATAACATTATGGAATGATCTGAAAATCATTTTAAAGACTGTAAGAAAAGTATTTATATGTGAAGGCATAACAGAAGATGATGAAGCAACAGCTACTGATTTAGGTGATTATCTTTTGCAAAGCGGAGCTGTGAACAATGAAGAATATCAAGAAAAACAAAACGAGGCAAGCAAATTGCTAAAGGTAAAAAAATATGAGTGAACTTGTATCAATTATTATGCCGTCATATAATACGGCGGAATTTATCGCTGAATCTATACGTTCTGTTCAGAATCAGACATACACGAATTGGGAATTAATTATTGTAGATGATTGTTCAAGTGATAATACAGATATGGTGATTGAATCCTTTTCTGATCAGCGAATTATATATATAAAAAACGATAGGAATAACGGGGCTGCTGTTAGCAGAAATCGTGCACTGAGGGCGGCCAAAGGGAAATGGATTGCTTTTTTAGATTCGGATGATTTATGGTTTAAAGAAAAATTAGAGAAGCAAATAAATTTCATGAAAAAGAATGATTATCATTTTTCATACACTAATTATTCGGAAATGAATGAGAACGGTGTTCAAACCGGAATTATTGTATCGGGTCCTAGGCATATTACTAAACATGGAATGTACAATTTCTGCTGGCCAGGTTGTCTTACTGTGATGTATGATCGTGAATTTGTTGGTGAAATACAGATAGTTGATATTAAGAAAAACAATGATTACGCAATGTGGCTGAAGGTGTGCAAGAAAACAGATTGCTTTTTATTGGATGAAATTTTGGGAACATACAGGAGAGGAAGGCAAGGTTCGATTAGCTCACATAGTATAAAAAAAATGATTGCATGGCATTATCGTTTGTTTAGATATGCTGAGAACGAGAGCATAGTATTCGCTACTGCACATACAATTAAGAATTTGTTATTTGGATTTTTAAAAAAAGTGATTTATGTGAAAGGAAATTAATGTGGATAATAGAAATAGTAAACTGGAATTTTTGAAATCAAACTTTTGGGAATTGCTTTTTAGCATCCCTAAAACTATATATTTTAATTTTTCCATATTACCTTTCGGTAAGGCAGTAAAGTTACCAATTATTGTTTCTTATCACGTTAAGTTAAAAGGAGTCAATCGAAAATCTTTTATTTACGATTCTTTATCGTATTCGTTTGCCTCATCTAGAATTGGCTTAGGTGCAAGTCGTTTTTCTGCTCGTGAAAACAAAAGTAGCTTGATTAATATTGATTCAGGAGTGATTGTTCTAAAAGGAAATGCAGGATTATGCCAAGGCATTATTTTGGATGCGACAAATGGGAGAATTGAATTGGGGGAACATTTTCGGTGTAATTACTCCACAACTATTTCAGCAGTAGATGATGATATTGTCATTGGCGACGAGGTTGTACTCGGCTGGAAGGTGAATATAAAAAATAATGATGGCCATTATATTATTGTTGATGGTGAAACTAAAAAAAATCATGGCCCTATTCATATAGGAAATCATGTCTGGATATGTGCTGAGACGACAATCATGAAAAATGTAAGCATTGGTGATGAGTGCGTTGTTGCGTATGGTAGTTTGTTAAGTAAGACGGATAAGATTGAGGACAATGCACTGTTCGCTGGAATTCCTGCACGAGTTATAAAAAATAATATTGATTGGGTGGAATAGAAAATGATTGATACAAGCATACAGGTACTTGCTGTAACAATGAATTTAACAAATCCTGAAGATTTGTGTAGATCGTTAAATATTAAATCATCATTTGTGATAGGAAATCAGACAAAGGAAGATAAAAGAATTCAATATACATTTAATGGATTTGATGGAATTGTAATATCACGAAATGATGTTGGAGTGGGTAACAATCGAAACGAAACTTTAAAATACGCGACTTCTGATATTTGTCTTCTTGCAGATGATGATATGTCTTTTCATAATAATTATTGTGAAATAGTAAAAGATGTTTTTGAGAAAAAAACTGATGCAGATGTGATAATTTTCAATATAGATGCTGGAGGAGAAACTAGAAGACAGAATACAAGAGAAAAAAAAATTAGTTATTCAAACTATATGAATTATGGCGCAGCAAGAATTGCATTTAGAAGAAAGGCGATTTCATATAATTCGATTACATTTAATACAAATTTTGGCGGAGGAACAATACATTCTGCGGGGGAAGATGTATTATTTATTAGTGATTGCTTAAAAAAAGGTTTGAAGATTATAGCAGTTCCAGTATCAATTGCTTCTTTAAAAGAGAACAGAGAATCGACTTGGTTTAAAGGATATAATGATAAATATTTGTTTGATAAAGGAGTCTTTTTAGCTGTGGCTCATCGGCGTTTATCATTCATTTTTGCTTTATATTTAGTTGTTCGTCACAAAGAATATCGTGAAAATAGCAGCTTGAAACATGCTCTTTTTGAAATATGCAAAGGAATAGATTATATTAGAAGAAGGAAATACCTATAATATGTGCATACACTATCTGTCTTTTGTAGTAGGAGGTTTTTGGTGAAAATTAAAATTCCATTGTCATACAATATATGCCTTTTATTGGTTTCTGTTTTTAGTTTTTTTAGAGTATATCGAAATTCAATAAATTATTCTTCAACGTCTGTTGGTGGAATTTGGAATGTAATTGCATTGTTTTTCGTTTTGCTAGGATTAATAGAGCTGATGCTAATTTCTTCACAGCAGCAAAAACTTCCAAAATCGATAGTATTTGCAATTTGGTATGCAATTATATCGATTAATAACTCATTGATGACGATGTCAACAGTCTCTTTTTCATCAATTTATAATATTTTAATGATTGGGTGTTTTCCTGGGATACTGATAAGTTTCTTTGCTGCAGAAAGAAGTAACAAAGGTTCGCTTAAAAAAAATCAAAACTATACGATAGTATGTTTTGGCTTGGTTGCTTTGATAACGTTTGTTAGCGTTTTTTGGTTTCGAACTGGAAAGCTTTCATTTTCAATGGTTTCAAACGTTTATTATCTTCTTTGTTTGTTCCCACTGTTTTTGCTTAAAAATCAAAAACAGTTACTCAAAATAGCTGGCTATGTAATTGTTGCAATTTGCTTAGTGTTTTCAGGAAAAAGAACAGGTTTTATTGCATTCGTTTGCTTTATTTTCGTTATACTACTTGTTAATGCTTTTCAAGAACGCAGAATTGGAAAGTTTTTGAAATTTTTTTGTATTGCTGTATTGGCGGTAACCACGTTTTGGATAGCTTATGAAAAACTATCACAGATTTATGATTTACGAATAATTGACAGAATTATAAATATTTCAAGTGATGGTGGAAGCGGCAGAAATGTTATGTATGCTCAGCTATGGAAGGCAATTAAGGAATCCAACTTAATTAGGACGATATTTGGTCATGGCTATGCTTCAACCGGATCGGTGCTGATCATTCATGATGCCGCACATCAAGATTTTTTGGAATCGTTTTATGATTATGGAATTTGTTCAGTCATACTGTTAGTGCTATTTTATTTATCTTCCATATTGATTGGAGTGAAAATGATAAAAAGTAAATACAAGAACTCAGGAATTTATATTGGCAGTGTATTCATATCATTGTTTTTATCTTTGTTTTCTATATATTGTGTTACATATTCATATGTTTGCTGCGGAATGGCAACATTAGGGGTGCTACTTGCGGATTGGTATAATTTTTTGGATGACAAAAGTATTCAAAATATCATATAGGAGAGATAAGAATGAAATCGATTACAATCACTACACATAGATCAATAAATTTTGGCGCCGCACTTCAAGCATATGCGTTACAGCAATTTCAAATTCAAAATGGAATAGAAAATAGAATACTTGATGTACCAGCAAAGAAAACAATGTATGAAAAACCAAGAAAACTAACTACCAAAAGTGGTTTGATTACCATGTATTCCAATTTCGTATATTTTGTTCATAAGAAATCTACAAAAAAAATGCTGAACAACTTTTCGTCCTTTGTTGACCAAAATCTTCATCTTACTAGAGCCTATGGCAATTGTGAAGAAATAGAAGAAGCCGAATTAAATGCTGATTTTTTGCTTAATGGTAGTGATCAGGTGTTTGGTGTTCGTGGATCAGATGACAAACTTAGAATGATGGATTTTGGAGACCATTCAATTCCAAGAATAAGTTATGCAGCAAGTTTGGGCGAATACGACTGGAATGATGAAGAAAAAGAACTGTTTAAAGAAAGAATCAGACACTTTGCTATAGTTTCTGTAAGAGAACAATACGCCAAAGAGTATTTAGAACCGATGATTGAAAAGCCGTGTGAAGTCAATATTGATCCAGTTTTCCTTCTTCAGCAAAAAACTTGGGACACCGTAATCACTATCCCTAAAAATAAAGAACCATATATTCTTTGTTATCCGCTGGTGAGCAATGAGCTGACTCAAGAAGTCATAGATAAATTAAAAGAGAAAACAGGATTGAAAGTAGTATGTATTCATATATTACCAATGAAACGAATAAAAGCAGATGAGTATATTTTTTGCGCAGGACCGAGTGAATTTTTGGGTTTGATGAAAAATGCTGAATATGTGGTTACATCATCATTTCATGGAACTGCTTTTTCAATTATATTTCACAAAAAATTTTTTACACTGATAAAACAATACAAATCTCAAAGAATGACAGATTTGTTGAAAATGCTGGGGTTGTCTAATCGTATTTATCGCACACACAATGACTTTACGTTAGATGATGTCAACTTTCTTGAAGCGGACAAAATTCTTGAAATTGAAAAAAATCGGGCTAAAGCTTACTTTGACCGGGTTGCAAAATATATAAATGGTTGCAATATTGAGGGGCATTAAAAAATGGGTGATATTCATATAAATACAAAAGATTGTTGTGGATGTGGCGGGTGTGTAGCTGTATGCCCTATAAATACAATAAAGATGGTGGCAGATTCAAAGGGATTTCTTCAGCCAGTAATTGATGAGAATGCATGCGTTCATTGTGGGCTGTGTGAGAAAACATGTGCATTTAAGAATACACAGAATAGCCATGACCAATCTTCTACAATAAAAAAAGCGTATGCGATCCGACATGTTTCTGATGATGTTGTATTTCATAGCTCTTCTGGTGGCTTTTTTACATGCATTTCGGACTATGTTCTTCAAAAAGGCGGAGTCGTCTACGGTGCTATACTTGATAAAAGTGATATGACTGTAAAGCATGTGGCTGCATATGATAATATGGAAAGAGATAATATGCGAGGGTCAAAATATGTTCAAAGTGACACAACTAACGTTTATCAAGAAGTAAAGAAGAATATTACAGATGGAAAAATTGTGCTATTTTCTGGCACACCATGTGAGTGTGCACAGCTTCTTTCTTTCTTGAATGGAAAAAGGGATAATCTTATTTTAGTGGATTTGTTTTGCCATGGCGTTCCGAGCCCATTATTATTTAAAGAACATATTTCTATGTGGGAAAAAAAGAAAAATAGCAGAGCAATTGATTATTCTTTTCGTGATAAAAGCTATGGATATGAACACACGCATAGAATTACTTTTGAAAATACTTCGATAAACAAATCAATCGACTTAAAACGTATCCTGAAAATGTATGCTTATTCTATGAGAGAATCGTGTTATGCGTGTCCATATGCTTCAAAAAAAAGGATTGGGGATTATTCAATTGCTGATTTTTGGGAAGTGGGCAAGAATGTCAAAGTATATGATAACAAGGGAATGTCAACAGTATTAGTAAATACTAAGAATGCAGAAAAAATACTTTTAGATATATTGCCATATTGTGATAGACGAGAAGTGAGAATTGATGATATTAAGCAAAGTGCTCTAAATAAACCAGTTACTAGAACTGAAATAGTTGACGAGTTTTGGAACTATTATTTTGAAAATGGTTACATCGCATTGCTTGATAAATATGGTAAGAGCACATTTATATCAAAATGTTACCAGACAATGATTCGTATTGTACATATATTACATTTGGATAAGCTCTATATTTTTTGTAAAAGTAAAATTATGTAGGATGGCAAGTTTGTATGTCAGAGTTATCGACATTGAATAAAAAACAAGGGAGCATTGGAAAAGCAACGGCATGGTCATTGGCAGCAGAGATAGCGGCCAAACTTATTGTTCCTATAACAAACATGGTGTTGGCTAGAATTCTTACACCTAGTGCGTTTGGAATAATTGCAACACTCAACATTGTAATAAGTTTTGCAGAAACATTTTCAACTGCAGGATTTCAAAAATATCTTATTCAGCATGATTTCAATGATGAAAGTGAACTGAATAGAAGCTCAACAGTAGCATTCTGGACTAATTTATTTATATCAATTTTTGCTTGGATGATAATAACTTGCTTTAGTTCTCAATTGGCTGATGCCGTTGGATGCGAAGGATATGGAATTCCACTATTAATAGCAGCATTGTCATTGCCATTGACTGCGCTTTCTACAGTACATGAAGCACTATTTCAACGCAAATTAGAGTATAGGGTTTTATTCATCAGGCGCGTAGTTGTATCATTACTGCCTTTTGTAGTAACGATTCCACTAGCGTTGTTAGGATTGGGATATTGGGCTTTAATTATTGGAACTCTTTCGGGAAATCTAGTTAAAGCTGCGTTGATGTTTATTGCAACCAAGTGGTATCCAAGGTTATATTTCTCAATATCTTTGTTGAAGAAGATGTTTTCATTTGGAATCTGGACATTGTTAGAATCGATAACGATGTGGGCTTGTTCTTATGTTGATGTATTGATAATTAGTAATAAACTGGGCGATTACTATACTGGCTTGTATAAAAATTCACAAAGTACTGTTACTGGAATACTTGCAATTATCACAAGTGCTACTACTTCTGTATTATTCGCGTCATTATCTCGTGAAAAAGATAATCCAAGGCAGTTTGAAAATATTTTTTATAGTTTTCAAAAGTATGTGGCAATTTTTGTTCTACCAATTGGAGTTGGAATGTTTTGTTTCAAAGATACTATTACGTTGATTCTTTTGGGGGAACAATGGTATGAAGCAAGTGATTTTATTGGAATATGGGGATTATGTACATCGCTCGTCTGTGTGTTTGGAACATTTTGTAGAGAAGTTTATCGGGCTAAGGGAGAACCTCATATTTCCCTAATAGTTCAGTTAATACATCTTGTTTTCATTGCTCCGGTTTGCATGATTTCTGTAAAACATGGATTTGATGTGCTTATATATGCAAGATCATTCGCATTTTTACAAATCATAATAGTGCATTTATTGTTTACAAGAATAAGGTTTAAATTGTCAATTATTAGAGTGTTTGACGAAGTAAAAGAACCTATTTTATGTTCGCTAATAATGGGCGGATTTGCTCTGTTGTTTCGATCTATAGTAAATAGCATGATGGCTCAACTCTGTTGCATCGGGCTATGCGCATTGATATACTTTGCAATATTGGCAATATTCCCATCATATAGGAAAATTTATTTATCTTTTTTTGATAAGATCAAAAAGGTAGTTCATAAATAGTAGTACAATTAATTCTTACCATTTGTGACAGAATCTAGTAATAAATAAATTGACATCACGCAAGTCAATTGTGAAGGAAGACGTAAATTATGACCAAAGAGAAGGATATTACAAAAATAATACAGACTAAGCAGCTGCAAATGCTTATAGAGTTAAACGAATTGCTAAGCAAAGCTGGTGTGGAATATTATTTGGCTTGTGGAACATTGTTAGGTTGTATTAGGCATTCTGGTTTTATTCCATGGGACGATGATGTAGATATATATATCAAAGGCAAGGATTATAATAAATTAAGGCAAGCATTTATTTCAATAGAAAACGAGACGGAACTGGAATTGCATGATTTTTCTACACAGAGGGATTACCCATATCCTTTCCCTAAGATTGTTGCAAGGAATACATTTCTTCGTGAAAAGATGGTTGATTCTAATGGGTATAAATGCGGCTTATACATTGATGTCTTTCTATTATCTGATGTGAGCAATAATAGAATTATACGATTTATTCAGGAGAAAAAGAGATATTGTTATTATTGCTTACTCCGTTCATACTATCATCGTTTCACGGGAATAAAATCACTAATAGGAAAAATTACAAAGAAGACGATTAATGTGATAAAAATAAATCAAAAAATGTTGAATTGCTGTAAACGTGATATTCCAAACGCAATATATACGGTTGACACTGGAGTCTTTGGAAAACAAGCGTTTTTAAAAAAAGAATCCTTTTCAGAATCTGTTATGAGGGATTTTTGCGGATACTCATTACCGGTGCCCAAAGGATTTCAAAGCTATTTGACAGATTACTATGGTGATTATATGCAATTACCCCCTGAGGATAAACGAACTTCGGGACATACTATTGACGAATTAATTATTGACGGGGAAATAATATGATTGAGAATAAAAATATTTTGCTGTTTATCATTGATTCATTGAATTACAGTCATGTAAAACAGTCAGACATTGAATTAATGCCATTTTTGAATGAACTAAAAAAGACGGGTATATCCTGTGAAAACATGTATTCACAAGCACCTTATACAGAGGCAGCCGTTATGAATTTGTATTGCGGACAAGATGTGTTAGACAATGGTGGATATATACTTCGTTTTAAAAATGCAAAAAAAACCATTTTTGAGGTTATGAAGGAGCATGGCTATAAGACATATTATAATTCGTATCAGCCTCAGTGCCATCCTTCTTCAGTAAGACGTGGTATTGATGACCTATATTACAATGTAGGATATGATTTGGGTGCTTTGTGGTCTTATAGATTAGGACATTATGCAGAATTGTACAAAAGAGGTGCTCTTTCGGAGATTGATTATAGAACACTTTATGAAATTTTTGATGACAATTTTTCAGAATGGATTCGTTTCATAGATGATGTGCTCTCGAAAAATAATTCTGTTAGCTTGATAAATGGCAATGATGCAGAATATAAACCACAAAAAGTAAAGGAAGCTGTGACATCACAATATGCTGCATATTTGCAAGACAAAAAAATATATATTAACGACATTTTAACGAATGGCAAATCTCATCCAATTTTTTTTATTCCAGCATATGTTCAGCATAATAAGATTAAAGATCGTACTATTCTAGCGAAAGTCAAAGAAGAATATAGACCTTTATTAAAGAGAATCAAGAGAATGAATACACGATTGAATTTACAGAATACAAGAGGATTGGCAAATGGGACTTTACACAAATTCGGAAATGCTATTTCACATCCAGGAAAGGTAACGGTTAAAGAACTAACTAAAAGTGCTTATTTAATGGTGAATGAGATATTAGATCTAGATCTTTTCCAAAGAATAAATGAAGATTGCGATTGGTTTAAAAATGCACCGAGCGGTATATCACACATCAATCATTATATAAAATGGGCTAAATCTCAAGAAAAAGCACAACCGCATTTTGCATGCATTCATATCGATGATATTCATAACCCCGAAGAATTTTTTACCTATGATTCCGAGAATATGGATTTGTTATGTAAAGAAAAAAGAGATGCAGAAGAATTGTTAGATAAGATTCCAACAAGTTATCATGGTAATATAACCCATGAACTATCTTTAAGATATATTGATAATGTACTAAAATATTTGTATGAAAGTATGGCTGCTGAAAAACTGCTAGATAATACATGTATAGTTATTTGTGCTGACCATGGCTTTTCATTTAGTGGGAATCCGATTAGAGATAGTTTCGTGATTAACCTATACCTCGAAAATTATAATATTCCGTGCGTTATTACTGGTGCAGGGATTGATGGAAAACGAATTGAAAAGCTTTGCACAAGTAAGGATATACCTGCTACTATTTGTGATTTGGCATTTGGTAATGTTCCAGAAGAATTTACGGGAATTAGTGTTTTAAAAGATGATGAGTACACATGCGTTGATATAGAGTACTGCGGTGGTGGCTGTCCTGATTTGTATAGGAGAGAATTAAAGATTGCTGCATTTAATAAAGAATATTTTGTTGGAACCTTAGGAATGTTAGATGAACCTCTTGACGATAAGATGATAACAGAGGTATATAATTTACATGAAGATCCTTTTCAAATGCATAATTTGGCAAAAAAACATTATGATGAGAATTTGGCTAAACCACTGATAGAAGCAATAAAGAAGCGTAAGGAGAGTATTAAGAGTACAATGCCATCTTGATAGTATGTGTTATGCGCATTGTTGAAAAAAAGTAAGCACTGTGGAAAATGAAGCGAAAGGCTACATCTATGTATTGGCAAATTCTATATAGGGTGACCGTATTGAAATTAAGTATGCTAAAAATGTGAAATCACGTGTGGCCGAACTGAATTGGCCACAAAGCATTTAATATTCATTTTAAGGTATGCTATATATAGAACAGATTCCAAACTGAGCGATAGGGAATCCTATAATATAATGGATATGCTCAATTTATATTTATGGCCCATTGAAAAGCTGGACAATGATGAAAAACGTGACTGGAAGTTTCATTATATGAATCCAGAAAACGCAAATGCACATTTAGAATGCATGGCAAGGATTCACTGCATAATGGATAGACTGGAATTGCAGGATGAGATATCTAAATCCCAAAGAGAAAAAGAACTGGATGACATTGAAAATTTCTCACAGTATTTTGGAAAACTTTATCTTCTTTGCTTGTGAAATTACTGTTAGAGATAAAGCATAGTATGTCAATGGCTCTGATATTAGCACAACGGCAGCAATGGATAAAAAAGTAGATGTTATTATCGATGAATTCTCGAAAATAATGCTGTTATCAGCGTTGGTCATGCTACTTGAACAAAGAAGAATAAGAAAAAAGTATGTTTTTTGGAAAACAAAATATTTCATGCACGAGGAAAATGAAATGGTGGCTTTGAAAAAAACGATGTATGAATTATTATCGTTTGTCAAAATAGAAATTTTGTGAATATTTATACGCGATTTTTGGATATTCCGTTGACTAACGGCGCTTTTTATTGAACACAATGTCAACAAAATATGCTGACAAAGCAAGAATAACTTGATAAGTTGATTTGTACCATACATATTTTATATTGTACTGTAAAGGTATTCCTAACACAATGGCTTAAGTTGACGGTATTTAATTTTGAACCGATGATGAGAAAATCAGCTTGTAACATGAAATACGGCTTCACCGTAGGTAAGATGGAAATGGTTATGTATATCAAATGGATTTGGCTGATTTAGACTGATAACAAAGCTCTCGACGAGAAAATAATTCGGAAGCTTTGTTCGCCAACGTAAATATGAACTAGGTATTGCTGTCTGCGGATTTACACTGAACTGAATTTGTCCATCTCTATATCAGTGATATAGAGAAATGTAATAGGCATGACCGTATCAAGTTCATAGAGAAACTCCACAACGTACTAAAAGTATCGGAAGAATCTCTTGTTTTTGAGGACTTGACATTTGCCGGCTGGAAAAATCAGTATGAGAACATTAATCAATATTTGGGACAGTTGTCGTTGCAAAGATGGACATTCACAAAGCGAGAGATTTTGGAACATCTGAATCACAATAGAAAGCTATCATTAATTTTATGGTGGTACCTGATTCAAGGGAAGAGGACTAAAACTGAAGAACTTTAGATTGAAAAATCTGTGACAATATAGCACTGCTTACACCGCTTGATAGGCCGAATTAATGCGGATATTGAGATAGTTGTAGACGGTGCTATAACTATCTTTGAACACGATTCCTCCATAGGACGGAAAAATTGTGATGCTGAATTAACCGAGAAAAGTCAATGGAATATTTGTTATCAAGAACCACAATTTTGATAGCATCGCGTATTCTGTATTGAAAGAATATACACCACAAAACTTGAACGTATGATATTACTTAGTGTAACCTTTGCTGAAAATGATGATCATACTCCTTTCGTGATATTTACACAGAAACGTTTAAAAAGAAATCACAACAACTTATATCCTGCTATTTTAAATAAATATCACGATATATCTTGACATACCGCATAAAATGTGATATTCTAATAAAAAATTTCTCGGAGGAAGTATGGAATATATTACAGTTCGCGAAGCGGCAGAAAAATGGGGTATTGAGGAACGTCGGGTGACTTTGCTTTGTCGCAATAACAGAATTATCGGCGCAAAAAAAGAAGGCAAAACATGGTTGATTCCCGGTAAGGCGGAAAAACCGGCTGACGGCAGAACAAAAGAAGCAGGAATTCAAAAAGCTGATAACAGTAAATCAAATACGACAGTAGTTGAATATACATTTTCGGGCGCAAATGTGCGTGTTTTTGAAAAATTCAAACAAACGTACGGAAAAGAACCGAAAAACGTTGCATTTACTCCGTACCGAATTTGTCCGGTGGGGGCGCATTCGGATCATCAGCTTGGAAAGATTACGGGATTTGCCATTGACAAGGGAATATATATTGCATACGGACCGAAGATGAATGGCATAATAGAAATCAAATCATTGCAATTTCCGAAGAGAGCACAGTGGCACGTAATGTCTACGCCTGACGAACCGCAGGGGGATTGGGCTGACCATCTTCGCGGAGCGACCATTGCACTTAATGCAAAGTATCCGCTTAGAATCGGACTTTGCGCAGTGATTGACGGTGAACTGCCCATAGGCGGACTTTCGTCATCGGCGGCGGTAATAATCACATATTTATCGGCATTGTCCAATCTTAACGGAATAAAACTTACTCCCCGTGAAATGATTACCATATCAAAAGAAGCAGAAAATAATTATGTGGGTGTTTCCTGCGGAAAACTTGATCAATCTTGCGAAGTATATTGCAGAAAAGAACAGTTATTATATCTTGACACAAGGGACGATTCGTACGAACTTATTCCGCAGAGCAAAAATATGAAGCCTTATGAAATTGCCATATTCTTTTCGGGACTTGAACGCTCACTTGCATCGTCCAAATTCAATATGCGTGTTGATGAATGCCGTTCGGCGGCGTATGCACTCAAGGCATTTTCGGGAATGGAATACGGAAAATATAACGAAACGAATTTGCGTGACGTGCCGTATGACGTGTATCTGAAATATAAAAATCAACTTCCCGAAAATTGGGCAAAGCGTGCGGAGCACTGGTACACGGAATACGAAAGAGTTGAAAAAGCGGCAGAAGCATGGAAAAACGGTGACATTGAAGAATTCGGCAGACTTTCGTTTGAAAGCGGAAAATCCTCCATTGATAATTGGGAAACCGGCTCTCCCGAACTTATTAAATTATACGAAATAATGACAAAGACAAAGGGAATATACGGCGGACGTTTTTCGGGTGCGGGCTTCAAAGGGTGCTGTATGGCACTTATTGACCCCGAATACGAAAAAGATATTCTCGAAAATGTTGAAAAAGAATATCTTGAAGCATTCCCGAATTTGAAGGGAAAGTATTCTGCACATATTTGCCACACGGCAGACGGCGTTCATCTTTCATAAAAAACGAAAACGTAGAGGAAATATAATATGAAATGTTTAATTCTTGCGGCGGGATACGCCACTCGACTTTACCCTTTGACTGAAAACTATCCTAAGCCTCTGCTAGACGTGGGCGGAAAAACCATTGTGGATTGGCTGATTGACGACCTTCGCAGTGCAAATAAAATCGACGAATTTGTTGTTATTTCAAATCATAAATTTGCTCATTGCTTTGAAGAATGGGCAGCAAAAAAAGATTATGCAATTACGGTTGTTGATGACGGAACAAGCACTAATGAAACTCGTCTCGGAGCGGTAAAGGATATTGAATTTGCTATCAATTCACTTAAAATTGATGACGATATTATGATTCTTGCAGGGGACAATGTGCTTGACTTTTCGCTTACGAAATTTCTTGATTTTTGCCTTGAAAAAAAGTCGTCTTGCGTAATGCGTTATTTTGAACAAAAAAAGGAAACACTTGTTAAAAGAGGCGTGCTTGAACTTGACGGCGAACGTGTAGTGGGAATGGAAGAAAAGCCTGCTAATCCCAAAACACAGTGGTGTTGTCCTCCGTTTTATTTTTATTCAAAAGAGGACAGCCACAAAATCGGCGAAGCAATAAAGGACGGATGCGGCATAGATGCACCGGGAAGTTTTATTGCGTGGTTATGTCAAAAATCGCCGGTATATGCAATGGAAATGCCGGGGCAGCGTTATGATGTGGGTAACCTGGAAAGTTACACAAAAATCAAAAACGAATATAAGGGGATAACAAAATGATAGCGGAAAACATAAATCTTCAAAATAAAACAGTTCTTGTGACAGGCGCGGCAGGATTTATCGGTTCGAACTTGGTAATGGAACTTTTACGCACAGTTTCCCCGATTAAAATTGTAGGCTTTGATAATTGCAACGATTATTATGATGTGTCGCTTAAAGAATACCGTCTTGATGAAATTAAAAAACTTTCGGAAAAACATCCCGAAAGCAAATGGACGTTTATTAAGGGAAATCTTGCGGATAAGGCGATAATTGATAAAATCTTTGAAGAATATAAGTTTGACGTTGTTGTAAATCTTGCGGCTCAAGCAGGAGTTAGATATTCCATTGACCACCCCGACGTATATATGGAATCAAACGTTATGGGCTTTTATAACATTTTGGAAGCGTGTCGCCACAATCCTGTTGAGCATCTTGTGTACGCTTCATCCTCATCGGTTTACGGTTCAAATAAAAAAATTCCGTACAGTACCGATGATAAGGTTGATAACCCCGTTTCACTTTATGCGGCGACTAAGAAAAGCAATGAACTTCTTGCACACGCATATTCGAAACTTTACAATATTCCGTCCACGGGACTTAGATTTTTCACGGTTTACGGACCTGCGGGACGTCCCGATATGGCATATTTCGGATTTACTAACAAGCTTCTCAAGGGCGAAACTATCCAAATTTTCAACTTCGGAAACTGCAAACGTGATTTTACGTTCGTTGACGATATAGTTGAAGGCGTAAAACGTGTTATGACTCACGCTCCGGAAAAGAAAAACGGCGAAGACGGACTTCCTTTGCCGCCGTATAGAGTATATAATATAGGAAACAATAATCCGGAAAACTTGCTTGATTTTGTGCAAATTCTTTCGGAAGAACTTATTCGAGCAAAGGTGCTTCCCGAAAACTACGATTTCGAAACGCATAAAAAACTTGTTCCCATGCAGGCAGGCGATGTACCGATTACTTATGCGGATACAACTGCACTTGAAAATGACTTGGGATTCAAACCGTCAACCTCGCTTCGCACGGGATTGAGAAAATTCGCCGAATGGTACAAGGATTTTTACAAAGTCTGATTTTTCTCAAAGGAGAAATTGAATGTTAAATATTTCAAAAACCGTAACTGACTTGCTCCGCATGGAAATTACAGGCAACCCACTTGACAGAACACTTTTTGAAAATATCGGAAATGAAGAGTGGAAGTCTGTTTACCGACTCTCAAAATCTCACGATATTGCACATTTGATTGCAGATATTGCCATATCAAATAACTTAGTTGCCGATATGGAAATTGCGGAAAAGTTCAAAAAACAACTTGTTATTGCTGTTTACCGTTACAAAAGAATTCAAAATGAACTTGAAACCGTAAAAAAAGTTCTTGACGGCGGAAAAATTCCGTTTATTCCGCTTAAGGGGTCTGTTATCCGTGACCTTTATCCCCAACCGTGGATGCGCACAAGCTGTGACATTGATATTCTTGTCCGTGAAAGCAATTTCGCCAAAGCAACGGAAGTGATGGAAGCAAACGGATATTCTCAACTTTGCCAAACCGCACACGATATTTCGTTTGTGGGAGATTCAAAGGTTCATGTTGAGCTTCACCGAACTCTTATAGAAGAAGGCACTATCGGAAAAGCGGAAAGATTTCTTGATCATGTGTGGGATTATGCGGAACCGAAGGATGGCTCATACGAATATTTGCTGAAAGATGCAATGTTCTATTATTATCATCTTGCTCACATGGCGAAGCACCTTGAAAACGGTGGCGGTTGCGGTATTCGAACATTTATTGATTTATGGATACTAAATAAACAGAATAAGAATAATACCGATAAAAGAAACGAATTGCTTGCATTGGGCGGACTTGATAAATTTGCCGAAGCGGCCAATGAACTTACAAGACATTGGTTTGAAAACGGAGAAATATCACCGATTACAGAACAGTTGGAACAGTTTATTATTACCGGCGGAGTTTACGGAACAAGTGAAAACAGTATTATTATGGCCAGAGGCAAAAACAAGAGCAAATTCAAATATTTACTTAAAAGAATATGGCTGCCATACAGTATGCTTATAGGAATTTATCCGAATTTGCGGGGAAAACGCATACTTCAACCGTTTTACGAAGTGCGTCGTTGGGCGAAACTTTTCAAATATGATGTATTTAAAAGTCGGAAAAATGAATTTGAAATGAGCATTTCGGTTTCTAATGAAAAAGCAAATCAGGTAACTAATATGCTTTCGGAATTAGGAATTAAATAAAAATGTCCCTTTAACAAAAAAAGTTAAAGGGATATTTTTTGTGAATTTGGGATTACAGTTGCAAATTTATATCCTCTTTGACTCGACAAAAAAGACTCATCTTTGATGAGTAATAAGCGTTAGTGGATGGGGATACGGTGCGCTTCGGAAACATTCGGAACGCCCTTGGCGTTTA
>JAZRYL010000068.1:0-2111 GCA_045600705.1 Clostridia bacterium | reverse complement strand
TTGGCTAATTAAAGTCTGTCGGCTCACGGACACAGGTTACAGGCAACAGGACTTGCCTGTAACCATCCCGTGTAAGCCTGTTGCCTGTGATTCGTGAAACCGTGATTCCGACAGGCTGTGTCCCTTGCAACACAGCCTTGTCCGGAATTCACATAATGATTGATTTTTGCCTGATAAACGGTATCAGGTGTAAATGAGTCATTATGGAAAAGAGTAAGAAAATGAAAAAGAGTAATCTTATTATTTTAATTCTATCCCTATTCTGCGTATGTTCTGTAACTCTTATGATTATCGGTTTATGCGTAAACAAAGCAGAGAAAACGGAATTTGTTCCGCCGCAATTTGATACAACAGCAAAACCGGGCATTCCCAGCACTTATGAAACCGAACAATTCGGCTGGGCGGAAATCAGTCAAGATGGAATGCCGTATAAAACCGCCGTTTGCGGAAATATTTGTATTGATAACGGAGATGCTTTTATTTACTTAACAAATTATTCCGAAAACAGTACCTGGCTAAAGCTTCGCATCTATGACAGCGAGGGAAAAATCGTTGCAGAAACAGGACTTGTAAAGCCGGGAGAATATATTGAAAAAATACATTTTGTCAGAGTAATGCAAGACACAGAGAGAATTAAATTAAAGATTATGGCATATGAGCCGGAAACATATTACAGTGCAGGTTCCGTTGTGCTGAACACTGCGGTTAAGACAGGAGAAGGATGATGAAAAGAGTAATAACTTTTGTTTTTGTAACAGTGATATTGCTTTCATGCAGTGTACCTTGCTTTGCAGAATCCGAAAATCACAATGTTTATGCAAAATTTGTTGAATGCGATGTTAATTGTTCAAGAACTACTGCGAAAGACGGGCAAGCTTCGGTAACTCTTTCAAACGGTATTATTGTATCTGTAAACAGTATTTCATCGGGCAATTACTTGCTGTATGTAAAACAAATTGACAATACCGACAAAACGGCTATGCAATGGTTTTCTCGATGCCTGTCAGATAAGTTCGAAGTGATATATCCGTTTGATATTTGCTTGATGAATGAAAATGGACGAATAGAATTATCGAATGATGTAGATATACAAATCACTTTCCCAAAATCGTTCATTGATAAAGTGTTTTTTATTGACACCGACGGAAATGTTGTAATACCGGATTTTGCAAATAAGAATAACACCATCTCTTTCAAGTCAAAGCTGAATTCTTATTGTGTAATAACTCCGGCAGAACAACAACCGTCATCACCGCAGACCGGCGATAACAGCCATCTATACTTATGGTACATTATCACCGCAGGAAGCTTGTTCATCCTCTTCTTGCTGTTTGCATGGCGAAGACTGAAAGATGAAGAAGCATAGCAAAAGTAAACCAACATAACCACAGCGGCAAGGAGAAATCCCTGCCGCTGTTTGACTGTAAAAAATATTTTATAAAATTTTTTTGCCTTATCCGACCTACACGGAACTATATAACTCTACATAACTCTTTACAACTTTCAACAGCCCAAAAACCGTTGTTTTTACTGCATTTTTTAGGTATTGACAAGCAAAAAAGAGTGTGCTATAGTATGCTTGCAGATGAAAAATCTGCGTTGACAATTGAATAAAGTTTAAGGAAATTTTAGCTGATATCTATCCGTGCGTTTTTTAATTTATTTGGAGTTTTTTATATTTAACGGATTAAATGTATGAACTGTGGAAGTAAGTTTTTTAAACGCAAGGAATGGGTATCGGCTATTTTTTATCCCTTTGTTTTTGCTCTTGCCGCCTCAATATTAGAGTAGGATAGGCAGGTAAAATATAACCAAATATTTGCAAACGAAGGAGAGAGTTTAAATTGTAAAACAGTAGGAACGGAAGTTATGACGGTCGCACGAGAAAGCAGATTATTTTTCGACCGGAGCAGGATTCGTTATCACTTGTAGGTGACGAAAAAAAGAACAGTCGTTGAGGCAGGTCAATTCCTCAAAGACGGAAAAACCATGTACGAGAGATGCACCAGATTGAGTGACCATTTTTCGGAAGGAAACCTGACAATCTAATGTGTTTCGTAGGTACGGGACACAACGCCGGATGCCGTTATTGCCTCGGTATGCCGGAAAGA
>JAZRYL010000067.1:0-26933 GCA_045600705.1 Clostridia bacterium | reverse complement strand
AGCAGAACTTTTTACTTTACAGGAAATTTATTAAATTCTCTAGAAAATAAAAAAAGACTGTACACAACAGTCTTGAAAGGATGACTCCAAGGGGATTCGGACCCCTGTTACCGCCGTGAAAGGGCGATGTCTTAACCGCTTGACCAAGGCGCCATTATTACAAACAACTCATACGCGATTCATTAAGTTCCCTTAACCTTTAACGCTTGCTTATTATATATGATACTTCCATTCTTGTCAACCGATTTTTTCAATTTTTTTGAAAAAAATTATAAAAATTGCATTCAATATTTCCGTTATAAAATCTGCGGGTTTTTTGAGCCTTTTTGCCGACTGTTCTTTCGAATTTTTTGTAACCGCTAAGCATAAAGCAATTCCAATTTTTATAGTTATCCAAAAGAACCTTTATTTCGCCGCACAGATCAATCATATATTTTTCGTCACCGATTCGTTCGCCGTAAGGTGGGTTTGTTATCATAATTCCCCTATCCGTTTGCGGAACACTATTCAATGCTCTGCACACCGAAACATTTATTACCTTATCAACTCCGGCTCTTTGTGCGTGAAAACGGGTCATTTCCACCATGTCCGGGTCAATATCCGAACCGAAAATTTCTATCGGCTTATCAATGATTGCATTTTCGGCATTTATTCTTGCCTCATCAAATATTTTTTTGTCAAAGCCCTTGAATTTCTCACAAACGAAATTTCTTTTTGCATTAGGTGCAATATTAAGTGCTTTAAGAGCGCTTTCGATAACAAGTGTTCCCGAGCCGCAGAACGGATCACAAAAGCCGCAATTTCCCCTGAAACCGCTTAATTCTATAAGTCCCGAAGCAAATGTTTCACGCAAAGGCGCTACGGCATTTTTAACCCTATATCCCCTTTTATGCAGGCTTACTCCCGCACAGTCAAGTGCTACGGAAACAATATTTTTATTGATATGTATTTCAATTGGATATTCGTTGCCGTTTTCCGGAAGTTTATCTTTTTTTATCTTTCTTTGCATAGAACGAATAATTGCCATTTTACCTATTCTCTGCACGTCAGATAAACTCATCAAAGCGGATTTGGCGCATTTAGCGCTGACGTTTATTTTCCCGTTAGGAGCAATAATTCCCGCCCAATCGACTTTTGTAATTCCGTCAAACAATTCATCGAAAGAAACGGCTTCAAATGAGGTAATTTCCCAAAAAATTCTATCACCGGAGCGCAGATTAACAAGGGCTTTTGCAAGTCCTTGTTTGTCCGTATCGAAATAAACACGTCCCTCACCCACTTCGGTAACGGAAATGTTCATTCTTTCAAGTTCATTTTTTACCGGTCTTTCCATCGCAAACGGAACTGTTGCAAAAAATCTCATTCTACGCCACCGTTTTGCATCATTTCATAATAATCATCGCCGTCGAATTCACGTTTTCTGTCCGTTTCGCCGCCGAGAGCTTCAATAGCATCGCAGATTTCAACATAATCTATATAACTGATGTATTCGTCATTTTCCGCTTCTTTAAGCGCAGGAATACACTTTTCATCCCCATAGAATGACATCATTCCGGCAACTACTGCTTTATTATCCGATTCAAGCATAAGTGCATTAAGCTTTGCAGAAAGATCTTTCGGTTTCGGCTCGCTGTATACAAGAATATACATCAGTTTTTCCTTTACAGCAGTGTCGTTTTCTTCTTCGTAAGCGCTGATAATTCTCGGTGCAATGCCTTTTATGTACTTAAGTGCCTCCGTAGCGGCCTCACAAATTTCGTCCTGTTCATTTCGAAGAACAATACGAATGTATTCTTCAAGAGGAAGTTCCGAATTCATATCTGCAAGAATATTCATAAGAAGAATTGTGTCTGCTTCATTTCTTTCTTCCATGAACATACGGTAAACCGATTTTTCGCATTCTTTATTCTGTGAGATTTTATCAATCAAAATATCAGGAACGTCTATTTCCTCGTCCATATATGCGCCGAGCATCTGCACAAGTTCTTCCGAATCAACGTCATCGAAATATTTTTCAGCATCTGCCGCCCATTTTTCGTATGCTTCGGGAATCATCTCCTCGATTTCCTCTGCTTTTTTTCCTTGGGCAAGTAATTTGTCTGCCCAGGAATCCATATATTCATTAAATTGTTTATCAAAATCAATCAGTGCTTTCATATTTGAAGTTCCTTTCGAAAAAACCGTTAATTACCGTATTTATTGCGGGCGAAAACTCCACAATGTCCGTGCCCGTATTCAAGTATACTTTTTTATTCATATTGTAAATGACTTCCGCCGCTTTTGCACGTGCAAACAGTGTTACCTCCGGCGCAATAGCCATTCTTCTTAACAAAATCTCATTGTAAAAATCGTTTACGTCAATTTTGCCTATAAACTGTTCGACCGTTGTAAGTTTTGCAAAACGAATATATTCAAACATATCATCTAAGTAATATCTGTCATTCGGAAGCGGTCGGTCACTTTCAATTAAATTTTTGAATTCGTTTTCTTTTATTTCGGGAAAACGCATTACGTACGTATTTATGCCTTTGCCGATGTTTTCAAGCGCAAATTTTGTGCAGCCTATTCCGCATGAAGAAGCAACCACTTCTTCCATAATCTCTTTTGCGTAATCCACATCGCCTATTTTTTCGCAAGCAACGGCAAAACCGTATGCAATATCACGTTCTCCGCTTTCCTTGGAATACAATTCTTTATATACAGTATATGCAATGTCAGTATTATTCAAATCGTTAAGGTCATACGCAAGCGTTCTGATTTCCGAAAGCGTATAATCCTCAACAAATCTAAACCTTTCCGCACACCGTTCCATATAGTCCTTGTCATTCAGTTCGGCGCCGATCATTATCGCAGAAGAAAGAATGCCGACGGAAAAGTCACCTTGTTCTATTTCTTTTTCAATTCTTTTTATTGCATCTTCAAATAAATTTTCCTTGCAAAGCGCCGAAACGTCGGTCAGACACTGAAAAGACTCCATTGAAATAAACGGAGCTTCGGTTATACTGTTGGAATAGCCAATGGAAATTTCTACCGAATCATCTTTTATTTCGTCAATAGAATACTTGTTTTTCAAGTCCTCAAGGAATGCTATCGCATCTCTTGACGCTTTTCCCTCGGAATTTGTCTTCAACGACAGTTGAAGCATCTGTCCGCATCCTTCAATGCAACCGGTTCCGCCGAAGCTTTCTGCCGCAAGAAATAAAAGCATATCCTTTTCGGGGACATTTTCCATGCCGAATAGGCTATAACAGTACTCAAGTGCTTTTATATAATCTGCATTTTGATTAAGTGCGTAAATCAAATCCAGCATATTGTCAGTATTATTATCCATCAAATAAGATTTATAAAAGTATTCAATAGCCCTGTTATATCTGCCCTCGTAAAGTTCTCGGTGTCCTCTTTTGTTAAAACCCGATGCAATATTTGCCATTCTATAATTCCTTAGCCAATTTTTTTAATTCTTCTGAAGAAAAATTATACTTTTTATTGCAAAATCTGCAACAGATTTCAGTATTTTCTTCTTCATAAGCAAGAGAAAGCAACTCATTTTTGCCAAGTGAAACAAGTGCTTGCTCAAATCTTTCCCGTGAACAGTCACAATTATACCTTAAATCGACGGTTTCGAGCGGTTTTACCCCCACATCCCAGAACATATCAAGTGCCATTTCTTCAAGTGAAAGATGATAATTGAGTTTATCAAGCAAATCGTCAATTTTGCTTATTTTTTCTTCAATTTTATCCAAAACCTCGTTAGGACATCCGGGCAACGGCAATACCATTATTCCGCCGCAGGTAACTTTGCCGTCTTTCTCTGCCGTATCAAGGGCAACCGCCGCAGGTTGCTGTTCACTTGTTACAAGGTATGCGGCAAAATCTCTCGTTATGTCACCCGATACAAGATTGGAAAGTCCCACATACGGTTCGCCGCCAAGCGGATTATCCCTTACAACCGTCATTTGACCTTCCTTGCCTACAATACTCGGAAGTGATATTTTTTCCTGTACCAAGCAACAGGAAGGATTATCGACGCATCCTTTAACGTTTCCGTGATTGTCCGCCGTAACAAGAAGTTTTCCGCAGGGTCCGCCACCCGAAATCATTAAAGTAAGTTTTTCAGATTCGCTTTTATTTCTTTGTGAAAGCATCGCGCCTGCGCAAATAAGTCTGCCCAACGCATAAGTTGTGCCGGTGCTTAAATTAAGTAATTCCTTTGCATTCGCAGTCGTTTCGCTTGCATTTATCATAAGCATTGCGGCATAACCGTCGAACACAAGTGCATGTAAAATTTGGTCTTTCATAGTTGCCTTTCGTTAAATCGCCCGTGCACAAAAAGTAATACGGGCAGTATCTTCTTTTACTTTTTCTTCCGAATAATCATCGGAAATGCTGATTATTTCAAAAGAATTTTTTTCTAATAACTGCTTGATTTCCGAAACATCGTGGGCACGCTGTAAATGATTTTCGTCAAAACGAATATACTCTTCTTCACCCTGTGCAAGAAAGAAAGAAATATCCATTGAAATAGTATTCTTTTCGTTATCGTAAGAATTGCGCCAAATATACGTAACGTCGTCAGTGTCCTCGGAATAAAGTTGGTCGTTCATTGCCCGAAGTTTGTTTCTTGAACTTATATCAAAAATGAACAAGCCGTTTTCCTTCAAGTTTTTATGAACATTTGCAAAAGTTTTATCCACCTGAGAAAGTTCGGTCAAATAATTTATTCCGTCGCAGGCGCAAAGCACCAAATCAACCGGCTTATTCATCACAAACGACGTCATATCTGCCGTTGCAAGACGAGCACGCCGTCCGTTTTTACGCAGTTTTTCGTCCGCTTTTCTAAGCATTTCGTCCGAAATATCTATGGCAGTCAGTTCGTATTTCTGTGCAAGACGAACGGTCATATTTCCCGTACCGCACCCAAGTTCCAAGACCGTTCTGCCCGAAAAGTTTTTTTCGATGAAGTTCATCCATTTGTCGTAAGGCATATCGTAAATCAACAAATCGTAAACTTCCGCTAATTCACCGTACTGCATATCACTTTTCAAGAGGCGCCATACCTTTGCGCTGTTCAGAGGGTGCATTTACGTATTTATCAAACAAATAGTTTGAATACACCGTTTGTCCCAAGAATACAAATGACATTCCCAGTGTAAGTGCAACAACGAGAAGTGCTTGTCTTAAAACGTAGCAAATAACCGCAAGTGCCGCATAAATAATTACCGCAAGAAGTGTTCTCGGGAACTGTGCCACAAGATATATAAATGAATTTTTAAGAATTTGTACTATTGACAAATTATAGGTTACAAGTTGCGGGAAATGGTATATGCTTGACATAAAGTACGCAATAACAAGAACCATAACGACAACCGCAACAATTCTGAGAGCCGGATGCTCGTCACCAGCAAGCGAAAGCATTGAAGTCCACCAAACGCCCGCAAAAAGCACCATTGCATTTATAAGGTTCAAGCAAAGTGATTTCCAAAAACTGCGTTTGAACTCTTTCCAGAAATGTTCGCCGACGGTTGCACGTTCGTTCCACGCCCAATTTCTTAAGCAATAGTGAAGTCCCGCCTTTGCAGGGCCCATAATTGTATAAAGCGGAACGCAAAAAATCAAGAACGAAAGAACCGTATCTCCCTGACGAAGGATTTCCATTGCTTCCTGCTCTTTAAGTACCGTTATTGAATACCAATAAAAAAGCGCCCAAATCATAAGCGGAATTGCGAAAGCCGCATAAATAATGTTACCCTTTACCATATCCAAAAAGTGAAGTTTTACCACGTCCCAAAACTGTTCTCTGCGATTTTTGGGAAGGTCCTTTGCGGTAAAGTCCTCTTTATTGGGATTTCCTATGAAAATTTTATCGTACCATTTACCCATTTGATAACCTCTAATCGTCTCCGTCCAAGTCGTCCTTTGATGAAGCGCCCGTATTATTTAATGATTCTCTTAACTTGTTTTCAACTTCTTCCATAACTGCGGGGTTTGAAAGCAGGAATTCCTTTGCATTTTCTTTTCCCTGACCGATACGCTCGCCGTTATAGCTGAACCAAGAACCGCTCTTTTCAATAATATGATTTTCAATGGCGAAGTCAAGAAGTGAACTTTCCTTTGATATACCTTTTCCGAAAATCATATCAACTTCCGCAAGTTTGAACGGAGGAGCGATTTTATTCTTAACAATTTTGATTTTGCACTTATTACCTATCTGTTCGCTTCCGTTTTTGATTGCCTCACCCTTACGAATATCAATACGAACAGATGCAAAGAATTTAAGTGCTTTACCGCCGGTGGTAGTTTCCGGATTGCCGTAAATAACACCGATTTTATCTCTCAACTGGTTAATAAAAATTACCGCCGTGTTGGAAGCACCTACGATTGGCGTAATTTTGCGGAGCGCTCTTGACATCAAACGAGCCTGCATACCTACAACGGAAGTTTCCATATCGCCCTCGATTTCGGCTTTGGGCGTAAGTGCAGCAACAGAGTCAATAACAATAAGGTCAACCGCATTACTTCTTGCAAGTGCCTCGCAAATATCAAGTGCCTGTTCGCCCGTATCCGGCTGAGAAACAAGCAGATTGTCTATATCTACACCGAGTGCAGAAGCATAAACCGGGTCAAGTGCGTGTTCGGCATCGATGAATGCGGCAATTCCGCCGTTTTTCTGTGCCTGAGCAATAATGTGAAGTGTAAGTGTAGTTTTACCTGATGATTCGGGACCGTATATTTCGGTAATTCTTCCCTTGGGAATTCCACCTGCACCCAGTGCACTGTCGATTTGAACAAATCCCGTGGGAATAACCTGCACGTTGATTTTTCCCGCAGCATCACCTAAGCGCATAATTGAGCCTTTACCGAACTGTTTTTCGATGCCGGTAAGCGCAGTTTGAAGTGCTTTTTGTTTTTCGGTTAAAACGTCTTTATCAGCCATAATAATCCTCCAATGTTAAATATCTTTAGTTATTTTATCCATTATTTCTTTATTAGCGGTAAAATAGTTTATTCCCGAAGCAATCGTAAGAATAAGCGCCACCGCGAGAACGACTACTGCCGTCCAATGAATCATATCTCCGACAAACGGAATGTTTTCAAGCAATGCGGATTCATCCAAGAACATAGCAACAACGGCAATATCCTGGAATACAGTTTTAAGTTTTCCCATTTTATCCGCCGCAATAACTACACCTTCGTTTGCCGCCAATGCACGCAGACTTGTAATAATGACCTCACGTGAAACAATTATTACTGCGGTCACAGTTGTAAATATACCGTACCACGCCGAATAATTCTTTGAGATGTGTGCGGTCAAGATAATGATTGCCGCAAGATTTATAAGTTTATCGGCAAGCGGATCGACAAATTTACCGAAAGTGGTAACAAATCCTTTTTTTCTCGCAATTTTTCCGTCAAGCATATCGGTGAACGCAGCCAAAACAAAAACAACTGCGCAGGCAATATACAGTTTGAAGAAAAAAAGTATAACCATGACCGGCATAAGAATAATTCTGAGTGTAGTGAGTTTATTAGGTAAATTCATTAAATTGCCCTCCCATAAAAATCATATCCGAAAACTTCTTCAACAATAACATCAGTAAACTGACCTTCACAAACGTTATCTGCTGAAAAATAAATTTTTCCGTCAACCTCAGGTGCCAAAAAGAATGTTCTTCCGTACCAAAGATTTTGTTCTGTATCAAAGCCCTCAACAAGTGTTTTATACGTCTTTCCTACCCGTCTTTGATTGAATTCGTGTGCTATCTGCCCCTGCAAAAGCATTACCGAATCAGCACGGGTTTCTGCGGTGCTTTTTCTGCACTTATGAGGCATTTTTTCCGCTTCCGTTCCCTCTTCACACGAAAAGGCAAATACGCCTAAGTTATCAAATGGATATTTTTTTATGAATTTTAACATATCCTTGTGATCTCTGTCCGTTTCGCCCGGAAATCCGCACATAAGTGTTGTTCTTAACGACCAATCGAATTTTGAACTTCTTATTCTTTCTATTACACTCACCATATCTTCTTTGGTGTAATGTCTGTTCATTTTTTCAAGCATACTGTTTTCCGTATGCTGAATAGGCATATCTACATATTTACAAATATTGTCATATTTTTCAATAACGGCTATAACATCCTCACCGAGCGTTGACGGGTACGCATACATAAAGCGAACCCATTCAAAACCGAGCAATGCTATTTTTTCAAGCAATTCGGCAAATCTGTTTTTGCCCGTGTCCGTGCCGTATCTTGTAGTGTCCTGTGCCGTCAGAATAATTTCCTTTACACCTCTGTTCTTAAGCTGAGCCGCTTCAATCAGCAGACTTTCCATACTTCTTGAAACGTACGGTCCTCTTATCCCGGGAATTGCGCAATATGCGCATTTATTGTCGCACCCCTCAGCAATTTTCAAGTATGCGTAATGCTCTGTGGAAAGAATTCTTTCAATGGGTTTATCAAGATATTCCGGTGTGCCGTCAGTAACTTTGACTTTTTGATGTTTATGTAAAATACTGTCAATATATTCAGAAATATGTTCGTACTGATACGTTCCGAGAACGCCATCCACCTCCGGCATATCAAAAATCGCATCCGGATACCGTTGACTCAAGCATCCGCTGACAATAAGTGCCTTGCACTTATCTTTTTTGTATTCTGCCATTTCAAGCACAGTATCTATCGCTTCAACCTTTGCATCTTCGATAAATCCGCAGGTGTTCACAACGATAACGTCGGCATCTTTCGGGTCATTTATGACCTCGTATCCGCCTTTTTTTAAGTATCCGCCCATAAACTCCGAATCTACAAGATTTTTGTTACATCCGAGGGATACTATTGCAACTTTATTCATACTTTAATCCAATCTTTCATCGTACATCGACCAGAATTCTTCCGTAGTCATAAGAACTCTGCGGGCTTTTGCTCCCTGCGGAGGTTCAACTATTCCCTTTGCTTCCATTGTATCAATAAGGCGTCCCGCACGGGCATATCCGACCTTAAAATGACGCTGAAGCGCAGAAACAGAAATGCTTCCCTGCTGAATAGCATATTCAACTGCTCCCGGGAAAAGATCGTCTTCACCGCTTTCTTCCGGTGCATCATTGGGGTTTTCTCCCGAACCGCCGTGATTAGGCTTCATTTCACGAAGAACAATCTGGCTTTCGTCAATATACTTAGCCTCAATATTCTTTTTCTTGATAAATTCAACTACACGTTCGGCTTCCTGCTCACTTACAAAAGCGCCTTGAACACGTTTCGGCTTCGGTTCACCGTTAGCGTGGAAAAGCATATCACCTTTTCCCACAAGTTTTTCGGCGCCCGGACCGTCAAGAATTGTTTTTGAGTCAATACCCGATGCAACGGCAAACGCAATTCGTGAAGGAATATTTGCCTTAATTACACCCGTAATAACATTTACGCTCGGTCTCTGCGTTGCAAGAATAAGATATATTCCGGCAGCACGGGCAAGCTGTGCTATACGCATAACACTGTCTTCAACTTCTCCGCGCGCAACAAGCATCAAATCGTTAAGCTCATCAACGATAACAACGATTCGGGGCATTTCTTCCTCGTGGTTTTCACGGCATACTTCGTTATATCTTACAATGTCTTTAACCTTTCTGCGGGCAAAACTTTCATAACGTTTTTCCATTTCACGAACAACGAACTGCAATGCACCTGCCGCCTTTTTCGGGTCGGTAACAACGGGTGTCATCAAATGCGGATCGCCGTCATAAACGTTAAATTCAACTTTTTTGGGATCCACAAGAATAAGCTTTACTTCTTTCGGAGAAGACTTATAAAGCAAACTCATAATTATCGTATTGATGCACACACTCTTACCTGCACCGGTCTGTCCTGCAATAAGCATGTGAGGCATCTTTGCAAGGTCGGCAACGATAACGCTGCCCGTGATGTCTTTACCGAGTCCCACCGCAACCGGCGACTTATGATTTTTGAACGTGTCGCTTTCAAGCACTTCACGAAGTGTAACCATTGTAACCGATTTATTGGGAATTTCAATTCCGATAGCAGACTTTCCGGGAATAGGAGCTTCAATTCTAACGCCAACAGCCGCCATGGAAAGTGCAATATCGTCGGAAAGATTAAGTATTTTGCTTACTCTTGTTCCCCGTTCTATTGAAAGTTCATATCTTGTGACCGCAGGTCCGACGGTAATATTTTCAACCCACGCATTTATGCCGAAACTTTTAAGTGTTGATTCCATCATTTCGATTTGTTCGGAATGATCACCGTTATTTTCATTTTTTCCTGCGGGCGGCGGATTAAGCAACGTTATGGGCGGAGGCGAATATACTCCCTCATTGTCTTCGTCATCCTCTGCCTCGATAAACGGCTCGTCCTCTTCCGGAGTAACTTCTTCCTGCGTTTCCGTTTCAAGAATCAAGTCGTCATCCGTTTCCTCTTCCTCGTCTATTATAGGTACGACGGTGTCCCTTTTCTTGGACTCAACCGCAGAAACTTCAAATTGTTCGGGAATATTATTTTCATTTTTGTCCGTAAAACGGTCTTTTTCGATAAATTCCGTAGTTTCTAATTCAAAGTCGTCATACTGTTCATCCGTATCTTCTTTTTCGACTTTGTGTTTTTTTACTTTTTCTTTCTCTGCATCTTCTTCGTCATCATCTATTATGTAATCGTAATTCTTCCTTTTTTCACGTGCTTCACGTCTGCGAACGCTTGCATCAGCAAAAGATTTTTGCATTTTTTGTCCCGTATGCTTAACGGTTTGTCCTACCTTTTCGCCTGCTTCCCTAAGTGAAAGATTAAAAAGAACGGTAAGTGCAATAACCGAAAGAACTATAAATACAACAAATGCGCCTACTGACGTAAAAAGCGACGAAATGGGATAAACGTATAAAGCCGCAAGCACACCCATTCCCGTCATAGACTCTTGTCCTGCCTTGAATGCCTGCTTTAATGCTTCGCCGTAATTGAAGCATTGAACGGCTGAACTTGTGTTATATACTCCGACGGTTTTACCGAGCCAAAAGTAAACAATGTGAATCATTCCCAAAACCGAAAGCACAAGCATAGTGGAAAGTGATATTTTCCCCATGTGAAACTTCGGTTTTTTGACCATAATCAGTAAAATACCGACAACGATAAATACTATCGGAAGAATATACGTTCCGACGCCGAACAGTCCTGCAAACGTAAATCCAACAACTTTATTGATCCAACTGTTCTCGCCGGAAATAATCCCGATGAATGTTAAAATGCCGAGTGCGATCAATACAAGTCCCGATATATCAAGGCCGTCCCATGCTTTAGTTTTTTTCTTTTTTCTTTTTGCCATTATATTTCTCCGTTTCTAATCCGAAGTGTGTTTTATATTTGTTTTATTATATCACAAAATTGTCTGAAATAAAAGACTTATTTCATTGCCGCAAGTGCTTTATAAAGATCGTCATTCACCTTACACTTGCCTACTGCCGAAGCAGAAAGGTTTTCGTTGTTGAACATATATTTAATATTTTCGTTTATCTCAGCATCGGTAACGTTGTTTATGCCCTCAATAACCTGATCAACGGTAAGAACTTTTCCGTTTAGAAGCAGAATTCTACCGTTGCGTGTCATTCTTGCGCCTGCGCTTTCAAGTCCGAGAACGAATCCGCCTTTAAGCTGTTCCTTTGCTTCAATGAACTCTTTTTCCGTCATGCCCTTTGCACGCATTTTGTCCATTTCATCTTTTATAAGAGCAAGAACATCACATGCTTGATTGGGATTCATTCCCGCATAAATCGAGAGCATACCACTGTTTACATTAGTGCAGAGATACGAATATATTGCATAAGTCATTCCGTTTTGTTCTCTTACACGCTGAAAAAGACGGCTGCTCATTCCGCCACCAAGAACGTTCGCTATCATTGATTGAGCGAAATATCTTTTATCGCTCTGACCTACTCCCGGAAAACCTAAGCAAAGATTTATTTGCTCAATGGTTTTCGGAACAAAAATAATATCTCCGCAGGGTTTATCCAATCCGGGACATCTTGAAACCTGCTTATTTCCCGAAAGTTTTGTGCCGATTTTTTCTTCAAGCATATCAACGATTTCATCTTCATTGAAATTGCCTGCCACGGAAATAACGATGTTTGACGGAACATAATTTTCCGCCATATATTCACGCATATCCGTGTCGGTTATGGCTCGCACCGTTTCCTGCGTTCCGAGAATGGTCTTTCCCAAAGGATGTTTGCCGAAAAATGCTTCGGCAAGTTTTTCGTTTGCAAGATCGTCCGGCGCATCTTCCACCATGGAAATTTCTTCACAAACAACGCCTTTTTCCTTTTCGATATCTGTCTTATCAAGCTTACTGTTAGTTATCATATCGCAAAGCAGGTCTATTGCTATGCCGTAATGCTCGTTAAGAATATTGATATAAAAACAGGTGCATTCCTTTGCGGTAAAAGCATTTATCTGTCCGCCAAGTGCATCTATACAATTTGCTATTTCCATTGCAGAACGGGTTTTCGTACCCTTAAAAAGCATGTGTTCGATAAAATGTGAAATTCCGTTGTTCTTTTCATTTTCGGCGAAGCATCCTGCGCCTACCCATATTCCCACGGAAATACTTCTCAAATAAGTCAACTGTTCGGTCGCAACTCTTATTCCGTTCGTAAGTGTATATACCTTCATTCGTGTGTCTCCCTAAATAAATATAATATATTATATATTATTTACGCAAATCTTGCAATTATTATTTTTACTGTTCGCAAATGTTTATTTTAAGTGCTTCCCCAACGGTAATAAAAGAATAGCCATTTTCGCTAATGTACGGAATAATTTCTTTCAATGCTTCTACCGTGTGTTCCTTCGGATGAATAAGAATGAATGCTCCCGGCTGCAAATTTCGTTTCACCCTCGAAACGATTTTGTCTATGTCCTCATCACGCCAGTCAATCGTATCGCAAGACCACATAATCGTTTCACATCCGCACTGTTCGGCACATTCCGTAACAAGTTCGTTCACATCTCCCGATGGAGGCGCAAAAAGTCTGCATTTAACTCCCGTCGCCTCTTTTATCAGTGAATTAGTTCGGGATATTTCGCTGATATTCTCCTCTTTCGACAGTTTCGTATGAGATTTGTGATTATATCCGTGATTGCCTATTTCAAACCCCTTATCTGAAAGATAACGAACCGTTTCAACGTTTTTGTTCGCCCAGCATCCTCCCACAAAAAAAGTTGCTTTAATTCCGCAATCAAAAAACATATCCGCCATTTTCTTGACGATTTCCGAATTTTCATAAACGTTTACCATCAAAGACACGGTTTTTTCTGTTGTGTCACACTTATACACGGGACCTTTTTCCGCAAATGTACTTATTGCTTTTCCGTTAAAAAGACTTAGTCCCGTAAGTGAAACAAGCATTAAAACCAAAACAAGATTAACCGAAATTGCTTCTGTAAATATTTTTCTCATCTATGCACCACTCCTGAGAAAATATATTTGCATTCAAAAAAATATATGCAAAAATAAAGCAGAATGTCAAAAATAACATTCTGCAAAGAAATCTATTCGGGAAGTTGCCAATCAACGGGAGTTCTTCCGTTTTTAACTAAAAACTCATTTGTTTTTGAAAAATGACGGCATCCGAAGAAACCGTTATATGCCGAAAGCGGGCTCGGATGCACCGTTTCAAGCACAAGATGTTTCGGATTTGTAATCAATGATTTTTTGCTTCTTGCATTAGACCCCCAAAGCAGAAAAACAGACGGTTCGGCATTTTCGTTAACAAGCGAAATAATTCTATCTGTGAGGATTTCCCAACCTTTTCCCTTGTGACTGTTGGCGGCGCCTTCTCGCACCGTCAAAACGGTGTTGAGCATAAGCACACCCTGCTTTGCCCACGAAACAAGTTCTCCGTGATCCGGCTGAACAATCCCCAAGTCGGAATTCATTTCTTTATAAATATTCTTCAGCGACGGCGGCGGTTCAACGCCTCTTTTTACCGAAAAGCATAATCCGTGAGCCTGACCGTATCCGTGATACGGGTCCTGCCCGAGAATAACAACCTTAATATCCTTAAGCGGAGTATATTTCAGCGCATTGAATATATCATACATGTTGGGATATATCCGTCTTGATGAATATTCAGCTTTTAGAAATTCACGCAATTTAAGATAATATTCTTTGTCAAATTCGCTCTTAAGCAAATCATCCCAATCATTACCGATATTAACCATAATATTCCCTCTCTATTCCATAACAAATTCGATCGGGTCGCCCGTCTTTGCACTGTCGGAAACATAAACTTCAAACTTGCCGCATTCCGCTTTTCTTTCGCAGGAAGCATTGTAAAAAGCAAGAGTATCCCTGTTAATACTGAACACTACGGTTTTCTTTTCACCCGCTTCAAGTCCGACTTTTTCAAACCCTTTAAGTTCTTTTACGGGTCTTGCAATAGATGCGGTCACATCATGTATATACATTTGGACAACCGTTTCGCCAAATCTCGTTCCGATATTTTTAACATCCGCCGATACAGTAATTTTGTCATTTTCGCTAATACGATTTTTATCAATGCGGACATTTGAAATTTCAAAATCCGTATAAGACAGTCCGTATCCGAAATAATAAAGCGGTGTTCCGAAACAATCAATATACATGGAAACATATCCCATATAATTCACATCGTCCACGAACGGTCTGCCCGTATTGAGTTGATTATAATATATCGGGCACTGTCCCGTTTGTCTTGGGAATGACATAGTAAGTTTTCCTGAGAAATTTTCCTTGCCGAGCACAAGTTTTGCAATGGCATATCCGCCCTCTGTACCCGGTTGCCACGGAGTAAACAGTGCGGGAATATCATCAATAATATATTCAAGTGCCAGCGGTCTGCCCGTAAACAGACAAACTGCCGTGCGCTTATTAGCCGTAACAACTGAACGAATCAATTCATTTTGTGCATCTGAAAGTCCTATATATGCTCTCGATTTTGCTTCGCCTGACATTTTGCCCTTTTCGCCAACACAGAGCAATACCGCATCGGCTTTTTCGGCGATTTTTGCAGCTTCATCAATAAGTGCTTTGTCCGTTTTTGCGTTCAAATCCCCCGAACATCCTGCGGCATAATATATTTCACCGTCAAAGTGTTCTTTTATGCCCATAAGCGTCGTAACCGCTTCTTCATCCTTGCCATTGCACCGCCACGAACCGATGTTTTCGCAATCGGCGAACGGTCCTATAACCGCTATTGATTTAACATTATCAAAAGGAAGTACATTATCATTTTTAAGCAAAACGCTTGCCTTTACAGCCGCTTTTTCCGCAAGTTTTCTATGTTCTGCGCAATGAATGACCGTTTTTTCTTCTTCTGTTGACGTGGCTCTGTACGGGTTATCAAAAAGTCCCAATTTGTCCTTTAACCTTAAAATTCTTTCAACCGCACGGTCAATTTGGTCCTCGGAAATTTTGCCCTCACTCACAAGTTCTTCAAGATGATGTGCATAGGTATACGACATCATTTCAATATCACTTGTGGCATTAAGTGCCTTTTCCGCAACATCCTTTTCGTCCTCGGCAAATCCGTGAATAATCATTTCTACAAAAGCTCGCCAATCCGAAATAATCACTCCGTCAAATTCCCACTCTTTTCTCAAAACATCGTCAAGCAGCCATTTATTGCCCGAAGAAGGTACACCGTTTATCGTATTAAACGAGCTCATTACCATTTCAACGCCCGAATCAACCGCCGCCTTGTACGAAGGCAGGAAAAATTCTCTTAACGTATGCTCTGACATTTCCACGGCATTGTAATCTCTGCCGGACTCCGCCGCTCCGTATGCAGCAAAATGTTTTATGCAAGCCGCAACGTTATATTTGTTTTTCAAGTCACCTTGATAGCCTTCCACCTGAGCCTTTGCGTACAAAGAGTTCAAATACGGGTCTTCACCGGTGGTTTCCATTACTCTGCCCCAACGTGCGTCACGAGCCAAATCTATCATAGGCGAAAACACAACGTTTATGCCGGAAATCGCCGCTTCTTTTGCCGCCATTGCGCAGCACTCTTTCATAAGTTCAGGTTCCCACGTTGCGCCCATTCCAAGCGGAATAGGATAAATCGTTTGAAATCCGTGAATAACATCCGTCATAAACATCATCGGAATGTGGTTTACATCACGTTCAAGGTGTTCTTTTTGCGTGGCAATAACCGATTCTGCGGTTTTTGTGCCTAATATTGAACCCAAGGACTCCCAAGCATGGTCGCTGATATTGGAATCCTGCGCAGGTCCGGTAAAATCGCCCTCAAAAGCAGAAGTAAGCACATTAAGTGCAACCTGTGTCATTTGAGCGGCTTTTTCTTCAATAGTCATATTTTTAATTAAATTTTGTATATCCATATAAATGCCTCCACACTTTTTTGAGTATATCACAGTATAAATTGATAGTCAACAAGTGAAAATAAATATTTTTTATTTTCATTAAAAATGTACTTGACTTTATCAGATGTTTATTGTATAATTATTTGCGCTTAGGGGAGTGGCTCAACGGTAGAGTAGCGGTCTCCAAAACCGTAGGTTGCGTGTTCGAATCGCGTCTCCCCTGCCAAACAAAAAGCAAGTTTTCAACTTGCTTTTTTCTTTTTATAAACAATACGCCTTGAATATTTCAAGGCGTATCTTCATTTAACGTAACGTCAACGGAACATCAATTCTTTTTATCGGTCCGTTTATCGGAATAATATCTATTTCCTCAATTTCATCAATTTCCGGTTCTTCAGTTATGCCGTTTTCGAAATTATACCTATTCTTTTCAAGTTGTTCTTCAAGTTCTGTCAAACGAAGTTCATCATACTCCTCATAAACAAAATCGGTGTACTGAAGATTATCGGGAAGTTTATAATATATTTTCATCCAATCCTTAATCAAATCACGTTTATAAGGCATTGTACTGCCGGTATATCTTTCATTTTTGAGTTTCATAAGATTTATTTTTGTTGTGACGATGCCTTCTTCGTACTGTTCCGCCACGAATTTAATCATTGCTTCGTTATATTCCTGAACACGAACGTTCGACTTAAATCCGAAATAAATCTTTCCTGCGTTCACCGCGCCAACGGTGAATATGGGAATCATCGCAAGACAAAGTGTAACTGCAAGTTTTTCTTTTTTGATTTCGGAAATAAGCTGATTGAACAATCTTATTGAAACGACTGCAAAAGCCATAAAGAATATGATGAAACAACTTTCGTGGTAAACCGGCGAAATAAGGCACGCCGCCTGTGAAACAAGTCCGCCGAAAAATACACTCCAAATAACGAAATCGCCGACCTTTCCGCTTGAGAAAAGCCAAATTGAAACCGTTAAAGCCATAAAAACAAGGTATATCCACATAATCGTGGCACTGAGCGGTGTTTTCAGTCCTATATACGCCGCACCGACAGAAAAAGAGCCAAGTACCACATCTATTCCAAGCAAAGTTTTATAAAAAACATTCTTCTTTCTTTTTTTGATTAAATAAAGTGCGCATACCGAAGTAACAACGGCTATCAAAATAACAAAAGCCAGGTTGCCGTTATTAAACAGTGAATCGGCAATATTCTTACCGCTTGTCAGCATCTGCTTAATAAACGGAAGCGAATAATAATCAGCATACATTTTCTTTCTTGAAGCATTACCTATTGCCACAAGAAGAATATGATATCCTGCAATCGAACCGAGCAACGGCGGAATAGCATAAATAAGTTTTAAGGGATTTCTGTCCTTAAATGTAGAATAAACCGTCATTGAAGCAACGATCATAACTGCGGCTATTCCCACCTGTTCCATGGAAAATGCTCCGAAAATGAACAGAACCGTGCAAAACGGAATCATCAAAATCTTTGAAACCGCAAATTTTCTGTCATTTTCGCCGAACAACATGGTGTAAAGCATCAGCGTACCGGCAAAAATGTACACTACGGGAATTGTATAAAGAATTGAAGCGGTGTACCAATACATTCCGCCTATTGACGCATTTTCTCCCAAAAAGCCGAACAGTGAGCAGGCAAACAGTGCGGTAACCGGGAAAAGCATTGATTTTTTGCCCTTTTGTGCAATAAATATAGCAAGCACAAATGTTGCAAACACCGCAAAAGCATTATAAAACCTCATTGCGTCCGTGCTCTGCTGAAGCAGAATTATTTCCTGCGCAAAGCCGAGTATTCTTCCGCCCCAACGGTTATAGTGTTCCGTCAAATAGTGGGTAAGTTGTTCGAGTGAAAAGTTCTGCCCCCACATTCCGTCTTCCCAATAAACATAACTGAGCGTAGCATATCCGTAATCATCGTGGCTCAGATAAACATACGAGTTTTGTTTAATAAGGAATGTGAAAAACAGGGCAAAAATCAGCAATGTAACTACCGTGTATGTAATCAATCTTACAATACTGAGTTTTTTATGCGGCTTGTTTTCAGTCACATTTTCCTTTATTGTTTCTGTTTCCGAAGTTGTCACGGGAGTTATAACTTCTTCCGTTTTATTTACCGCTGTTTCAACTTGCTTGGGAATTTCCGTCTGTTTGACTTTTTCGGTTTTAACATCGGAAATTTTATTTTTTTCTTCTTTCAGTTCTTTTTTCTTTGCCGCTTTTTCTTCTGCCTTTGCTGACGCAAAATCATAAATTCTTTTCTTCAAATTTGAAAAAGCATTCTTTATTTTCGACGAAGCACTTTCTGCCTTGTCGCCAATTTTCTTTTCAATTATGTAAATTGATTTATATATATCTTTTTTAGGCGCTTTGGGCTTTTTTTCATCAACCGTTTCTTCCGCTTTTTCAAACGGCTGAATCGGTTTCACCTCTTGATGAACATAATTCTCGTCATCATGGCCTTTTTCTTCGAATATTCTCGAAGCGGAAAAATCTTTCATCAATTTTCCTCCAAAAATAATTTCCGTAACATAACAGTATAAATTCATTTCCGCCCTTAATAAAATAATCGGTTTTAAGGAAACAAAAATCGAATTTATACTTTAACATTATGATTATACACTATTGCAATAACAATTTCAATATTTATTTTCAAAAAAAAAATAAACGGAGACCTAAAAAGATCTCCGTTATGCCGTCATTTATTTACAGCAGTATTCAAACGACTGACAGTCGGTACATTCACACACCGTGGGATTGGTTTCGTGAGTGCCGATGCTGATATGAGCAAGTCCGCAATAATCTGCATTCTTGCAATGGTGCTTACAGTTTTGAATAGTACATGAAATTGCTTCATTTCTTTGCATAATATTTATTCCTCGTAATTGGTTTCGTAAATATTATGTTCAAAAAGTCAGCCGTCTAAACAACTAAATTTTAACTTTATGCTTTATCAACCGAGCCAAAAAGTTCCATTTTGCGTTTGATTGCATTTTTAATTGCTTCAACCTTATTGTTTCTTACCGAAAGATAATCCAGTCCCGCTTCCGAATCCTTTTTCATTGATTCGGCACCTGCAACGCACAAATCGGTAAAAATATTTACTTTTGCAATTCCGGCGCTTATGGTATTCTTGAAATCATCGTCCGAAAGTCCCGAGCCACCGTGAAGAACAAGCGGAACATCAACCTTTGAACGAATTTCTTTAAGTCGGTTAATGTCAAGACACGGCTTTGTTTTATATGCACCGTGAGCAGTGCCGATAGCCACTGCCAAGGCATCAACTCCCGTTGCATTGACGAATTCTATCGCTTCTTCGGGTGTAGTATACATATCCTTTACAAGTCCATCATTGGAAGCCGCTTCTCCTACATGACCTATCTCGCCCTCAATCGTTGCCCCCAGGGAATGAGCAATTTTTGCAAGTTCTGCCGTTTCAGCAAGATTTTTGTCGTGGTCCTTGCTTGAAGCATCAAACATTATGCTTGAAAAACCGAGTTGAAGTGCTTCCATACACCGTTCAAAAGTCAAGCCGTGGTCGTAATGAACGACTACGGGAACGCTTGCTCTTTTCGCTGCGGCAATAATTGACGGCGCAATAAGTTTCAATTCACCGTAAGGAAGCAAGACTTCCGCCGTACCGATAATTATGGGAGAATGACATTCTTCAGCGGCGGAAATAGCCGCTTGAAGCATATCTGTATCGGTAGTATTGAATAAGCCGACACCGTAATGTTCTTTTTGTGCCTTTAATAAAACCTCATTAAGATTTACTAACATAAACCTATATTTCCCTTCTTGTAAATTTGCGTGTTATTTCTTCTATGCCGTGCTCATCCATTATTCCGTCAACGGAGTTATCCGAAAACAGATTTGTTGCCGCCGCTCCCGACGCAAACGAAAGAATTTTTTCATCGTCATAGCCATTCATTATTCCGTAAAGGCATGCGGCACAGAACGCATCTCCCGCACCCACGCTTCCTTTTATCATTGCTTCGGGAACAATGTATGACGGAACAATTGTAAATTCGCCTTTTTCATTCAATAGAAATCCAAGTTGCTTGCAATGAACAATTACTTTATTTTTGACACCGCATTCTTTTGCCAATTTCATTGCCTTGAAAATATTGTCACGGTTCGGTGTTCCATCCTCATTTTCGCCTTCAAGATTCCAAATTTTGCAAATTTCAATTTCGTTTACGATTAAATTATCGCAATATTTTAATGCTGATTTAAGTATTTTGGGATAGTTTTCCGAAAAATTGCTTGTAACGTCTATCGAAGTTTTTATGCCTTTTTTCTGAAGTTGGCACAAAAGCCTTGCCCCGCAGGAGCCGTATTCTTCATCTGCTTTATCAAATTCATCAAGAAAACTTATATACCCTAAATGAAAATACTCACAATCAAGTCCGTCAATGTCAATTTCTTCGGGCTGAAAGCACGCATTTGCACCGTTTGAGCAAAAAAATGTTCTTTCCCCCGTAGGCATACTCATAACATCATCAAAACTTGTGGGCTGACTGTCATCAACGATAATTCCGCTTGTGTTAATGCCGTATTTATTCAAATTTTCAACAATGAATTTTCCGTTTTCATCATTGCCGATTTTGCCTATGGCGCTGACTTGCAGATTTCCGTTAATTTTCTTAATATCAATAGCCGTGTTCGGAACCGCACCGCCTACGCATCTGCTTACCGACGATATTTTTGCAAGTCGACCAATCTGCGGAAATTCGTCAATAGTTTTGACTACGTCGGCAATAATAGTTCCTGCAAATGTGATACTTTTATTCTTCATACAGACCTGCTTTTTAATTGCATTCCGCAACTAACGGACCTGCAAGTTCTTTTAAGTAGAACAGTTTTCCCGGAAGCGTTGGAATAAATGTTGAAGTAATATGCATATCGGGGCCGTAATGAAGTGTTGTAAGGAAACTCATTCCCTGCCATCCCATTCCTCTGCCGAGAGCGCCGTCGCATCCGCCTACCGCATAATCCGCTTGCAGGAACAGACCGGGGCCAATCGTATTTGCAGAGCACGGAACAAGTGTTGAACGGCTCTTAAAACTTGTTATGGCATTTTGTTCAATAGTCAGCGGATGAAGTTTTGCACCAAGACGGTACGGCTGTTTCTTCCACTCTGTCTCGTCCTTATAGTCAACTGCAAAATGAGGTTCCCAGAACGCAATATGGCACATTCTTCCGATGCCGTAAACAAGAACGAGTTTTGCACCCTCTTTTTTAAGTTTAGCGATTTTTTCGGGATATGTGGGCAAATTGGTTTTTGTAGCAAAATTTCTCTGATTTTCGGGAACAGTCATCTTAATTTTCGAGAAAAATGCTTCTTTCATTGAATATTCAAATGATGCAGGATTGCTCGAATCAAGCGTATTTCCCTCAGCGTCAGCCCATTCGTCCATATTGAACGTGGTAACATGGTCACAGTTTACATTCCATTCATTGAGAAAATACGATGCCCAACGGTACATTCCCATAGGTCCTACCGGAAGAATAATGGCAAGTTTTCTGTTTTCATCACGGGTAAGTTTAATTTGCATTGCAATTTCGTGTCCCATAAACGTGTCGAAATCGTTTATATTTTCGCATTCTACGGGAGCAAATTTTTCGTTCCAGAAATTTTCTCTTTGAACGCCTTTTTCACAGCAATCATCAATTTTCTGCATATCCCATCCTACGGGATAAAAATTTTCAAGCAAAGAACCCTTTACGGTACTCATAAAATCCATATAATTATCCTCCGATTTAAGGTAACAGACGTTGTGTGGTTCCCTTTAAGTAAACATTGCATTGTTTGAATCCCTCTGCATATTCTGCACCGCACTGATAACCGCGATATCTCGAACAGGTCTTTACCATATCGGCGAAATCTATATTATCGTGTTCACGCATCCACACAAGCTGACTTTCGTGACATTCAAGCATCTGAAGTTTAAGGTCTATTTCTTCCGAAATATCAACAAAGAAATCCGGAACAAAATTTACACCTGCAACTGTATCCATATAAAAAATGGGTACTACTTTTGCCGGCGGTCCGTCGGGCGAACTGAATTTGTGCGGATAATTTGTATAATTGGGAAGTGTTGCCGCAAAAGAAGCGTCAAAAACCAAGCGTGAAACCGCAGTGTGGTCGGGCATATAATCGTCGGGGTTATGCGTAATAATAAAATCAGGCTGAGCATAACGGATAACGTCGATTATTTTTTCCCGTGCTTCCTTATTATTGTCATAAATATCAAGGTCACCGAAATCTGCGCAAATAACTTCTATTCCTGCAAGTGAGCCTGCTTTTTTCGCTTCATTTTTACGAATAACGGCAAGTTCATCCGGCGGAATAATAACATGTCCGAGATTTCCGTTGGAAACGTGGCAAACAATTACCTTATCTCCTCTTTTAACACATTTGGCAAGTGTTCCCGAGCAAGCGATTTCCACATCGTCGGGATGGCATCCGATAGCAAGTACGTTCATAACTACTCTCCTTTTTATTATGTTATTTACTGTTTTTATAAATCAATTATACATTATATAAATCAATAATTCAATTGACAATAAGACTAAAAACTTATAAAATAGGCTCATACGAATGTGCTAATCTATAATGCTATTATTTTTAAGAACGGAGCATTTACAGTGAACTACGCAGGAATTGAACTGAACAATGAAATAATCGTCGAAAAACTTCAAAGTGCATTCAGATATGCGTTCCCGAATGATTTTTCCTATGACGGAGAAAGCCATTCTGCATGGGAATTCGTATATCTTGAAAAAGGAAAGGCAACCGTTACCGCAGACAATATGACATACCTTATAAAAGGCGGTGAAATGGTTTGCCACAAGCCTTTCGAGCATCACTCCATAGCCCCGTATCACAATGATGCTGTCGCAATTATAATATGTTTTGACTGCAAAAGTGCGCAAATGGAATTTTTCAATAACAAAATTATGTCCATTCCCCTGCGAAGCAAAAATCTGTTAAACGAAATTGCCGAAAAAGCCGAAAAAATATTCGAGCCGAAAGAGCCGATGGAAATTGCAAAGGATTACGGAATGAACCGTTCAAATATGTCCACGGCATTAAGTGAACAATATATAAAAAATGCCATTGAAATGTTAATCATTTCCCTGCTTGAAACAACCGTTACCGAAACGAAAAAGCGTTCGGAATCGTTTGAGCTCTCAAAACAACGGCGAACGTTGACAAAGGATATAGTTAAATATCTTAACGAAAACTATCAAAAAAAGATTTTGCTTGAAGAACTGTCCGATAAATTTGCATATTCGCTTTCAAGCATCAAAAGAATATTCAAAAACGAAACAGGCTACGGCGTAATTGACTATTTGAACAACATACGCATTGAAAAAGCAAAAGAATTATTGAAAAATACTGAGTATTCTACGGAAATCATTTCTCACGAAGTCGGGATTTCAAATTCGTACTATTTCTCAACTCTATTTTCAAACAAAGTCGGTATTTCACCGAAAGAATTCCGCAGAATCAACAAATAAAACATCGCTATATTTACAAAAAAAGTGTAATCCGCAAAATGAGATTACACCTTTTTTTACTTTTATTTATCAATGATGAAAGAAGCAACATATTCGTTTTCGGAATCCGTCACAATATTCGGCTTGCTTTGAGAAAATCCAAGCGTTATGCCTTTTTCTTTTGCAACCAAATCAAAATGGCAAAGAGCAATACCCATATCGATCATCTGCATATCAAGCTTATCGTTATAGTTAAATCCGTTACTGCGCTTAAGATAGAAATGAACGTTATTCCCGTCTGCGATCACTCGCCACGGTTGTTTATTCACCGCTGACGGAGCAAGTCTGACTGCCTCTAACGGCTCTGCAAATTTTCCTGCTTTTTCTTTTGTCAGCGGAGTATCACACGAGCCGTTAAAGAATAATTTTTCAAAAGGCATACGTTCATCGCCCTTTACTGCCTTTCTCATCATACTTTCACGCAACGACATTTTCTTTGCAGGATATCCGATCGGACTCATGCAAGGCATTATTTCATCATTTTCGAGTTCCATTGCTTTTTCAAAAGCGCTTCTGTTCATTGTTCCGCCAATCCACACGGTGCCGAGTCCGATTGATTGAGCATATAAAACAAATTTTTCAAAAGAATACCCAAACGCAACGCTCGTATTCGTTGTGTTTTTGATTTTTGCACCCATAAACAAACTTGTTCCGGTTACAACAGGACAAGCAAGTCCATTCTTCTCTGCGTCAAGCAATCTGAATTTAACGGGAATGTTAAAGGGATTTTGAATTGTTTCTAAAAACGCAAGAAGTTTTTTCTTTTTGTCATCATCAACTGTTTCACCGTCGAACGTGCGAATACTTCTTCTTGATTTCACGTATTCCATAACATTATTCATATTCTACTCTCCTTTTCCGAGTATTTTATAAAGTATTTTGTAAAGCTGTATTCCCTCTTCTGCCGTAAGATTTGTGCATCTTGCCATATGCATCGGTATGTCCACAGCCATATCTTTCAGTTTTTCGCCGATCTCCGTTATTGTTACTACAACATTACGTTCATCCTTATTTGAACGCACACGTGTAATAAATCCCTTTGATTCAAGCTTTTTCAAAAGAGGTGTTAGTGTACCCGAATCGAGATAAAGACTTTCCCCTAATTCTTTTACGTTTACGCTTTTTTTCTCCCACATAACCATCATGACAATATACTGAGTATAGGTCAAATCAAGTTTTTCAAGAAAAGGTGTGTATTTTTTCACAATTTCACGGGAACAGGCATAAAGCGGAAAGCATAACTGATTTTCAAGTTTAAGTACGTCGTATTTTGAATCATTCATATTATCACCGATTCAAAATTCAATCTCGTGCGGAGCTTCCGTAAATGAGCAAATCTGCGCTTTGGCATTTTTAAGATAGAACACCTCAGTATTGCCGTCACCTGCGGTATACATTGTACTAAGTTCAGGATATTCATTTAATATATGCTTCTGTGCCTCGATATTTTCGTCAAGTACCGCTTCTGCCGAAATGCGAATCCATTTGCCGTCCGGTGCCATTGCACTGATTTCAATTTGGGGATTCGCTTTCATCTGTTTCGAAACTGCCTTAATTTTTCCGGTTTGAAAGTAAATCTTTCCGTCGTACATATCCACCGTGCCAAAAGGACGAACTCTCGGTCTGTCCCCCTCTACGGTCGCTAAATAGTAAACTCCGCATTTTTTCAAAAACTCATACGCTTCATTCATAATGTTTTTCTCCTTTATCATTGTTTGATTTTTTAGTCATAACGACTTCACTTTTTTACTCTGCCATAATATTTTTCAATCAAAGTGGTTATCGTTAACGGTCCTTTAAGATTTACCCCCGTTGACTATTTTTATTATACGCCTCTCGAACCGCTTTTGCAAGCTGATCTGTGCAAGAAGTCGGTCTTCTTCCGCAAGTATTGCCCAAAAGTTTGTTTTCGATCTCCTCCACAGTCGAATTTTCAAGCAGTTTTGAAATTGCCTTCAAATTTCCGTTGCATCCACCGTAAAATTCTATGTTCGTAATCACATTACCGTTGATATCAAAACTAATAGTCTGCGAACAAGTGTCTTTTGTCTTATACTCGTAACGCATCACAAGCACTCCTTTATTTTATCTCTGAGATTTTTCATATCTGTCGGCTCAAAACGGCAAACTATATCGCCGTTCCGATCAATTAAGAACTTAGTGAAATTCCATTTTATATTGCCGTTTTTCTTGTAATCCTTGTCCATTTTCTTTGCAACTCCGCTGAGTATCAGTGACATAGGATTTTTCCCGAACCCCTCAAAGGTCGTACTTTCCGTAAGCCATTTGTAAAGCGGAATAGCATTATCACCGTTTACATTTATTTTGGAAAACTGCGGAAAAGTTATGCCATAGCGAGCGGTACAGAAAGAATGAATCGTTTCATCGTCACCGGGTGCCTGCTCTCCAAACTGATTGCACGGGAAATCAAGAATTACAAACCCTTTGTTTTTGAATTCATCGTACAAGTCCTGCAATTCATCGTACTGCGGTGTAAATCCGCATCCGGTTGCAGTATTTACAACAAGCAATACTTTTCCCATATAATCGGAAAGTGATACCGTTTCCCCATTCTGCGCATTAACTGTGAAATCATAAATTTTCATAAGGCCCTCCAATTAAATTATTTACAATTATATTGCATACAATTTAATTATAATCTTTTTTTACAAATTGTCAATATAAATGTATAGTATATTTTTAGTTTTTAATAAAAAAATATGCCAAAATAGTTTTAATTTCTTTGCTTTCACTTGAGGTAAGACGATGCATTTTGCACAAAAAAACAAGTCAACGACTTGTCTTTGCGTTCGAGGGGTACGATGCATTTCGCATAAAACGTGAATGACCTTGTCATTTCACATAGCGTAACAATATAAATCTGAGCCACGCCTTAAACCGATTATTTTACCGATTTTCTGCGTTGTCGAGATTTGTAATACGACCTGTATTACTACATCTCTCCGCCTTGAAAATCAAAAAAAATA
>JAZRYL010000066.1:0-33929 GCA_045600705.1 Clostridia bacterium | reverse complement strand
GAATAGCCGATTATTATGCAGCATATTTGTTAGCGCCCTCTCCTTGGATCGGGCACGCCGGATGTGAAGATTTTGCTGATGTTGCCAAAGCGTTTGGGGTTTCAGACCCCTGTGCCATGCGATGTTTTGACCGATATGAACGCTGGTCAAGAATCCCTTTTACAAAGGGTTATGAAAAAACGTTGATAAATTTAGTAGCGTAAAAGGATGGTGATGTAAATTGCTTGTAAAAACAAAAACACATCAATAAACTGTTGCAGCAGTAAATTGATGTGCTTTCGGCAGAATATGTTATACATACTCCTATTGGGTAAGAGTATGATAGCATATTTCTGCTCCGTTTGTCAATCTTTTTGCAAAAAATAGCCGGGCAAAAAGATGTGTTTCGCCAAAGGCATGGCAAAAGGAGCTAATATTATGCTTAATAATTTATTGGATTTTTTTCAAATTACGGATAAATATCTTACATATTTGTCGGATAAAATCGAATTTTCAAATGACGGGTTTCCGATTTTCACCAAAGAGATGTTCTTGGAAGAAGAACCGGAAATGATTATTCCTTATTACAATAGACACAACAAGCTTGTAAAAGAACCAAGCAAAACTGTTATCTGCTTTTTCGGTGCAGATTCATCTTTGTATCATAGATTGGAAAAAGTGTTAAATGAACTCGATGAATACAGACAATTTCAAGGTGTTATAGGGTTGGACGTGACCGTTACGGCAGATATGGATCCGGAATGGCAAAATGCGATAATGCTATTGAATCAGCTTTTTCTCGCCGTGTTGGCATGTAATGGAATTAAGATTGTTATGAATGCAAGAATAGGAAGCCCTGGAACAGTGAAGAACCTTTGCGGTTTTCCAAAGAACATTGTTTGTGCGACAGGCTTTCTTGGATGTGATAAACTTTCGTCGGACAGTGATTTAACTTTTATTTCAAAGATTCTTTATCTTATGCCATCCAAATTGCTTATATATGGCAAACACGATAAAATTGCAGAGAAACAGTTAACAATGATGGGAATTGATTACCGGGTGTATCCTGACCTTCATCGGTTATGTAAGGGGGTTGCATAAATGGCTGATGCAAAAACTCCTTATTCCAGAACATCCTCTTCATATGTTACGAGTGCGATTAACAATTCTAATGCGGAGCAAGACCGATATAATCGAAGCAAAGCTCGTGAGAAAAAATACAATTCAAATTGGTCAAGACAAAAGGTGAATATCAACGATGTCGTAAACCAATTCACACCAAATTGCACCGGAAAAGCACATGGCGTCAAGTATGAATTTGAAAACGGCAGATATGTGATAAAAGCTGATATGGCTTCGGGCTATTTAAGAATATATGATAAAACACTAAAATCCTATGTAAAACTTGATGGCAGTCCAAGCAATAATGGAGATGAAACACATTTTAAAATTAAGAAAAGAGAGGAAATGTAAATGTATTTTTTGTTGTTTTTAACATTTGAAGGTGTAAAAAGCAATGCATATGGTCCATATGTCGATGATATAGACAATGACAAAAGAGTTATATGCTTCCGCCTTGAAGCAAGTGATGTTTGTTTGTTTATGGAAGATGTTGACGAAATAGACAACAAGTGCAAAGCATTACTTGATTATGGAGATGTTGATTACTTTGATACACAAAAATGTGCTATTTTGAAAGACTGGATTGCCGAAAGACTTCAAAAGCAAATTGTCCCAAGATATCGTGAAATGCTTGAAGCTTTAAGTAATTACTGTCAGCGTGCTGTTGAATTAAATACCGGAGTGGTGATCGAACTATGAAAACTACTTATAAAATTCTTGACACGTTTTGGGACGGCTTGCCGGAAGCAGCACTATACAATTCAAAATCGAGTTCGGCAAATACTTCCATTCCTTGTATTTCATTTCAATCGCTTTTAAGGGTACAATGTAAGGAAAATTTGAACGAATTACTGTCAAATGTTGCTGAAACAAGCGATGTTGCGATTGTAATAGACTACTCTTTCACTAACAGTAATACTATTATGGAAAAATTTCTTAAAAAGAGATTAAAACAAATGGTTTATTATTTAGCCGATTTGGGTATAAAAGCAAGTATTTTTTGAATTCATAGCAAGCAGTAATTTTGCCATAAAGGAATGATTAAATGACCTATACAAAAAAAGTTCGGGAATATTGTGAAAATCATAAAGGTACAATAATTGATGTATCAAAAGATAAAGACGAAGAATTTGCCGAAATACCATATAAAACGCTTTTGAAAATACTTAACCGTTTGGAAGAAAAAAACTGATTTCCGGCATTTCAAAAGGCGTTTATTCTATCGGCAAGCTGACATCCGGCAGTCAGCCGAATGTCTTAAAGCAGTATGTTGGTAACAGCAGGGGTATGGTTGTCGGCTATATGCTTTACAACAGTATGGGTATTTCAAATTATCATCCGCTTATAACCGAGATTTATACCAACGCTATGTCATCAGCGCACAAGAATATAGAGAACTACCATTTAACAAGAGTAGATTTAGAATTTACTGATGCAGTAATTGAGTTTATAGTATTGTTAGAATTACTTAATTCATAATTGTGCTATTTCGGTGGTGTAGATAACAAAAGTCATTGTGCCATTTAGTGGTTGCTCAATCTCGAAAAGCAAAATCGAAATAGACTGATTTTTTATCAAAATATCCATTGTGCTATTTCGGTGGAGAGGGTCATAAGAAAGGCTTAATTCGATTCGAGTTAAGCTTTTTTATTTTTGCGGCGATAATACGGTTGTTTTATTCCGCAGTGCGACAATACAAATCCGAGTCACACCTTTACCGTTTTTCGAAATAATGCCGTATCTTCCTTGACAAACGGTGCAATTTAGTGCATACTTAATGCTGACACACAGCTTGAAAAAGAGGTATAGTATGGACAAATTCTATGATTTAATCGTATCTGACGAGGTTGCCGCAGAAATGGAACATTCCGCCGAGCTTTTCCCCGAAGCGGAAGAAATTACCCGTCAGGTGCTTAACGGCGAAAACGTTTCTCTTGAGCCGGGAATGCTTCCTTTGCTTGTGTGCAGAAATCTTGCCCGTTTCCGCTTTGAGCAGGACGCCGCTCTCGGAATAGACGAAAAAATCACGGTTGCCACTCTCAAGGATGTGAACATTTGGCAAAGCAGATACTTTGAACGCACTAAAAAAATCGGTACGGATGATTTTAATTGGCTTTTGTATTCGTATTTGGGCAAGTTGTACCGCATAGGTCGGCTTCAATACGAGCCATCATTCGGAAGACCTTGGATGAACGAACAATGCAACGTGCTGAGAGTTCATATTCCCGAGGGCGAGCCGCTTAACAACGACGACTGTATAAAGTCGATGCGTGAAGCAGTATCTTTCTTCGACAAGTTTTTCCCCGAACTGAAACCCACATATTTCACCTGCGAATCGTGGCTTCTTTGCCCTTTTTTCGAACAGTTGCTCGGTGAAAATTCCAACACGGTGAAATTTATGAAAATGTGGACGAAAGTCCGTGATTTGAACGACAGTTCGGCGCAGGCAATTCAGCGCACTTTCGGATTCGGATTCAAGCGTGAACATCTTAAAAATGCTCCCGAAAACACCTCGCTTCAAAGAAAAATGAAAGAATTTCTTCTTAACGGCAACCAATTCAATGAATTCGCCGGATATATAAAAATCCGCTGATTTCCTTGCTTTTGCCTGAAATCAACTACCCGTCACGGAGTAAATATGAACAAATATACACTTACAAAATACGCTTCCTTTATCACTTGCTTTTCCACCGCCATTACGGGCAATTTTTCGGCACTTTTGTTTCTGTCGTTCCACAGAATGTACGGAATTTCCTATACTCTTTTAGGTCTGCTCATCCTTATGAACTTCGGCACGCAGTTGATTTTTGACCTGCTTTTTTCATTCTGTTCAGGCAAATTCAACCTTAAATTCTGCGTGAAGATAACTCCGCTTGTTATGGCCGTGGGCTTAGTTCTGCTTGGTCTTGCACCCGTAATTTTCAAAAACAACATTTTTTTCGGCTTGATTTTCGCAACCGTTGTGGCTTCCTGCGGCGGCGGTCTTTCCGAGGTGCTTTCAAGCTCCGTAATTGCCGCCATTCCCTCGAACAATCCTCAGCGCACAATGAGTATTCTGCACTCCTGCTACGCTTGGGGCGTGGTTATCGTGGTGCTTGTCACCACCGCCTTTTTCCGTTTTTTCGGCATCGAAAATTGGGCGGCTCTGACTCTGTTTTTTGCCATTATCCCCTTTGTCGCATTTTTGATGTTTCTGTTTTCTTCCGTTCCCGATTTGGAAGAAGATAGCGAAGATTCTGTGCAAGGAAATATTCTTAAAAACAAAACTATGTGGCTTTGCGTTCTTGCCATTTTCCTCGGCGGCGCTGCCGAATGTACTATGAGTCAGTGGTGCTCCACCTATCTCGAACAGTCTTTCGGCATAACTAAAGCGGTGGGCGACGTGTTCGGCGTGGCTCTGTTCGGTGCAATGCTCGGCTTGGGACGGACTCTTTTTGCCCGTTTCGGCAAGAAAATCGAAAACGCCTTGTTTTTCGGCTCCGTTATGGCGTCCGTCTGCTACCTTTGCGCCGCATTAGTTCCCGTTCCCGCCGTGGGAATGCTCGCCTGCGCTTTTACGGGCTTTTCCGTCGCCATGCTTTGGCCCGGAAGTCTGCTCGCCGTGCAAAAACTCGTTCCCGAAAAAAGTGTTACCATGTTCGCTCTTATGGCGGCAGGTGGCGATATGGGTGCTTCCCTTTGCCCTCAACTTGTGGGAATCATCACCGATGCGGTTATGAATCTTAACATATTTTCATCCGCCTCCGCAGAACAGATTTCCATGAAAATAGGACTTTTGTTTGCAACACTTTTCCCCGTTGCCGGAATAGTTGTTTTCGGTATCATCAAAAATAAAATCAAAAATCAGTAATTTTTCCAAAACGCACCGATTTCACTGTACTTTTCGATTCGTTTTTTCTTTTTTTATCAAAACGATATTGTTTGACAGAACAACGTTTTATGTGTATAATTACTGTATCTTATTCTATAAAAAGGATTCGCTATGAAGATTGAAAAATCAGTTAAGCAGGAAACTCTCTTTATTCTGTATGTTACGGTTATTTTGAGTATGCTCCTGCAAGCAGTTTTTTTAATAGTTTACCGCAAGGATTGGAACTACACAATGCTGCTCGGCAATGTGCTTGGTGCTTTTACGGGTGTGCTTAATTTCTTTCTGCTCGGACTTACCGTTCAGTCGGCAATCGAAAAGGAGCAGAAAAACAAAAACGACGGTCAGAAATTTATGCGCCTTTCTAAAACACTTCGCTTTATTATGATTATTGCCGTTGCCGCTATCGGTTGTTCGCTTCCCGTCTTTGATCCGATTGCAACGGTTGTTCCGCTTATTTTTCCGAGAATTGCCATTGGCATTCGTCCTTTTATAAAAAAGAAATCAGGTGATAATGTTGAAAAATAAAAGTCGAAGTTTTGTTTTTATTGACGTTGTACTGATAATTATGATGCTTTTGCCCCTCGCAGTGGGTATAGTGCTTAAAGTGCTTACCACTCCTCTCCCCGACGGTGTAGAGGTTACGGGTGCAAGAATCTTCTTTTCGGTAAAAATGCCTATTCAAGACTTGATTATAAGTGAATCGCAGATAAATTCGTGGCTCGTTATGATCTCGATTTTCTTCCTTTGTCTTTTTCTGACTCACGGAATAAAATCGGTTCCCGACCTTAAACGCCAGCATTTGGCTGAATGGGCGGTTGAACAGTGCAAAAAGCTCACGAACAGCAATATGGGCGAATATTTTGCTTCCTTTGCTCCGTTCATCGCAGCAATTTTGGCTCTTTCCGCTTTTTCAAGCTTAATAACTCTTATCGGACTTTTCCCGCCCACAAGCGATATCAATATTGTCGGCGGTTGGGCTTTAGCCGTGTTTTTCCTTATCACTTACTATAAGTCGAAATGCGGTCCCCTTAAATATCTTAAAAGCTTTACAGAACCCGTTGCTTTCCTTACTCCCCTTAACGTAATAAGCGAATTTGCAACTCCCGTTTCCATGGCGTTCCGTCATTACGGAAACGTTCTTTCAGGTTCTGTTATATCCGTGCTTGTTGCAACCGCCCTGCAAGGTCTTTCGCACCTTTTGCTCGGTTGGCTTCCCGGATTTTTAGGCAATATTCCTTTCTTGCAAATCGGTATTCCTGCGGTTCTCTCGCTTTACTTTGACCTTTTCTCAAGCGGATTGCAGGCATTCATCTTTGCAATGTTAACAATGCTTTATATTTCTGGTGCTTTCCCAATGGAAGAATATTTCGCAAGAAAGCGCAAGAAATTAAATAAAAAATCAGCAAATTAAATCGGAGGTATTTTTATTATGGAACTTGCTATTGGTATTATTTTAGGTTGCTGTGCATTGGGCGCAGGTATAGCTATGGTCGCAGGTATCGGCCCCGGTATCGGTGAAGGTAACGCCGTTGCAGCCGCTTGTGAAGCTATCGGCCGTCAGCCCGAATGCAAAGGTGAAGTAACAACCACACTTCTTATGGGCTGCGCTATTGCAGAAACTACCGGTCTTTATGCTCTTATTATCGCAATCCTGCTTCTTTTCGTAGCACCTAACCTTCTTGTAAACGTATTCAAGAAAGCAATAATGTAATAATTTTTCGGAGTGAAATATCATGCAATCGTTAGATGTCATATCGGTAAACATATGGCAAATTCTCATTTCGCTTGCAAACCTGCTTATACTGTTTTTGATTCTTAAGAAATTTCTGTTCAAGCCCGTAACAAAGGCAATGAATTCAAGAATAGAAAAAATCAACGGACAGTTTGAAGAAGCAAAAAAGGCAGAAGAAGATGCCGAAAAATGCAAAGAAGAATGGGAACAAAAGCTCGATACTGCCGATAAAGAAGCAGAAGAAATAATCAAAACCGCAACAGACAAGGCAAAACGCAGAGGCGACGGAATAGTTTCCGATGCCCAAGTCCGTGCGGATGAAATAATACGTCAAGCCAAAACGGATGCGGCTCTTGAAATTAAGAAAGCCGAAGCCGGCATTAGGCAGGAAATCGTAGACGTTTCCGAAAAGCTTACCGAAAAACTGCTTGAACGTGAAATCAACGAAGACGACCACAGAGCATTCATTGATTCGTTCATTAGCAACATAGGTGAAGACAATGACGGAAATAAGTAGAGAATATGCTACCGCACTGTTCACTTTAGCACTTGAATGCAATAGGGAAAAGGAAATTTACGCTTCGCTGAAAAATGTTAAAGAAATTCTCGAAAGCAACAGCGAATACGTTGAATTTCTTTCGTCCCCGTCAATTCCTAAAAAAGAGCGTTCATCATCACTTTTAGAGGTTATCGAGGGTGAAGAGGAATACGTGTGTTCATTTACGGCACTTTTGTGCGAACACGGCTTTATTAAGGAGTTTTCTTCTTGCGTCAGGGAATATGAAGAAATGTTCCTTGCCCTTGAAAAGATTACCGTCGCTACGGTAACAAGTGCAGTTGAACTGACTGACGCTGAAAAAGCATCGTTAAAAGAAAAACTTGAACAGAGAACGGGCAATACCGTTCGTCTTGTCACAAAGACAGACAAATCCCTTATCGCAGGCATTAAAATCGAATATGACGGTGCCGTTATCGACGGCACACTTAAACGCCGCTTATACGAAGTTAAGGAAGTGATAGATAAATGAGTCGCAAACCCGAAGAAATAAGCAATATTATTAAAGAACAGATAAAAAACTACAAGTCAAAAATCGAAATGGCGGAAACAGGTACCGTTATTCTTGTAGGCGACGGAATTGCAAGAGTTTACGGACTTCGTGAATGTATGGCAAGCGAGCTTCTTGAATTTGAGGACGGAAGCTTCGGTATGGCACAAAATCTTGAAGATGAAACCGTTTCGGTTGCCATTCTTTCGGATACAAACAACATTCGTGAAGGTTCGGTCGTTCGCAGAACGGGCAGAGTTCTTTCCGTTCCCGTAGGCGAAGCACTTTTGGGCAGAGTCGTGGATGCACTCGGTCAGCCCATTGACGGCAAAGGTCCCGTTGAAACGGTGGCACAAAAGCCCATTGAAGCGGAAGCCCCCGGCATTATCGAAAGAAAAAGCGTTTGCGTACCGTTGCAGACCGGTATCAAGGCAATCGACTCCATGATACCGATAGGACGCGGTCAGCGTGAACTTATTATCGGCGACAGACAAACAGGTAAAACCGAAATCGCCATTGATACCATTATCAACCAAAAAAATACGGGCGTGCTTTGTATTTACGTTGCAATCGGACAAAAAAGCACCTCCGTCATCCAGCTTGTAAACGAGCTTACCCGTGAGGGTGCTATGGAATATACTATCGTTGTTTCCGCATCCGCATCGGAAAGCGCTCCGCTTCAGTATATCGCTCCCTATTCGGGATGTGCAATGGCGGAATATTTCAGAGAGCAGGGCAAAGACGTTCTTATTATTTATGACGATTTGTCAAAGCACGCAGTTGCTTACCGTGCGCTTTCGCTTTTGATAAGAAGACCGCCGGGACGTGAAGCATATCCCGGTGACGTATTCTATCTTCATTCACGTTTGCTTGAACGTGCCGCTTGCGTTGCGGAAGAATACGGCGGCGGCTCAATCACCGCACTTCCCATTATCGAAACGCAGGCAGGTGACGTTTCCGCATACATTCCCACCAACGTAATTTCAATTACCGACGGACAGATATTCCTTGAAACGGAACTTTTCCATTCGGGAATTATGCCCGCTATCAATCCGGGTATTTCCGTTTCCCGTGTAGGCGGCTCCGCACAGCTTAAAGCAATGAAAAAGGTTTCCGGTGAGCTTAAGCTTCTGTATTCGCAGTACCGTGAATTGCAGGCATTCGCTCAGTTCGGAAGTGACCTTGATGCAGACACCAAGGCACGTCTTGCATTAGGTGAACGTATCGTGGAGGTTTTGAAGCAAAAGAGAAATTCTCCCGTTCCCGTAGGTTGTCAGGTTGCTATCGTTTATGCCGTAATACACGGCTACCTTGACAAAGTTGAGGTAAAGAAAGTTCACGAATACGAAGCTGACCTTTTCGATAAGCTTCAGGCAGAATGTCCCGATTTGTTAAAGAGATTTGAAAACGGCTTCTTTGATAAGGAAGATGAAGAAGCGCTTAAAAATGCGCTTGATAAATTTCAGGGGTGATATAAGTGGGTGCCGATATTAAAACTCTGCGCACAAGAATAAAAAGCGTAGATTCCACGTTACACCTTACAAAAGCAATGGGACTCGTTGCATCTTCAAAAATTCGCAGAGCCAACGAGGCAATGAATAAGTCGAAACAGTATTCCAATGCTTACGACAAGGCAATAGCCGCTCTTTCCGCTTCAAGCGAATGCAGAAAAAGTCCCTATATGGCTGAAAATAACAGCGGAAAAGTCAAAATAATAGTTATAGCAGGCGACAGAGGCCTTGCGGGCGGCTACAATGCAAACATTTTCAGATTTGTACGTGACTACGCCGATGCGGAAATTATTCCCATCGGAAAACGTGCCTGCGAACGCTTCGGCAAAGAAGTTGTTTCATCCGAAAACTATTCCTTTGACGATGCCTATACTCTGTCGAAAACGCTTTGCAGTGAATTCTGTGAGGGCAAGCTTGACAAGGTGGGTATTATTTCCACGGAATACATTTCAATGATGACGCAAACACCCAAGATAAAATGGCTTCTGCCCCTTGAAAAGTCAGAAGCAAAAAATACCGGTATGATTTTTGAACCCGATGAACTGACGGTTCTTAATTCCACGGTAAAGGAATACGTGGCAGGTCATATTATGTCCGGTATTCGTGAAAGCTTTGCTTCCGAGGTTGCGGCTCGCCGTATGGCAATGGATTCCGCAGGCAAAAATGCAAAAAAAATGATAGACGATTTACAGTTAAAATACAACCGTGCACGGCAGGGCGCAATTACGCAGGAAATTACCGAAATTGTTGCCGGCAGCGGCGATTGATAAAGGAGTGAATAAGTTTGGCAAACGAAAATATAGGTAAGGTTGCCCAGGTAATGGGTCCCGTCGTTGACGTTCGTTTTCCCGAAGGTCAACTGCCTAAGATTTATAACGCCCTTACTGTTCCCATAGGCGAAAAGACGCTTACCGTCGAAGTAGCACAGCATATCGGGGACAATACCGCAAGATGTATTGCTATGTCCTCTACCGACGGCTTGAAGCGTGGTACCGACGTTACCGATACAGGTAAAGCCATTAACGTTCCCGTCGGAAGAGAAACTTTAGGTAGAATTTTCAACGTTCTCGGTCAAGCGGTAGATAACAAGCCCAATCCCGAAAACGTTGAGCACTGGGATATTCACCGCAATGCTCCCGACTATGAAGAACTTTCCACCGCACAGGAAATTCTTGAAACCGGTATCAAGGTCATCGACCTTATCTGTCCCTATTCAAAGGGCGGAAAAATCGGTCTTTTCGGCGGTGCAGGTGTTGGTAAAACGGTTCTTATTATGGAACTTATCAACAACATTGCAAAGGAACACGGCGGTCTTTCAGTATTCACCGGTGTAGGAGAACGTACAAGAGAGGGTAACGACCTTTATAACGAAATGAAGGAATCCGGCGTTTTGAACAAGACTTCACTTGTTTACGGTCAGATGAACGAGCCGCCGGGAGCAAGAATGAGAGTTGCTCTTTCCGGTCTTACAATGGCTGAATATTTCCGTGACGAAGAAAACCAGGACGTACTTCTGTTTATTGATAACATTTTCCGTTTCACGCAGGCAGGAAGTGAGGTTTCAGCCCTTTTGGGAAGAATGCCCTCAGCCGTAGGTTATCAGCCCACGCTTGCTAACGAAATGGGTGCTTTGCAGGAAAGAATTACTTCCACAAAATCCGGTTCTATCACGTCCGTTCAGGCAGTTTACGTTCCTGCGGATGACCTTACCGACCCGGCACCTGCAACAACCTTCGCACACTTGGATGCGACAACCGTTCTTTCAAGAAGCATTGCTTCTATGGGTATTTACCCTGCGGTTGATCCTCTTGAATCAACAAGCCGTGTGCTTTCGCCCGAAGTTTTAGGCGAGGAGCACTATACCGTTGCAAAGGAAGTTCAAAGAATTCTTCAGCGTTATCAGGAGCTTATGGATATTATCGCAATTATGGGTATGGATGAACTTTCCGACGACGATAAGTTACTCGTTGCCCGTGCGAGAAAAATTCAGCGTTTCCTTTCACAGCCCTTCCACGTATCCGAAAAATTTACGGGTATTTCGGGAACTTACGTTCCGCTTAGCGAAACTATCCGCGGCTTTAAGGAAATTATTGAGGGCAAGCATGACGATCTGCCCGAATCCGCATTCCTTTTCGTAGGAACAATCGACGAAGCGGTTGAAAAGGCGAAAAAGTTATGAGCACCTTTATGTTGAACATCGCTTCCCCCGACGGAAACGTTTTTTCGGGCGAAGTTGAAAGAATTATGTTGCGTGGTGCCGACGGTGATCTTGCCGTTTTGGCAGGGCATATCCCCTTTACTACAACGGTCGTTCCCTGCGACTTTTATGTTGTGCTTCCCGACGGAACACGAAAAAACGGCACAGTCAAAGGCGGACTTTTGACCGTATCAAGTGAAGAAGTTACACTTCTTTCCGGCAATGCCACATTAGAAAAATAACACAAAAGCACTTTCACATTTTTGCGAAAGTGCTTTATTTTTTTGTTATTCTATTATATTTATAAATACTTGGTCAAAATTTTTCATTTCCAAATACAATTCCGTATGCTTATCGGAAAGATAGTCCGTGCGAATAAGTCGGTTATTTTTTATCATTTCGTTGCATTTTCAACGATATTCTGCGCTTTTTCAAGAGCAATATCAATAGTTTCGCAGAAAATATCATCGCCGTATTTTTCCGCAAATCCGTTTTTCATAAGTACCTCAAGAGGTTGCTTATTAACGTGTGAGAACAAAAGAGTTATCTTCTTTTGCTTGCAGGATTTTGCTATTTTTTCAAGCTGAATAGCGGCAGTAATGTCAAGTGTCATAACCTTGCTCATACGCAGCAGCAGTACCTTGTCACCGTTTTTTACCGAAAGAGCCGTCAAGCTGTCGGCAACCGCAAAGAACATAGCACCCTCAATTTCGTAAACGGTGACCTTTTCCGGGAATTCCTTTTGATTTACCGGTGTGGGCTTATCTTCGTCAACACGGGTCCATTCACGAACGTTTGAGTTATCCGACATTTGTTTGAGGAAAAGAAGTGACGTAAGAACTATTCCGGCGCAGATAGCAACTACAAGATTGAAGCAAACGGTGAGTCCGAAAGTCAAAACAAGCACGAGTATTTCACCCTTGGGTGCGGTTTTGCATATAGAAATAAATTTGCGCCATTCGCTCATATTATACGCAACCATAAAGAGAATTGCGGCGATTATGGGCATAGGTATCAAGCTTGCGTACGGCATAAGAACAACAAGAATAAGAAGCAATACTATTGCGTGTACCATTCCCGAAATGGGGCTTCTTCCGCCGTTTTTAACGTTTGCGGCGGTTCTTGCAATAGCGCCGGTGGCAGGAATTCCGCCGAAAAGTGCGGAGAAAATATTTCCCGTTCCAAGCGCAATAAGTTCCGTATTGGAGTTGTGTCTGTCATTTATCATTCCGTCGGACACTACGCAGGAAAGAAGCGATTCGATTGCCGCCAAGACCGCAACGGTAAACGCATCGGGCACTAAATTCTTTATTGTTTCAAACGAAAAATCCGGCAGTGTCGGAGTAGGAAGCGACGGAGAAATTTGATAAAGGTCTCCGATAGTGTTTACATTCATTCCGAAAATCTTAACTATTGCACTACCCACAATAACCGCAATAAGCGATGCAGGTATTTTCTTGCTGATTTTCGGCCATAAAATCAGTATTGCCAATCCGATTGCACCCACGATAAGTGCCTGATAATTGAACGTAGTCATATTTTTGACTATCGCCATAAATTTTTCGCCCGTTTCCACGTTGGGTGTTCCGGTAGGGTAAGTCAATCCCAAAAAGTCTTTTATCTGACCTATTGCAATGGTAATTGCTATTCCCGAAGTAAAGCCCGTGGTAATCGTTACGGGAATGAATTTTATAAGTCCGCCTAATTTAAGCAGGCCCATAACTATAAGAATAACACCTGCCATAACCGTAGCGGTGGCAAGTCCCGCTATTCCGTTTTTAGCAACTATGCCTGCAACTATGGTGGCAAATGCCGCCGTAGGTCCCGAAATATTTACATTGCTTCCGCCTAAAAATGCGATTACAAAGCCGGCAACGATTGCGGTATAAAGTCCCCGTTCCGGTGTAACACCCGAAGCAATAGCAAGCGCTATGGACAACGGAAGCGCTATTATCGCAACGATTATGCCGGCAATTACGTCACTTAAAAGTTGCTTTTTGTTGTACTTTTTTAATGTTCCGAAAAGCTTTGGTTGAAACACATTCATTTGTATATCCTCGAATTTTGTCAAAAATTTCCTTAGTATTCTATCACAAATATGATTCTTTCGCAATTATTCTTTGCGAATAATTATATTTTTCACTGCTTTTTATATATTGACTTTTACATTCTTCCATACTGTAATTATCAAAAAAAGTGGGGTATTTTTATGTTTGTTTGGAGTAATTATTCAAGTGCCGACGTTTACACGAATACGAAAATCGGTAAAAACGATGGCGTAACAGAATAAATCTCTGCTTGATATGCTGTAAAAGAAACATTGAAAAATCGATTTACCAATGGCTTTTGTCACCAATATTTTAAGCGATTTGATTTTTTTGAAACCGTAGGGGACGATGCCCACATCGTCCCGTTTTCATTTTTTTACAATCAAATGAATATGGTTCGGCATAATAACATATTTTTCAATGCCCGGTATCGTTTTAATGAATTTTATAGCAACCGTGCCATGTTTTGTCGGGACGATGTGGGCATCGTCCCCTACGATATTGCATAATATTTTTTGCTTGTTTACTGTGCAAATCGTTATGAAATAATACCCGTTTTGCGAGTAATCATATTTTTTTAATCAATTCTGCTTTCTCGTTTCCATATTGTTTTTGGAACTTCGACAATTCCACCGTGACCGGGAACAAAATATCTGCCGACTCCCCTATATCCATTTATAGCGTCACCGCCAACAAACTCAGAAAAAAGATGAAATACGAAACCAAAATTAAATACCCTGTAACAACTATTAAAGTCCAAACCCTTGCTTTACTCATAACACGCCTCTCCGAGTTCCGATTTTCTCGAATCTGTAATGAGTTTCAATATGTGCCATACAAAGGAAATAACAAAACACACACTTATCTGTCTATTCGCCCGGCGTTTTATTGTTCTTATCAAATATTTTATAAAAGAATTTTCCGAGTTGCAGTTTTGATCCTACGTAATAGAATACCACCGCAAGCGCTATTCCGGAAATCACATCAAGCACAAAATGCTGCTTTACGAACACCGTAGACAGATAAATCAACACGGCGATTATTGCCGAATAAATCTTGAATGCCATAGAGATTTCTTTACGTTTCACAACTCCGAGGAAGCACACGGTAGTGTTTATGCAATGAAAGCTGGGCAAAAGGTTATATGCCATAGTTCCACCGTCAAGAGTGTACCAAAACCGCATAAGCGCCGCAAAAAATCCTGTTCGTGAGGTGTCGGTCAGACCCTCTGCCGCTCTGTCCATATAGGTAGGCGCAAAAATAAGCACTATCGAACCCACAACGCAAACAAAAATGTAATTTGCGATAAAATCAATAAAGTATTTCTTATCGCACTTAGAAACGACCATCGGTGTTATCGCCCAATGCACGTACGACCAAACGTACGGTACAATAAATATGGGAACTATCGGTATGTAATTATCAATAAAAATTTTCGGTGAAAAAGGAGTTATTCCCACAAGCTTTGCTATTTCATTGGAAAGCAGATATATTCCGTGCTGAAGTGCAAGCATAACAAGTCCGACTATCACGCCGTAAAGTTTGATTTTCGAATTTTCTTTTTTCATTAAACAATCTCCTTTTTCGCAATGTATAGAATTTGAATTGGTTTGCATTAAGTAAAATACCGTACAAATTTGAATTTCTTTTGTAAAAGAAGCACTATAACGCAAATTACCGCAACGCACGCAAGAGCAAACAAATACGAAACGAATACGGAAACATCGCCTATGCGGTCTGCAAGAATATATCTTCCAAGCGCTTCCTTGACAACAAGCACGTTACCCTGACAGCAGTATATTACCGTGCTTAGTTTTCTTAAAGTCGGCGCATTTTTCACTTTGAGATTTGATTTAATGCAAAGCACGAAGATAAAAAACGATGCAGGCGCAAGGAATATTCCCTGGTCGGAAAACCCGAAAACGTTCTTATCAACTGCAACGAAGTTTTCGAAAATGAACAGTCCGTAAAATACAACCGTAAGTACGGCGCAAAGCGGAACGGGAATTTTTGTTAAATTTTCTTCTTTTTCGGCAATGAATTTGCCTACCGCAAAATAGAATATTCCCACAAAAATATTGCAGGGAAACTGAAGCACGTTGGCAAAGAAATCCGCTGTGCTTTGCGGCAGAACGTGGCAATACACCGACGTTAAAATGCAAAGAATCTGTATTGCACCGGTCACAAGAAGAATAATTTCGGTTTTAAGTTTTTTGCTCAAGACAAAAACTGCCCACGCACTGAAAATACAGCTGAGCAAGTACCACGAGCCGGTGAATGTCGAAGATAAAAATGTGTTCGTCAGCAAATTGACGACGGTTGATGTCTGTGAAAAATCCTTGCCTAAAAATCTTATGGCAAAAATGCTCGGAATATTATAAATGAACCACACTCCGTACAAAAGAGCGATTCTTTTTACATACTTTTTTATTTGCAAGCCGGAGGGATTTTTCTTAAAAAGGAAGTACGCCGAACCGATAAAGAAAAACGGAACGCCCCACCGTGAAAGAATTTCCCATACAAAGCCGGCTTTCCCGAAGCAGGAAAAGGCGGAACAGTGCATTGTGAAAATCATTATACTTCCCGCAAATTTGAGCAAATCTATTAAATCGTTGCCCTTGTTTGTTTTTTCCATTGTCGTTTGTCCTTTGAATTTACTTTTTGTTTACGCCCCAAACTCCGAGAACAATGGGAACGCACAAAAGAATTTGAAAAATGTCGAACCGTTCTTTAAGAATAACTATTCCGGCAAAAATCGAAACCACCGTGATAATATTGGAGAACGAGGACGACTGCACCGCAGAAATGTGAGTGGTGGAATAATTGTACATCATAAATGCCGCCACGGACGATAAAACCGCCAAGTAACCGATGGCAAGCCAAAACTTGCAGGAAGCAAATGCAACGGCGATTTCCGAAATGTAGTTCACATTAAGGGCGGAAACGGCAACCGCATTAAAACCGATTGTACCCACAAGGAACATAAAATATGTTCTTTCAAAGGGCGAAAAGTTCTTTGACTGGTCACGGCTCAAAAGATTGAATGCCACCGCCGAAATGACCGCACCCACCAAAAGCAGAACGCCAAGCAGATGATTTTTCTGACCGTCGTCGGAAAGAATACTGATAAGCACCACCGCGCCTACGGAAACTACTGTGCAGATATACTGTCTTATGCTCGGCTTTTCGCCGGAAAATATTGCCGAATATATTAAAACACCCACGGGCACAAGGGAAATAATAATTCCCGAAAGTGCGGAAGAAACCATTTTTATGCCGTACAGTTCAAGAATGAAGTAAAATAACGGCTGAGCAAGGCTCATTAAGAAAAGCCGTTTAAGGTTTTTGCCCTTAAAATCCACCTTGATGATTCCGCAAAGAAGCAGGACGTTAAGCACTAAAAACGCCACCGTAAACCGAGTGCTTAAAATAATAAGCGGGTGTGCCACGCTCAACGCAATTTTCGATGCAATGAAACTGAATCCGAATATAAGATTCGCACCCAGCGCACCCATAATTCCCAAAAATCTTTTTTTGTCTTTCACACTGTCACCTTCTTTTCAAGTAAAACAAGTTGAATATTTTTAATTCCGCAGAAATCACAGGGAACAATATCCGCTTCAATATATCCGAGTTTTTTGTAAATCGCCCTTGCCCGCAGATTTTTTGCCTGCGTGTCAATTCTTAACACCGAGTATCCGTGTTCACGGGCAAAATTCTCGTAAAATTCAAAAAACTTTTTTCCGTAACCTTTGTTAAAATGCTTCGGAGAAACGGTAAGTGTATGCAGAATCAGCGCTTCTTCGTCCTTGCAAGGGTAATTCCACGTGATTTTATGATAAACCTCGTTACAATCGGAATTCATTATTCCCGAAGCAACGATTTCGCCGTTTTCCTCCAAAACGAACATATCTCCTCTTTTTACCGCCTGCTCCGCCGTGCTTTTTACGGGATATATTCCCCTTTTCCAGCCGCAGGTGGTGTTGCCCTTTTCTTCTTCGCCGTGAATCAAATCATATATTGCCGTTATGCTGTCAACATCAGATTCTTTTGCCAACCGAAATCCCATATATGCTCCTTTTGTTTTTTCACATTATAGCATAAAAATGCAATTTAGGAAACGCAAAATTCGGTTTTTAGGCTGAATAACACGCTATTTATGCGCCTTTCTGTATTCAAGAGGCGTTATCCCGAAAGTTTTCTTAAAAAGTCGGTGGAAGTATTCGGTGCTTTCGTAGCCCACCTCGAAGCAAATTTGTTCCACCGTCATATCCGTAGTGCATAAAAGCGACTGTGCTTTTCTAAGTCTTACGGAAGCAAGGTTATCGCTGAACGTGGTTCCCGTGGACTTCTTAAACAACTTGCAGATATACGGCTTCGTATAGGAAAACACCTTGCAAAGCGTATCAAGAGTCACCGTTTTGTAATTGTTCACCGTGTAGGAAAATATCTGCTTGAAAATGTCGGAATTGTAAAGTGTGTTTTCGGAAAGACTTGCCTTGCAGGAATCAAGTTGACAAAAAAGCGCCGTAAGCACCGCTTCACGGTATAATGCTCTGTGAGGTTTTTCTGCGCTTTCAAGAAGCAATGACAAAGTGCTTTGCGCCGACTCGGTTTCGGTGAACATAATATATTTATTTCCGCCGGACTTGGAAATATTAAGCATAAATTCCGCAAAGGGAGTATTCTCAAAGTGAAGTCTGTCACGCAGAACGTCAAAATACGACGGCTTTATCAAAATATTCACTTCTCTGCCGTCACCGCCGGAAAACAGTGTGTGCAACGTATCGGGACTCATTATTACTATGTCGCCGGCTTTAAGGTGCATCGCCGTGCCCTCAACCATATTGATACATTTTCCCTGCGTTACGGCTATCATCTCGTAAAATTCGTGGTCGTGGTAGCGCATTATTGTGTTTACCGGGTGCGGCGTAGTCACCACCACGTTGTCCCCCGTCAGATTATACTGTTCAAGTTTCTCCGTGTAAACCTGCACAACTTCTTCATTTTTAAGTTTTTCTTCTACTATCTCGTCAATTTTGCCCATAAAAAGTTCCTTTTCGGTCCGCTTTGTGATTCTAACAAAAAAATCTTAACATATATGACAATATAAGTCAATAAAATATGCAAATCCAGACAATGGAATTATGTTTTTCCCCGTGCTAAAATGTGTGTATAAAACAATTTGTATTTTCGGGAGGTTTATAATGAAAAAAATATTATCCGTTTTGCTGAGTATAGTGATAATTTTGTCGCTTGTTCAAACGGTAACATTTGCAAAAACCGGCAATTTACTTGAAAACGGTGATTTTGAAGACCCGAATTTTGTTCCCTGCGAAACCTACGGACCGTCAAACCTTATTCTTGTAAAAAGCGATTACGCACAAGCCGGCTCCGGCGGACTTCTTTGCTATGAACGTATGGGAAAATATTCCACGGTAAAATTCAATGTTCTTAATCTTATGGCGAAAAGCGGGCCCGGAACATACACGTTTACGGTGAGCATTCGCCTTAACGAAAGCGGAAAAGCGGCCAAGGCATTGCTTGCACTGAATATCGGCGGAGCAAACGGCAAGGACAGTTTTCTTGTCAGCCCGCAAGCGGAAATTACGGACAAATGGCAGACGTTTACGTTCACCAAGCCGTTAAGTGAGGAAATGCTTTACGAATCCACACATATATGGCTCTATCCGCAGGTGGAGGGCAACGGCAATGCTGATTTCTGTCTTGACAACGTTTCAATTGTCAAAGACGGTGAAATCAACGGTCACGAGCGCACCGACGTTACCGAAACGAAGCGCCCCGATGCTTCCGAAGAGCTACTAATAAACGGCGATTTTGAAATAAATTTTATTAAAAACCCCCAAGGTCCCGAGGGTGCAGAAGATTTTGAAAACCTTTTCGGCACCTACGGTCCTGAAAACACTCTTGAAATAGGAAGTCAGTTTGCCCACCGAGGCGAAAACGGTGTTCGGCTGACAGACCGGCAGGGTAAATATTCCACAATTAAGTATGATGCCACCGACACGGTAATAGATGCAGGCACCGGCTCATACAGAGCGTCAATGTGGCTGAAACTTGCAAATCCTTCCCAGGAAAGCGCCCCGAAAGCCAAGGCAATGCTTGTTATCAAATATACCACCGCTCTTGACGGCAACTATCTGCACACTGAGGCAGCAGAAATTACTTCCGAATGGAAAAAGTTTGTGCTTGAATTCAAACTTGATTTCGGCGGACTGACCTCATTTTGGATTTATCCGCAGGTGGAAAGCGACAAGCCGTACGTTGATTTCTGCTGTGACGATTTCAGTCTTGTAAAATACGGCAAGGTCGGTGAAGACGAAATTGAAGTCGAGGGCGGAAAAGCGGATGTTGACAAAGATTTAATATCGGTGGAAATTCCCGAAACGGCAAAAAAGATTACTGTTTCGCCCGAAGAACGCCCCGAAGTAACCACCGTTGGTGCTATCCGTTGGGATGCGTGGTACGGTGAAGCAGGTTCTGTGGGCAAGCAGGTTGCAAAAACTCTTTCACCCGCAAAATATCACTTCCGTGCGCCGTTTTTCTCTACGGTGAACGGTGACGGAACAATTTCCTACCCCGAAGAATACACGCAGGAACTGTTCGACCGTGAAATGGAATACGCCATTGATGCGGGAATAGACTACTTTGCGTACAACTGGTATTCGGACGGTATGCAAAAGGCACGGCAACTGCACGTTACGAGCAAGTATAAAAATGACGTAAAAATGTGTGTTATTTTAGGGGGTGCGTCCTCGGACTATACCAAAAGCGAAATGGCAAAACTGCTTCAAGACGAATGTTATATGACCGTTCTTGACGGCAGACCGCTTATGTATTACTTTGCAGACGCAAAATCCGCAACGGAGGATATTAAATATTATCAGGCGCTTTGCCGAAAACTGAATATTCCCGAACCCTATGCGGTAGTAATGAATCTTTCAAGCAATTCCACCGTGGCAACGGGCGCAGATGCTATCGGTCAGTACGCCATAAGCGGTAAGGACGGCGAAAGTTTCAAAAGCCTTACGGAGCACGCCGTTAGTTTGAGAACAAGCTTCGGTTTGTCGGGACTTCCCTTTGTACCCACGGTAACCACCGGTTGGAATGCGGTAACACGCTTTGAAAACCCCGTAAGTTGGATAACCTCTTCTGCGGACAGTTGGGCGGAATATGCCACGGCAGAAGAAATTTATGAGCATCTTAAGGAAACTCTTGATTATATGCAAACTCCTGCGGCAAAGTCAAAAACTACCCCTAACACGGTACTTATCTACGCTTGGAATGAGCATGACGAGGGCGGTTGGATATGTCCCACTCTCGCCGTTGGCGAAGACGGAAATCAACTTTTTAACGAAGACGGAACAAAGCAGATTGACACTTCCCGTTTGGAAGCGGTAAAAAAAGCGATTTCAGAATACAAATCGTCGATTTCGGCAGAGCCGGAAAATGTAAAAGACAAAAACGTTCTTTTACCCGTGCTTATCGGTGTGGGAATTACCGCAGTTGTTGCAATAACGGTTATAACCGTTTCAAGGAGAAAGAAAAAGAATGAAAATTAAAGTAGGTGCTATCCGTTGGGACGCATGGTACGGTCACGACGGAAAAGAGGACAGTGTTATCACTCAGGTGGAAAGAACGCTTTCCCCTGCCGAATATCATCACAGAGCCCCGTTTTTTGCAGAAATTACACCCGATGGCAAAATAACCGTTCCCGAATACACGCAAGAAATTTTCGACCGGGAAATGCAATATGCCATTGATGCGGGTATTGATTATTTTTCCTTTTTGTGGTACTATGACGGTATGAAAACGGCACGTCAGATGTTTCAGAAAAGCAAACTTAACAGTAAAATTCAGATGTGCATTATTTTAGGCGGAAGAATTCTGCCCTCCGGCTTAGACGAACTTATGAATTTGTTCAAGCAGGATTATTACGTTCACGTAGAAAACGGCAGACCGCTTATTTATTATTTCGGTGCGTATGCTCACGTTAAGGAAAGCATTGCATCGCTTAAAGAAGAATGTGCAAAACGTGGTATTCCTGCGCCCTATTCGGTGGTTATGAACTTGGGCGAGGAAGACACCTTAAACACCGGCGCCGATGCCATAGGACAGTACGGTGTGGGAGCCGTTGGCGGTATTCCTTTTAAGGAACTTTGCAAAAATGCCGAAGCACTGTGGGACAAATTCAGCAAAACGGGAATGCAGTTTGTTCCCACCGTTTCATGCGGATGGCACAATGTTCCACGGTACGAAAATCCCGTAAAGTGGCTTAAAGTAAGCACCGACCAAAGTTATGCCCAATATCCCACGGGTGACGAACTTTATTCCCACTTAAAAAGCGCATACGAATATCTTGACCGTGAGGATATTAAGCCGAAAACGGAAATAAGAACAGTTTCTATGTACGCATGGAACGAGCACGACGAGGGCGGTTGGATATGTCCCACACTCGCCGTTGACGAAAACGGAAATCAACTTTACAATCCCGACGGAACGAAAAAAATCAATACTGAGCATTTAGACGGCATTGCCCGTGCAATTAAAGAATATAAGGAGAAGTAGTTATGTTACTCTATCCGTACCCACACATAATCGAATACAAAAAAGGTGTTCGAGGCATAAAAAAGGAAATAAAATTTGAGAAAAACTTCCGCCGTGAAGAATTTATTATCGACGCAACCGAGGACGGTGTTTACATTACCGCCCATGACGAAGAAGCACTTTTCAGAGCGGAAACCACTCTTAAGCAGATAGAAGCACAGGGCGCAACCGACTGTTTTATGATACACGATTATCCCGACGTGGAACACCGTGGCGTTATGCTTGATATAAGCAGAAGCAAAATTCCGTCGGTTAAGACGGTGAAAAAACTTATTGATATGTTTGCCGACCTTAAAATGAATGAGCTTCAGCTTTACATTGAGGGTTATCCCTTTGCATACAGTCACTATCCGCAAGTATGGAAGAACGCAACGCCTCTTACTCCCGACGATATCCGTGACATTGACGCATATTGCAAGGAGCGTTTTATTGAATTTATTCCCAACCAAAACTGCTTCGGTCACATGTCGCCGTGGCTTGTACTTCCCGAATTCAATCACCTTGCGGAATGTCCCGAGGGCTTTACTTTTGCCGGCGAGCATTGGGAGCCAATGTGCCTTGACCCGTCAAATCCCGAAAGTTTTGAATTTGTCAAGAATTTATACGATGATTTACTTCCCTGCTTTTCCTCGGATACAGTAAACATCTGCTGTGACGAAACTCTTGAATTGGGACTTGGCAAGAATAAGGAACGTTGCGAAAACGAGGGGACTGAAAACGTTTACATTGAGTTTATGCTCAAGGTTGTAAATTACGTAAAGAAATACAAGAAAAAGGTTCAGTTCTGGGGCGATATTATTATGAAGCGTCCCGAGCTTCTTGAAAAACTTCCCGAAAACGTTATTCCGCTTAATTGGGGCTACGCATACGTGAACCCAAGTGAAAAAAACTGTCTTGAATTCAAAAAACTCGGTATGCAATTCTACAATGCTTCGGGAACTCAGTCGTGGAACACGATTTTAGGCGATACGGACACAATGCTTCAAAACGTTGATAACGGAATTCTGCGTGTAATAAAATACGGCGGAATAGGTGCGCTTGTAACCGATTGGGGCGACCTTAATCATCCGCAGTATTTGCCGATTTCATATCCCGCATTCGCCTATCACGGGGCAATGAGTTGGAATTTCACCTCGCAGAACCGTTATAATCTTGAAAAATATCTTAATAAATTCATTTTTAAGGACAAAAGTGGAAGTTTTGCTCAAGTGCTTCTTGACGCAGGCAGATATTTTAGGTTTGCGGACTTTTCAAAGTTAAAACGGGGATTTATTATCGGAATTTTGTATTATCCTCTTGAAGAAATGTCAATGGCGGAAAACGGTGATTCCAAGGAGATAGCAAAACTTGAAGCATATCTTGACGAAATAGAGGCTCGATTCAGGAAAACGGTGCTTACCTGCGACGACGGAATGCTTATAAGGGACGAAATGAGCAACGCACTTCGCATTATGCGTTACACCTGCCAGCTTCTTAACTACAAACTCGGCATTTACAAGGATAACAGTAAAGATGCTCAGCTTGCCCTGATAAAAGAAATGCAGGATGTGGTTCTTTCGGAGCATAAACGACTTTGGAGAGCAAGAAATAACGAAAGTGACCTTAAAGGCTCAATAAAAAGAATACAAAAAATATACTGATTTAATAGCGGCAAAGCAAAATTTGCCGTTATTTTTTGCAAAAAAAAAGCATAAATATTTATTAAATTTGTCAAATAAGTATAAACAAGATAAAGAAAGTATGATATAATACAAAAGAATAATTAAGGATAGGTATTTTCTTTTGAAAAAGAACATTCAACTGACGTCCGAGGGAATTTCCGAAGCCGTCAAGCAAATTGAAACAGAACTGAAAAAGAAAAAAGTAAAAGCGAAATCGCTTTATAAAACGTTGCTTTCGGCAGAGGATATAATGGTCGCTTTGGCTGAGTTGCCATGTTCCGGCGATGCTTCCTACGAAGTAATCGACACTCCTTTTCGGAAGCAGGTCATTATCACCGCAAAGGGTCCCGAATACGAAAATTCGGTAACGGACGATTCGCTTAACCTTGACCTTGACGGAATAGATTCCGAAGCGGGCGAGCGAATTCGTAAAAAGGTACTTAACTCTCTTTCGGACCGAATTCATTATAATTACCGCAAGGGAACTAACCGCATTGCCGTAGATTTTGCTTCCAAGAAAAAAGTTTCTCCTATGATAATTGCCATATTTTCCGCTATCTTCATTGGGTTACTGCTTAACTTTGCACTTTCCGAAAACATTTCCGCATTCGTTTGCGGCAATGTGCTTGAACCGTGTTCAAACATCATTCTTTCTTTGTTGCAGTTGCTGGTTGGACCTATGGTTTTTCTTTCCATAGTCACCGCCATATCTCAGTATTCCGACTTATCCGACTTCGGGCATATCGGTGCAAAAATTCTCGGAAGTTTTTTTTCCATGGCATTTGGCGCACTGTTACTCGGATATTCTATGTTCGTTTTGTTCAAGCCGGGCGTTGAAAATTCTTTTCCCATGACGGAAGCAATTTCCGATACACCCCGTTTAACGGTTTTAGACACTGTTTTGTCTATATTCCCCTCTAACGCAATATCGTCCTTTTATCATAACAATATGCCTCAGATAATTCTTCTCGCCGTGTTAATCGGAATAGTCACCGTCAAAATGAAAACTTTCCGTGAGCCTATACTTGACCTGTTCAACGGCTTGAACGAAGTTATCGGGCAGGCAATGACGTTTACATCGAAATTTATTCCCCTGCTTGTTTTCACAAGTTTATGCAAAGTGTGTATTTCCACGGGAAAAAACAGTCTTATCAACATAGCGGAAGCAGTGGCTTTGATTTATGTTGCGTACATAATTTTAATGTTGTTTTATATGCTCATTCTGCGCATATTCGCAAAGGTAAGTCCGCTTGTGTTTATGAAAAAACATTTTCCCCACATCATCAACAGTGCTGTTATAATGTCCAGCAACGCATATATTCCGAAAAGTATGGAAGAATGCGAACAACTCGGTGTGCCGAAGAAAATATATTCTTTTTCCGTGCCGTTGGGCGCCACTATTCATAAAGACGGCTCAAACATAGCCCATACCATAACTGTCCTCGCTTGCGCACACATGTGCGGTGTGACTGTTACTTCACCGTCATTGCTTATAAACTTCCTCTTTTCGGTATTTATGCTCGGTCTGTCCACACCGAGTGTTCCGGGTGTTTCCTGCGGAGGTTTGATGGCACTGCTTAGTATACTCGGCTTGCCTGCGGACCTGCTGCCGGTGGCAATTTCGATAAATTCGCTGATAGATATGGGCGATACCGCCTGCAATATATGCGGAGATATCGTATCAACGATTATCGTTTCCGCAAGAGAAAAAATGCTGAATATGAGTATGTTTGAAATGCCCGTAAATAAAGAAAAATAAACTTCCAAAGTATGAAAGGTGTATGAAATGAAGAAAGAAATTCAAACCACTCCCGAAGGTATTTCCGCCGCAATAGCGGAAATAGAAGCAGAATTAAAAAAGAAAAAAGTAAAGTCAAAATTGCTTTACAAGGCGGTGCTTTCCACAGAAGAAATAATTTCGTCATTGGCAAGCACTTCCGACAGTTTGTTTTACGAAATTGTTGATACTCCCTTGAGAAAACAAATCGTTATCACCTCGAAAGGTCCGAAATACGAACGCTCCGATTCGACACTTAATCTTGATTTGGAAGAAATCGACGACGAAACGGGCGATTACATCAGGCGCATAGTTCTTAATTCTCTTTCCGACCGCATTCACTACGGTTACCGTAAGAACACAAACCGCATTGCGGTGGAATTCGGTCAGAAAAAAAATGCAAATCCCATCGTAATTGCAATCCTTGCCGCCATTATTATAGGCTTTGCGTTCCGCTTTTTTGTTCCCGAAACGGTTTCGGCAGGCTTATGCAACTATGTGCTTAACCCCATTTCAACCATATTGCTTTCTCTGCTGCAACTTATAGTAGGTCCTATGGTATTCTTTTCCATTGCCACATCCATATCCCAGTATTCGGATTTTTCGGATTTCGGCAGAGTCGGCGCAAAAGTTTTACTGACCTACCTTATCACCTCGGTTATAGCGTTATTTGTAGGTTTCGGCACATTCCACATTTTTACGCCCGGAGTCACAAACTCATTCTCCGTAAACGGAACCGCCGCAAGCGAAGTTTCAATGTCGCTGCTTGATTCCATCGTAGACATTTTCCCGTCTAATGCCATTGTGTCATTTTACGAAAACAATATGCTGCAAATAATTCTGTTTGCGATTTTGATAGGACTTTCCATAGGCAAAATGAAGGATTACCGTGAACCAATAACGAATTTATTCAACGGCTTTAACGAGGTAGTCAACGGCAGTATGTCCATTATCTCAAAAGGAATTCCTCTGTTCGCTTTTTCAAGTTTGTGCAGTTTGATTGTTTCAACCGGTATAGATAGCATTATAAGTGTAGTTCAAATCATTCTTTCCTGCTATGGCGGATTTATTATTATGTTCTTCATTTATATGCTTTTGCTGCGCTTTGTTGCAAAGGCAAATCCGTTTAAGTTCTTCAAAACGCACTCACCGTATATGATGAATGCCGCCGCAATTATGTCAAGCAACGCAAGTATTCCGAAAAGTATGGAAGAATGTGAAAAGTTGGGTATTCCGAAAAAAATATACTCTTTCTCCATTCCCCTCGGCGCAACCATCAATATGGACGGTATGTCCATCGTAAATATAGTTCTCGCCCTTGCCTGCGCTAAAATGTGCGGTGTGACGGTAACTGACCCTTCACTTTTGCTCAATCTGTTCTTTACGGCGCTTATGCTCAGCCTTGCAACTCCCGGTGTTCCCGGTGCTGCCTGTGCAAGTGAAATGGCGTTATTAAGTGTCCTTGGCTTGCCTATGGAACTGTTGCCCGTGATGATTTCTGTTGTATCGCTTTCCGATATGGGCAATACGGCGAACAATGTTACCGGTGACATTGTGGCAACACTTATCGTTTCCGCCCGTGAAAAACTTCTTGACCGCAACAAATTCAACAGCTGACCTAATCTTACAAACAGTTGACCTACTAAGGCTTAATTATCAGTAAAAAACAAACGGCATCTCCTTTTTGAAGTGAGATGCCGTTTTTATGTATTTGATTTTACTGAACGTTCATTTTTTCCTTAAACTCAAGGCAAAGCATCGTTATATCGTCGAACTGAGGCGCTTCGCCTACAAACTTATCAATATCCTCCTTAACGGCAGGAAGTATCTCTTGCGGAGTTTTATCCTTGCATTTAAGAAGCACATTCTGAAGCCGTTCCATACCGTAAAGTTGATTTTGCGAATCGGTGGCTTCGGTAACGCCGTCGGTGTACTGGAATATCTTGTCGCCCGGTTCAAGAGTTATTCTGCCGGAACGGTAGCGCATATCTTCCATACCTGCAAGAACAAATCCGGGTTTAATCTGATAGGGTGCGAAATCTGCGCCTTTTTGTGCGATAAACGGCATTTCGTGGCCTGCGTTTACGAAAGTGAATTCGCCCGTTTCAAGGTCAAGAACACCTTCGAATGCGGTAATAAACAGTCCTTCGCTGTTGGATTCGCAAAGAAGATTGTTTACCGTGGAGAAGACTTCGCCCAAATCGGTGCCCTCCTGCGTATGATCCTTAATAAGCGTTTTACCGATAACCATAAACAGTGCCGCAGGAATTCCCTTGCCGGAAACGTCCGCAACAACGATGGCAATATGTTTTTCGTCTATCATAAAGAAATCGTAGAAATCGCCGCCCACTTCCTTTGCGGGGTCCATAGTGGCATAGATATCAATTTCTTTTCTGTCGGGGAATGCAGGGAAAATGCACGGAAGCATTGACGACTGAATATGTGCCGCAACATCGAGTTCGGCGCCTATTCTTTCCTTTTCCGCCGTAACGGCAGTGAGCCGTTTAACGTGACTGTCAAGGTTTTTCGCCATTGCGTTAAATGCGTTACCCAAATCCTCTATTTCGTCGCCCGTTTTAATATCAAGTTCCCTATCCCAATGTCCTGCACCGATTTCGTCAACGCCCTCTTTAAGCATAATGAACGGCTTGGTGAAGTTCTTTGAGAACTGCGTCGAAGCAGAAGCAACAACAACGATTATCAGCACAACAAGCACGAAGAACATAATGAATGCCGTTCCGATTTGGCGGTTGAGCGAACGGTAATTGTCCATAATCAAATCGTCGTCGGTGGAGATAAGTGTAATCATCGTCCAGTCATTATTTTTAAGTGCCGAATAAGCAACGTAACATTCTTTTCCGTCAACGGTGATTTTCTGTGTTTGTCCCGATTCTCCGTTTTTAATATCCTGCGCAAGTTTGTTAAGTGAAGCATTGTCGCTTACGCTCATATCCGTTCCAATGGAAACATCGCTTTCGGCTTCCTTACTGTCATTAGGATTGATAATGACCTTTGAACTGTTTCTGCTCACCATAAGCGAGAAGCCCGTGCTGCCCACCGTTGAACTTTGAACAAGTTCGGAGAAATCGTTAATAAGTCCGCCGCTTCCCGCAACGCCTACGATTTTGCCGTCAATAACTACCGGTGTGGAACATACCATTGACATTCCTCTGCCTGCGCCGTCGGCAACGGGTTCGGTCCAATAAACACCCGATTCGGTGAGAGTACCGTTATTGTACGCTTCCACTGCGCCCTTGTACCAGCCACGGGTGCGTCCGTCGTAACTTACGATACTGTTGGCAAGTTTCGGGTCGCCCAACATATCTATTCCGCTGTCGTCAAAGCAGAAATAAGATGCGGCAAAGCCCTTGTAATCGTTTTCCGTGCCGGGAGTCTTAAATCTTTCAATCTGTTGGAATTCGTTTATCAAAAGCGAACCTAAATAAAGTTGCTGATTTACAGACAAACCGCTTTCCATAACCGTGTCGCCGACGATTTTAGCCGAAACGACTTTTCCGTCCACGTCAGTTTGAATATCGGTAAGATGTTCTTCCGGAACAAGTGCGAACGCAAATGCTTTCGCATCGTCGCAGGTGAGTTTTAATAAGTTTTCCTCATTATAACCCTGCAAGTATTTGTCCGAATTGCTTATCAGGTTTTTTGCGCCGTCGGCAACAAGCAACGTTTGATTTTGCGCAAGCGTGAGCATTGAGTCCGCAATGCTTGCTCTGCTCTTTGACAGCTCGGCAATTTGTGTAATAGTATCGTTTGTAGCCGTTTCAAGCGATTTTTTTCTCATATTAAGCATTACCGCAAATGAACAGCATGATGACAGCACAAGTGCCGCCACCGTAATAAGCACTATCAGATTAGTAAGTTTATTTCTTATTCCCTTTTTTTGTTTCATTACATTCCTCCGATAAAATAATCAGCAAGTTCCCTGCACGCTTCGGCAATTTGAATATTTTCTTTTTTGCCTGCGTGATTTTGGGTATTGCACATTATGATATACTCACACTTTTCATTAAGCGGTTTAAGTCCGCAGAAATAAAAATTGTTTTTTTCAAGCATTTCGGCAAGTTCTTCGCATCCGTTTTGGCTGATATTTATGAACACCGAAACATTATCGCCTGCTTCAAGGCATTTTTCAATGGCTTTCGAAAGATTTTCGGAATTTTTTCCCGGAACAGTAACGAAAAATTCGGTTACATCGTGCCTTGCCAGCACGTTGGAAAAGAACACCGTTTCGTCTGCACTTCCGTTTTCAAGTATTTCCGCATTAACACCGATTTTGCCGTAAATTTCCTTTACCTTATCCGCATACTTTTTAGGCGGATTTACCGAAACATTCTTTGTGCGAATGTTCTTAACATACAGTGCCATGGTGATTTTGTAATCGTCCTCCGGAAATTTAGGAGAATACATCGGCTGACGGTAAAGCATCATATCCAATCCGCAAAGGAAAAATCCCTTTTTGTTAAGAGTTCTTTGGCTGATATCGTTATTGGTTACTACCTCTGCATAAACGGAATGTGCATTCGGGAATTTTTCATCCACAAGTTTAAGCAAAAAATTCTCCTGCGCATTTCCAATGCCCATGCCCCGGTATCCGTCAAGCACATAGCGCATTCCGAGCATTACGGAATTTTCAAAAACTCCGTCCATTTCCTGTGCCGTGGCAGTTCCCACCACCCTGCCGTCTTCGCCCTTGGCAAGAGTAATAATAAGTTTGCCCTCGTCTATTAAATTTTCCAAATAGTCCTTTTGGAAATACTTGGGATGAGGATGCTTGCCGTGATAAAGATTATTCAAGCATTCAACATACCCTTCAAAATCCTCAGAACTGTATTCTGTGTAAATAATACTCATTTTATTTCCTATCGTTTTTATTATATCACAAGTTCAAAAGTCAAGTCAACGGCTGAAAGAAACTATCAGATTGTTTGCGCCGAGAGTTTTTCGAAAATCCACATTAGCGGCGCTTTTCATTATCATCTTGATGCCAAGTAATTCTTCTTCCATTTCCTCATTGAACTGATTTTCCTTATAAACGTTGGTGGGATCGTAAATCACGCCAACGTATCTAAAACGCACCGTAACTCTTTCGTTTTCTTTATATACACGAACGTCTGTATAACTGTTTTCGTCATTGGAAAGACAGTGTGCATTCAAGAACGTCAATATTTCTTCGATAGCAAGACTGACCTTCATAGAGGTTTTTATGCTTATGCCGTTATCGTCGCAGAATGTTGAAATCTGTTCTGTTGCGTAAACGATATCGTTCACGTCGTTTCTAACCGAGAACGTTATGTCACCCTCACGTTCCTTTTCCGTGTCAAGAAGCAAGGCATCGAGATTTTTATGTTTTTTCCGAATAATTCCCCGCACCGCAAGGAACACCGCAAAGGTGAATATTTCCGCCAGCGAAAGACTGAGCCAAATCCCCTTTGAGCCGATTGTCCTTGAAAACGGGAATGCAAAAAGCACCACCGCACCCAAAAGTCGCAGCGCAACAAGTACGGTTGCAAACACCTCGTGTTTGATTGCGGTAAGATAGCCGATGTATAAAACGTTGATATAACCTATTATCAGTCCTGTGCAGGCAAGAGGAATTGCCCAATAGCCCTCTGTAATAACAGCAGGGTCGGTTATTCCGAAAAGCAAGAACAGAGGTTTTGAAATAACGCACGTTACAAGCACAAGCGGTATCATTACGGTCAAGCCGATTTTTCTTGCAAGGCGCATAACACTTCGGTTGCCCTCGTAATCACGTTCTCCGAAGAACACTCCTACAAGGGGAATGATTGCCGACGAAATACCGAGAATTACCGAATTGAGAATATCCGAAACGTTTCTTACCACCGTATAGCAGGAAAGAAGTGCAGATGTTCCCGAATAAATCAGCAGCATATTTACAAAAAGAATACGTGCTGAATTGAGCAGATTTGTCATTCCGTTGGGAATACCCGACACAACGGCGCTTTTAAGCATCGAAAAACTGAAAAAGTTTTTTACAAAATGCAATTCCGTTTTGCCGTGAAGCATACAGATAAAGCCGAGAATAGCCACAGTTCCCATAGAAACGGACGTGGCGCAAGCGGCACCTGCAACACCCATATTGAAAATCGGACTCATAAAAAGCCACGAAAGAGCCACGTTCATTACCGCAGAAAGAGTGAAAAGTCTTGAAGATACTTTCGGCTTTCCGTCGGTTTTAAGGAAATAAAGCGGAACGTACGTCATAAGCGTGCAGGCACCGCCGGGAAAATAGAACTTAAGATATTCTGCCGCCATTTCCCGCTGAACGCCCTTTACGCTTCCGCACAGAGCATTAAGGATAGGTGTAAATAATACGTACGAAAATGCGGTCATTATAACGGCGCACACTCCAAGTGTAACGGCGGTCAACGTGAAAATTTTCCTGTAATTTTCCGTTTCGCCCTTGCCGAGAACACGACTTGCAAGAATACTTCCGCCGATGCCGAGAGTTGCGCCTACCGTGTAATATACAAGATAAACGGGACTTACAAGCGACATTGCCGAAAGTCCCTCCGAGCCCATATAAATGCCTACGAGAAGTGTGTCGATAAAGGAGCTTGCAAACACGAACAGCGTTGCAATAATAGAATTTATTATGTACTTACCCGAAATGCGTTTGATAAAAAAATCGTTTTTGAGTAAAGAATAATTCTCTTTTTCTTTGACTTCCATATTAAAACACCGCTCCTTATAAATAGCATTATACTTTATAATATGTTTTTTTGCAAGTAAAAAAGCCGTTCTGCACCTTATAATAAGGTACAGAACGGCTGATCGCAGTTTGGATTTATATGATTGCGCTAATGTCTTTTATTTTATTATATCGTAAACAAGGTTTCTGATTGTGGGATGAACGTCGGTATACGCATATCTGCAGCTGAGAACGTGCTGTCCGTAGAAAATGGAAAGCTTGTTTTTCGGGTCTATCAAAACGTATGCGCCTGCCGCACCGTCCCAACCGTATTCGCCTACGGGAGATTTACTGTTTGCCGCATTGGGGTCCATAAGTGTGCGCACGCCCAAGCCGTAGCCGTAACCCGTTCTGTAATCGTATGCAAAGTTCTTTATGCTTTTTTCGCCAAGTCGGTTTTTCGTCATAAAATCAATGGTTTCTCTGCTTAAAATACTGTATCCGTCCTTGCTCGAACCGGTGGCAAGCACGTCGATCACCTTTGCGTAATCCTGCGGATCGGCAATCATTCCCGCACCGCCGCTCTGGTAATTTTCAGCAAGCTGATATACGCAATTAAGAGGATGTTCCTTTGCAATACGGAAGAAAGCGTCCGCATAATACTGCTTATGCATATTTTTGCGCTTTTCATCGGTTATGCCGAAAGTCATATTTTTAATGCCCAAGGGGCGGAACATTATTTCGTCAAGATACTCATAAAATGTCTTGCCCGTTATTTTTTCGATAATTCCCCCAAGCACGTCGTGGCACAAACTGTACTGATAATTGGTTCCCGGTTCGAATTTAAGGTTCATCTTCGGGAATTCCTTTACAAGTTCAAGAGTACCCGTGGCAGGATGTGCATTAACGTATTCCGTTATCGCAGAGTCACGCAGATTGTACGTAAATCCACCCTGCATTGACATAAGATGTTCAACCGTCATTACTTCCTTTGCAGGATGAATTTCACCGTTTTCCTCAACGTTAAGGTGTTCAAACTCGGGAATATATTTGCTGACAGGATCTTTTACGTCAATTTTACCTTCCTGGTAAAGTCGCATCACCGCCGTGCAGGTCATTACCTTAGTGGCAGAATACAAAAAATAAAGATTTTTCGTCTTTTCTTCTTCAAGAAGCTCCGGACGTGCAACAAAGTGCTCGAACAGTTTTTCATTGTTCTGATAAACGATTACTTCGCACTGCGGAACAAGATTTTTGTCAATGTTATCAAGATAATTTTTTATAGGTGTAAAATCCATTTTTTCATACCTCCGTATTTTGATATTATATCACTTATAATAACACGTGTCTATGTTTTTTCGGCTTTATTCGTCCGATTTTACGGGATTTTTTATATTGACAAACTTTTTCAAATATTATAAAATATTCCTGTCAGCGTGACGGAATTTATTCGTTCTACGCTATGCAGGTGTAACTCAATGGCAGAGTTCTTGCTTCCCAAGCAAGCTACGCGGGTTCGATTCCCGTCACTTGCTCCATTTTATTTTTTATTGGAGGAATTTAGCAATGGCTAAGGAAAAATTCGAAAGAACCAAACCCCATGTAAACATTGGTACAATCGGTCACGTTGACCACGGTAAAACAACTCTTACCGCTGCAATCACAACAATCCTTTCAAAGGTAGGCG
>JAZRYL010000065.1:0-124506 GCA_045600705.1 Clostridia bacterium | reverse complement strand
GTTATTTCTTTCGGATCAAAAATGGTCAAGCAGTCAAAGCATCCGCACTTCTTGTCGTGTTGCAATGCTTCTTTATGGTTATTGCTATAACGATGCGCAACCACATAATCCGGATCTTCTTTTATCATAGACTACCTCTCAGTATATTTAAGACCTTTACAGCATCTAATCTTTTCGCCAAATTCGACATGTTTGAAATGACCTTGTAGCATTCTTCAACTTTTGTTTTTTGTTCTTCAAATGGTAATTTGAAATTCAAAACAGGAACGGTCATTCTCAATGCAACAGATTTGCTCGTTATTACAATCGAAGCACCAATTTCCTCATAACTACCGAAAGTGTTTTTAATCAATTCATCTATTTGCGAAATATAGTCTTTTGCACTTTCAAAAGTCAAATCAACATATCCGAACTCGGACTTGTGGAGCATATAAAGACCTTTGATTTGTGTTCTGAATCTCGGCCAGGAAGCCGCAGAACCTTTTTTGCCGGCTGATGATGCCAACATCAATTCAGGATAGTTTTCTTGCTGATATGCAACATATTTCTCCCAAAAATCAGAGACACCATAATGAACAACAGGTTGATAGCCGGATTCTTTTTTATAAATTGCTTGTCTTATTTGGCTGGCTTTGAAAGCACTGCGAATATCATTTTTGCTTTCAAAATAATTCAGCACTTCTTCGTAACTAATAGAATATGGGTATTTGCTCGCTTCATCGTTAGTATCCAAATATATTTTAGGAGCAACGATGAAAATGTAATATTCATCGTAGTCGCCGTCTGCTAACCCCTTGTTTCCTCTTTTTATGTATCTGCTTGCTTGATTCGGTTGATCTATTGCATCAATCTTGTCTTCAATCAGCAAAGCAAACCTTTTAGAATTATATTCGAGAACAACCGTCAAATCGCTTTCACCGAGTTCATTATCTTTTTTTGAATGTTCAGCAGAAACAACTGTTGCTGCTTCAATGCCTATCTGCGACAAAAAGATACCGAGAAATTCATCTGACGAAACAAGTTCTTCAAGAAAGAGCAAGTCCATATCTCGTTCGAGCACATCTGTGAATTTATATATTGGCATATCGGGCAACGCTCCTTTATTATTTATTGCTCAAAAGCACTTTTGATTATCCCTACGGCTGTTTTGCCAAAATACGAATGATCATATTTCGTATCAATTTTTTCTCCAAGTAAAACCATCACTGAGCAAAGAGTGCTTTCAAATTTTTCAATAAAATTGTCTTCTCCAGTTTTATCTGCATTGCGTATTACTGAACTGACAGTCACGGTGAAATTATCCCTAAGAGTTTTAACATAATCTTTGTGCCAATCAAGAAAAAGATAGGCACCATCTATTTCTTTTGGATTTCCGGTATAAGACATAGCTATATCAAACACATACGCCCGATCTTTCGGAGACAACGAACATTTTTCAACAGTCTCATAAATAATTGAATTCAAAAACCAATCTAACGTGTCAAAATAAATGCTGTCATCTTTATCATCGAATATAATTCTATGAATAAGTCGTAATTGTTCGTCGAGGCGTTTAATTGCAGCACTCACCGAATCGCTACCGTCATGGGCTTTGTATTTGCTTACTTCTTCGTTTGCCTTTATATATTCGTTATCGGCTTTCTTTTTTTCTTCCTCTTTATGCTTTGATTCATAATATTCTTTTTCAAGTTTTTCAGTATCTCTTTCTTTTGTTTGATGGACTTTGAAAAGTCCCCACCCGAGAATAGCAAGACCAAAAATAAAAACAAGTGCTAAAGTTGAAGGGCTGTCAGTGTCAGCCATCAGTAAAGGTGAAAGCAATATGCCTAACATGGCTATTCCTATTAGGATATATCCTGTTTTAGCAGATGATTTGATGCTGTTTAACCTGTTTTGATATTCATTTTCACTCATAGCTCGGTAAGAGCTGCTTATGGGTTGATAATTATTAGATGAAGTAGGCAATATCTCATAGTCTATGTCATTGTCAAAATCATCATCACTGCCTTCATCAAAAGCTCCGTTGACACCTAACAACCCTGCCATTTCTGCAATATCGTCATCAGATGTATGTCCGAGTCCCATTGAAATAGCCGTTGCTTTGGTTATATCAATTTTTCCGTTCTCGTCACGACTTGCTTCGATGGCACCTTGCATCTCAATATCCGTACATATTCCTTCAACAAGTTCATCCAAGATTCCTTTTTCATTGCGTGACATATTGTTATCACTCCTCATCCATAAGCATCATTTCTTCAAGCCAGTCATCAATTTTGCGATCTTCATCGGCTTTCAAACGCTTTTGAGCTTCATAAGGGATGTCGTTGTAGTCTGCAACCGGATAGTTCTCTATAACGACTAACTTTTTGTTCCGTTGCACCAACATTTCTTTGGTAAGATCACGCTCTCTTTGGCAAGTGATGTACCGTTCCAAGCCATGCCTTGCATTGACAGTTGCGATAGAAATGTCATACGGCGGGTACTTTGATGTTTCAATTAGATTGTTGTGCGTTTTAACCTTGCCTTCGCTAAGCCATCCTGCTTCCTGAATAATGCCTTTCGTATTTATGAGAGGATAAGGAACTTCTTTTGCCTTGAACTGTTGCTTGCTGGCAATGGTCCCGATCTTCCATATGCCATTGTTAGAGATAGGTACAATAACTTTTGAACCGACACGATAAAATGCAGAGTTGGAGCGATACCAATATGTCTTTTCATCATCGAATTTTACAAGATAATAGTTATATCGCTTCTCAAAAAGCATCTCATCACATCCTCTCACTTATGGTGTTCGTTATAGTAATCTTCTGCGTCGTAGTAGTCGAAGAAGTCATCATAGTGGTCATAGTAGAAGTCTTCTTCGTTGGAATAATCGTTTACATCGTAAGGATCATCGTCGCTCTTTGATTTCGTGTTTTTCTTCGGAGTGTATGGAACTATGGGATCACTTCGGTGATCCCACACTTCTGTGACTCGACCTTTAACGCAACGGGCGGTAAATATCGTTTTATTACCGGACTTAAAATCATACAAATTGGCAATATATCTTTCGCCTTTTATCATTTCTGAATTGTGCCGTACATTAGATGACGGAGCGCCCAAAGATGTATTTTTTATTTCACTTTCTGACATGCCTACATAAGGCACGCCATATGTAATTTTATCTCTATATTCTTGCTCTCGTTTTTCCGCTTTCTTCTCTATGTACTCATCGTATTCTTTTTTTAGAGTCGTTTTGAATTCGTCGATTGACTTTGATTGATCAGATGTGAGGTAATAAAAATGTATCTTATCCATACTGTAATAAGCATCTGAAATATGACCTCTATCGTAATCAATATGTGCCTCACAAAGAGTAATGTAGGCAGCCGTATCGTGGTAGTTCTTTTCTTCGATTTTCTCGAAAAATTCCATTGCTTCCTTGTAGGAGCCGCCGTCCACGAGCGCAACCGCTTTATCGTAAGCATTAGCGAGCTTTGAAGAATTGACCGCCGATATTGTGATAAGTCCTGCGATAATCACCCCAACGATGCAAGAAGTGATGATCCAGCCTTTGCGCTTCTTCTTGTGAAGGGCAGATATTTCGTCTTCTGAGAGCAGCTTTTGATAGTTTTCATTCATAATGCGTAGGTTGTTGCTGTCTTGACTGATTGATTTTATTGCGATGTTCCAAATAATGCCGAGAACGACCAAACCACTGCCGAAGAACAGTAAAAACACAAGCCAGTAAGCACTATTTTTGTCATCGTATGAAGCGATAGTTGCCCACATAACGACTATCGGCAGGATTGAGAGAAATAAGCCGGTTATTATTGAAATTAAAATGCTTGATTTTAATGCTTTCTTGCGCTGCGGATAATTCTCTTTTGAAAGTGTTTCAGGAACAGTCACTTTGGGTTGCGACTTGAGTGTAGGAGTGATAATTGGAGCCGCTTTTGGAATAGTGTGATAAGTCGGAATGAAATCGTCTGCTGTTTCAATATCATCGTCATTATCAATATCGTTATTTTCTTCTTTGGTTGTTTCTTCAAAGATTTTGTAGGCAAGGAACTCCTCGTCAAGCGAAGTTTTTCCGTCGCCGTTGAAATCAAACAGACCTCCAAGAAAATCATTGTTATTTGAACACACGCTATCACCACCTTATAAATTTTTGGGACACTTATAGTATAAACCCATAAGTGTCCCAAAAAACGGACTTTAACCAATGCTTGGCTTCACTTATTCAGTTAAGCCGATTTTTGGGGCTATTTTTTTCTGCCTTCTTACCGGATGGAGTTCATCACATCAAGCAAGTGCTGATAATCATTGACTGCTTCGTAGCGCACGTGGCTCGTAGACAAGTCATTGAACAGTTTTTTTGCGCAGGAGATTTTTGCTTGCTCAATGGGTTTAAGGTTCAAGCTCTCCATTGTGCCTTTTGTTTCGGCAATGAAGTAGATATGCTTAACTGTGCCTTCGTTGAACGCTATTGCCCAGTCGGGAGAGTAATTACCGACGGGAGTGGGTATTGAGAACCCTTTGGGCAACTTTGCATATACGCAAACCTCCCCCGCAGCATCAAGACTTTCTGCGAACTTCCGCTCGGTACTCTTACCATCCTGGGCATAGCCGTCAGTAAAGACATAATCCTGAATGGACTTTTCCGCCTTGAACGCCTTGTCGAAACTCTGATTTGTTTTTTCTGCCGTGAAGATAGCCGAGTCGTATTGACCCTCAATTTCGTTGTAGGAAATATGTTCAACGATCATCGTAGCTTTCTGTTCCTTGATGAGTTTGATAACCTTTGTGATAAACTCCTCAGGATTATTGCGGAACATATAGAACTTGTCCTCTCTAATACCGGAGAGGATAGCCGCTACGGTACGACGTGTAAGAACAGTTCCTTCTGCAACTTTACCGATAAGGTCATACTTAATCTGACTTGTTTCTGCGTGTTTAAGTGTCTGAGTTTTTGTCTTAACGCTACCGAAAGAGTCACCACGTCCAACTTCGTATTCATTCATATCGGTCTTTTGCTGACCGACAGAGGTCGTGTACTGGAGCTGAGAAACAAAGAGCTTGTCATCAATATGAGCAATCGCTTTGCGGATCAGTTCATCACTATTAAACTCAACAGTATATGCGTACTTGTGATTGATGTAGTTCCAAAGGGTTTGGAACTCTTTTTTATAGAAGTTGTCATTCAGCGGATTGTCCTTGACCTTAGTTTCGTGAGCATCGGTAATCATACTCTTGAGGGCGCTATCGTCAAAGACACCCTGAACGAGCAGATGAACGCCGTCTGTGATTTCTGCGAGTGTTTCCGGTAAAGGAGCAAGACACTTGTTCGCAAGATCGGCTCTGTAAGCATCTGTTACCTTGTCGTCATCGTCGATATAATCATTTTTAAGCAGATACTTATAAATTGCTTTTGCTTGTGCTGCATCAACCACAACGGGAGTTTCGCCAACCATAACAGTTTTGCCCGTGAAGTATTCCATTGTCGCCTTCGTCGGTCTATCATAGAGAACCGTTTTAATGTCGGATTGCAGATCAGACACAAAGGTCTTGTAACTCTCACTTGCGATAACCGTAAGCATATTGATGTCGTGTACGGTATCACCGCAACTTTCAGCATCCATACGATTACCGTTTTGGTTCACGCAAAGACGCAATCCACGACCGACTTCCTGACGCTTTGCGGTATTACTATCGGAGTGTTTGAGCGTACAAATCTGAAATACATTCGGGTTGTCCCAACCCTCACGGAGAGCAGAGTGGGAGAAGATGAAACGAGTTGGTTCATCAAAACTCAGCAAACGTTCCTTGTTCTTCAGAATAAGGTCGTATGCGGATATATCGTCGGAAAACTCGCTGCCACGTTTCAAAGCACTGTCAATGCTATGTCCGGTCTTTTTATCAATACTGAAATAACCTTTGTGAACTTTAGAAACATCGCTGCAAGTTTCTTTAAGATACTTCTGATATGGTGTATCAAACAGTTTCACGTAATCGTTCAAAACGCTGATATATTCCTGCTCGAACATCTTGCCATATTCACCGAGAACTTCATCGCCGTTCTCGTCATACTGACGATACTTGGCAACTTCATCAATGAAGAACAGAGAAAGCGTTTTGATGCCCATATTAAAGAGCTTTTCTTCTTTCTCAAAGTGAGAAATGATAGTTTCTCTGATCTGAATACGGCGCATATCCTTTTCAGAAATATCGCCTACAACATCACCGGTGCTGATAACTTCGCCGTTGGTAAAGGTTACGGTTCCACGGATAGGATCAATCTCTGATACGGTAAATCCTTTGTACTGTTCCATCTGCTGTGAGAGGTAGTAAAGGTCGTCACCAACGCCGACAATTCGTGTTTCACGGTTGATAGACTTCTGATAGCCGATTTCAAACTCAAGACGAGCCATAGGCGGCTTTTTACTTGACAGAACTATCTGCTCAAGGAAAAGGTATTTGTCCGTGCCACGGAAATTCTTCACCTCAAAGCCCTTGACCTCGATTTTCTTGACTAAACGCTTGTTATAAGCATCAAGAGCGTCAAGCACATAAACAAGGTTATGCTGCTTGGCGTGAGTTGCAGAATAGTTCAGTGTGAACAGCGGGTTAAAGTTTTTAAGTGCTTTCTGTGTGACTTCGCCGCCCATTTTCTGCGGCTCGTCAAGAATGATAATAGGTCTGTTTGCTTTGATAACATCAATCGGTCTGCGGGAACCAAACTCATCACGCTTGGAATAAATGATACGTGCTTCCTTACTCTTACCGTCCTCTTTTAGGGAAGAAGCAAACGCCTGTGTATTGATAATCATTACGTTTATGCCCGAACTTGCCGAGAAGTTATCGAGCTGCGTAAGGTTTGAACTATTGTAGATAAAAAACCGGGCTTTCTTACCGTAATGCTCCATAAAGTGATCAGCAGTAATCTCAAATGACTTTGCCACTCCTTCACGGATAGCGATGGACGGAACAACAACAATGAATTTGCTCCAACCATAACGCTTGTTGAGTTCAAACATCGTCTTGATATAGACGTATGTTTTGCCAGTACCGGTTTCCATTTCAATATCAAGCGAGCATCTGCCCAAATCTTTTACGAGTGAAGGAGAAAGCTTGATGTTGTTAAATGTCTGAAGCTCACGGATATTATGAAGAAGTTGGTCATCGGTCAACTCAACAACTTCATTTTTATAGCCGGTGTCATTTAACGGATCATCAACAGTAGCATCATTTTCCTCATAAAACGATAGTTGAAGCTGTTTCGTTGAGGATACTTTACCAACGTCACGGATATAACTGATACGGTCATAGTGACCTTGACCGTTAAACACCTTGACAACAGCATCAACGGCATCGGTTTGGTACTGTTGTATCTTGAAATTAAACTTCATTACAGCACCTTCCTTACCGTGTCAGGACTATATGTAGCAAAGATTTGCTCAAAGTTTGCTGCAACGCTATCAGATGCCATAGAACTGTCACGCATTACGAAATAATACGGTTTCTGCTTTGCAATAGCGGTGATAGTTTCATCAGTTACATCATTGTCGAAGCAGGCAATTAAGAAGCCGTCGGCAACATTAAATACTTTTTTACCGGCAATGGTGCTTTCTTCAATCTTGCTTGAAAGAAGAACACCGAGATCGAGCATTACTTGGAAAAGCAAGTCTTCAGGAGTACGGTCTTCTTTAATATTGTCGGCAAGTGACTCAAACAATGACATTTCGTATTCGTCAGGATTATAATAGACATCTTTCATATTGGAAGTATCAAGTTGCAATACTCTAAATCCACAATCAATTGCTTCAGCAAATTCCCCATTACTATTTTTAACTTGCTCACCAGCTCGACGTATGCGTTCTTTACCTATTTCGCATATTGTTCTATAACCCATTTGATATGCTTGAGATTTATCATTGAGTTCTTCAGCTATTTGAACCATAATGAAACTGGCGTTAGTTCCCGTTTGAGCATTGAGTTGCATTACCGCTTGTGCAGTAGAAGACGAACCTGAGAAGAAATCCATAATAATATCTTTATCCTCAAGATACATCATAGACGCAAGTTGCTGAACAATATATGTGGGCTTAGGAAAGTCGAACACTTCTGAATTACCAAATAGTGCTTTGATTTCATTCTTAGCATTTTGATAGTTTGTTTCTTTTTCAACCCAAATAGTCTTTACTTTGGTTGTCTTTTCTTCTCCATCCGCATTATCAATATAGTCTTTTCTGAAGATATCCCAACTTTCAGCTTCACCACTTCGATTTACCCGACGCCCAATCAACTGGTCTTTTTCTGCCTCAAACTTTTCTTTTCCCCAAGTCCAACGTGAAAGTTCACCAGTAGGTCTTTGGGGGATTACTTCAATTGAATACTCGTCAGTTTGTTCCATAGAACACTTGCCAGTTTGCGGATTTACGAATATTGAATAGAACATATTGGGACGATCCTCTTTACGCCAAGCTCCACCACGCTTGCGCAAACCCAATGCTCTATATTTTCTGCCGTTTTCATCAACTTCGTTAAACTCACTCAGACTTTCTTCACTTTTAGAAATACCTTTAAGTTTTAGTTGTGTAGCATCTTTGGCATACATTAAAATGTACTCGTGAATATTTGAAAGGTGTTTGCTGTTTTGCGAACCACGAGGGTTGCTCATAATTGTCATCAGTCCAATTTTATTAGAAGCGCCAAAGATTTCATCACAACATTTGATTAAATTTTGAATTTCATTGTCATCAAGACTTATAAAGATTGCACCGTCATCGGTCAATAACCCTTTTGCCAACTTTAAGCGAGGGTAAATCATATTAAGCCAATCGGTATGAAAGCGACCGTTGCTTTCGGTATTTTGAACTAATTTATTTCCATCAGCATCAAATTGTCCGCTATTTTCCAAGTATTCTTCAGTAGAAACAGAAAAGTCATCATTGTAAACAAAGTCGTGTCCTGTATTATATGGCGGATCAATATAAATCATCTTGATTTTTCCAAGATAAGTTTCTTGTAAAAGTTTCAGCACATCGAGGTTGTCGCCTTGGATATAAAGATTTTCAGTTTCATTAAAATTCTTGCTTTCAGCAACAATCGGTCTAAGGGTTTCAGCAATAGGAGCATTGGCAAGAAGAACTGACTTCTTCTTGTCGGGCCAAGTGAACTGATAGCGTTCTTCGTTTCCTTCTACAACAACGGAGGAAAGTTCCTGTTTGAGCATATCAAAGTCGATAACCCTTTCCGGCTTTCCGTTTTCGTCAAGACGCTCGGTGATGCAGTTCGGGAACAGCATACCGATTTTTTCGATGTTATCATCGACCTTGTTGATTGAGTGCATTTTCAGTTTTTCCATTATGTATTTCCTCCGTTTTCTTTCCAAAAGTGGAATATGGGGTATTTTTTGAATTCTTCTTGCATAGTTGTATCAAGCTTTTCAAAATGAAGTTCGGCTGCTGCCTGCTGATCTAATAATAGGTAAGCACCAACAAGTACATCTTCTCTCGTTGCTGGCATTTCTACTATTCGGAAAATTTCTTTGACTTCATCAATCGTTAGCGGTCTTTCACGCTTTTCAATCTGAAGTTTATTTAGTAATTTCACATCGTAAGGTAACGATTCATCGTTCGTATTGAAAATCCAATCTGAGAATGCTCGTGCAACCGTTAAAATTTCGGTATTGGAATTACTCTTATCGTATGCTTCAAGTAATTCGAGCAGAAAGTAGTTTGCTCTTGTGATTGTTTCTTTGTGTTGCTCGGTCTTTTGGAAAGAAGGCAACAACACATCATAACGAATATTGTCTGCTTTTATCAGATCGTCTGCGTGAAGTATTGCGTACTGTGAAATTGGCATTTTCTCTCCGGTTTCATTCTCGTATACGAGAGACATTTCCGTTTTGAAAAAGTCGAATATGTTGTAAGCATCTTCCTTGCCTTCGATTTTTTGAAGGCACACAATAAACTTGAGGTCGCTAATATCTATACACATTATTGCCGGCAAGTCAGTTTTGAGATGCTCAACCGGTTTTTTATCAATAAGTGCTGTCACAAGATAGCTCAAATGTTTCCAATCTTTATCTGTTAATGACTTTATGCACAAATCTCTTTTGCATCCTAAAAGATTGAGCAGGGATACCACTTTTTTGCAGTATTCAAGCCGTGTTTTTTCTTTTTCCAACTTGAAGTTGGAAAAATCTGCACCGTCATAATCAAACGGAAATTCGTGTCCGTTCCATCTGAAACTGCCTACTTCAATATAGGAGATCAAGAAATCCAAATCCACTGCAAGAGTGCGAAGCTTATCTGAATTCTTATAGTTGATTTTTACTGCGCTGCCGTCTTTGGGCGCTTTAATTGAAAAACTTTCCCCAAGCACCGTAGTTGTGGAGGTCGCATCTTGAACTATTCTTACCTTGGTATAGAATAGCCGATCACCGACTGTTATCATCGCATCTTTTTCTTCTTGTGTTACCAGTCTTTGCGGAATAGCTTCAAGCGGTTGAGGAATAGCACTGCCTTTGATTTTCGCATAAATATATACTTCATTTTTAAGTAAAGCAGTTTTGGGGTCAACTCCACTTACAGTTGATACTGGGACTGTTATTCCTTCAAGTACACCTTGCTTTTCGAGTTCTTCCAAAGAAAGCAATTGCGCACTTGAAAAGCTGGCTTGCTTTTGACAGTTTTCTAAGCACTGAAAAAATATCATTGCTTTTTCATTTGGATCAGTGGGAAACTTCTTGAGCTTTATACTTTTACTTTTCTGATCCTTGGCACTTGCGAGATATACACGAAGCTTTATTGGTGGCAACTCGGAATAATAGATTTGCTTTCTTAATCCATTGTTTCCGATATAAACAACAAAGAAAACAACTCCGCCATCATACAAATAGTTGTTGAGGTCAACTGTTGATACAGAGAAGGATATTTCCTCTTTGCTAAAATCGTTATTCTCTGTACCCTTGACTTGAACAGGAAGCCTGCCCTTGAGCTTATCCTTTTTCTTACTCTTGTCGTTATAAATATAGACAAACCCATCCCAAGACGGCTCTTTATCGTTATCTGCAATAAACTGGTCGAGAAAATCTGAAACAACGATACTGTCTCTGACGGCATTTATAGAGAGCGTTTCTATCGCTTTTTTGTCCAAACTCATCCCTCCAATTCCTTCCTTAATTTTTGAACTTGCTGTGCGAGTTCAAATTTCTTCTTTGGTTGTTTCTCATTCCGGGCGAGCTTCTCAACCTTTTCAATCTCTTTTAAGAGTTTGGTTTTTCGCTCGTCATCGGTAATCTGCTCGTCGAGCGTTTTCCCTTGCTCAATTTCTATGTTGCCGACCTGAACCACTATGTTTTCCCAAACGGCATCGAGGTTCAACCCTTTAAGCGTGATTGTGAGTTCATCTTTGGGCTTCCAGTTCGTTTGCATTAGCTTGTTGTGATAGATGGCAAGTTTGCCTTCGTTTTCACATTCAAGCAGCAGTAGAAGGTTCTGCGGGATGAGTTTCGTAATGCTCGCTATCGTTCGCTCGTCAAATTCCTTTTTCTTCAAGGCAATCTGAAGAACATAGAAAGAAGATACTTCATTGCCTTTGGCAATCGAAGTCGTTGTCGTGGAAATCTCGTTTACTATCGTAATACGGGATATGTCCGCATCAAACTTATCTTTCGCCGCAGTATTCATATTGAATTTGGCGTAGATTGCTTTCTTCGGCAACTGTTTTGAAAGTTCTGTGCCTTTAGGCAAGCCGAGCATTGTGTAACCTCCATTCTTATCGGACAACTAAGAAGCAAATCAGTTCAAAATCGTCCAGCCCTTTGATTTCGCTCTCAAGGAAGCTGACCTGACCGCCTCCGAGGAATGAGTCAATGTCACTTTCTTCTTTGACTTCAATGATAGAAGAAATAGCACGTCCAAGCAACTTTGAGAACTCGTCCATATTTCTTCCGTCACGGGTTTCTCTGTTGAACTCTTTGTAGAGTTCGGGTATGGGTTCCATCTTTCCTTTGCAGAGGTAACGCATTTTATCGAGCATCTGCTTCGGAGAGAGGTGGTCGCAGATAACTTCACCTTCGTTGCTGATATAGACCATATAGAACGGGTGCAGACGGTTCTGATTATCTATGTTCACGCTGTTAGAACGGTTTTTCAGAACGTAGATAACACCTGCGGGAGTGTCCTCACTCGCTCTTGCAACAGAGTGCAAACCGAAGGGAGTTTTATCAATATCGGGATGATGCTTGATATATTCAAGAAGGTCAAGGCGGAACTCGTTAAGTCCCAAGTCCATAATGGAAATACCCGTTGACATATCTTCAATATCAACGACTTCTTCTTGCAACCGTTTGAGCTGCGACTTGCGGTATTCAAGGTCGGTCTTTTCTTCTTCGCTGATAATGTTGTCATCGCCCGTAGCGGTCATATCAACGATCTTCATACGGGTTTCGACCTTGCTCTTTAAGTCGATGTATTCATCAAGCGTGACATCCGGCCAGAAGTTTACGAGCTGGATACAAGCGTTTTTACTGCCGATACGGTCAATTCGTCCGAACCTCTGAATGATACGCACGGGGTTCCAATGAATATCATAGTTGATAAGATAATCGCAGTCTTGCAAGTTCTGACCTTCCGAAATACAGTCAGTAGCAATCAGCACATCAATCTCCGTCTTATCATTCGGCATCAGCAGATGCTTGTCTTTGGAGATCGGAGAGAAGCAAGTCAGCACAGTATTCAAATCTCTGTGTTTGAGTACTGCTGTTGTTTTGCCGTCAACCGAACCGGTTATCATAGCGGTATCAAGTCCAAAGTTTTTCTTGATATACACACTTACATTCTCATAGAGATATTCAGCCGTATCGCTAAAAGCCGTGAAGATAATAACTTTCTTGTTGTTGCCATTGATTGGATGTTCAATTTTGTTTTTCAGCAGTTTGAAAAGTTCCTGCAACTTATTATCCCATTCGGGAGTAATGTCCTCTACCATCATTGTCAGCAGTTCAAGGACTTCGTAGTCTTTTTTCAAACTCTGTCGCCAAGAGTCATAGTCCATATCGGCAAGGTCAATCTTTACCTTTTTACCGAAGGAGAAAAGATCGTCGCCGTTCTGATCCTCAGAGTCAAATTCGTCAACATCGGTTATGTCAGTTAGATCTAATTTGACAGATGAGAATTTATCATAGTCGTCAATTTTTTTGATTGTCCCTGAGATTAAATCCTTAATTCTCTTGAGTGTCAAATTGAAAGAATAAACCGAACTTTCCATACGCTTCATCAGGTTAATTGCCGTCAAGCGGCGAATACCTTGCTCACGGTTTGCCTGAGTGAAACCAACATTGACCTTGTTGTCCTCGTATAGTTCAGCGTATTTATCCATTTTGCTTGCCAGTATATAATGTGACGGCGTATAAATGGAAAGTGAGAGCAACATCAACTGTTCAAAAATCTCGTTATAGTTAATTGCGGATTTCAAATCTGTAAGATGCGGCTGTAAAGAAATCGGTTTGAGTCGTGTCGGGAAGGTTCCTATGTCGGTTGTGTCGTAATATTTTTGGATGTGCTTGCGGGAACGAGCAATCGTTACAGAGTCGAGGACTTCAAAGAAATCAAAGTCCAACATACGAAGTAGGTTATCTGTTGTTCTGTCACAAGCATCCCACTTGCTCCAAGTATTAAATGCCTTTTGTGCATTTCTGAAAATATCGTCAATGGAACGAGTTGTATTGAGTTTGGTGTCGATGAAATCGGTATTGCCTTCATAGGCAAGAGCAAGCTGATTTTTTAAGTCGTTAAATCTGTTGTTTACCGGGGTTGCCGAAAGCATCAGGACTTTTGTCTTTACGCCTGCTCTGACGACTTTATTGAGAAGTCGCATATAGCGGTTTTCTTTCTCATTATCTTCACCACTGAGTTTACCGCCGTTGCGGAAATTATGAGACTCATCAATTACAACGAGGTCATAATTACCCCAGTTCAAGCGGCTCAGATCAAGACCATTGGAAAGTCCGTGAGTTCTGTTCAAGTCAGTATGATAAAGAACATCATAGCGAAGTCTATCTGCGGCAATAGGATTATTCACATAGTTATCTTTATATGTATTCCAGTTGTTTGTCAGTTTCTTCGGGCAGAGGACGAGGACAGACTTATTTCTGTTCTCGTAGTATTTAACTACCGCAAGTGCGGTAAAAGTTTTACCAAGACCAACACTATCAGCGAGTATGCAACCGTTAAATTTCTCAAGCTTGTTGATGATAGCAAGAACGGCATCCTTTTGGAAATTATAGAGCATACTCCAAATCTTGCTTTCTTTGAAACCAGTTGCTTCGTTTGGTAAAACATCCTCCGAAACATCTTCAAGGAATTCATTGAAGATATTATAAAGGGTTACGAAATAGATAAAGTCGGGAGAGTTTTCGTTATATGCAGCGGTTATGTTTTCAATAACTTCGTCGGTGACAATTTGCAATTTGTTAGTATCATTCCAAAGACTATTAAATAGGTCAAGATATTGCATTGAAAATGGTGCTTCTGTTTTCTGAACAAAATTATACGCATTGTTCCCACGTTCACAACCGAGATCAACGGTTGTAAATCCGTTCACGGGCATATAACTCTTATCATCAACGTTGATAAAGCCCATCATATTCTCATTAGTTACGTTGGACTTGAATACAACTTTTGACCTTATCCATTCAGCACATTCTTTTGCGATTGCCTTTTGAGTTAATTCGTTGCGGAGTTTAACCTCAAACTCTGTTCCGTAAAGACTACGTTCTCTGTTAAGTCGAGGGATATAGAACTCACGCTTTTCTTTTTTTGCTTTCTCTGTTGTGAAAGTGGGTGATGTAAAAATGAAACGTAGCTCATCAATATCCTTCAATTCTTTTTTAAGTTCCTGAAAGGCATAGATAGAAAAGCAAGCCGCTGCAATAGACAGTTTGCTTCCTTGTTTCAATTCTACCGCTAAGTCATCACGAAGCGTTTTACTGGTGTTGTCGATAATCTCCATAATTCCACTCCCACATTTATATTATACAAGCATTGATGTCCCAAAAAGCGGACTTACATATCATTTGCGTTCAAAACTCTTAAATAGTCGTCCAATCCCTCATTTACATACCCTGCGATGAGGTCGATCATCTTATTTGCGTTGCCGTTACGATAGTATTCATCAAAAGCATCGTAATACTTTTTGCGTTCGGCGAATTTGACGTTGATTGGCGGATAACCGTTGCGAATCAAATCAAGATTTAAGATAAGTCGTCCTGTTCTGCCGTTACCGTCGATAAAGGGATGAATGCCTTCAAATTCAAGATGAAAACGGGCGATTCTTTCAATAGGATTCATTGTTTCTTTTCTGTGTTCGTTTTCAAGAAGAAGTTCATTTATCTTAGGCTCAATCAAATACGGCTGAACCGGCTCGGTATATGCACCCATAATGCGAACGGGAATTTTGCGAAATACGCCTTTATCGTCAGGTCTGTCAATCAGAACAAGCGAATGAATTTGTTTAATGATACTCTCTGAAAGGGGAAGCTCTTTGGATGCAATATCAACCACAAACATAAAAGCATCACGGTGTCCGATTGCTTCCATGTGGTCTTTGAGAGGCTTTTGATCTATGGTCATACCTTCAAGTGCCATTGCGGTTTCTTTAAGAGTCAGCGTATTGCCCTCAATCGCATTTGAATTATAGGTGAACTCAACCATAAATTCTTCACGAAGACGTTCAACTTCACCTTGTGTCAACGGCCGAAGAGTTGAAAGCAATTCTTTCTTCGTTTCAATTTCTTCAAGAAGGGTTGGCGCTGTAAATCTTCCGTCACGAGGCTTCTCGGCATCCGCAGGAATCATATATAGTTTTCCTTTTCGTATTGTTCCCGGAATCTTACCTTCTGCACACAAAATTCGTACACGACGAGGTGTAATGCCCCAATTTTCCGCCGCCTTTGATACTTTGATATATTCCATTTGGTTTCCTCCCAAATTTAGATACAATTATACTAATACAGTATATCACATTACGGGAATAATAGCAATACAATTTATGAAATATTTTGTATTTATTATTCCCTTAAATGTTTATGGGGAACAAAAAAGCGGAGCCGAAGCTCCGCTGAAACGCTATTATATAATTGATTCAATTAAAAGCGCCGTTGCAAGGCGAAAACCGAATTTGAACGCCTCGACTTCTGTAATAGAATTAATTTCACCAATAATCGCATCATATTTTTCAAGCCATTCGGTTTTCTCGGATTGAAAGCCTTCCGATAGTTTTTCTCTGTTCCTCGCCATAACAGGAAGGAGTTCTTTATATTTCTTGTTTCCGTCAAGATACTGCTCAAATGGAGCGATGTTTCCATACCACAAATCTTCAAGCGTTGTCATACGTAAATCAACTCCTCGTTGACGATTTCCATTGCACGGTTATGAATGTTTTCCATTCTGCCAACCCACAGCATTTGATTCTCTGCTTTGAGTTGTTCGGTTATGCCTTCTGCTTTTGCCATTTGTTTAATAAGTTGATCAAGCATTTCTACCGCATTTTTATCAACATCCCGCAAATAATTTTCAAGTGTTCCGTCCATCCGCATAACATTTATCACGGTGGGTTTATACTTTTTCATATAGTCGTAATGACGTTGTCCCCATATACCGATTTTTGAAATAAATTCATCTTTCATACTCTTACACTCACTTTCTTTGATGGTGCTTCGATGATTTTAATAAGTAACTCGTCAACAAACTCAATTGGTTTTTCCTGCTCAATATAAACATTTCTTGCAGTATTGATACAACCGATTAGAAGACGGTACTCGAAATCATTCAACTGCACTTTGTGTTTAACATCTTTAACTTTCATGAAGCATTCCTCCTTTGCTAACCTTATTTTACAGTAAAAGAGGATTTTATAAAAATGTGCGTTTACCTGAATATGATTGTACGAACTAATATGTTTTTCTAAATCCCTTATGAACATCCGTACCAAAATAAACAGATACCAATTTGGTATCTGTTTATTTTTTTGTAGTTGGGACTTGAACCCAAAGTGGGAAAACGAGCATAAAAATCTCCGAATTACTGATGTTTCATTAAATTCGGAGATAATTCTTTTATTCGAAAATATATTTTTTATGGCAAAACCCATAATCGGCAAGATTATGCAGACAGCCATTTAAGCAAATATTCGAGTGTGTCTTTATCTTCTTTGATGTTCGTGCAGGTATACTGATTTTGATCTCGGTTCACGGTAACAATATGTATGCAGGTCAAAAAGTTAAATTTCACAGTATAAATACAGTCGCCCGACCAACTTCTGTGAATATACAGCTTGCCGTCTTCAAAGTAGGCAAACCATCTGTCTTCCATTTCCTGAGGAATATGCCCCCGTTTCATCGCATCGATCTCATTTTTTGAAAAGTGCTTAAATAATATAAACCTTGTATTTTTGCTCGGCATGGGGAAAACTTCCCAATCTTCCTTTGTGGCGGTACGTTTTTCTCGTTCCATTTGTGCCTCTCCTTTTACAAGTACAGTATATTTTTATGATATCACACTTAAGCGATAAATTCAATACATGTTAGTTGATTTTTTTGAATATTATGATATAATACTTTTATTAAAAGGAGGTTTCTTTATGAACGATAGAAAAGAAAATAAAATAGGATTGATTGTTCCTACTGTAATATGCGGATTTTTGATTATTTTTCAGGTTTTAAGTTTATCCAACGGACTCAGTGCCGGTTCCACACTTGAAATATTCCGCAGTGCATTTGATTTGCTTATCACATCGCTTATTATCATTTACACATTTATCGGATACGATAAGCCCCACGGCAATATGCTTAGAACGGTTTTCTTTATTTTCGGAATATATCTCAGCATATTTTCGGTATTATTATTTGACATTTACGCTGTAAAAAAACTGTTCGTATATCTTTCCGCCGGCGGAATGTTGCTCGCCGCACTGACCATAACTTATGTTGCGGGACGTCTTGACAAAATCGAAAAAGACAGAATTCTGCTTATATTTGCAGGCTTAATGATAATTATGTCGAATATTATCGGGCAAGTTTTTCTTTCACCCAAGGAAATCACGGTATTTGCGAAAGTAAGTTTTATCATTGCATCTCTCACGCCGTTATTTTCGCTTATTGCCCTCAGTTTTTCATACGCAGTCCGTTACCGTGAACACAAATCCGCAGGATTGCAGGAAAATACTTAATTTTCAACATTTTAACGGTAATTTTTTCTAAAGTTTTGCACAAAATATGTATTATGAAATTAACGAAAGGAACTTACGTCTATGAAAGATTACAGAGATATTTCATTCAGTTTTGACAAATTGAAGCAAGCAAGTCTGAAAATAAAACTTCTGCTTTCGCTTGTGTTAGGTTCTGTCATTGTGGGAATTGCCTATTATGTAAAACTCCCGCCCATAAACATTCACAGCAGTGAATTTTGGGGATTTCTTACATTCACGCTTATCGTGTATCTGTGGCCGTTTTTGCTTAAGGGAAGTCACAAGCACGAGCAGGTAGTCGGACAGTTCCGGCTTCATCTTAATTTTTGGGTAATAATCGCAATTGTGTTGCCCATAGCCATTTCGGCAGTAGGCGGATTTTTTTCTTCCACATTTTTCAATGCGAAAAAATACGCATCGGTAATATCCGTTGAGGAAGCGGTTTTCGAAGACGATATGCAGGAAACCACCGATGTAACGAATATTGCGCTGATGGATACCAATTCTGCCGTAATTATCGGTAACCGTGCGCTGGGTTCGCTTTCGGAAGTAGTTTCACAGTACAGTTTGAGCAATAATTATTCGCAGATAAATCTTCACGGCAAGCCGGAAAAGGTTTCAAATCTTGAGTACAACGACTTTTTCAAGTGGCTCAACAACAGAAAGAACGGTATTCCCGGTTACGTTTGCGTTGACCCCGTAAACAACACTTCGGAATATGTTAAACTTGAAGCACCTATGCACTATGCGGAAAGCGGACACTTTTCCGACAATCTTACAAGAGCATTGCGATTCCGCTACCCCACCAAGATTTTTGAAAATGTCAGTTTCGAAATTGACGAAAACGGTGTTCCCTATTATGTAGTTTCCTGCTCCACCGCAAAAATCGGACTCACGGGAGCAATGGACATAAACGAAGTAATCGTATTCAATCCCAATGACGGCACGTCGGAACTTTATAAAGTGGGAAATGTTCCTGCTTGGATAGATATTGTGTATGACGGCTATCTTGCCTGCGACAAGTATAACTGGCAGGGAATTTATTCCGGCGGATTCTGGAACAGCGTTATCGGAAACAAAGGTTGTAAAAAGACCACCGCAGATTTCGGTTATATTGTAATTGAAGACGACGTATGGTATTTCACGGGTGTTACGTCCATAACCTCCGACGAAAGTAACATCGGCTTTATTTTGACCAACGCACGCACGGGTGAATATAAGTATTATCCCGTAGTAGGCGCAGAGGAATATTCTGCAATGTCGGCGGCACAGGGTGAGGTTCAGGAAAAAGGATATGTGGCATCTTTCCCGTCGCTTGTAAACATTTCGGGCAATGCAACTTATATAATGGTTCTTAAAGACAGCGGCGGACTTGTAAAACTCTATGCGCTTGTAAATGTAGAACAGTATTCAATCGTTGCAACGGGACAGACTCAGCAGGAAGCAATGGTAGCATACAAGCAGTTGCTTTCGCAAAACGGAATCGTAACCGAGCCGACGGCAACGGAGCCGGAAAAGGAAATAAAAGAAACAAATATAGTTGCAACTGATATCCGTCTTGCAACAATCGACGGAAACACCGTGGTTTATATAACCGCCGAAGACGGAAGCGTTTACAAAGCATTGCTTTCCGAAAACGAATCACTTATTTTGGTAAGAAAAGATGACCAATTGCTTATTAAATATTCCGAAACGGAAATCAACGGTATTTACAGTATAGAGTCATTTGAAGTAGTCTAAAAAGAAAAGGAGTTATGCCGAAAAGCTCGGTATAACTCCTTTTTTATGCCGTTTTTTGAAAAACGCTTATTTTTTGAAAACGTCCTTGATGGCTTCAAGATATCCGTATCCGTTATCTGCATCGGGTTCAAGATAACCGCCCTCAGTCCATTCGTTCCACGCATAAAGTGTTACGATGGGATTTTCCGCATTCTTGTCAATAAGATGTCTTTTTGCCGCAAGCAATGCACGTCTGAATTCTTCGGGAGTGTTGTTCTTGACAATCGCCGAAAAATACGGTTTGTGCAAAATCTGATATTCGCCCGAAAGTGTATGATACATCAGCGGACCGCCTTCTTCATAAACCATAGTTTCGGGGCATCGGGGTGACGGGTCCCATCCCATCGAAACGTGGGTATAATAAGGAACGGGATATTTGTTTTCAATTTCAAGCATCTTATCGTAAGCGCTTTCCGCCCAATCGGAATAATCTCCGCAGGGCCATTCGGGAGCAGTGTTATGCGCCCAAACATAACTTGTCATTGCATCAATTCCAAGTTCTTTGATAATTTTCTGTGGGTCAAGTCCCTTGCACCAAAATTCCTGCAAGCCCCATTCAACCGCAACAAGATGAATTTTTATTCCCTTTTTTGCCGCCTTTTCACGAAATACTCTTATATTTTCTTTTGCATTTTCCATTCCGCCCCAATCCTTGATGCGTCTGCCTATTTCATAAATAGAATAGTAGCATCCGCCGTTTACTTTCCAGTAATTGGGCTGTGAAAAATAATGGTCGATAACAAAATCAAACATTTCATTCAAGGCATCGCCCGTTTGTGTGCCGCCGCACTCCATTATGCCGAATTTCATTCTGAATCTGCTGGGTGCTTTGATAAACTGTTCCATAACGGTGTCATTTCCCTTATATCCCCAGTCGAAAATAAATGCGTCTATTCCGTAATCCGCCGCAGTATTGATTTGTCTTTCCACCGTTTCCATTTTGGAATCGTCAAGATATCCCCACAGGGGAGTTTTCGGCTGCTTGTGTCCCGGAAAACGGGGAATTGCCCTTTTTGTGTATTCCCATTCCGTCCAGCCTTTACCTCTTAAGGTGTCATTGCTCTCCGTGGGATGCCAGTTTGATCAGTGGTAGCACGCTACTTCGATTTTTTTCATTTCTGTTCCTCCTTTTTTAATGTCTTTTTTTGTCTTATTAAATTAACCGTTGATGACGACAAGGTTAAAATTTCGTTTATCATTCCCATAATGTTCATACACGAAGTTTGATATATAAGCTGCGAAATCGCAATGGGAAAAGAAAAATATATTGTGCGTTTGGGATTTGATTGCCAAAAACTGATGATTGAAAGCACCGAACTTATTGACGGCAAAATGCTGAACATATTTTTCCATGTAAGAACAGAACAGCTCATTCCGGCGCAAAGGAACACTATCAGCCACGCCACCGGTGCTTTTCTGCCCTTTTTATAATAGTAATAGAAAACTATTTCACGGGTAAGCGCCACGCAGGACACCGCCGCACCTGTGTATCCGCCTACAAAGATATAATTCAGCACCCATATAACATCCGCCGAAAGTTTTCCGATAAGTATTCCTTTCCGTGTGCGCTGCTGATACAGAATTATACTTGACGTAATTCCCAATAATCCGAAAATTTGGGACACAATATAAACAAAACTGATTTTATTCGGGTCAAAAATGCTTAAAAGTATATTCATGGTCTTTCCTCCGTTTTTTAATTATATCACATTCCAAACAAGTAATAAACAGAAAAATAAAGATTTTTGTATAAAAAATAAAGTTTTTTCATTGCGCAATTTATGTAATATGATATAATAATTCGGTAAATTTCAGAGTAACACTTTCGTATCAGAGGAAATATATGAATACCGTTTTGAACTTTATCAAGAAAAACGCCGTAATGTGCATTGCACTTGTTGCGGCAATAATAACTTCGTGCATAGTACCGCCCGACAGTGAATATTTGGGATATTTCGACGTAAAAACACTTGTGTGTCTTTTCTGCGTTTTGGCAGTGGTTTGCGCCTTAAAGAATATGGGCTTTTTCTATTCACTTGCCCGTGAAATCGTCAGAAGATTCAAAAATATCCGCAGTTGTGTTATCGTTCTCGTATGTATAACATTTATCGGTTCTATGTTCATAGCAAACGATATGGCGCTTTTAACATTTCTTCCATTAGGCTACCTTATTTTAAGTGTTACCCGTGAAGAAGGATATATGGCATTCACATTTATAATGCAAAATATCGCCGCAAATTTAGGCGGAATGCTGACTCCTTTCGGAAATCCGCAAAATCTTTATCTTTACAGTAAATTCAATATTCCCACCGGCGAATTTATGCTTATTATGCTTCCGCCGTTTCTTATTTCCGTATCGCTTATTTTTCTGTGCTGTTTTGTTTTCGTTAAAAAGGAAAGCATTGAAATTGGCGAAGATACAACGGTGCTTCCCAAAACGAAAACCGTTCTGTGTCTGCTACTGTTCGCACTTGCCATTGCAATCGTTTTCAGAGGAGTTCCCTATTGGGTGGGACTTGCGGTAATTCCCGTTTCGATTTTCTTTATCGACAGAAATGCCCTTAAATGCGTTGACTATCCCCTGCTTCTCACTTTCGTGTTCTTCTTCATTTTTGCGGGAAATATGGGTAGAATTTCTGCGGTGCGCAACCTTTTTGCGTTCCTGCTTGAAAAAAATACGCTTCTTTTCTCCGTGCTTTCATGCCAGGTAATATCAAATGTTCCCTCCGCTATTCTGCTTTCGCAGTTTACGCAGAATTACGCTCCCCTTCTTGTGGGCGTAAACATCGGCGGCGTAGGTACGCTTATCGCTTCCCTTGCAAGTCTTATTACCTTCCGTGAATATACAAGTCACTTTTCTAACCGTGTGGGCAGATACATCGCAATGTTTTCACTGTTCAATTTCGGTTTTTTGATAATTTTATCAATTTCCATGTTGATTATTTTGTAACTTTATTTGACAGTAAACACAAATATATTGTATAATATATTTATCTATGTTGCAGAGGTGCATTAAATGAAACGATTAAAATTCTTACTTGTATTTTTAACTGTATTTTCGGTATTGTTTGTGACCGTTTCCGCAAAAACAATCAGCACATCTTATTCAATAAGCGGTGCTTCGAAAAGCGGCAGTACTCTTACGATAGACGACGGCGCCGATGCCCTTAAAATTTCTGCGGAAATTGATTCCGGCTACCTCGGTGAACTTGAGTCTGCCGGCGGAAAACTTTCCATTACGGTTCCCCTTAACATTGTGGGAGGAACCGTTCACTATCAAATTTCCGTTTCATCCGGCGGAAGCACGTTGGTCAGAACCTCCGGTTTGTCTGCTACTGTGGAAGTATCTGCTTCCCAGGTTGCAAGCGGTGTTGAAGTTACCATTGTTGCTTTAGGCATAAGCAAGGAAAGTGTTCAAAGTGCTACTCTTTCGAACCTTTCAATCAGTTGTACGCCCAACGCAACCGCAACACCCGATGCAACGGCAACACCCACACATTCGGCAACGCCTACCGCTTCAACTTCGGCTTCGGCATCACCTAAGGCAACGCCCAACACTACTGCAACAGCTAAGCCGAATTCCAACGGCAACGGCAGCGGATATGAAAGAACTAACGACCCTTACGACGGTTCAAAGCGTGTAACAAATCCGCCTCCGTCAATGTCAGGCGATCTTGACATAAACGAAAACGATATTGCAACGCAGGCACCTGACGAACCTACTTCGGCACCGGAAAACGTAAGTACAAAGATTAACACCGACCCCACATTCGGCTTGATACTTTTGTTTGTAATACTGTTTCTTTTCCTTGCCGTAGATATTGTAATTATTATTTGGCGCAAGAAGTTAGGATTCTGGCAGCTTATCAACGGCGGAGTTGCAAAAAGAAAAGTTGCGGAAAACCTTTGTGACAACCCCGAAGACTTTATTGAAGAAGGTGCCGTCGAGCAGCAATTTATGAATGACGGTACACCAAAAACAGACAATAACTTTGATAACGATTTAAGTAAATAATAATTTTTGCCCGAAAGAAAATTATCTTTCGGGCATTATTTTTTCTTGCGGTGAGCCACTTTTTAGGATATAATAGCATTAGTGTAACAATATACGGAGGCATGAAAGATGTTAGTTCAGACAGACAATTTCGGACATAGCAATGCGTACAAATCGGAATTCTGTGAAAGAGAATATCATTATCCAATGCACGTTCACCAATATGCGGAAATAGTGTACGTTTACAGCGGCACGCTGATTCTTAAAACGGCGGAGCGCACTGAAGAAATTCACGACAATTCCTATGCGGTAATAATGCCTTTTCAGGCACACAAATTAGATACGGTGGGAACGGCAACAATTCTTATAAGTGTTTTTTCCGAAAGTTTGATAAGCGATTTCATCAGCGGGAATTCACTTGTTTGCGGTGAAAAATGTTCTTTTACGCCAAGTGACGAACTAAAACATTTTGCATTAAAGCAACTTGAAATTAAAGGCACGTACTTGGGATGCGACTATAACGATATAAGACTGTTGCGCAAACTTAAATCAGCAATTTATGCGATTTTCGAAGAGTATTTTTCGAAAGTCAAAATCACAAAATTAGTGGGCGAAAACGATATGCTTTCGAAAATGCTTATGTATATTTACGAGCATTTTTCCGAAAATATAACACTTGCCAAAATGGCGCAAAGTTTCGGTTATAACCCGAATTATATTTCCCATTGCTTTAAGTCCGTAATTGGTATGAACTTCTGTTCTTTCACAAACTGTGTCAGAATAGAAAAATCCAAAAATCTGCTTTTGACAACTAATATGTCCGCCTCGGAAATAAGTGCGGTTTGCGGTTTTTCGTCGGAAAGAAATTACCACCGTGTATTTAAGTCCGTAACGGGAACAACGCCCACCGAATACCGAGGACAAAAAGCCATATAATTTCTCATGCAAGGTGGCAAAAAGTATATTTTTACAGACAAAAAGTGATATTTGCGCCTATTACAATTGACAAATTTTCTATACCTTTTTATAATAAACCTACTATCCTAACAAGTTTGAGGAATGATATCTTATGCTTTGGGTTTATATGATATATTTGGGCACAAATATGTGGTCCGAAAAAGATTCGCTTGTCCGTTTTAACAAAAATGATGCTTACTTTCATGACGAAATGTATACGGATAAAGCAACATGGAAAGCAGTAACCGATTTTGCCGTTAAGGCAGGCTTTAATGCTCTGCTTGTTGATATCGGTGAGGGTTTACAGCTTGATTCGCACCCGGAGCTTGCCGCAAAGGGTGCTTGGACAAAGCAGGAAATGAAGGCGGAAATCGACCGTCTTAACAAAATGGGTATGACAGTTATCCCAAAGCTTAACTTTGCTTCTACCCACGATGCGTGGTTCAAGACCTTCGGGCATAAGCTTAACACCGCCGAATACTTTAAGGCGCAGAGAGAAATTATTCACGAGGTAATTGAATTATTCCGGCCGCCTATTATTCACCTTGGCTTGGACGAAGAAAGTCACAGAGAGAACAGAATGCAAAACAGATACGGATATTCTTCATACCGCTACGGTGAAGAATATGCGCTCAACCTTAATCATTGCGTTAAATGTGCGGTGGAAAAAGGTGTTCGCCCGTGGTTGTGGGCAGGGCTTGCCACCTATTCCTGGGACGAATTTGCTTCATACTCCCCTCACGACGCCATTTACGGCGCTTGCAATTATGAGCAAAAGCGCAACGTTCCGAAATCCGAAATTTACTATCAGATGCTCTTTGATACCGCAAAAAATCTTGATAAGCTGGGCTATGACCAAATTCCTGCGGTTTCAACTTGTTACGACTACTATTCCGTTGACGATTCACTTGAATTTTTTAAGGAAGTTATTTCGCCCAAGCACCGTTTAGGCATAGTGTCCGCACCCTGGTGCAGAACCGGCAAAGACGATTTATATTCACTTATGGCAGATGCAAAAATATTTGCGTATGCCCGCAAGAAATACTTCCCCGAAACGTTCCCGAAAGATATTATTTTGTAATCGGCAGCTAACGTTTTATGTTCACGGCAACAAAATTTTTGATACTGCTACTTGCAAGTATTATAAATAAAAATAATTTTTGAAAGGAATTTATTTACATGATTTGGGCTTTTATGATTTATCTCGGCACTAATATGTGGAATGAGAAGGATTGCTTAAGACGTTTCAACAGAAATGACCCTAAGTATTACGAAACACTCTACACTTCACGAGATGCTTGGCGTAAGGTTACCGACTACGCCGCAGAAACAGGCTTCAACACATTGCTTGTTGATATCGGAGAGGGACTTCAGTTTGAATCTCACCCTGAAATCGCTGCAAAAGGTGCTTGGACAAAGCAGGAAATGAAAGCAGAAATTGACCGTCTTAAAGCAAAGGGAATGACCGTAATTCCCAAACTTAATTTTGCATCTATTCACGATGCTTGGTTGGGCAAATATTCTCATATGCTCAGCACTCCTATTTATTATAAGGTAGTTAAGGATTTGATTGAAGAAACTATCGAGCTTTTCCAACCGCCGATGTTCCACTTGGGTTTTGATGAGGAAAGCAAACGTGAAAGACATATGCAAAACACTTTCGGATATTCAAGTCTCAGATACGGTGAGCTTTATGACTATGACTTAAATTACTGTGTAAAATGTGTTACGGACAAAGGTGTCCGTCCTTGGTTGTGGGGTGGCTTAATTCACTACCATGCAGATGATTTCTTAAAGGCTACGCCTAAAGATGCCGTAATTTCAACATACAACTACGGACTTGAAAGAAATATTCCCAAAGATGCACCCGATTATGTAATACAGTGCCATGAAGCAGTTGAAATTCTTGAAAAATTCGGGTATGACCAAATTCCCACAACTTCAACGTGCTATGAATACTATTCTATTGATGACTCTATCGACAGATGGAAAGATATTGTTTCGCCGAAACACCTTATGGGATATATGACCGCACCTTGGTGCCGTACCGGTGACGATGACGTATATTCACTTATGGCGGAAGCCAAAATTTTCAAGGCAGTAAGAAACAAATATTATCCTGAGGAGGCAGTAAAATGAAATTAGTTGCACTTGACCTTAATATCGGCCATAATATGTGGTTTGACAAATATGCTCAATATAATATGGGCGAATATTATAACCAGGAACGTGATTATCTTTACTTTGACCGCTTTGCATGGGATAAAATTGTAAAAGAACTTCCGAATCTCGGTGTAAACACGGTTGTTGTTGACCTTGCAGAAGGTGTTAAATACGATTGCGCACCCGAACTTGCCGTAAAAGGCACTCTTGAAAAATCAGAAGTTAAGGAAATGCTTGCCGAACTTAAAAAGCTTGGCATTATGGCTATTCCGAAGCTTGACTTTTCTGCCGCTCACGACACTTGGCTCGGCGATTATTCAAAGATGCTCGACACCGATGAATACAGAGAGTTCGCTAAGAAAATCATTACCGAAGTTTGTGATTTGTTCGACAAGCCCGAATATTTCCATTTAGGTATGGCAGACGAAACTCTTGAATATCAGGCAAACTACGGTATTTCTATTGTTCGCGGTCCTAAATCATTCTGGCGTGATGCTTATGCTATGTTTGACGCTTGCCGTGAAAACGGTGTTAAGCCCATTATCAGCGGTGAATACTATTACCGTGAGCCGATTGTTTTCAAGAAAATGATTCCCGACGACGTAGTTATCGCAGCACCGTATATCGAACAGTGGGGCGGCAGAATTGAGAATGCCGAAGATGAATTCGGCAGAGATCCCCGTGGCGAGCTTCAAAAAAAGCTTGAAGCATTAACGGAACTTAAAAATGAATTTATTCTTGTGGGCAAGGGACTTCCTGCAAGACAAAACTTAACTGATTTGTTCTATTTTTCATGCATCCACCCCGAAAAGAATATTATCGGTGTTATGTCACAATCAGAACTTCCTACAAAAGACGTTTTTGATTATGCTCTTCTTAATGAAGCAATGCGTCTCGGCGTAGGCAAGAAATGCTTCGACGAAAAGGAATTTTAACTGATAAATTTAAGACTGTGCTTTTTGGCACAGTCTTTTTTGCAAAACGCATATTTTATTACCACGAAGGGATATCAGTTTTCTTTTGCCTGCTTTTCTTTACCGAAAAAAGCATTTGTTATATGTAAAGCTTAACAAATGCTTTGTTTATTTTCTTGCCGCAAAGCGATATCAGCTTTCTTTTGCCTGCTTTTCTTTCCCGAAAGAAAGATGCAGTTGTTATATGTAAAGCTTAACAACTGCATTGTTTGTTTTCTTGCCGCAAAGCGATACAAGCTTTCTTTTGCCTACTTTTCTTTCCCGAAAGAAAAGTACGGTGAAAGTTCTTTTTGTTACTTTTTCTTACAAGAAAAAGTAAAGAAGTCTTCTTCACTTTCTTTCAAGAAAAAGAAGATACTATGCACTTTTCTTGGATTGATACTCATCCTCGTAAACACAGTAATCATATATCCGTCTTACCGTTTTTGCTTTCTTATTGCGTTTTTCCTGCTTCTCCTGTTTTCTCTTTTTTTCGCTTTTGTATTCTATCGCCATTCCTATTGTAATCCAAAGAATAATAACAACAAACATCATCATTTTCGTGTCCTCCTTTTGCTTTTTACGTCTTTATTATACAAACGATGATGTCCGATAAATAGGACTTATTTTTTGTGTTTTTCAAAGCAAATGAATTCAACTGATAATTGAATTTTGCGTTTTATTTTTCATAAAAGCTATGGACATTTCAAGTAACGCAATGTATAATATTATCGGTGATCAAAATGTTTGACATTGAAGTATTAGGCGAAAATATCAGATATTATCGCAAAAAAATGAATTTAACGCAAGGCGATCTTGCCAAAAAACTGTTTGTAAGCTTTCAGGCGATTTCCAACTGGGAACGTGGCTCTGCCCCGCCGGATCTTGACAATATAATTAAACTGTCGCAGTTGTTCAACGTGTCGGTGGACCGTCTTTTGAAATCGCAGGCAAAAGACGAAAAACTGTATATCGGTATCGACGGAGGTGCAACTAAAACGGAAATATGCCTTTTCACGCCGAAAGGTCAGATTGCAAAACTGTTTCAGCTTTCGGGTACAAATCCGTGGGACGTGGGCATTGAAAACGCAATCAGCATAATAATTCAAGGCATAGAAATGTGTCGAATGGAATTTCCCGAAATTTCGGGAGTTTATATGGGTATGTCCGGAATCGGCACTGCGGAAAGCCGAGCACAGTTTACGGCAAAGCTTGAAAACCGCTATGATAAGCTTCCTTTTACGGTGGACAGTAACGCCATTAACGTTATGTCATCGGGCAATAACGAATCAAATCTTGCACTTATCTGCGGTGCAGGGTCAATTCTTTATAAGAAAACGGAAACGGGTTGCGTTCGTTACGGAGGTTGGGGCTACCTGCTTGATTATGCGGGAAGCGGATACGACTTGGGCAGAGATGCAATAGTCGCCTCTTTGGAATACGAGGACGGCACGGGTGAATATACCGAAATTTATCCGATGATTTCCAAAATATTCGGCGGAAATATTGGTAAATCCACAGATCTCTTGCACGAAAACAGAAAGCCGATTGTTGCATCAATGGCAAAAACGGTGTTCGACGCACATAAAATGGGTGACAGAATTGCCAACGAAATATTGAACAAAAACACCGAGAGATTGTCACGTATGATTACTTGTGCGAGTGAGCATAAACCGTCCGAGGTAGTCGCCTGCGGCGGAATAATCGAAAATTACAAGGAAATACTAATTCCGAAAATATTGGAGAACTGTCCAAAAGGCACAAAAATCATCGTGCCGGATCTGCCCTCCATTTACGGTGCCTGCAAGGAATGTTTAAGGCGCTTCAACGTGCCCGCCGACGAGCATTTTCACGACGTATTTTATAAAGAATACAATATTTTGAAAAACAGCAGAATATAACGAAAAATAACCTTGTGTATGATATTCGTTATGTGGTAGAATTCCGAATCGGTTACAAAGATTTTTGTGCAAAAAACTGATGAGGTACAAAAAAAGAATTCGTTTGAAAACATTGTCGTTAGCAAAAGTGCTATTCCTGCACTTATTGTCACGGTAATTATGATGCTTTTAATTCACGTCTTCTTTTTCATCTATTAGAAGAAAAAGCAACAAAAATAACTCCTTACTTTTCTTGAAAGAAAAGTAAGCAAAAGAACTTTTACCTCGCTTTGCGGCAACAATTCAATCTTTTCTAAAGAAAAATTCGCAAAATTAGTAAAAATTCTGTTCAGGGCATGGATTGAATTTATTCTGATTACGTTAAACAGCAAGCCCCCCAAAAGTTTTTGACTTTTGGGGGGCTTATAATTTTTTCTATTATTGATTATTTTCGCTCAAATCTTTAATCAACAAGCTTATGTGAGCACGCTGAGCTTCCGTTAAACTTGACGCATCAAGAAGTACATCCGAGGAACGTCCAAGCAGAAAATCAGTCGAAACATTAAAATAATCAGCTATTTTTATCAGCATATCTATTGAGGGCTGTACATTATCGTTTTCCCAATTTGACACACATTGTTTGGAAACACTTAATTTTGTTGCAAGTTCAACTTGACTTAAGCCCATTTGACTACGCAATGTTTTAATATTATCATTTAGAAAATGTTTCATATATTGCTCCAAGTCTTTTTTTACAATACTAATATACTACTTTTACTTGACATTCATTAAATACTATTGTATTCTAATAATTGACCTTTTTAATTATTCGATACATAAAAACAAACTTGAATGAGGAGAAAAGAAAAATGAGTGAAGAAAATTATCATCCAACAGTCAGAAAGCAGGGAGCACCTACCGGTGTAATTATAATGTTGTTAATATTATTTTTCCCTGTCGGAATAATTTTAATGTGGTTAAAAAAGAGTTGGAAGCTTTGGGTAAAGATAGTAATAACAGCACTTTTTTTAGTCATAACTGTTATAGCCGTTACCAATGGAAATACATCGTCCAATACAGATGTTTCTGAAAATACTGCAAATTCTAATATTACAACAAGTACAATACAGTCGCAAGAAGAAATTACTTATGAAAAAATTGATTTAAAAAAAATGATAGATGACTTAAACGAAAATGCATTGCGTGCCGAAAATACTTATCAAGATAAATATATTGAGATAACCGGGCGTATCGACAATTTTGACAGCGATGGAAGATATATATCGCTTGATCCGGTAGAAGATAACTGGAATTTTACAAGTATTATGTGTTACATAAAGGCACCGGAGCAAAAAGAATTTTTATTAAGCAAAAATATAAATGACACAGTTACAATAAAAGGAAAAATACGTTCAATCGGAGAAGTATTAGGTTATTCAATAGACATAAATGAAGTATATTGAGATACAAATATTTTTTATCGAGTAATATAAAAGGTATTTACAACGAAAAATAAACTAATCCCCATAGAGCAGAATTTCTTATTTCATTCTTCCACACTATGGGGATTTTATTATCTTTATTTTTACAACATAATGATACTATTTTCACAATAACGGCTCAAAGTTTATTATATTTTCAACAACACTATCGACGCTATGCCGATGCAAAATCCGATGATTTGATTGGCGGTCAGTTTTTCCTTAAAGAATACTTTTCCCCACGCCAAAGACATAAGCATATTCAGCACGGCAATGATCGGAGCCATAACGGTAAGATTTTCAACAGAAGCAAGGTAAAGTTGAATGTATGAAGATACACCGTTTGCAACTCCCGAAAAAATTCCTTTTACGTCGACAAGCTCTTTTGAAGTCTTCGGTTTGTGCTTTGCAAGCATAATTATTACAAAAGCGATTGCCGCAATTCCCATTGAATAAAACATAAATTCGATCATATGCTGATTAGGGAATGCTACTTGATGTAATTTTTTTACCACGGCGCCGCACCCGTCGGATATCATGGTGGTAATTGTGTATATAAACCATTTTACGCTTGCTTTTTTATCATTTTGCTTCTTTGCATTGATAATAACTATCGAGCAGAAAAGAAGCACAAGACCTATTATTCCGAAAACGGAAAGTTTTTCATCTAATGCAATAATGCCGAATGCACACGGTACTATAAGAGAAAACGACATTATCATCGTGGTTATCGCAAGCGGTCCGGTAGCATACGCCCGAAGACCTGCCCACATGGAAATCAAAACAAATAAAGCATAAAAAATTGAATACATAAACGTTGGTGCATGGAACGAAATAGAAAAAATCAGTCCCATAATAACGAACATCAACGTTGCACCTGCTGTTTTATTTACGTTAAAAATATCGTTATCGCCTTGTTTTCCGCCCATTTTACAAAGCGAAGTTTGCGTAACGGAAAGAATAACACTACCGGCGTATGCCAAAAAAATCATAAAATATCCTCTTTTATTTCAAATCTACATTATAGGGGAATTTTCCCGTAGGCTTATAAAGACCCGACAACGCTTCGAGAGCATAAAGCACGGTTGCAGGAGATTCCGGTGGACCTGCAATAATTCTTTTCATGTGCGGAACCGATTCAAGCACGAAAGGATTGCCGAAATACAAAAATGCTTCGATTTTGTCAGTGCTTTGAAGCGCCTCCAATGTGCAGATAATTCTTGAAGTAAAAGCATCATAGCCCTGATACGGCTTTGAGCTGACAAAACTGATAAATACCACGTCGTCATACTCGTTTGCCTCATGCAAAAGATTGCAGATCGGCATTCTGTCGGGGAACTGCGGAATTGACGTTATACCCGAATTGGGAAACAGTTCTCTGATTTTCGGAACGATCTGTCGAGGATGATACCAGTCAACAACGTCGTTATCCTCGCCGGAAAAAATGTCTTCTGCCTGTTCGGTCATAACAACGAACAAGTGTCTTCCGTCTTTTAACACATTCGGTTCAAGATTTCCGTCGGTAATCGCTGTAATACTGTTTCTGTTGATTTTTTCAGAAATAGAATAATCTTCTTCGGTAATTTCATTTTCTTTGGACCGAACAAATATTTTATGCTGAAAATCAAGAACACGTTTTACCGCTTCATCAAGCCGTTCATCGGTTATTATGCCGTTTTTATACGCTTCTTTAAGACTTTCATAGCAAATTTTCGGCCACTTTGTCCATGAAAGAGCAATGTCGTTTCCGCCTGCAATGCAAAGGGGAAAACGTTCGTTTCCGTACTTGGAAACAATGCCGTTCATGTCAAGACTGTCGGTCATAAACACTCCGTCAAATCCCTGCTTACGCAAAATATCGGTTGCTTTTTTTGAAAGTGTAACCGGATATTCCGAATCTATCTTCGGCAAGAACGTATGCGCCGTCATTGCACCGTCGAGAAGTCCTTTTTCCAAAAGCTTGCGATACGGATATAAATTATCCTCCAAAAGTTCCTTTTCGGTCAGTTCGCACCTCGGTTGCCCCATGTGAGCATCTTTTCCCGTGACAGCGCTTGGATAATGCTTTACGATTGACATAATTCCCGCATCGTGCAGGCCCTTTATATATGCCTCCGCATGTTCGGTAACCTTTTCCTTATCCTCGCCGAAATATCTGTAAATTCCGTGCAATTTTGTAATTTCCAAATGTGCACGTTCCAAAATCGGACTGCAAATCGTATTGTAGCCGTCCTTCGATGCCATTTTTCCTACTGAAAGAGCAAGCTTATACGTGTCCTCCGCATTTCCGTTAATGCCTATCGCCATTTGCTTGCCGACTTCATAACCGGGATATCCGTTTTCCATATCACAGCATATTATAATCGGATAATCTGCAGCTTCTTTTATTTTATCAATACATTCCTTTGCGGAACCGTCCTCTGCCGGAATAACCCACATTGTGCCAAGTGCGTGATTTTTAATCAGTTCAAGGGCAAAATCGAATTCAGCCCCTGCCCATTTGTTTCCGCTGCCCATCATTACCATACCGAGTTTTTGCTCAACAGATAAATCCTCTAAACGAAGTTCTTTAATCTCTTTCATATTAAAATCTCCCACATAGTCGTTATCAATATAATAACACATTTATATCGCTTTTTGTTTAACTTATTACTTGAATATTTCTTCTGAAAAAGGAAAACTCAATCAATGCTTTAGTTTTCAGGCAGAAAAAAGCCACTCTGTTTGAGTGGCGTGTAAATTATTTTTCTATTTTTGTTTCAGTTCCTGCCGGAAGTGAAATTGCCTTGATTATCGCATCTCTAATGGCTATTGTGGCAAATGTTTCTTTTCTGTCAAAAGGTGCCTTGCCGCTTTCAAAGAACAGTAAAATATCCTTTATTAAATTATAGAAATATTCGCTTGAAATTTTTCTGTACAGACTTCTTACTTCCCCATCCAACTGCACGTCAATTGAATACGGCTTTCCGCTTATGCCGAATGACAAGGTTGCCGTTCTGCCTCCGTCAAAGTAAATGATAGCCGTAGAAAGGCATTTTTCGTGGAAAAGCTTTACACTCTCCGCTTCCGTGCCCATAAGCTTTACGATCATTTCGATTTGGTGAATTGCGTATTCTTCAAGACTTCCGCCGTTGCCCGTTGTGGCTGCTGCGGCAACTTTTTTATCCTTAAATTCGTCAAGCTCGTCGCCGTATCTGAGTGCCGACGTGGAAAAAATCTTCGTATTGTACTTGTCTGCCAATTCGTAAATTTTCTTTGCATTTTCAAGGTTATCGGCAAAGGTCTTATCAATATAAGTGGTCTTGCCGCAGGGAAGCACCATTTGTGCAAGCATCAAATGAACCTGCGGATCGGACGGCGCAAGCAGCAAAATATAATCCGACTTTTCGCAAAGCTCCTCAACAGTGGCACACTCCGTTAAGCCGTTATTTTCGCACCACTCGGTGGTATTCATCAAGCCCTCTTTGTCGTGCTGATATGCCCACGCATAAGTCAGTTCGTAATCAAATCCCATTTCTTCATTAGCACGTTTAATCCACGCAATATAATTATTAGCATGCCATTCATCAATATAATAATCAACAAATCCTATTTTTTTCATAACATTACCCCCGTAATTTTACGAATATTATTGTAGCAAACTTTACCGAATATGTATTTATCATTTTTAGACTTGAATTTATTATTTTTTCCGCTTTAAGAAATAAAAAAAAGCCGTTCCGAAAAATTGAAACGGCGTATAAATTTTATAAATCTCCGTCGGGCGAAAGTATTTCAACTAAGCGTTCAAGGTCTTCCCGTGAAAAATAATTTATCTCTATTTTTCCTTTTTTCGTATTGCCGTTGATTTTTACCTTTGTGCCCAAATGCAAGCGCATATTTTCTTCTATTTTATCAAATTCGGGGAAAGTCTTTTTTGTTTTGACTTTTTGTTTCTTTCCCAAATTTTTAACCGCCTGCTCGGTTTGACGTACAGACCATCCCTCCGAAACGCACTTTTGGGCAAGTTCCGTCAGGGTTTTTTCATCTTCCACTGCCACAAGCGCTCTGCCGTGACCTGCGGAAAGTTTTCCCGAAACAATAAGTTCCTTTACCTCTTTAGGAAGTTTAAGAAGTCTTAACGCATTGGCTATTGCAGGTCTTGAAGCGCCGATACGCTCCGAAACTTCCTGCTGTGTAAGGGAATATTCGCCCATAAGCGACTCAATAGCCGCCGCTTCTTCAATAGGGTTAAGGTCCTCACGCTGAAGGTTTTCTATAAGTGCAAGCTCGCAAACCTGCCGTGGCGAAAGTTCCTTGATAATGGCGGGAACTGTTTCCGCTTTAAGCATTCTGCATGCTCTGTATCTGCGTTCGCCGGCGATTATCTCGTATCTGTCGCCCTTTTTCTGCACCGTAATAGGCTGCAAAAGTCCGTTTGCCTTGATTGAATCCGCCAAAGCGGCAATAGTTTCCTGATTGAAAGTCTGTCTTGGCTGTGATTTGTTTACATCAATCTGACCTATGGGAATGTTATGTATATATTCTTTGCCGATTTCGGTTTCGGTTTTTATAGCATCAATGGAAAAGTCTTCGCCCATAAGAGCGCCCATACCTCTGCCGAGTCCTGTTTTCTTCATTTAATTTGCCTCGTTTCTCTGAACTATTTCGGCGCAAAGCGATTTATACGCCAATGAGCCCGTACTGTATTTGTCAAAAATCTGTATCGGAACACCGTAACTGGGTGCTTCCGCAAGGCGAACGGTTCGGGGAATACTCGTTTTGTACACTTTCGAAGAAAAGTATTTTTTAACTTCCTCAACTACCTGCGCCGAAAGATTTGTTCTTGAATCGAACATAGTGCAAACTACACCGTCGATTGCCAAATTCGGGTTAAGACGCTTCTTTATAATTTTGATTGTATTCACAAGTTGTCCGAGTCCTTCAAGCGCAAAGAATTCGCATTGAATAGGTACAAGCACCTTATCTGTCGCCGTAAACGCATTAACGGTCAGCAGATCAAGCGACGGCGGACAGTCGATAATTATATAGTCGTACTTTCCCTTGATTTGTTCAAGCGCATTTTTAAGAAGTTTTTCCCTGTCTTTAAGTGCGACTATTTCCACAGTTGCGCCCGAAAGTTCGGTATTTGCAGGGATAATATGCAAATTTTCTACTGTTGTCTGCAAAACGGTTTCCTTGATATCCATGCCGTCAATAAGCACGTTGTAGATGCCGTTTTTATCTTTTTCAATTCCAAGTCCGCTTGTGGCATTGCCCTGCGGGTCAAGGTCAAGAAGCAGAACTTTCCTGCCCATAAGAGCAAGTCCTGCCGAAATATTTATGGCGGAAGTAGTTTTACCTACTCCGCCCTTTTGATTTGAAATTGCTAAAATCATTTATTGTTCCTCGGTATTATTCGGTTCAAAATTAAAATCCGTGTCAGTTTTAATGTATCTGTCTTCATTTTGTTCCGGCGTTATGTATGTGGGTTCATCTTGCTCAAGTGAATAAATATCCTTAAGTGTTTCATTCACCCTGTCAATTTTGGAAATATAGTGCATTCCCGCAAAATCAACTGCTCTGCCGGGAAGTTTTCTTAAAGAAAGCATTTTTAATTCTTCAAGATATCTGCGCAGACGTTTTTCCTTAGCGGTATCAATAAGGTAATAAAGTACCTCGTACACCGCCTGAATTCCGACAAGCAATCCGCCGCCGCAGATAATATCGTATTTTTCGCTTTTAAGAAATCCCGTAACCTTTACGTAAGCGGCAATCATCAGCGCAATACATATTACAACAACAGCACGTGAAACGGCTTTGCATACGTTTCTTTTAACAAAAAGGTCGTTTTTAATAAGGTAATTATCAAGTGCCACGGTGTTTTCGTTTTTGTACGCATCGTAGTAATCTTCCCACATAAGGAAATATCTGCCGTGCTTTTTAATGCCTTCAATGGCAAAAATAATGTCCTCGCCCTCGTTGTAACGCATACAGAAAATTATCTTTTTAAGCGTGGAATACGAGCATAAGTACATTATAAAATTCGTAATCAAAAGTGCCGTGATAACGAAAAGTCCTATTACAAAAATATTGTTCACGTTAGCATAAACGGCAATAAAATTTTTAATAACTTCAAGCATTTTATTTTCCCCCGTCTCTTTGTATTATTGTAGCAAAAAAAGTATGTTTTTGTCAAGAGCCGAGTGCCGTGGGTTTAGTTAGTTAAGTTCATATATCTGAACGTTACCCGATGAATAAACTACCTTGCCGATTTTTGCGATTTCGCCGTCATTGACCTGATATGAACTGCGCTCGTCGGGTCCCACAAGAATATGTGTAACCTTATATTTTTCAAAAAGAGCATTGCAGGACGAAGCGTTTGAATACATTTGCTTAATATCGTTTTGAACTGCATCGTAATCCTTGCTTATTCCGTGAGGCGAAAGGAATGAATTAGAACCGCAAACGATATTTCTGCCCGTAAGACTTGTAATTGCGTTATTGTATCGGTCGTTTGTAAGGATAACCACTTGAGAATCAAGATTTTCGTCTATCCACTGAGAAGCCTTTACCTGTTCTCCGTCGTACATTTGGTACTGGTCGGAAATTGCTTCTCTGCCCATGGAAAGCACTGCGGAAACGGTACAAACCACCGCCATAAATGCAACGACGAGTTTTGTTCCCTTAATGTCCTTGATTTTGGAATAAATGAGGACGGCATATTCCGCCACGGCGCCGCAAATGAGAGCATAAGCGGGATAAAGAATTTTGTTATTATCGTAGGGGTTAGGCTGAAGCGCATACGTGTCGGCAATAAGGAGAAGAACTATTGCCGGAGCAACAATGCTTTTAAGCCGTTTGCTTCCCGAAAGCACGGCAGGGATAATCAGCAATGCGCAAACACCCACGTTTTTAATATAGAACCACAGATACTCGTCCTGAGAATTTATCCAGTTGAAATGGGGACGCAAAAAGCCGGAATTTCCGCTTTGTCTGAATGTGAAAAGAATCAACTGAGGCAATGCAAGAACAAGCACCGACAAAAGGAATATTCCCCATGTGGAAGCCATTTCACGGAAGCCGTTTTTCATAAAGCAGCAGCGCAGAATAAGAAAAACGTATATTGCCGCTACCGAAATTCCGCCTACGAAAAGTGCGGCAACACCTGCTTTATCGTAATTATAATTCGTTAAGTTTTTGCCGGTATTCAGGCATACGAAGCCGAATACCAAAACGGTGGCGCACAAAATTCCCACGGCAATCTTGCCTGCGGTTTTCGCTTTATATCCTGCAAAAACGTAAAGCCGTGAAAGCATCCAAACTGCGGCGATAATGCCAAGTGAAAGAAACATGTGTGTGCTTATAAGCGGTGTAAGACCTGCCATTATTCCCGCATAAACGTAAAGATTCTTTTCCTTTTTGAAAACCGCTCTGTACAAAAGGTACATTGTGGCAAAAAGCATCATCCAACCGAAAAGAGTGGCTCGCTGAGGAATCATCATATCACAGACGGTATTCACCCAACGAATCATTTTTTCATTGAAATTAGTTGGAGTTTTATATAAATCGTTAAAAATTCTCGTAAAATTTTCGGTGTTGCTTTTGAGTCCGTCAAAGAAATAGAAGAATCCGAATCCGCCGTTAAAGAAGAACAGTATCCAAGCGACTATTGCCTTGGCGAATTTTTTCAGCCATGTGTAGAAGAAAATGAACACACCCGTAAAAACGGTAAATGCCGCAACCACAGTAGGCATAATATACGCAAAGCGAAGTGAACTTCCCCAAATGTACACCGAAGAAGAAACGGTGTCACTCAAAAACGGGTAGGAAACCTGCTGAGTGGGGAAAATGTTGTAGGCAAACGGAATAGTTCCCTGCGCAACGGGAGTAGTAATGAAGCTGAGATGAATATTCGCATCATAGTACGTACTTTGACCGAACACCATTCCGCCTGCTTCGTTGGGCTGCATAATGTGATTTGTTTCAACGACAGCGTAAAAAATGCACGTTGGAATAATAAACGCAAGTGAAATCAGTTCGTCCTTTTCAAACGACAAAGAAATTTTGTTTTTCTTATTAAAGAACCATGCGCAAAAATCGAGTCCCGCAAGAAGCAAAAGCGCAACTGTGTGTGACAGAATATTAAATCCGAGCAGAACCGACGAAATCATCGGCAGCCACATTAAAAGAGCAATGCCGATAACGGTTCCGAGCCATATTTTCTGAAAACTCGAAAACGAAAACATTTTAAGTGAAATGTATATTCCGCCCGAAATAAACAGTGCAAAATACACAGTTCCAAGTAAGTTGCCGATAAAACTTCCCGAAAACATAATAAACTCCTTACTCGCCTCTTAAGCGCATAGTAATATCGTCAATGTATTCCTTGATTTTCTCTTCGGTTTTAATCGCAGTACGAATTTTTCCTATGCCGTTTATTATCGTTGCATGGTCTCTGCCGTTAAATTCCTCACCTATTCTTGTGGTGGAAAGGTCCGTCAGTTCCCTGCAAAGGTAATATGCAACGTGCCTCGGCTGAACCACCGTCTTATCCCTTCTTGCCCCGATAAGGTCTTCACGGGAAAGTCCGAAATATTCCGCTACGGCGTCGATTATCATATCCGGAGTGCATTGCTTCTGAATTTCCGTATGATAGTCTTTAAGTGCTTCGTTAGCAAGTTCCATGGTGATATTTTTTCCCGTAAGGGTGGAATAAGCATAAACTCTCTTTAATGCGCCTTCAAGTTCACGAACATTATCGCTTGCCTTTTCCGCAATAAGGAACAGTATGTTATCCGTAATATCGGTCATATTGTTGATTTCGGCTTTTTTTCTTAAAATAGCCGCACGCATTTCAATATCCGGCGGCGTAATGTCCGCTAAAAGTCCGCCCTCAAAACGGGAACAAAGTCTGTCCGAAAGAGTAGCAATGTTCTTCGGCGGTCTGTCGCTTGAAAGAATTATCTGCTTATTTGCATTGAATAAGTCATTTATATTATGGAAGATTTCTTCCTGGGTGCTTTCCTTGCCTGCAAGAAACTGAACGTCATCTATCATTAAGACGTCAACGTTCTGACGGTATCTTTCACGGAATGCGGTTATCTGGTGCTTTGACAGTGCATCAATAAATTCATTGGTGTACTTTTCGCTTGTAATATAAAGTACCTTTGTTTCCGGTGAACGTTCAAGAATATAATTTCCGATGGCGTGCATAAGATGCGTCTTTCCGAGACCTACGCCGCCGTAAATGAACAAAGGATTGCTTATGGTGGCAGGCGCTTCCGCAACGCTCAGTGCCGCCGCATGGGCAAACTGATTGCTCGGTCCCGTTACGAAATTATCGAATGTGTACTTTTCATTAAGCATCGGACGAATAATCGTATTTTTTTCTTTTTCGCTTTCGTCTACGACTGAAGCCACCTCATTTTCAAGCAACAGTACCACGTCCGCACCGGGTGAATTGATAACTATATTCAGCGCCGACACAAGAAAACTGTGAATCATACTTGTACTCATTACGAATCTTCTCTGCATTTCGCTGGGTGCAACAAGATACAGCACATTATTCTTGAACACAAGCGGTTTTAATGTGCAAACGAACGTTCTGTATGAAATCGGACTTATTTCCTGCGGCGAATCCTCAAGAATAGAACAAATATGTTCAAATATTTCTTTTGCTTCCATTGATAAAACTTTCTCCAATCATAAAAATGCCATATCGAAAATCGGTCAAAAAGGCAGACCTTTCCCACTCGGCGAGTCAAAGTGTCTAAATGATATCATAAAAATTGTGGATAATCAACAAAAAAAGCACCCGTTTTTCAAAGAATTTTTGCAAAATTGTGGATAACTTTCAGGTTTACACTATATCTTGTGGATAACTTTCTTTGATGCTCATTCTTAAAATATTTTTCCGGCAATAACCCTTTGTGAAGATAAATTTCATTTGACACTTTGCTCACTTTTTAATATAATAAGAACGCTATTATGCAAAAATGTGTAAATTTGCGCCTTTAAGGCGATTTATGAAAGGATGTATTAAATTATGTTACGCACTTATCAACCAAACAGACGTAAGAGAAAGAAAGTTCACGGCTTCAGAGAAAGAATGAAAACTAAGAACGGACGCAACGTTCTTCAGAGACGTCGTCGCCGTGGCAGAAAAGTTCTCAGCGCATAATAATAATTAAGGAAGTGGCCTCTTGAAAAGACAGGATATGTTAAAAAAGAACAAAGAATTCCGCTACGTTGTTTCAAGAGGTAAATCCTTTGCATCACCGTATATGGTGATGATTTGCGCAAAAAATCGGACAGGCATCAAAGCAGGGTTTTCGGTTTCGTCCAAGCTCGGCAATGCCGTTGTCCGCAACAGAACAAAACGTATCATGCGTGCCGGACTCACACCGCTTTTGCCCTATTTAGGTCAAAATACGGCGTACCTTTTTATTGCCAGAAAAAACCTTGTAGGCTGCTCATCTGCCGACGCTAACGCCCAGATGCGCTTCCTTTTGGAAAAGGCAGGCAAACTGAATGAAGAATCCCGTTAAATTCTTAATGCTTAAGGCAATTAAGTTCTATAAGCGTGAGATTTCTCCTTATTTACGTCCGGCGTGCCGATTTGTTCCCACCTGCTCGGAATACGCTTACGAGGCCATTGAACGCTTCGGTGTATTCAAGGGCTCAATGTTAGCAATTTGGCGCATTATGCGCTGTAACCCATTTTGTAAAGGAGGGTACGACCCCGTCCCTCAAAAAAGACAGGAGAATACCAAGTGAGTTATATCAGTAATTTTTTCGGCATGATTTTTGACTGGATCAACGGATTCACAGGCAATTACGGTATATCTATTATCTTGTTTACCATATTATTCAGACTTGTTCTTTCGCCTTTCGATATTCGCAGCCGTATCGGTCAGCGTGAATATACCGCAAAGCTCAAGAAAATTCAGCCCGAAATCGATATGATAAATAAGGCATACAAAAACGATCAGCAAAAAGCACAGCAGAGAATCATGGAAGTCAGAAAAAAAGAAGGCATCGGTATGATGCCCAAGGGTTGCGGAGCTATGCTTCTTACATACCCCATTCTTCTTGCATTCTTCGCCGTGTTCAGATATCTTGCGGCAGAACACATTGCCGAACTTTCCACCTTAACAACAGAAGCCGCCGTAAGGGATTGGTTTTCAACAAACGGATTCCTTTGGGTAAAGAACATTTGGCAGCCCGACGTTTATCTTAACTTTTCACAGTTGTGGGGCACAAGAGTTCTTTGGATAATCAAAAATATCGACGGTTTCATCATTCCCCAATCTTCTAACCTTTCGGTAATTATGAGTTCCGCCCTCAAAAACGGAATTCTTGATAAATTCAACCCCGCAGGTCTTGACCTTACCGCTTTCTGTGAGCAGGTTAACACCGGTCTTGAAATTGCAAGAAATTATATTGCCACCGGCAAAGATTGGATTGGCGGAAACGGTTTTTATGTGTTCCCCATTTTAGCAGGCGCTATACAGATTCTCAGTTTGAAATTCACCGGAACTCAACCCGATGCTTCCGTTGACTCCTCTCAGGCAGCCGGCACAGGCAAGTTTATGAAAATATTCTTCCCCCTGATGTTCGTATATTTCTGCCTTGTTTCCAGTACCGCTTTGGCTATTTACTGGATTACCTCAAGCTTATGTATGCTTCTGCTGAACTTTGTCATCAACAAAATTCTTGATGCAAAGGAAAAGAAAAACTCAAATATTGAAGGAGCAAAATAATGGCAAAGGTTATAGAAGTGGAAGGCAGAACTATTGATGAAGCCATCAATAACGGCCTTAACCAACTTGCGCTTTCCATTGACGAGGTCGAGTTAGAGGTTCTTGACTACGGTAAAGACGGCTTTATGGGTATCGGAAGAAAACCCGCAAAAATCCGCCTCACCGAACGTGAAGAAGCAGTTATTCCCGATTTCGTACTCAATAAGGATAAGCCGAAAGAAAAAGCACCTCGCAGAGATAGAAAAGAACGTCCCGTAAGGGAAGATAAAAAAGACGAAGAACCCGCAGGCGAATATTTCCCCGAGGGAACAGAATTCGTTGAAAATGAAGTAACTACGTTCCTTAAAGGACTTATGGAGCAGGTTGGTGTAAACGGTACGGTTAAAGCCGCCAATACGGAAAACGGACTTCTTGTAAACCTTGAAGGTGATGATATGGGTATGCTTATCGGCAGACGCGGTGAAACGCTTGACGCCGTACAGTATCTTGCATCGCTTGTTTATAACAAGGACAAGAACGACTACCACCGTGTTACCGTTGATACGGAAAACTACCGTAAAAAGAGAGAAAACACTCTTATCCGTCTTGCAAAGAAGAAGGCGGGACAGGTTAATAAAACCGGTCGCAGAGTCGTTTTGGAACCTATGAGTCCCTTTGAAAGACGTATTATTCACTTTGCGCTTCAGAATGACAGTTCCGTTGTTACTTACAGCGAAGGTGAAGAACCTAACCGTCATATAGTTATTGACAAAAAGAATTAATTTTTTATCCCTCCGATGCAATATCTGAGGGATAATTTTATAGAGGTAAATAAATATGATTAAACTTATAGCTGACAATCACGGTTTTGATACTATCGGCGAACTTTTGAACTATGAACCGAAAAGCAGTGATGATTTGCTTTTGCTTTTGGGTGATACTTGCCTTAAAATGGCAGATACTGAGGAATACAATAAGTTTTCCGATTGGTTACTGTCACGAAAATACAATATTGCCATTGTTGACGGCAATCACGAGAATTACGAATATCTTAATTCCTGCCCCGAAGAAATATGGAACGGCGGCAAGGTAAACCGCATTACGGAAAATATCGTTCGTCTTAAACGCGGCGAAATTTTCAACATTGAAGGTCATTCATTCTTTGCGTTAGGCGGATGTGATTCAAGTGCCAAATGGAAAGCCAAAGGACTTTGGCATCCGGGCGACATTCCCAGCCGTGAAGAAATCACAAATTGCTATACAAATTTGGCAAAAGCGGATTTTAAGGTGGATTATATCGTTTCGCACAAGTATTACTGCAATGAATGTCACGTAAACGAGGGCGAAGAAACATACGAGTTGTTTGCGCTTAACAAGTTTATTGACAAGAACGTTGAATTTAAACGCTGGTTTTCCGGTCACAGACATCAAGACTACGAAATAGACGTCAAACACCGTGTGCTTTTTAATAAAGTAATTGATTTATATTGAGGTATATTATGAAAGTAAGCAGAAACAGCGATATATATTACGAAAACCGTAAAGAATACTATCAACTTTTGAAAAAGGCAGGATGGGATGCAGTAGATTTGAACGAATTCCAAGTGCCTCAGTTTTACAATGACAATTTTTCTGCTCAAGTTCGACACGGCAAAGAAATTCTTAAAACCGTAAAAAATGCAGGTCTTGAAATCGGTCAGTGCCACGCACCTATGCAAGGCGATTATTTCAAGAACACTCCCGAAAAAACCGAAAGCCAAATTAAGGTCATAGGTGCCGCAATCAAGCTTGCTTCGGAGCTTGAAATACCGAATGTTGTTGTTCATCCTTACGTTTATTCCTGGTCTGAACCCGACCCCGATGAAGAATACACCTACAAATATAATGCAGAATATCTTTCCCGCATTATGGAATTTGCAGGCAACACAAACGTATGCCTTGAAAATATGCCCGGTCCACGTGGTTTTATAAATAGCGGAAAGAAATGCAAAAAATTGCTCGATATGGTGGGCGATGACCGACTTTGCATTTGCTTTGACACGGGACATCTGTTTTCGGTGGGTGGACTTGCCTCCGAATTTTTCCAGTACGTAGGTGACAGAATAAAGGTAACGCATATTCACGATTCCGTATTAAATGCTGACCGTCACATGCTCCCCTACACGGGCGTAGGCGATTGGAACGATTTTAAGCTGACCATTCAAAAATTCAAGTATTCCGGAACTATGAACAGTGAAAGTAAATTTTCAAGCTGCCTGCCCGTTGAAGACCTGCTCACGTGGGAAACGACCGAGGCAAAGGTCATAAAATCGCTGTTTTATTAAACAGAACAGTAGTTTTTCAAAAAAATGCATTTATCAACGTAATGGGCGAATTATATTGATATTGCGTTTTATATGTATAGATGTTCATATTTGCATTTTGCAAAAAAACTCAAAATAGCAACGATTATAGAGGTGAAAATGGTCAAACTTATCCCGCTTGAAGAAAACGACAAAGAACAATTTATCAAAGACAATCAGTATGCTTTCAAATACGGCGCTATTGAAGAATTCGGAATACGAGATGAACATTATGAAGAAGACGGAGAAATCATATCACGGGAAACAATAGAAAAATCAATTAGCAATGGTACTGCATACAGAATTTTTTCAAACGGAAAGATTGCGGGTGGGCTTGTACTGAAAATTGACGGCGATCACGGCTATCTTGACTTATTATTTACATCGCCGAACGAACACAGCAAAGGTATCGGTTACGCTGCTTGGTGTGAAGTAGAAAAGCTTTATCCTTACGTCACATTATGGGAAACCTGCACGCCGTATTTTGAAACAAGAAATATTCATTTTTATATTAACAAATGCGGTTTTCAAGCGGTTGAATTTTTTAATAAAAACCATCCGGACCCGCATGATACTTATTTTGAACACCAAGGTGACAATTCTGAAAATGATTTTTACGGAATGTTCAGATTTGAAAAGCGTATTAAGTAAATATGATTTATAAAAAAAATCGTCGAAAGGGTAAATAACCTTTTTCGGCGATTTTTATATACTTATACTGTTTTTTACTTTATTTTACAAGCAACATTGATGATGTGCCGTTTACAACCTTAACGGGTTTTCCGTCCTCGCTTACCCAAACAGTTGCGCTTGACTGTGCAAATGCAGAGTTAGGACGAAGCAAATATGTTTTGCACTTGAAATCCGTTCCCGAAACGGTAGCCACATTTTCGTAGCCCTTGAATTCGTATTTAATTGCCTGCAATCTATCCCTGTTTCCCGACGAGACATAAATCACTCCGTCGTTTTCGGGAAATCCTCCTAACAAAAACGGCAATGTATCTTTATCAAAATACTGTTCCTTAAGTGTTACCGCATAGGCTTTCTGCTTTAAGCCGTTTTCCTCATTTTTATCATATTTTTCGGTGGTTATCAAGCCGCTTTTAAGTGCGTGATCGTGAGTAAACGTAAAAGCGGAATATTTCGTTTTATCAATATCTATTGAAAATTCCTCGTTCACGCTTTCGGGCATTCCGAGCATTTTTTCATCGTCATAAAAAAGAACGCTTTTTGCGGTCATTTTCTGCATTCCTTTTTCGTGTTCCTGATTTTCGTATTCAATCTCCGTTTGTGAGGAAACAACTAACTTTCCGTCTTCCGTCTTAACGGTGTAAACGTTTTCATATTCGATTGAATTACCCGTATTTTCCACAAAATATGTTGCCTCGTAGTCAACGGCTATCTTCGTTTTGTCAAGTTTCACCGCTTCAATTTTTCCGCACCCCGAGAACGAAAGCATTACTGTTCCCAACAATATAACTGATAATATTTTTTTCATTTTACTGACCTTTCTGAATTTCTTCTTTCATTATACTACCTTATGCGAAAAATGAAAAGAAAAAATTATGTGATGAATTCAAAAACAGATTGAAAAAACATATTCTCTATGCTATAATATTTTACATAATTATGTGGAGGAAATCTTATGAATATATGTGAACAACTTTCCACCCCCGTATCTAACGAATGTGACGTTCTTGTTTGCGGCGGCGGTATTGCCGGTGTTGCGGCGGCGTTAGCGGCAAAAAGACAGAACAAAAAAGTAATTTTGTTGGAAAAAGGTTTTCAGTTGGGAGGTCTTGCCACCTCGGGACTTATTACCGTATATCTTGCTCTCTGCGACGGCTACGGACATCAGGTTTCTTTCGGCCTTGCAGAAGAACTTTTACGCACTTCCATAAAAAATCACTGTGAAGCACGCTATCCGGAAAATTGGCTTGATTCAAGCGATCCCACAAAGCGCACCGAAAAAGATAATCGCTTTGAGGTAATATTTAACGCAAATCTTTGCGCCATTGAACTTGAAAAATTGCTTACCGACGAGGGAGTAAAAATTCTTTACGGCACTTACGCAGTTCAGGCGATAACGGAAAGCAAAAAAATTTCCGCAGTAGTTGTGGAAAATAAGTCCGGCAGAAGCGCAATAATTGCAAAAAGTGTGGTTGATGCCACCGGTGATGCAGACATTGCAAAATTTGCTTCCGTGCCCACGGAAACATTCAAGCAGGGAAATGTTCTCGCCGCTTGGTATTATGCTTTCTGCAACGAAAAAGGTTACCATTGCAGACCTATGGGCTGCTGCGATATTCCCGAAGACCGACGCAAGGAAGGCGAAAAAGTTGATACTCTCTCCCGTCGCCGTTTCGGTGGTTTGGATGCGGAAGAAATTTCGGAATTTACTCAACTTTCACACATGGCAGTGTATGACGATGTATTAAAATTCCGTCAGCAGGATAAATCGTATGTTCCCGCCACGCTTGCCACCGTTCCCGAATTAAGAATGACAAGAAAGCTTGCCGGCGAATACGTTCTTGACGATACAGAAGACCATAAGCGCTTCGAAACGTCCGTGGGTATGGTTTCCGACTGGCGCAAACGCGGTCCCGTTTACGAGGTTCCCTTTGAAACACTTTATTCAAAGGAATGCAAAAATTTGATTTTTGCAGGAAGATGTACTTCCGTTACAGAGCCCATGTGGGATATTATGCGTGTTATTCCCTGCTGTGCCGTTACAGGTCAGGCCGCAGGTGTTGCCGCCGCCATGACTGACGATTTCACCGCCTTGGACGTTAAAGAACTTCAAAACGTTTTGGTAAAAAATAACGTGGTTCTTCATTGGGACGACATTGATAAATAAGTTGCTTAATCGGTCATTTTATACTATAATATTATTAAAATAAATTATTGCGGAGGAAAAGCATTTTTTATGAAACCTATTGAACAAAAAACAGTAAATGCAATCAGAATTTTATCCGCCGAGGGCGTTCAGAAAGCAAACAGCGGACATCCCGGACTTCCTATGGGTTCGGCACCGCTTGCTTATGCACTTTGGGCAAAACATCTTTCATTCAACCCGAAAGACACTCATTTTGAGAACAGAGACCGTTTTGTACTTTCAGCCGGTCACGGTTCAATGCTTCTCTATTCGCTTATGTATATGTTCGGATATTCGCTTACCATTGAGGATATCAAGAACTTCCGTCAGTGGGGAAGCTTGACTCCCGGTCATCCCGAATACGGTCATACAGACGGCGTTGAAACTTCAACCGGTCCTTTGGGACAGGGCTTTGCAAATGCGGTAGGTATGGCTATCGCCGAAAAGCACCTTGCCGCTAAATTCAACCGTGAGGGTTATCCTATCGTTGACCACTACACTTACGTTTTGGTTGGTGACGGATGCTTGCAGGAGGGTATTCAGTACGAAGCCGCTTCTCTTGCCGGAACATTAAAATTGGGCAAACTTATCTGCATTTACGATAAGAACAACATCACCATCGAGGGCGATATTAAAACCGCTTTCTCCGAAAACGTAGGCGCACGTCACGAAGCACTCGGCTGGCACGTTATCAACGTTCCCGACGGATGTGATACCGATGCCGTTGCAGACGCTATCGCAGAAGCGAAAAAAGTTACAGACAAGCCTTCAATGATTATCTGCCGTACCGAAATCGGCTTCGGTTGTCCCGCAAAGCAGGGCAAGGCATCTGCTCACGGTGAACCCTTGGGTGAAGAAAACCTTGAAGCAACAAAGAAAAATCTCGGTTGGGAATACGCTCCCTTTGAAATTCCCGAAGACGTTCTTGAATACACCCGTGCTATCGGTGCTAAAGGCGAAGAAACTGAAGATAAGTGGATTGCTCTTGTTAAAGATTATGCAGCAAAATATCCCGAGCTTTATGAAGAATATGCGCATTGGATGGATAGAGAATTCCCCGTTGACCTTGAAAATGACGAAGATTTTTGGACCTTTGAAAATAAACCTATGGCTACACGTGCTTCATCAGGTGAGGTTCTTAACCGCCTTGCAAAAATGCAGCCTAACCTTTTCGGCGGCAGTGCCGATTTAGGTCCTTCAAACAAGACCGAGCTTAAAGGACAGCCGTTCTTCTCAGATGAAACTCCCGAGGGCGCAAATATGCACTTCGGTATTCGTGAACACGCAATGGGCGCTATTGCAAACGGTCTTTACCTCCACGGCGGTGTAACACCTTTCTGTGCAACGTTCTTCGTATTTACGGATTATATGAAAAATGCTATTCGTATGGCTTCACTTATGAAGCTGCCCATTACTTACGTTTTCACACACGATTCAATCGGTGTAGGCGAAGACGGTCCTACTCACGAACCTATTGAACAGCTTGCCGCACTTCGTTCAATTCCCGGTATGACGGTTATCCGTCCTGCCGATGCTAAAGAAACTGCCGCTGCTTACACGGTTGCAATGAACAACAACGGTCCTACCGCTATCGTACTTACAAGGCAAAATCTTCCTCAGTACGAAAACAGCGGAAAAGGCGCTCTTAAGGGTGCATACGTTCTTGCCGACTCCGAAAAGGCAACGCCCGACGTAATTCTTATCGCAAGCGGTAGCGAAGTTGAACAGGCAATGGGTGCAAAAGAGCTTCTTAAGAAAGACAATATTGACGCACGTGTCGTTTCAATGGCTTCTATGGAAATTTTCGAAAAGCAGTCAGACGAATATAAGGAAAGTGTTCTTCCCAAAAACGTTCGTGCCCGTGTTGCCGTTGAAGCAGGTTCTTCAATGTGCTGGTTTAAGTATGTAGGTCTTGACGGCGCTTGCGTATGTATCGACCACTTCGGTGCTTCCGCTCCTGCAAAGGTACTGTTCGAAAAATTCGGCTTTACCGCAGAGAATGTTGCCGATACCGCAAAGAAAGTTCTCGGCAAATAATTAAAAGATAAAGAAAAGGACAAGTTGAAAAAATCAACTTGTCTTTTTTTATTCAAAATTAAACATATCCGTGCCCGTCGGCGGATCGACTGCCCCCGGCACGTCGCAGGGATATGCAACGATAACTATATCCGGGTCCGTTTCATCAATATAACTCTTTATGCTTCCGTCAAAGAAGCGCAAATCTATTGCATCAACATTTTTTACATCCAATGCCACAAACGGAATAACGCAGTTTGCAAACGAATTATGTATTATCAGCACCTTGTGTTCGTTTTCCGCAAGCTCGTTTTCTATTTTTATTAACGGTTGGTCCGCATGATTGTACGACGCATACGGATTATACTTCATATAGTCCTTTTTCTCTATATGTTCCATCCAATAGGTTACCGAAAAATCTCCCACGGTATCTATTCCCATATTCGGAATAACGTACTTGAACCGAGTTTCAAATTTAGGATAAATAAGACTTATATCCTCTGGTGTCGCCTGCGCAAGAGTCGCTTTTTTGCCCTGCGAGCCTAAAAACCAATCTTTATATACAACGTATTCGAATTTATCCGCCGCAACGCTTTCCGAATCGGTGGAAAATCCCAAATCCTTCATTTTCTCAAGTATTCTTCCCGCAGCCCACAGTCCCGTTTCACTTTTCCAATGATGGTCCGTTTCATAAAACAGTTCGTGATGAGTCAGTTTTTGATTTTTAATTTCTTCCCTTAAATCAAGGAATTCAACGTCCGCATCCTCAAGCATTTTCAAAAGCGAATCGGCATTTTGATTAGAAAAATCAGTTGTTCCGCTTATGTTCGTGTCCTCATATTTGCTGATTTTGGACGGCATCTGCACATAAAGGAAATTCTTTCCCCTGCTTTTCAAATATTCCGCAAGTTCTGCCGTTGACTGTGCCGATTGCGTAACATCCCTCTGCTGAACCGGACCGAAGAAATAATTCTTTCCGATTTTTACAATGCTGTTATATTCCTCGAACTGTGTAAAATTCCACTTTATCCACGACTCATACGCCCTTGAGCCGGTGGTAAAATACGAATATCCCGGCAAACGGTCGGATGAATATTCTTCTGCCGGTTTTTTTATTCTGTCGGCATTATCACGTATTTTTTGCAAGCATTTTGAAAATTCCGTACTTTCTTGTTCTGCGTCGGTATCACGTTCACTTTCATCGCTAATATACGTTTTGCTCTCACTCGGAACATCGCAGTCAAAGAACACCGCCTTTGTGAAAAAATTATTCATTTTAAGTTTTTCGACGGCAATTTTTCCGGTCAGAAATCTAACTGCAATGAAGCACATCATAAGCATCAAAAAGCCGACACATACCCATATCAGTATTGCATCTGCAATATTCTTTTTTCTTTGCATATTGAACCCCATTAAAAATTGAAATAAATAAACGGATTATACGTTGCGCCTACCGCTCGGCAAACGCACAATGCAAAAATAACAAAAATCCAAATATTTTCTATCCATCCGAACCCATGTTTTTTTGCAAGTTTGAAAACATTTTTGACAAACGGCGTTGAACCTATAATTGCGGCGACAAGCACGAAAAATGTTCCTTTAACGTAGGTGACAAATCCGCCGTCAATAAATCCGCTTGTGCCGATTCCGAACATGTGCGCAACGTACGTAATTCCTGCCGAGATGCTTGATGCGCGGAAAAATACCCATGCAATTACAACAATCAGGAATGTATATATGCGTGAAAATATTCCCGTTTTTGTTGAAAAACCGCTGAGTTTTTCAATCAAAAGAGCAACAAAGTAAATCATTCCCCACAAAACGAACGTCCAATTTGCACCGTGCCATATCCCCGTAAGAAGCCAAACGGCAAACAAATTGAAAATCCAACGTGATTTTTTTACTCTGTTTCCGCCAAGCGGAATATATACATAGTCACGGAACCAGGTACTTAGTGATATATGCCATCTTCGCCAAAAATCTGTTATGTTTTTTGAAACGTAGGGATAATTAAAGTTTTCCGAAAAATGAAAGCCGAACATTTTTCCAAGGCCAATCGCCATATCCGAATAGCCGGAAAAATCGAAGTAAATCTGCAATGTATAAGCGATTGCGCCGAGCCAAGCCATCATAACCGACGGCTGCGGCAGAGAATTGAACACGTTGTCGGCAATTTGAGCAACAAAATTCGCAATAAGAATTTTCTTTCCGAGTCCGTACACAAATCTTTTGAAGCCGGACGAAAAATCGTCAAATGACTCCTTGCGGGTGAGAATATCGTTTTCGATTTCGGAATACCGAACTATCGGGCCTGCAATAAGCTGCGGAAAAAGAGTAATATAAAGTGCCACATAGGCGGGATTTTTCTGTGCTTTTGCCTTTCCGTAATACACGTCGAAAACGTATGACATCATTTGAAAAGTAAAAAATGAAATTCCGATTGGCAATGCTATTGATACGATAACCGAATCATTGCCCGTTAAAAATGCAATGTTTTCCGAAATGAACGAAACATATTTGAATATTCCGAGCAGTAATATGTCGAAAATGACCGTTGCCGAAAGCCAAAATTTACGGTGCTTTGACTTTTCCATAATAAGTACAGCAAGCCAGTTAGCAAGCACCGATGTCAGCATTACAAAAATAAATACCGGTTCACCCCACGCGTAAAATCCGATACTGAACAGTAACAGCACCGTGTTTCGCCACGTTCTCCTTGCGGATTTCTTTATGGGAAGATAATAGAACAAAAGAAGCGCCGGTAAAAATACAAATAAAAATACTGTTGATGAAAATACCATAAATTCCTCACAAGCATAACAATATTGATTCGATTCTAACAGTGTCATATTGCAAGTTCGTAATAAAAAAATAAGGGCTTGACCTTATAGGTCAAGCCCAAATAGTGGTCTGGGTGAGAAGACTTGAACTTCCGGCCTCATGAACCCCATTCATGCACGCTACCAAACTGCGCCACACCCAGATAACGTGTATATTATATAGCCAAGTGCGCAATATGTCAAGCGATTTTATACGTTTTTTTAATCAGAAACTATATTTTTAATCCATACACCTTTTTTAACGAGAACAATTCCGATTATATCCTTAATAAGCGGAAGAAGTTGACTGATAAAAAACAAAACAAATATGTTTACATCGGTGTAATGGCTCAAAACGAAAGCCACGGGAACACTGACTACCCATACGAAGCAGCTATCGAACAAGAACGTCACCAGTGACTTTCCGCCGGAACGCAAAATGAAATAAGTGACGTTTGCCACTGCATCCAACGGAATAGTAACACCGAAAATACATATCATAATTTTTGCCATATACTTTATGTTATCGGAGGTTTTGTACGCTTGCGGAATAATCCCCGAGAACAGGCAAAACAGAACGCCCACAAGAATGCTGATAAGTGCCGAGAAAACAATATGCTTAATACTGTCACGTCTTGCGCCCTCAGTATCTCCTGCGCCGAGCATTTGCCCTAAAATAATACCGACTGCGGCGCCGAGTGAGAAAATAGAAACGGAAATAACGTTCCAAAATGTCTGTGCAATATTATTTGCGGCAACCACGTCAAGGCCACGAACTGAATAGCACTGACTGAGCATAGCCATTCCTGCCGCCCATAATGTTTCGTTAAGTGTAAGCGGAAGTCCTTTTTTGATGATTTCCACGGAAAGTTTTTTGGGTACGGAAATCGAAACAAATGCATCTTCGAGGAAAACGGTTTTTTCCTTATTTTTTGCTGACCAAAACACAATACAGCCGAGTTCCGCAAATCTTGAAACAACCGTGGCTATCGCCGCACCGCTTATTCCAAGCGCCGGTGCGCCGAAATGACCGAAAATCAGTATATAGTTAAGCAATAAATTAACGAACACCGCAATGAGGCTCACCACCATGGGAACAGTGGCTTCCCCCGATTCACGCAACGTGCTTGAATAACTTTGAACTATCGCATACGGCACAAGTCCCGCAAACATAATGAGCATATATTGGCGTGCATATCCAAGCGACAAGGCGGCATCCTCCGGATTGCCCTCGCCCTGCAAGTAAAGATTTATAAGTCCCTTTCCGAAAACGGAGAAAATACCGATTACAAGAGCGGTCAAAAGAGTTGTGGATATTATCTTAAATCTAAACGTGTTCCGCATACCCACATAGTCTTTTTTGCCGAAAAACTGTGCGCCGAATATTCCTGCACCCGACACAGCGCCGAATATGCAAAGGTTATATACGGTAATAAGCTGATTCGTTATGGCAACGCCCGTCATCTGTGCCGTGCCTATCTGCCCCACCATAATGTTATCGAGCATATTGACGAAATTAGTTATTCCGTTTTGAATCATAATCGGAATCATAAGAATAAGAATTCGCTTATAAAATTCTTTTGTTCCGAAATACTTACTGAAAAATTTAGTTTTCAATTTTTACTTCCTTAAATGAAAAAGAAGCATTTTGTATGCTTCTTTCTATTTTTTTCTTGAAATATGATGATGGTCAAATTCAAAATGAATATCAGGGTCAAGTGTTTTGAGCATTGCATCAAGTTCGAAATCGCCCATTGCGGTGTTTCTGCCGTTAGCATACTCGTTGTCAACAAGTTCTTTAAGTTTAACAACTATGTCGTCACGTTTATCCACAACAAGTTCTCCGCTGAGATGATAATAACCGTTTATCCAATATGCAATTCCCGCCAATCCCGAATGAGCATCAACGATAACCATTGCAGGACGGTTAAGTATTTTCTTTGTATCGAAAATATTGTAAATTTCTTCATTTTTAAGCATTCCGTCTGCGTGAATTCCGGCACGTGTTGAATTGAAGTTTCTTCCGACAAACGGTGTGTTTGCGGGAATTTCATATTCAAGCTCGTTCTGAAAATAATCCGCAATTTCGGTAATTGCCGAAAGGTCCATTCCGTCGGTGGTACCGCGCAACGATGCATATTCGATAGCCATTGCTTCAAGGGGACAGTTGCCGGTACGTTCGCCGATGCCGAGCAAAGAGCAGTTTACGCTTGAGCATCCGTAAAGCCATGCGGTAGCCGCATTTGTAACCACCTTGTAGAAATCGTTATGACCGTGCCATTCAAGCTGAGCGCTGGGCACACCCGCATAGTGATTAAGACCGTAAATGATGCCCGAAACGCTTCGGGGAAGCGATGCGCCGGGATACGAAACACCAAAGCCCATGGTATCGCAGGCACGGATTTTTATGGGAATACCGCTTTCGCTTGAAAGTTTCATCAGTTCATTTGCAAACGGAACAACAAAGCCGTAGAAATCGGCACGTGTAATGTCTTCAAAGTGGCAGCGGGGAACTATTCCTCTATCGAGAGCCGCCTTAACGATGGAAAGATATTTCTCCATTGCCTGAGAGCGGTTAAGGTTCATTTTTTTGAAAATATGGTAGTCGGAACAACTTACGAGAATACCCGTTTCCTTAAGTCCCATTTGTTTAACAAGTTCAAAATCGTTGGGATTTGCTCTTATCCAACTTGTAACTTCCGGGAACTTAAGACCTAAACTCTGACATTCTTCAACCGCCTGACGGTCTTTTTCACTGTAAAGGAAAAATTCGCTTTGACGGATAATGCCGTTAGGACCGCTCAATTTTGACATAAGCTTATATATGTCAACGATTTGTTTTACAGAAAAGGGCGATGTGGACTGCTGACCGTCACGGAACGTTGTATCTGTTATCCAAAGTTCGTCGGGAGTAACCATCGGTACAAGACGTTCGTTGAACGCAACCTTCGGAATAGATTCATAATCGTAGAACTTTCTGAAAAGTTCGGGTTCTACCACGTCCTGAAGTTCGTAAACATATTCGTTTTCGCTTAATCTGTTCAGCGTTTTATCAAGTTCTAACATTATTTAACCTCCCTGACAAATTCTCCTATTCGGGAAAGACCTTTTTTTATGTTTTCCATGCTTGTTGCGTAAGAAAGGCGAATATATCCTTCTGCGCCGAAGGGTCCGCCCGGAACAACGGCAGTCTGCTTTTCATCAAGAAGCATTTCTGCAAAGTCCATGGAATTATTTATCGTTTTGCCGTTAATTTTCTTTCCGAATACGTCTTTAATTGAAACCATAACATAAAATGCACCTTTGGGCATACGTGCAGATATGCCGTCAATACTGTTGACTTTTTCAACCATAAACTTACGGCGCTTGTCAAATTCAGAATACATATTGGTAAATTCGGTGTTCTCGTTTGTGATAGCGGCGAGCGTTGCAAACTGTGTCATCGTGTTGGGATTGCCCGTTGCGTGGCTCTGATAGCTGCCCATGATTTTGGCAATTTTTGCATCGCAAACAGAATAGCCCATTCGCCATCCGGTCATGGCATAAGTTTTGCTCATACCGTTAATTAAAATAGTTCTGTTTCTAATATCTTCACTTATCTGCGTAGGTGAAAAATGTTTATATTCATCATACACAAGACAGTCGTAAATTTCATCCGAAATAATAAATAAATCGTGGTCTGCCGCAATCTGAGCGATTTTTCTGATTTGCTCCTCCGTAAGCACCACGCCTGAGGGATTTGAAGGACTGTTAAGAATTATCGCCTTTGTTTTATCCGTAATTGCATTTTCAAATGCTTCGAAGTCAATAGCAAAACCCTGCTCTTCAATGCTTTCAACAAATACGGGAACAGCATCCGCCATTTTAACAAGTTCGGGGTAGCTTACCCAGTAGGGAGTGAAAATTATTACTTCATCCCCCGGATTGCAGATAACCTGCAACGCATTGAACAGTGCCTGCTTAGCACCTGTGCTGACAACAATTTGTTCCGGCTTGCATGGAATACCCAATTTTTTTGTTGTAAGTTCACTTATTGCCTTTTTAAGGTCGGGCATACCCGATGCGGCGGTATATTTTGTTTTGCCGTTTTTAAGTGCTTCGATAGCGGCATCAATTATATATTTAGGAGTATCAAAATCGGGTTCGCCGGCGCCGAAACTTACAACGTCCATTCCCTCTGCACGCATCTGCTTTGCCTTTGCATCAATGGCAAGTGTTACCGATCCTTGAATTTTGCTACATTTTTCACTCAATTTCATTGTTTTTCTCCTTAACATCCGTTTCTATCACTTTTAATGCGTTACGGATTATTCCGCCGATAATTCCGGCAATAGGTGCACCCAAAATCATTCCCGGGATGCCCATCATTGCACCGAATATCGCAATGCCCACCAAGACAAAAATCGGGCTGATATTCAATGCGTCACTTGTCAGCAGCGGTGTTAAAATATTTCCTTCTATCTGCTGACAAATAAGAATAAAAATTGCTACCCAAAAACCTGTTTTTAGTCCCATTGAAGCAAGTCCTACAAGAATTGCGGGAATTGCACCTACAATAGGTCCTATATAGGGAACGATATTCGTAACGGCAATGATCGTTGCCAGCAAAATTGCATAAGGCAATCCGAACAGTTTAAGACCGATATATCCTACAATTCCCAAGCAAAATGACGTGGTCAATTTTACTACGATATATTTTTCAACCGTTTTGTCGCTTACGTGAAGAAGCGAACACGTTTTTTCATAAACAGTTTCGCTGTGTATAAAAAGTCTAAGGCTCCGTCTGATTCCTCTTTTAATCTTTTCGTAATCGTGAAGCAGGAAGAACGAAGCAAAAATATACATTACCGTATCAACTACGAACGACGTGGTTGACGAAAATGCGCCTGTAACCGTGGTTATAACATTGTTTCCGCCAAGTTTGCTTACGGATTCTCTTGCCTGCTCGCTGAACTTATTGATGAAATCCATCATATACGTATTAACGTCAATATTCAGCCATTGGGAAGCATCGAGCATTTTTTCCGTTACCCACGATTTGGTATTATCTATAAACGACGGCAAAGCGACGGCAATATCCGTAACGTTGTTGATAACGTTAGGAACAAGTATTGCCACCAAAAGCGATAAAAAGCCCAAGAACAAAACAAGCACTAATATGGTGGAAACCGTATGATGCCATCTTCTGACTTTCTTTTTTGAAAGAAACGACAGAAATCTGTCAAGTAATGCCACCGGATGGCGCAGCAAATAAGCCGTTACAAACGCAAGTAAAAACGGCGTAAGTGCTTTTACTGCCCTGCCGAGTGCAGGCATTATGCTTGCAATTATCTGCCACATCAGTATTCCGCAGAATACCAATGCAGTAACTGTCCAAAATCTTTTTTCGCTCTTCTCCATCTAATCAGTCCTTTTATCAGTTCTGTCTGTTATTTATCTTAGCAGCACGGTAACGGGCTGTGGGATCAAGAATCTTCTTTCTGATACGAATGTTGTTAGGTGTAATTTCAGCAAGCTCGTCTTCACCGAGATATTCCATTGCCTGTTCAAGACTCATACGCTTCGGCGGAATAAGATGAAGTGCGTCGTCAGTACCTGCTGAACGTGAGTTGGTCATATTCTTTCTCTTGCAAACGTTTACTTCAATATCTTCCGGTCTTGAGCTTTCGCCTACGATCATTCCGCTGTAAACCTGCTCGCCTGCGCCGATAAAGAGCGTTCCTCTTTCCTGCGCATTGAAAAGTCCGTAAGTGATTGATTCGCCCGTTTCGAATGCGATAAGCGAACCGTTCTTTCTGCCGGGCATTTCACCGGTATAGGGCGCATAACTGTCGAATATTGAATTCATAACGCCTTCGCCGTGAGTATCGGTCAAGAATGCGTTTCTGTATCCGAAAAGTCCTCTTGCGGGAACAACGAATTCCATTCTGCGCATTGTGTCCGAAAGTGAAAGCATATTTATCATTTCGCCGTGGTTTGTTCCCATGTGCTGAATTACCGTTCCCGAATACATATCCGGTACGTCAACGATAACTCTCTCCATCGGCTCGCAGCGTTTGCCGTCGATTTCCTTATAAAGAACCTCCGGCTTACTTACCTGAAGCTCATAACCCTCACGGCGCATATTTTCAATAAGAATTGAAAGATGAAGCTCACCGCGTCCGGAAACCTTGAAGCTATCGGAAGAATCCGTATCTTCAACACGAAGCGAAACGTCCGTTTCAACTTCCTTATAAAGACGGGCACGAAGGTGACGGCTTGTAAGATATTTTCCTTCCTTGCCTGCGAAGGGTGAATCGTTTACCGAGAAGGTCATACTTACGGTGGGTTCGGTTATTTTTACAAACGGAAGGGGTTCTATGCATGCAGGGCTGCAAACAGTATCACCGATGTTAATATCCGCAATACCGCTTATTGCAACGATTTCGCCTGCCGAAGCATTTTCAACGCTTGTACGTTTAAGACCTTCAAATACGGCAAGACTCGTGATACGGATATTGTTTCTGACCGTATCGCTTCCGTGAGTGCAAAGAGAAACGTTGTCGCCTACCTTAAGCATACCTCTTTCGATTTTGCCGATACCTATTCTACCCACATATTCGTTGTAGTCGATAGTTGAAATAAGCGTCTGGCTGGGTCCGTCGGGGTCAACGTCGGGTGCGGGAATATATTTAAGAATAGCATCGAACAAAGGAATCATATCCGTTCCCGGAACGTCGGGATCGAGCGTAGCCGTGCCGGAACGGCCGGAAGCGTAAATGAACGGACATTCAAGCTGAGAATCGTCTGCGCCAAGTTCAATAAACAAGTCGAAAACTTCGTCAACTACTTCATTGGGACGGGCATCGGGTCTGTCCATTTTGTTGATAACAACGATAACCTTAAGACCGAGTGCAAGTGCCTTTGAAAGTACGAAACGTGTCTGAGGCATCGGTCCCTCAAAAGCATCAACAAGAAGAACAACACCGCTTGTCATTTTAAGAACACGTTCAACCTCGCCACCGAAATCGGCGTGTCCGGGTGTGTCAACTACGTTGATTTTAGTATTATTATATCTGATGGAAGTATTTTTTGAAAGAATTGTAATACCTCTTTCTCTTTCAATATCTCCCGAGTCCATCATTCTTTCCTGAAGCTGCTGATTTTCTCTGAACAATCCGCTTTGTTTAAGCATTTCATCAACGAGAGTAGTTTTGCCATGGTCAACGTGGGCAATAATAGCGATATTTCTGATATCTTCTCTTTTCAAAATATTTACCTCTTTTGCAATTTTTAATATATAAACTGCATAAATGCAGTTTTTTAGCCGTAAATTTTTTAACCACAAAATGAATATTACAAAAAGTTGCAATATCCTGTGAGAAATAATTCATTTTTATTTGGATATTTTAACACACGAGCAGTATATTGGCAAGCAAAAACCGCAGTTTTTATGGGAATTTTAAGTATTTTGTATATAGATTTACAAAAAAATAAAAGCATTTTATTAAACAATTCATATTTGATGAATTTTAACAAAATGCTTTTTTATTCTATTAAAGTTTTTTCGGAGCAAGTCCCATCTTGCGCTGAACTTTCATAAGTGTCTTATTGGCAACGTAATTTGCCTTTTCAGCACCCATGGTATAGCACTTTTCGATGTATGCCTTATCTTCCATTATGCGCTTGAAGTTGTCCTGAATGGGCTTAATCGTTTCAACGACCGCTTCGCCCACTGCTTTTTTGAAGTCGCCATAGCCTTTGCCGTCAAATTCTGCTTCAACAACAGCAATATCCTTGCCTGTGCAAGCGGAATAAATCTCAATAAGATTGGTAATTCCCGGCTTATTTTCAACATCGTGAATGATTTTGTTATCCGAGTCGGTAACGGCGCGGGAAAACTTTTTCACAACAAGATCCGGCTCGTCAAGAATTGAAACAAACGCATTGGGGTTATCCGAGCTTTTGCTCATTTTTGACGTAGGATCTGCCAAGCTCATAATTCTTGCGCCCTTTTTGGGAATATACGGATCGGGTACAACAAACGTATCACTATACGTACTGTTAAAGCGAATTGCAAGATCTCTTGCAAGTTCAAGATGCTGCTTCTGGTCAGCGCCTACGGGAACAAGGTCCGTATTGTAAAGCAGAATGTCCGCCGCCATTAAAACGGGATAACACAAAAGTCCCAATCCAACGTTTGCGCCTGCTTTCTTACTCTTTTCCTTGAACTGAGTCATACGGCTCATTTCGCCCATGTATGCGTTGCAGGTGAGAAGCCATGAAAGTTCCGAATGTGCCGGAACGTGTGACTGAAAGAACATCGTATTCTTTTCAGGATCAAGTCCGCAAGCCATATATTCGGCATAAAGCTCTATACAACGTTTTCTTAATTCTGCCGGAGTCTGACGCACCGTAATTGCGTGCAAGTCAACAACGCAGAAGTAGCAGTTGTATTCGTCTTGAAGTTCTTTCCACGACCTTAATGCGCCGAGATAGTTTCCTATCGTTACGCAACCCGAGGGCTGTATGCCCGAAAAAATAGTTTTCTTATCTTCCATTATTCCAACCATCCAAGTACAGTTTTATCCATTTGCTCTTTATCGCAAACGGTCTTATGTAAAATTTCTTTATTTTTCAGTGTAGCGATTTGTTCCGGCTGTTTTACGCCCATTTTGCAAAGCTTGTCAGCACACTCGAATTCATCTTCGGGATTTTCCTCAAAGATGGCATCAAGCACGGAATGTGGAAACTTATACGGACTTGCCGTAGAAAGAAGCACCGTAGGATTTTCATCGTTCGTGTTGTTTTTATAGTTTTCATAAACGGCAACGCCTACTGCGGTATGAGTATCTATGCAGTAGCCATTGTTTTCCCACATATCTTTAATTGCTTTTTCGCTTGCATCCTCATCAGCATATCCTGCAGCGAAGGATTCCTGCAAGCCCTTTTTGATTTTGTCGGAAACGGTATATTCGCCTTTTTCTTTAAGCTGCGCCATAAGCGAAGCAACAAGCTTGTCGTCTTTTCCCGAAAGTTCAAATAAAAGTCTTTCGAGGTTAGACGAAATAAGAATATCCATCGACGGTGACTTTGTTTTATAGAATTCACGGTTAGCATTGTACGTTCCCGTTTCAAAGAAATCCGTCAAAACGTTGTTCTTATTTGAAGCACAAATAAGCTTGTTTACGGGAAGTCCCATTCTCTTTGCGTAATATCCTGCAAGAATATCACCGAAATTGCCCGTGGGAACAACGAAATTCACCTTATCGCCCAAAGAGATTTTTCCGTCCTTGAGCATATCCGCATAAGCGGAGAAATAATATACGATCTGCGGGCAAAGACGTCCCCAGTTGATCGAATTTGCGCTTGAAAGCTTAATGTGCTTTTCTGCAAGCTTTTCTTTCACGTTTTTATCGGCAAAAATCTTTTTAACGCCCGTCTGAGCATCGTCAAAATTGCCGTTTACGGCACATACGAAAACGTTATTTCCCGTTTGCGTAGTCATTTGAAGCTGCTGCATTCTGCTTACGCCTTGATTGGGGAAAAATACGCTGATGCCCATTCCCTCAACGTCGGCAAAGCCCTCAAGTGCCGCTTTTCCCGTATCACCCGAGGTAGCAACAAGAATAACGATTTTGTCCGTTTCGTTTTCTTTTTTCTTTGCGACACGCAAAAAGTGCGGCAAAATCTGAAGTGCCACGTCCTTAAACGCAAGTGTGGGACCGTGATAAAGTTCCATTACTGCCGTCTTGCCGTCAACATAATGAAGCGGCGCAACACCTTTTTCATCGAACTTGTATTCGTAAGCATTTTTAATGCAATTTTTCAGTTCTTCTTCGGAAAAGTCCGTCAAATAACGAGAGAGCACTGTTAATGCTCTCTCAGAATAAGACATTTCCGCCATTTTTCCGATTTCCTCTACCGTTATTTGAGGAAAGCTTTTCGGTACAAATAAACCGCCTTCACTTGAAATTCCCTGCACGAAGCATTTCGAAGCAGTATTTTCAAGCGCAGTATTTCTGGTGGATGTGTATAACATTTTTTTATTCCTTAACTAAGTATTCCTGCATAAATGAGGGGATTTCTTCCTTATCGGCGCTTACCGAAAGAATAAGATCAACTCTGTGCTGATCGCAGAGAGGTTTAAGCTTGATAAACAAGTCTTCAAGTTCGGTCATGGGTCTGTCCATGTGCTTAAGGAAGCCGTCTACATAAATTGTTTCAAGGTCGAAGTTTGAAGCGATAAGTCCGCTTACGAAGCCGTAGAAGTTGTATGCACCTACAATGCCGTATTCGGTAGTATCAACAAAACGAACCTGATGTTTAAGCTCGCAAATATAATCCTTGTTGTTAAAAAGGAATGCTACACTGCCCTTGCTTACTTCGGAAGCAGCATTTGCACTTTCGATGATTTTCTTGGTTTTTCCTGTGCCTTTTTTACCGTAGATGATTTTGATCATTTTTATGATCCTCCTTTTTAGTTGGTACTTGTATTATAAACTATTTTTGATTAAATTACCATACTTTTTTATAAAAAAACTGTGTTTTTTTGAAAAAATTTTCTATTTTAACTAAACTGACGGATAATCGTTCACCGTTTGGCGTAAAATCAGCCGAAAACTCCCGTTGAGAAGTATCTGTCGCCGGAATCGGGGAACAGAACAACTATGTTTTTACCATCGTACTTCTTTGCGATTTCAACCGCAGCCGCCAGCGCCGCACCGGAAGAAATGCCCACCAAAATTCCCTCGTTTTTGCCGATCATAGCAGTATATTTATAGGAATCCTCGTTTGAAACGGTTATAATTTCATCGTAAATACTTCTGTCAAGTGCATCGGGAACAAAATTTGCGCCTATGCCCTGTATTGCGTGTGGCCCTGCCGTTCCCTTTGAAAGAAGCGGTGAGCTTGCCGGTTCAACTGCAACTATTTTAACGTTTTCATTTTTTTCTTTAAGAAATTTCCCCGTGCCTGAAATTGTTCCGCCCGTGCCGACACCCGCAACGAAGAAATCAACCTTGCCTTCTGTGTCTTTCCAAATTTCGGGGCCCGTGGTCTTATAGTGCGCACGTGGGTTTACCGGATTGCCGAACTGGTCCGGTATAAACGAGCCGGGATTTTGCTTTTGCAATTCCTGCGCCTTTTCAACCGCACCTGCCATACCTTTTTTCCCGTCTGAAAGTACTACTTCGGCGCCGTATGCGGAAATGGTTAAAATTCTTTCCTTGCTCATTGTATCGGGCATAACGATTACCGTTTTATATCCCTTTGCCGCCGCAACGGATGCAAGGCCTATGCCCGTGTTTCCGCTTGTGGGTTCTATTATCATTGAACCCTTTTTAAGTATTCCTCTTTCCTCAGCGTCCGAAATCATTTCAAGAGCTATTCTGTCCTTGGCAGAACCTGCCGGGTTAAGATATTCAAGCTTTGCATATATCTTGCTTTTTAATTCGAACATTTCTTCAATATGCGTAAGTTCCATTAACGGAGTATTTCCGATAATCTGATCTGCACTTGTATAAATCATTTCATTCACTTCCCTTTGCTTTTATAAAATAAGTATAGTAATAATTCTCGTTTTTGTCAATTTTATTGAATAATTTTTTTCAAAAAGCCTTGACAGATTTAAGGAAATAGATTATTATATTTTTAGAATTATTCTAAATCTAAATTTCAAGGACATTTTAATGACTAAGCAAAGAATTCTCGTGCTTGATGCCGTAACAGAAAACCGCATTCATCCAACCGCAGCGGAGGTTTATGATTTAGTTCGGCAAAAAAACAAAATTTCGCTTGCAACGGTATACAACAGTTTGAATTATTTATGTGAAAACGGCTTTATCAAGCGAGTAATTATCGACGGCGAATCCGACCGCTACGACGGAAACATATCTAATCATTTTCACGGGATATGTGACAAATGCGGCAAAGTATTTGATTTTGAAATACCCGATATGAAAACGCATATTGAAGATTCGTACGGTGTAAAAATAACACAGTTCGGAATATCCTTACACATAATATGTAAGGATTGCGATAAATAATAATTATGGAGGAAAAGACAATGGAATTAAAAGGATCAAAAACAGAAGCAAATCTTAAAGCGGCTTTTGCCGGTGAGTCACAGGCAAGAAATAAATATACCTATTTTGCAAGTGCCGCAAAAAAAGAAGGATATGAACAGATAGCAGAGCTTTTCCAAAAAACTGCAGACAATGAAAAGGAACATGCCAAAATGTGGTTCAAAGCGCTTTCCGGGATCGGTGACACTAAAGCAAATCTTCTTGCTGCGGCAGAAGGCGAAAACTACGAATGGACCGATATGTATGCTCAGTTTGCAAAAGAAGCAGAGGAAGAGGGCTTCACCGCTCTTGCTAATCAGTTCAGAAAAGTCGGTGAAATCGAAAGAGAACACGAAAAGAGATATCTTGCGCTTCTTAACAATATAGAAATGCAGCAGGTTTTTGAAAAAACCGAAGAAGTTATGTGGGAATGCCGTAACTGCGGTCATCTTGTAATCGGCAAAAAAGCACCGCAGGTATGCCCTGTATGCGCACATCCTCAAAGTTTCTTTGAAGTAAGAAAAGAAAACTATTAACCATACTTTTCTTTCGTGAAAGAAAAGTAGGCAAAAGAAAGCTGATTTCGCTTCGCGGCAATATAACAAATGATATGCGGTTGTTATGTTTTTACATATCAGCCGTATTTTTTCGTGAAAGAAAAGTAGGCAAAAGAAAGCTGATTTCGCTTTGCGGCAATATAACAAACACAGCAAAAAACGGTTGTTATACTTTTGTATAGCAACCGTCTTATATTTTATGCCAAAGTTTTTTTCTTCTCTGCGAAGCATAATAAAAGTTCTTTTGTGTCCTTTTCTTACAAGAAAAGGACAACTTCTTTTTGCATTACTTTTTCTCGTAAGAAAAAGTAAGTTCACCTCGCTTTGCGGCAATATAACAAACACAGTAAAAAAACGGTTGTTATACTTTTGTATAGCAACCGTCTTATATTTTATGCCAAAGTTTTTTTCTTCTCTGCGAAGCATAATAAAAGTTCTTTTGTGTACTTTTCTTTCAAGAAAAGTGCAACTTCTTTTTGTTACTTTTTCTCGTAAGAAAAAGTAATATATCCTCTTTATTCCTCTTCCTCGTCATCGGTATCGGGAACGACCTGCACCTTTACTTCCTCCGTGCGAATATCGTCAGCCTTTATTACCGTAACAACAAGATTTTTATATTCAAACGAGAACCCTTCCTGCGGGATATTTCCGCTATGCTCAGTCACCCATCCGTTGACCGTGGTAGATTCAATTTCCTCGTCCTCGGCAAGCTCAAAGAATTCAAAAAATTCATCTATCGACGTTGAAGAAAGGACCTTATACGTATTTTCATCGAGCTTTACAAAATTTTCGATTTCCTCATCCTGTTCGTCCCAGATTTCACCCACAAGTTCTTCAAGAATATCCTCCATTGTAACAAGTCCTGCCGTTCCGCCGTACTCGTCAACGACGATAACCATATGGTTATGGTCCATCTGCATATCCTTAAAAAGTGAATCAAGGTGCACCGTTTCGGGCACGAACGTAGCCGCATTTATTGCCTGAGCCGTTTTGAAGTTTTCCTGAGTGCGCTTAAAAAGATAGTCACGTGCAAACAAAATGCCCGTAATATTGTCCACCGTGTCCGTGTAAACGGGAATTCGTGAATACCCGCTTTCGTCGATGATTTTCAGTATTTCCTCATCGGATGCCGAGCTGTCGATAAGCTCCATTGCGCTTCTTGGCGTCATAACATCTGCGGCGGTGAGTTTTTCAAGTTGAAAAACGTTCTTAATGTACTCAATGTCGTCGGCATCAAGAGTTCCGTCTTCTGCGCCTGCATCAAGCATTTTAACAATATCCTCTTCCGAAACTGCTTCGTCGTTATTTTTCGGATCAATTCCGAAAATGCGGACGATAACGTTTGAGCATCCGTTCACAACTACCGTAATCGGCACAAACAGTGCAGAGAGAAATAAATTCATTCCGCAAAGTTTTTCCGAAAGCGTTTCTGCATGCTTAACTCCTATTCTTTTGGGAACAGTATAGCCGAGAAGCATATACAGAACGGTCAAAACAAACGTAATGATAAACACCGAAAGGCACATTGCGGCTTTTGAATTTTCAGACATTGCATTTGCAAAGGGTTGTGCAAAATTGGCTATGCCCATTGCAACACCTATAAACCCGATAAAAAGCCGTGAAAAGCGCATTGCAGATGTAAATTTCAGTTCATTATCCATAAGCTTTTGCACTTTTTCTGCTTTTTTGTCGCCATCATCCGCCTTTTGTTTCAGTTTAGCGGGGTTTATTCCCTCCATGGAAACACGGCTCATGGTGAGCAGTCCGTTAAGAAGAATTAAGATAATTTGTATAATAATATAATTTTGTATGCTCATATCAAAGTCCTCCTATATGAAAACTTTACGAGCACATTCTGTGCAGTCATAGACCTGCAACTTCGGGGAAGCGGATCCGTAAAAAACCATCTCCTTAAAATAAAATATATTATATCTTACCATAAATAACGCAATATTGCAAGAAATTTATTGACCGATTATGATATTAAGTGTAAAATATACGTAATTATAGATAAAAAGGAAGAAAAATATGCTTACAAGTAAACAACGTTCTAAGCTTCGCAGTTGTGCGAACAAAATGGAAACAATTCTGCAAATAGGAAAAGACGGAATAAACGAAAATCTTATTATTCAGGTAAGTGATGCGCTCACCGCCCGTGAACTGATAAAAATGCGTGTTCTTGAAAATGCTCCGTTAGACGCCCGTGATGCGTGCTATCAGCTTGCAGAAGCCACAAACAGCGAGGGTGTGCAAATCATCGGCACACGCTTCGTCCTTTACAGACGCAATAAGGACAAAGCAAAATACGATGATTTATTAAAATAATTTTGCTTTTTACAAAAAGACGCAGAAATTCCGACAGCCGTACATTTGCGGCTGTTTTTTGTCCACAAACAAGTGAATAAATACAAATATCCCCCGATATTGTTATTCGGGGGATATATTTTTCAATTGGTCATTCAACGGACAATGCGCAATTTTCGGTGCATTACGTTCACCTGATATTTTTCTCCGTAGAGATCGGAATACTGTATAAGCAAAAAATTGCCTTTATCATCATGACGAACAATATTATTGGAATAATAACAGCCTGCAGTTTTTCTTCCGAGATAAACGCCTTCATCCCAATGCACCGCATCCTCCGAAGAATACGCCACAAAATCACGGTTCTTTTCGCCACGCCCGTGCAAAATATACACGCCGTCAATATATGCCATCTGCGGATTTCTGATTCCCTTTGCCACATAGCACGGCTCCGTCACGGTCCACGTTTTACCGTTATCACGGCTGAAAGCATGGTCCATATAACATTCTGTCATTTCGCTGTACGCATAGGTGTGCAGAATGCCCGATGTATCAAACATCATTGCACCATATCCACGGCGGAACGTATCGGGATAAGGCACCACCGAAAGTTCTTCAAAACTACGTCCGGAATCATAACTTGCATAAACACGGTATACATTTTCTTTCGATGCACCGGCAAAACGTTCGTTGCAGAAAATCAACGCATAAATCACACCGTCACGGTAAACCGCATCGTAAATTCTTCCGGGATAAGGTATGCACTCATAAGGTTCCTGCCACGTCTGTCCGTTATCGGTACTGATGCAGCACATCGGTGTCAGCCACGGTTCACAGCAGCAGGGTTCCAACATTGTGTTTCGCAGGCAGAACGCCACAACTGTTCCATCATCGCAGGTAACGGCTTTTTCTACGGACACGGTAAAATCTCCGTCAAGAAAGCTTTCCCACGAATAAGGAAACACCCTTGTTTCTCCGTATGTCCTTCCGTTATCTTCGGATATCCGATATTCTACCCAGCCATACGCCGAATGTCCGCCGAGCCGTACGGCAGAGCAATTTGAATTAAAATCTATAAAAGCATCCGAAGACAGTTCTGTCATTGCGTGAGTCATGTGTCCACTGCGTTTGCGTGACTGATTATCCACATAAAGTTCCTCATCCTCAAAAACCACACGATAGTTTTCGTGGCATATTTCCGGCTTATTTTCCATAAAAATCAATCCTCTTTTCCGTAAGAATTCATTTGAGATCGCAATGTAGATGCTCCTTCATAAACATACCCTACATCGCTTCCTGAAAAAATCAATGTAGCACCAATAGAAAGCCAATCCTCAATGATTTCACGACTGCATCCCGTCGACACGCCGAACGGTTTGTGTTTATCCCTCAAAACAGTGGCAATCTCCCGATATAGAGCGAGCAGTTCGGGATGGCGTACTTCTCCGATCCTGCCTACCGATGCAGACAGGTCGTTCGGTCCCACTATGAAAGCATCTATTCCCTTTACATCAGCAATTTCGGGCAAATTGCGCACCGCATCAATATGCTCAATTTGTATAATGCGTCTGCATTCACGATAGTTCTTGTGAACGAATTCCTCCTGCGTTATCGCACCGTAATCCAATGCACGAAGCGGTCCGTAACCACGCACACCGTCTGGCGGATAGGTACATGATGCAACCGCCAATTTAGCTTCTTCTACCGTACGGACATACGGAAAGATAACACCGTCTGCCCCCATATCAACCACCGGTTTTACTCGCACAGGATCATTCCACGGTACTCGTACCCAAGCCGGAGTTCCACCCGACCGTGCGGCGATCAGATTTGCGGTTACCGCAGAAATATCAATAGCGGTATGTTCCATATCAATCCACAATACATCAAATCCGCACTGTGCAATCGCTTCCGTTAAAATAGGTGTCCCGCAAAAAATGTGCGTACCGAAAATCACTTCTCCATTCTGCATTTTTTCAAGTAGCCGTCGATTTTCCTGTTTCAAATCAAATTCCCCTCTTTCTTCATCTATTGATAACTATATCACAAAAAATATTACCAATCAATAAATAATCCGGCGAAAAACGGTTTCAAATTCGCCATAGGGTTGAATTTTTTGTGTAATTCCGTACATTTCTTTGAAATGAAAGTTGACTTTTCCGAAACGAATGATATAATTAAGCAAACATTCTTTACCTATGCGGCATTAAATAAAACAATGAAAGAGGTGTCGATTGTTATGTCTTCGTTCGCTCAAAACCTAATCCGATTTCGAAAAGAAAGCAAAATGACGCAAAAAACAGTAGCAGAAAAGTTGAACATCAGTTTTCAGACCGTTTCAAAATGGGAAAGAGGTCTTTGCAATCCCGATGCAGAGTTACTTCCTGCAATTTCCGACCTATTCGGTACAACGACGGATTTATTGCTCGGTCATACTCCGGGAGAATTGCATCGCACTCAATACTGTGAATTATACAGAGGTGACGAGTATTATTGGGGAACCGAACCAACACCGTTCTGTTACCGAATTTTGGAAAAGTATCCGTCTAACCGCTATCTGCATCTGCTGGAAATCGGTTGTGGAGAGGGACGTGATGCAATTTTCTTTGCCCGAAACGGTTATGACGTAACCGCCTACGATATTGCGGAGGAAGGAATTCGCAAAGTCGAACGGCTTGTAACACGTTATCATGTTCCGGTCAATGCGTTCTGCGCAAATATGCTGGATTTTCACCCAAAAGAGTATTACGATATTGTATATGCGAGCCGTGCCCTGCACTATGTTCCGCCACAGCGACGGGAATCATTCTTTAATGAATACAAGGAGCACACCAACCCCGGAGGTATTCACGCATTTATGGTCATAGTGGACAAGCCCTCTGTCGGTGTTTCACCCGACAATGAGGAAAACACTTTTTCCATGCACTCCGGAGAAATTTTCACATACTACCACGATTGGGATTTTTTAATTTTTGAGGAACAGATCATCGACTGCAATTCCTCAGGAATTCCACACAAGCACTGTGTTGATTTAATGCTGGCAGTCAAACCACGGTAAAACAAATATCAAGTACTGCACAGTGTATAAAAAAAACGGTTCTGCCCACAAAAGCAGAACCGTTATTTTTTAGAAAAGTTTCTTTTTCTTTTTTTCTTCCGTGCCGGTCATTTCGGCATCGAATGCTCTAAGTAAGTCTTTTTGTTTATTGGTAAGGCGTTTAGGAACCGAAATATTAACGGTTACATACAAGTCGCCGCGGGACTGTGTATTGATAAACACAATACCCTGCCCTTTCATCCTAAATCTTGTGCCGGGTTGCGTGCCCTCGGGAATTTTAAGTGAAGCCGTTCCCTCAAGTGTGGGAACTTGAACTTCTCCGCCGAGCACAGCCTTAGCATAGTCAATGTCAAGGTTAAGAAGCAAATCACTTCCTCTACGCTGGAACTTTTCGTGCGAACCAACCGAAATGCGAACATAAAGGTCGCCGTTGCCGCCGCCTTTTCTGCCCTGCTCGCCCTCGCCGTGAAGATTTATTGCCTGACCGTTGTCAATACCTGCGGGTATTTTAACATTTATCTTGCGCTTGCGGCGAATTCTGCCTTTGCCGTTACATCTCTGACAAGGATCTTTTATAATCTTACCCGTGCCACGGCATCTGTCGCAGGGACGTGTAGAAGCAAAACTTCCGAAAATCGTGTTCTGTTGGGAACGAACTTGACCGCTTCCGTGACAAATGGGGCAAGTTTCGGGAGTAGTTCCCTCTTTTGCGCCGCTTCCGTGACAGTGGTCACATTCTTCCTCTCTTAAAACTTCGACTTCCTTTTCGCAGCCGAAAGCCGCTTCCTCAAAGGATATGTGTACGTCGACCCTTAAATCGTTACCCCTTTGAGGGCCGTTAGGATTGCGTGAACTTCTTCCGCCGCCACCGCCGAAAAATGTATCGAAAATATCGCCGAAGCCGGAAAATCCCTCTCCGCCGAAACCGCCGAAGCCGCCTGCTCCGCCAAAGCCCTGAGGTCCGTCAAAGCCGAACTGATCGTAATTCGAACGTTTTTGCGGATCGGAAAGCACTTCGTATGCTTCGTTAACTTCTTTGAACTTTTTTTCACATTCGGCATCACCCGGATGAAGATCCGGATGATACTTTTTCGCCATTTGGCGGAATGCTTTTTTTATCTCGTCGTCGGACGCACTCTTTTGTACGCCTAAGACTTCGTAATAATCTCGTTTGTCAGCCATAACAAAAATTATTTATCCTCGTCAACAACTTCGTAATCGGCATCATAAGTGTTGCCGTCGTTAGGATTTGCACCGCCGTTATCAGCACCGGGATTAGCGCCTGCCTGCTGTTGTGCCTGCTGCTGTGCAGAAGCATAAATCTTGCCGAAAATTTCCTGGCTTACCTGAGCAAGCTTATCGGAAGCGGCTTTGATAGCATCGTTATCGGTACCCTTAAGTGTTTCCTTAACGGCATCAGCTTCAGCCTGAACTCTTGCCTTGTCGTCGGAAGCAATCTTGTCGCCGAGTTCCTTAAGAGTTCTTTCAGTATTATATACAAGACCGTCTGCCTGATTGCGAACTTCAACGGCTTCCTTGTTCTTCTTATCTTCTGCAGCATACTGTTCAGCTTCCTTAACCGCCTTATCGATTTCGTCATCGGAAAGGTTTGTTGAAGCGGTAATCGTAATATCCTGCGAATTGCCTGTTCCAAGGTCCTTAGCGGAAACGTGAACGATACCGTTTGCGTCGATATCAAATGAAACTTCGATCTGCGGAACTCCTCTGGGAGCTGACGGAATACCGGTCAACTGGAAGCGGCCGAGAGTCTTGTTGTACTGTGCCATTTCTCTTTCGCCCTGAAGAACGTGGATTTCAACGGAGGTCTGACCGTCAGCGGCGGTTGAGAAGATTTGGCTCTTTTTAGCAGGAATGGTGGTGTTGCGTTCAATAAGCTTTGTGCAAACGCCGCCGAGTGTTTCGATACCGAGTGAAAGGGGTGTTACGTCAAGAAGAAGGACGTCTTTAACTTCGCCGCCCAAAACGCCGCCCTGAATAGCCGCACCGATAGCAACACATTCATCGGGGTTGATACCCTTGAAGGGTTCCTTGCCGGTAACGTTCTTAACTGCCGCCTGAACTGCGGGAATACGTGTTGAACCGCCTACGAGAACAACACGGTTGATGTCGTTCATAGAAATGCCTGCATCGTTCATTGCCTTGTTTACGGGGTCGATAGTTCTCTTTACAAGGTCGCTTGTAAGGTCGTCGAACTTAGCACGGGTAAGTGTAAGGTCAAGGTGCAAAGGACCTGCAGGGCCCATTGAAATATAAGGAAGGTTGATATTTGTTGAAAGTGTACCCGAAAGGTCGATCTTTGCTTTTTCAGCAGCTTCCTTAAGACGCTGCATAGCCATTTTGTCGTTTGAAAGGTCTACGCCGCTTGTCTTTTTGAATTCAGCGATCATCCAATCCATAATGTGCTGGTCAAAGTCATCACCGCCGAGGTGAGTATCGCCGTTTGTAGCAAGAACTTCAAATACGCCGTCGCCGATTTCAAGAATTGAAACATCGAACGTACCGCCGCCCAAGTCATAAATAAGAATTTTCTGATTGTCTTCTTTATCAAGACCGTAGGAAAGTGATGCAGCCGTGGGTTCGTTGATAATACGAAGAACTTCAAGGCCTGCAATTTTACCTGCGTCCTTTGTTGCCTGACGCTGTGAATCGTTGAAGTATGCAGGAACGGTAATTACAGCCTGCGAAACTGTTTCGCCTAAATAGCTTTCAGCATCCGCCTTAAGTTTAGCAAGAATCATAGCCGAAATTTCCTGGGGTGAATAGCTCTTGCCGTCAATAGTTCTCTTGTTGCTTGTGCCCATGTCACGCTTAATTGACATAACCGTGTTGTCGGGGTTTGCAACTGCCTGACGTTTTGCAATAGCGCCTACAAGACGTTCGCCATCCTTGAATGCAACAACTGAAGGAGTTGTTCTTGCGCCTTCGCTGTTAGGAATAACAACGGGTTCGCCGCCTTCCATAACTGCGACGCAGGAGTTTGTTGTACCTAAGTCAATACCGATAATTTTGCTCATAATATATATCCTCCGAATAAAATAAATTTTTTAATGTATGAAAACGGATGAAATTCCGTTATTCTAATTAGTTACTTGAACCATTGCATAACGAACGACTTTATCGCCTATCTTATATCCCTTTGCGAATACGTTTGCAACGATTCCCTTTTCCTGACCTTCTGCCGCTGCAATTTGCATTACCGCATTATGGCAGTTGGGGTCAAAGGGTTTGCCCTCTGCTTCGATTTCTTCAACGCCCAAATCCGTAAGCATTTGGGACATCTGCTTCAAAATCATTTCAAGTCCGTCCATAAGTGAACCCTCTGTGCCGTTTGCCTTTTCGGTGGCAAGCGCTCTTTCAAGGTTATCCATTATGGGAAGAAATGCTTTGACCGCATCTGCCTTGCCGTCTGCAAGTGCTTCGGCACGCATTGAAACGTTTCTCTTACGGTAGTTGTCAAAGTCAGCTTGAATTCTTTGTGCTAAGGCAAGATATTCTTCTTCCTTGCTCTTTTCGGGAGCTTCTTCTTTGTTTTCTACCTGCTCATAATCTTGAGTTGCATCTTCCTTTTCGGTCTGTTCCTCTTGATTTTGTTCTTTTACTTCTTCATCTTTTGGCTTGTCATTCTTTGTCTTCACTTATTTTTTCCTCCAATGCTGTTGTTTCGCTGAAAATCTGCGACAGTGCTTTTCCTACCTGGTCAAGCACGGAAACGACTTTATCATATTGCATTCTCGTTGGTCCTATTACTCCGATTTTACCTAGCGTTCTGTCGCCGGAAGAATATGTAGCCGTTACGATACTTACGTCACCCAAGCCGGTTTCCTGTCCAATCTTAACACTGACCGATTCGTCACCTTCGCCGTTCACAAGTTTGCCAAGCGTTTTGTTTTCTTCCAAAAGCTGAAGAAATCCTTTTGCCTTTTCCATATCGGAAAATTCCTGATGTGAAAATAGCTTGCTCGCACCGTTTATAACGACCTCGTCGTCATTTTCATTAAGTTTTGCTTCAATGACACCGCAGATCGTATCAAATATCAGTTTTTGGTCGGCAATTTCATTTTCCACCGCAAACTGTGCTATTCCCGGATGAATTTTATCAACGCTTTTCCCTGCAAAAATATTGTTAAGAAGCTTTGACATACTTTCAAGTTCTTCTTTGGAAACGCTCCGCGGCAGGGTGATCGGTGTGTTTTGTACCATTCCCGTATCCGTCAGCAGCACCACCATCGCCGTCACGGGATTGATCGGCATAAGCTGTATGCTTGAAACGTTTACGTTTCTGACCTTCGGCGGAGTAACTATTGATACGTACTGAGTTAATTCACTTATTACTCTTGCCGCATCGGAAAGAACCTCGCCCGTCTGGCAAATTCTTCTGTCATAGTAATCACGAAGATACTCTATCTCGTTAAGCGTGAGTCCCGAAAGATGCATCAAATTGTCTACGTAAAATCTGTATGCCTTGTCACTCGGAATTCTTCCTGCCGACGTATGCGGTTGTTCAAGATATCCGAGTTCTTCAAGATCGCTCATTTCGTTTCGGATAGTTGCTGAAGACAATGCAAAGTTTTTCGAAATAGTCCTTGACCCAACAGGCATTGCCGTAGAAATGTAATCTTCTATTATGGCTTGCAAAATCTGTTTTTGTCTTTGACTTAATTCGTCCATTCACTTGTCTCCTTTCCTCTTTTGTTAGCACTCATCACCATTGAGTGCTAATTACATTGTAAATTATATTACCATACTATTATTTTGTCAACGGTTTTAGGACGATTTAATTTAATTGTTATCAAATTATCACAAAATATACTTATTTCAAAAGTGAAATATCCGAATTGCATAAGCACAATTCGGATATTTTATCACTTATTGAATTTTTCATTGTAGATACCCGAAAGGTCGGGAGTTCCCCAACTTTTATTGAAGTTGGAAAGACCGATATCCTGCGGAGTTCTGTAATCGGGCAGGTTATTCCGTTCCGTCAGTTCTTCACGGATAGCCTGCAAATATGTGAAGCCGTACTGATGGTTAGGTGCAACGTAATGGCCCTCGTCCCATTCGTTCCAGTTATCAATCATAATAAAGTTGCGGTATGGCGCATTTTCGGGTGCTTTCTTTGTCATTTTCACGCAATTTTTAAGCACCGTTCGGTAATCGTCTGCCGAAATGTGCCACTTTTTGCACTGACTGAAGAATAAATAACCGTTATCTATCCACTTCTGCGTGCGTCGTGGCTGAGGATCCCAAAAGCAGGAAGCGGTAGGAACGTATCTGTTGTTATGCTTTGCGTATTCCTTTTCGAAGTATTCTACTTGGTCATTTATAATATATTCGCTTTCGGGGAAATCACCTTTTACTCCGCTATAACCGTAGTGATATGCAAAGGCGAAATCGTACCCGCATTCAAACGTATCCACTGCCTTTTCTTCGGACTTGCCTCTTTCTTCAAGGGCGAATATCATTCCGTCAAAGCCGTGCTTTTTAGCAAGTTCCCTGCATTTATCAAAGGTTTTGCGCTGCATTTGTGCATTTTCAAAAGCATTTCGGAGTTGTTTATTGCCATCGTACACAAAAAGCACCGGTTTATTGTCTACCTTAAGATAGTTTTCCCGCTTAAAATAGTTTTCAATCCAAAAGGGCATAAGATGTTCAAGCATATCGTCCGCATCTGTTCCGCCCCAACGCTCCGACACCTCATACATAATAGCAAAATTCATCATATTCTGATATTTTGCATTAAAAAATGCTTCGTGCAAGGCGTGTGCGCACCGCAAATCTTTAACCGTCACGGGTTTATGTTCGTTATCCTTTTTTCTGTACCAGCAATGAATAAAGCAATTTATTCCGTGTTCAAGCGCCCACTTAATTTCCCAATCCGAATACATGGGGTTTTCTTCATCGTAATACCCGGCAAGCGGAGTTCTTTCCGGATAGTCGTGTAAATCGTCAAAGCCCTCGTGAAGTCCTGCCGCACCTTTTTTCCACGCCGCATAGTAATGTGCCATTACATTATATTTACTTTTGGCGGGGTTTGGCTTCGGAACATAGTTTTCTATTTTAATATTATACATTTCTTCACTTCCTCCGACATATTTTATCAACAATATATGTCAAAGTCAACATATTAACTTAATTCGTTACAAAATATTAAATATTCACAGGAAAATGCCGCAGATATATATTTCACCTTTTTTGCAAAATCCTCATCGTTGCTTTTCGGAAGTTCGCTTAAAACCGTCTTTCCGCAAGCGCACATTTCGCAAATCGCTTTTACGGTCGAATTTTCCGATTTCAAACTTTCCGCATCGGAATAAATATCGTTCACCGTGTCCTTATACTTTTGTAATTTTGAAAGTGTCTGTAACTTACTGCTCTCGCCGTTTTGATACGCTTCATTTATTTGAAGTAAACTTTTCGCCGTACCGTTAAGCGATGAGAACACCTTATTTATAAGTTTAATTTGTTCTTCCGTGCCGGTCACTTTAAGCGAAAGTGATGCGGTTTTTACACTGAGAAGCGATAAATCACCCCGATTTTTTTCCGCCTGCACTTTGTCGGTAAAGCAATCACTCACCGCCACATATTTCCCCTCATGCTTCAAAACGTATCCGCTTGAATTTCCCGTTTCATTTACCTTTGCGGTGGCTTCCGCCTCCGTATCAAAACTTCCGAGAGATACGATATAAAATTCCAACGGCTCGGCGCTTATTTTGTCAGTTGCGGTTTCACTTTTCGTGCCTGTCAGGTTTACCACGGGACAAATGACCTTTTCCGCTATAAATTTTCCCACGGAATTTATACTGAATACTATAAGCCCGAACGCCACCACCACTATAACGGCAAGCAAGTTCTTTTTGGCATCTCTTTTTCTTTCCCTCATCGACTTCCCCAACGCAATCACCTCTGCATAAATCTATGAAAAAAAGACAACCGTTAGAACTGTTTTGAATTTTTCTATTTTCGGTACTGTGACGGAGTTTTCCCCGTTTCCTTTTTTATGACGAAATTCATATACGCCTGTGAATCAAATCCGCATATCTGGGCAATTTCCTTATACGGAACATTTTTTCTTATAAGGGAAATGGCATTCGACACTCTTATTCCTGTCAAATACCGCTGCGGAGACATTTCCATTATGTTTTCGAACACGGTTCTGTAAAAATTTTTGCTCATAAACACGCTTGAAGCCAGCATTTCAAGAGTGATTTTTTCACCGAAATTATTATCCATATATTCCTTTGTTGCAAGAATATTTTCCGAATATCGGTTTTCCTTGAACTTTTTCTTTTTTCCGCTATGCTCTTTTACGGACGACACAAGTTCAAGCACTGCCCCCTGCCGAAACATTTCATCAAGTTCCGTATCTTCAAACCGCTTTTCGGTGTTTTGAAACAGTTCCCGAAAAAGATGTACGTCGTTAAGCGGAATATAATCGTCGCATTTTTCAAGCAAGTCGCAAAGTGCCTTACTGTCCGTAACAAAATGAACACACCTGCACTCGAACATGCCTATGGAAAACCGCATATCTCCCGGTGTGGACACCATTATGTGCGGATTTTTATGAGAATATTTTATTCCGTTTACAACGCAGAAACCCTCTCCGCCCTCGTAAAGTTCAAGTTCGAATTCCTTTACGCTTCTCAGCGGTGTGGTTTCACTGCTGAAATGCTCTTTTGATTCATAGATTCCGCTCTGCGTAATTTTTAACATATTCCGCTCCTTTCAATATCCCCGTTCCGTAAAACCGTTTTCAAATTCTTGAGTTTGATTTCTAAAAATATAAGTATAATTTCTATATACAAATGCTTTTTTGTATGTTATATTTATATTATACTATTTAATTTCATTTTTTGAAAGGATAATTTTTATGAAAATAACTTGGCTTGGTCAAGCAGGGCTTATGTTCGAAACGAACGGCAAAATCATTATAATTGACCCATACCTTTCCGACAGCTGCAAAAAGCTTAATCCTCAGTCATACAGACGTGTTCCCGTGGGCGAAAGATTTTTTGTAATAAAGCCCGATTTTCTTATTTGCACCCACAATCATCTTGATCACTACGACGAAGACACGCTCGACCACTTTCTTAACGGAGATAAGGTCGTTTGCATCGTACCTCCGTCAGTATTTCCCCGTATACGAAAATACGGTCCGAAGCACAATTACGTTTGGTTCCCGAAAAGCACGGTTTGGACGGAAGACGGAATAAAATTCACTTCCGTAAAAGCGGTACATTCGGACCCCGATGCAATCGGAGTGATTATCGAAGCCGAGGGCAAAAAGTATTACGTTACGGGTGACACGTTATATAATAAGGAAATTTTCGATGATATTCCCGAAGATATCGACGTGCTTTTTATGCCCGTAAACGGTGTGGGCAACAATATGAATTTCACTGATGCCTGCGCCTTTGCGGATAAAGTAAATGCGAAAAAGGTCGTACCGCTTCATTTGGGAATGCTTGACGACAGAAGCATTGATGAATTTTCCTATAAAACGGCGGTAATACCGAAAATTTATGAAGAAATAAAACTGTAAAAGATCAAGGAGTAAAATATGAAAGTAACAGACGTAAAAGTATTTAACGTTGACTGCTTCAGAACCAACTGGGTGTTCGTAAAGGTTTACACCGATGCGGGCATTGACGGTGTTGGCGAAGCAACTCTTGAATACAAGGAAAAGGCACTTGAAGGTGCAGTAGAACACATTAAGGAATACCTTGTGGGCAAGAACCCACTTGACGTGGAAAAGCATTGGCACGATATTTACCGTGACGCATACTGGCGTGGCGGAGCAGTACTTATGTCGGCGCTTTCTGCGGTTGAAATGGCACTTTGGGATATTTTGGGAAAACATCTTAACGTTCCCGTATATCAGCTTTTAGGCGGAAAAGTAAATGATAAGGTAAGAATTTACGTAAACGGTTGGTTTGCCGGTGCAAAAGAGCCGGAGGAATTCGGTGAAAAGGCAAAGCTCGCCGTTCAGCGGGGCGTTACCGCCATGAAGTGGGACCCGTTCGGAAAGAGTTATCTTGACATTTCAAATCACGACCTTGACAAAGCGCTTAGATGCGTTCAGGCCGTTCGTGAAGCGGTGGGAAATTCCGTTGATTTACTTATTGAAGGCCACGGAAGATTTAATATTCCCACAAGTATCAAAATTACAAAGGAACTTGAACAGTTCAAGCCTATGTTCTTTGAAGAACCTACTCCCCCGGACAACCTTGATGCCCTTAAAGCGGTCAGAGATAAGTCGCCCGTTGCCATTTCCGCAGGCGAACGTCTTTACACCCGTTGGGATTACAGAAAATTCTTTGATTTAATGCCTGCCGACTACATTCAGCCGGATATTTCTCACGCAGGCGGTATTATGGAACTGAAAAAAATCGCCGCAGAGGCAGAATGCAGATATATTCCCTTTGCGCCCCATAATCCGTCAGGTCCCGTTGCAAATGCGGCAACACTTCAGCTTGCGGCAAATTGCCCCAACTTCTGTATTCTTGAAATTATGTACAGTGACGTTGAATGGCGCAAGGACGTTACAAACGAGGCACTTGAATACAAAGACGGCTATATCACTATTCCCGATAAGCCGGGACTGGGTATCGAACTCAACGAGGATGAATGCTTAAAGCATCCTTACAAGCCGCACACGCTTCGTCATTACACCGGCGCATTGACCGATATTCGTCCTGCAAAAACAGAATTTTATTTTTAAGGAGAAAAAGTAATGTATTGGGCATATTTTATGGAACTTACTTCCCACACCCACGACGGTCCGGGTGTTAAGCCGAGAACTTGGTACACTCCCGCTTGGTACAGGGAAACAAATGACTGTGACTTTGACGTTTGGGATGAAATAGTTGATTATCTTGAAGAGTACAAATATAATATGATGGTCATTGACTTAGGCGACGGCGTTTTGTGGGAATCTCACCCCGAAATTGCCGCTCCTGATGCGGTTTCCAAAGCATTTTTGGCGGAAAAACTTGAAATTCTTCGCAAGAAAGGGATTACACCCATTCCGAAATTCAACTTTTCGACAATTCACGATGCGTGGCTTAAGGAATACAATTTAATGGTAGGTTCATCCATTTACCGCAAAGTGTGCGCCGACCTTATCGACGAGGCCTGCGAGCTTTTCGGCAAGCCGGAATTTTTCCACCTCGGTCTTGACGAAGAAACGTCTATTGATTGCCACCGAATTCGTGAAAACATAATTATGCGCGGCGAACGTCTTTTGTGGGAGGATTACCACCATTTAATGGATTGTTGCCGCAAGAACGGTGCACGTCCGTGGATGTGGGCTGATTATCAATGGAGCCACAAGGAACTTTTCCCGAAAATGGTTGATAAAGACGTACTCATTTCCAACTGGTTTTACGGTGATTTTAAGGATTTTGACAAGTCATTCTTTTTATACGATGCAATAGACGCATATCAGGCACTTGATAAACTCGGTTATGACCAAATGCCCACCTGTTCACGTTACGACAGTACAACAAACTGTTTTGAAACGGCAGTTCATTGCAAAAAGAATATTTCAAGCGAGCATTTGAAGGGATTTCTTGTTGCGCCGTGGGTTCGCACCGAAAAAGACAACATTTTAACACTTAAGGATAACGTTTTCAGACTTTTCAGAGCCCGTGAAGACGTTTTCCCCGAAACACTGAAATAAGAGGTATTTATTATGAACAAAGCAGTTTTTGTTACCGGCGGAACGGTAGGAAGCGGTCTTGCCATCGCCGAACGTTTTGCCCATGAAGGTTATGATGTATTTATTACTTCCCGTGACGGCGAGCGTGCGCAGAAAGCCGCCGCTGAAGTTGCCGAAAAGCACGGTGTTTTTGCCAAGGGCTATGCGCTCGATATAAGGAATGAGCAAGCAGTTATCGACATTTTTAACGACATCGACTCCCTTGACCGTTTTGTTGAAACGGTAGTCCTTAATTCGGCAGATATGGGCTTCGGCACAGACCCTGCAAAGGGACAGGATTTCTTTACGGTTCCCATAGAGGAATTCCAAAGAGTTTTCGAAACCAACCTTGTATGGAATTTTATGATAATCCGTCAAGCCGCAATCCGTATGAAAGAGCATCACAAGGGCGCTATCGTATTTATCGGTTCAAACACTTCATATAAGGCAATTCCCGGACGTATTGCATACAGCGCTTCAAAGGGCGGTATAAATTCAATGTCAAAGGGACTTGCCGTTGACTTGGGCAAATACGGAATCAGAAGTAACGTTGTCCTTCCCGGAACTATCAAGACTGCCCGTTGGGTTTCTATGGGAAACAAGCAGATCGTCAACGGAAAACTTACTCCTATCGGCGATATTTCCGACTTTGAAGACGTGGCAAATGCCGCATGGTTCTTAGGTTCGGATCAGTCCAAGAACATCACGGGTGCCGAAATCATCGTTGACGGCGGTATGACTGCTCAGCTTTTCCCCGAGCATCTTAAAGAGCTTATAAGAGAGAAGCAGGAAAAAGAACAGTAATCCAAAAAGACAAATTTTAAGACCGGACAACTAAATGTCCGGTCTTATTGTTTAGAACCGTTCTATCTTTCAGCACTGTTTTATCAATCGAATATAGAATTCAACTGCTTTGTTGACTGTTTCAAGTCGGATACGTTCGTTGTTGCCGTGAATTGACGAACGTTCCTCCTTTGTCAAATCCATTGCCGAGAATTTATAAACGTGGTTTGAAATATCTCTGTAATGACGGCTATCCGAGCATTGCATCATAAGATACGGTGAAACGATACATCCGTTCCACGTGTCGGAAACTGCATTCTTCACCTTTTCCCACTGATCGCATCCCGTTTCCGAAATGGGACTCGGTTCATCGGAACGAATAGGTGTTATTTCAATTTTGTCATTTCCAACCGTCTTTTTAATGTACGCAATGGCTGACTCTACACTGTCCTTGGAATTAAGGCGCATATTGCTTACCATCATCGCTGACGGCGGAATTACGTTGGACGTTTTGCCGCCCTGCATCTGTGTAAATGCAACTGTTGTGCGTACAAGTGCGTTAAGCTCGCCGCCGGATTTTTTGCATATTCCGTCGATAATGCCGCTGAAGCACCACATATTTGCAAAAATCATTCTGTAAACAAACGTTGAATGTCTGCCCAATGTGTCGAACATTTCTTGAATAGGCTTCGTCATATGGAACGGGAACGGATGTGCCTCAACCTTTGCGCAGGCAAGCGCAAGCTCGCCAACGGGAGTATGCGGCTTGGGTGCAGACGCATGGCCGCCCGACGAATTGATTTTATATTGAAGGTCCATAAGTCCCTTTTCGGCAATGCCGATAAGACCGCAGGGTTCGCTTACACCCGGAAAAACGCTGTCCACCACGGCTCCGCCCTCATCAACAACGAGATACGGAGTGATATTATGCTCCTTGAACCAGTCAACGATATGTACTGCACCTAATCCGTTGACTTCTTCACCGCCTGAAAACGCAAAGTAAATATCGTTTTCGGGAACAAATCCCTGCGCCATAAGATGTTCTGATGCAGATAAAATTCCGTTAAACGTTACCTTTGTATCAAGTGTGCCTCTGCCCCAAAGAACTCCGTTTTCGATAATGCCTTCAAACGGCGGTTTTTCCCATTTGTCCTCCTCAACGGGAACAACGTCGTAATGTGCCATAAGCACCGCCGGCTTATCGTGATTTTTGCCTTTCCACAAGTAAAGCAATCCTCTGTCTTCAAGTGTGGTAAGCGTTGTCTGCTGATATACGTTCGGATAAAGTTCCGGAAGCATATTTATCAGTTTTTCAAATTCTTTTTCATCTTCAAGAGCGTGATTGTAATCCGAAACCGTCTTGCACCGAACAAGCTTCTGAAGTCGTTCAACAGTTATTTCCTTGTCAAAATCTTCGGGAGATACCGTCTTTTTTTCTGTCTTATTCGGCTTAAACATTGCTGTTCTTATTAAAACAACCGCTAAAAACGCAGCAATTATACCGAGAATAATATATAAAGCTATCATTTAAGCCATCCTCCTTTATACATCAAACGGCTTACCGCAAGGGTAAACAGTACGCCTACGGGAACCATTATTCCTACTGTTCCGGCATTAAGTGCAGGTACAAATATGAACAGTATCAGCATAAGAATTACCGGTGCAATGGATATTTTCCAATTCTTTGAAATAAATACAACCGCAAGACCGCCGAAAAGTGCAGGAAGAATTTGTGCAAATGCAGGTTCAAGCACCTTTGCCTGCAAAATCGGTGTTATGGGAATAATCAAAATTACACCCAAAATAACTATAAGTGTTGTCACTATACTTGAAACGGCAATGGAAATTGTGGAAATTACTTCCCCTTCCTCCGAATTTGCCTTAACGCCTGCCTGTTCCAACGCATTTAATGCGCAGGGAAGCTTCAAGTTTGAAATATTTCCCGTTACGAATGACAGGTACGAGCCGCCCGCACCGAGCATAGGAACATAAGTTACTACTTCAACTATACCCACCGCCCAATACATAGGAGCGGTAGCAATAAGTCCTTGTATAAGACCTTTTCCGTTGGGAAGAACACCGTAAATCAAGCAAAGCACGAACGGGAAAGCAAGCAAAATAAGCATCATTGAAATATTCCAAATTCTGCCGTCACGATGAACTTTATCAATATATTGCATATCTTTTTTCATATTCTTACCCCCCTTATCCCAGCCATGCAGTTATCGGAATTGCGCTTGCCATACCCACAATAAGACTAAGCGGCAAAGCGTAATCGTTCATCCAATTCCACTTGAGTTTTTTTACGCAGAACGCAACAAAGCACATTGTTAATGCCGAAATAATCATAACCGCTACCGGAACAAGTCCGGACGAATTGCCGTGGAATATTGTGGAAAAATCGCAGAATACGTATCCGAGGAATGCGGAAATCATTCCGATAAACAGGGCATTTGACATAATTTCGCCCCAAGTTGAATCTTTTTTTTCAATTTTAACCATACCTTTTTGAAGTTTTTCGCCTATGACCGGTACAAGCCAAATTCCCACAAGAATAGAAATCGTCATTACAAGTAAAATCGTTACGTATTGCTGTGCGGTAAGAGCAGAAACCTTTCCGAAAACAAGTCCCATAGCAGATTCTGCATTCGTAGCCGCAATTGTTTCGTAGCTCATTGAACCTACAACGCTTAATCTAAGCCACGGCAACGGTAAGCCAAGGTCCTTTGAAAGTGTAATTACACTGATTACGATTGCAACCGCAGGCGCAATAGTAAATACAATTGATGAACGAATTGTCTTTTTGACCTTGTTCATATCCATATTTAATTCTTTTGCGTGCTTGTATGCTCTGATGAAAAACCATATTGACTGTCCTAAAACAACCGCAATGATTATGCCCACAAGAACAAACAATATCGGTGCATTTGTTGAAAATTCCATATAGACACCCCTTATTATTTTTTCACATTATAACCCATTTTTGATAGATTTGTCAAGATAGCACAGCTTATATGCGCAAATCTACATATTGTTTTGTCTGCTGACAGTAAAAAACTGTTCAAGCAAAAAACTTTACTGAAATCGTGCAATTGCAATCGGGCAAAAAAAGGAACTGCCGAAGCAGTTCCTTTAATTTTTAATTTGGAAAATTACATAATTTCCTTTTTCTTTCTTGTAACAACTACGAGAGCCATTGAAGCAAACAATGTGGTAGCAATTACGCTTACAGGAAGAACGTCACCGGTCTTGCTCTGCTTGCTGTTTGAACCGTAAACATATTCAATGTTCCACTTTGCCTTATTAGCAATATTGCCCTTGTAAATTGCATCACATTCTTTTTCGGTTCCGAAGATTGTGAACGAAATTCCTTTTTCGAATATGTTCTGACCGTCTGCATTACGAACGTCGAATCTTGCGAAGAACTTAGAAAGGTCATATTCTGCTTCGTTTCCGCCGGCAGTAATAAGTACTTTTCCGTTTTCAACTTCCATTTCGAATTCGAGAGTTTCGGTCTGACCTGCTTCGATAAGAACCATTTCGCCTGCGTGAGGTCCGGCCCATGTATTTGCACCGTCTGACTTCTTGTGGGTTACCTGAAGTGAAAGAGCGATCTGAATGTCTTCAGTACCGTTATTTGTAACCTTAAAGGTCTTTGTGCAGATACCGTCTTTAACGTTTGCATTTGAAACAACGCCGGGCTGAGTAACAATGTACTGTGCAGCTTCGATATCATCCGTAGCGGTGAACTTAACACCGATAGGAGTCTTCTTGTATGTCTTAGAAATTGTTACTTCGTCCATGTAGTACGAAACGCCGGGGTTGGTAGCTGAAAGGTTTTCGTAAGCGAAGCCCTTAGGTGAACCGTCCAAACGAACGAGCCACTGATATGCTGTTGTGTTACCGTCAGCATAAAGCTTCTGACAAAGTTTATACAAGCTATCAGTAATTTCAACTTCAATGTCGAACTTCTGCCACTTAGTGGTAAGTTCTGCCTTCTTACCGGTTGAAATATATGTGTTCTGAGCAAGTGAACCGTACTGTGAAAGCTGATCCTTGCCCTTATGGCATTGGCTGTTAAGAAGGATGTTGAATGCTGCAGCTTTATCAGCTTTTGCATAGAACGAAATCTTATAAACGCCAGCGCCGCCGCCGTTATAACCGTTTTCTACATCCTTGAAGATTGCAGGACCTAAGTCGAATGCAACTGAACCGTATTTACCTGTTCCGGGAGTGTACTTGATTGCATGAGCTGTGCCGTTTGCACCGCCGTTAACCTGTTCGATTGAACCGCCCATGAATACGCCCCAGTTTCTTGTACCGGTTTCAGCGTTACCGTTAAATACTTTCTTAACGGTTGTGTCTTCTACTTCATAATTCGGAACTTCGTTAACAAGGAAGAACTTGTTAGTCGATCCGCTTATGCCCTTTACAAGGTCAGCATGATCCTGAGGAACGATAATGAATGAATCGCCTGCAGTTGCAGCACTTGTATTTACACGTAAGAAGAAACTTTCAAGCGGATATTCTGCATTATTCTTGCCTGCTGTTACAGCAACCTTACCGTTATTAACGTTAAGTTTTACTGTGAAGTATGCAGCTGAATTTGCAGGAATTGATATCTTTGTTGATCCGGGACCAGCCCATGTTGTCTTGCCGTTTTCGTCAACAGCAGTTGTCTGGAATGATGTTTCGAATGTCATTTCATGATCGGAAGTGTTATAGATTGTATAACCCTTAACGATTGTGCCGGTTTCAACATCATCAGTGATGTAGCCGCCCTTAGTTACTACATAAGGATTCTTAACATCATTTGCGAACTGAACAAGTGTACCGATTGCATCGTCATCATCAACAACGGGAACGGGTGTGGGAGCAGTTTCATCAAATACGATGTTTGCTTCGTCGATGTAGTAATTGAATCTTGCATCCTTAAATGCACGGCCTTCACCTGAACCGTCAACACGGAGGTCAAGAACGTATGCCTCAGTATGACCGTCAGCGTACAATTCTTTAAGAAGCTGAATGAACGATGACGAAATTTCAACCTTAGCGGTTACTTTCTGCCATGAATCAGTCATGTCAAATCCGCCGATTGTGATATAAGTGTTCTGTGCAAGTGAACCGTACTCTGAAAGCTGTGATCCACTCTTATGATACTTAGAGTTAAGAACTGTTGCAAACTTACCGCCCTTACCTTCTTCTGCTTTTACATAGTAGGTAATGATGTAAGTACCTGCGCCCTTACCCTTATAGCCGTTTGCAGGATCATTGATGATTGCAGGACCGAGGTCAAATCTTGCTGAACCGTACTGATCAGCAGCACTGTTATCAACAAGGATTGCATGACCTGAACCGTTAGCACCGGGTGTTACAACTGAAAGCTTGGAGCCATTCATTGTTGTCCAGTTTGCAAGACCGTTTTCTGCATCACCGTTGGTCATTACAACGTCTGCAACAGGTGTGGGTGTAGGATTGATCTTCTCAGGAAGAGTATAAACATATTCAATAGTTGCTACTGTAGCAGCTGTTGTTGTTCCTGTGGTAAGACCCTTAGGAGCATCTGCATCAGTATAAACAAGTGTGTCGCCTTCTTCAAATCCCTTGATATCAAAACGAAGGAAGAAGTCAGCAAGTTTCTTGGATTCGCATCCGGGGATTTCAACTTCGCCGTCAAGAACGTCAAGGCTGATAGTTACTTCTTTGTATCCGCCGGAAGGAATGGTTACTGCTGCGCTTGCGGCACTCTTAGGACCTGCCCAAGTGTTTGATTTGCTTGTAAGGTTCTGTGTTAATGCCTGAAGTGAAACTTCAACAGTTACAGGAACCTCACTTGTATTGAATACAGTATAAGTCTTGGTAATTGTACCGTTTTCCTTAGCTACATCGTTAAGAACGCCTGTCTTTGTAAGAACCTGATACTTCTTGGTAGCATCGTTCATTCCTGCGCCGGCAGTGATCTTAATACCTGCAGGTTCAGTACCCGGTTCGGGAGTAGCTGTGGGAGCAGGTGTAAATGTAGGAGCGGGAGTATTCTTTCCGGGAAGCTCGTAAACGAGTTCGCATGTTGAGTTGTTAAGTCCGGTTGAAAGTCCCTTAGGAGCATCAGCGTCAGCATATACGAATGTGTCGCCTTCTTTGTATCCTAATACGTCAAAACGAAGGAAGAATGCAGAAAGTGCTCTTGATTCGCATCCGGGGATTTCTACCATTCCGTCAGCAACGTCAAGTGTGAAGTTAAATTCACATGATTCGCCTGCAGCAAGTGTAAAGGGAGTTTTCTGTGCATCTGCACTTGCAGGGCCTGCCCATGTAGCAGAACCGTCAGCTGTTCTCTTGGTTGTTGCCTGAAGAGCAGCATAAACAGTTACAGGAACACTGCTTGTGTTGTAGAATGTGTAAGTCTTTGTAAGTGTACCGTTTGTGATTGCAACATCGTTAAGATATCCACCGGTTGAAGATGTCATGATCTGATATCTCTTAGCGGGATCAGCAATAGCGCTGTTTACTGTAACCTTAACGCCCTTTGCCTCGCCTGCAGGTGTAGCAGTAGGTGTTACAGCAGGAGTTGCAGTAGGTGTTGCAGTAGGAGTAGTTTCATCTTTTTCGATTGTTACTTCGTCGATGTAGTAGCTGAACAAGTCAGCGCCGGTCAAATCTTTGTAAGCGCCGGTTGAACCGTCAAGACGAAGAATCAAATCGTAAGCGGTCTTCTGAGCCTGATCATCGTAGAGATACTTAAGTTCGTCAAGATAATCCTGAGAAGCTTCAATTGTAGCTGTAATCTTCTGCCATGAATCAGTCATTTCGAATGCTGTGCAGGAAACGAATGTATTTACTGCTTTTCCGGTGTATCCGAGAGCAGTTACCTGAGCAGCATCTCTATGATACTGTGAGTTAAGGTAAGTTGTGAACTTGCCGCCCTTACCTGCGTCAGCCTTAACATAGAATGTTAAAGTATATTTACCTGCGCCGCCACCGGTGTAGCCGTTGTCAGCATCGTCAATAATTGCATTGCCGATGTTAAATCCAACTGAACCGTACTTGGAGCCGCTGTTTGTGAACTTAATAGCATGACCTGTGCTGTTAGCACCGGGTGTTACAACTGCAATTGATCCGCCTGCAGTCTTGAATACGTCCCAACCGTCTTTTGTGCCGGTTTCAACGTCACCGTTTACAACGTCGGTCTTGTTAACCTTTTCAGGAAGAGTATTAACAGTCTTGATTGTATAGGTGCCTTCTGTCTTAGCTTGAGCAGTGAGGTCCATATTCTTAATCAAGTCGATATCGGTTGTATCGTTAGGAGCGATGATGAATTTTGCACCTGCGCCATTAGCGCCGGCTTTTGCATTTTCTTCAACGTCAAGACGGAAGTTAAGCTTGTCGGGAGCGGTAAGTGTGCCGTCTGCCTTCTTAACCTGATTGGAGCTGAATACGTCAACAGCAATCTTTACATCAGCATATCCGCCGGGAGCAACTTCAACGTATTCGGGAGCTGCTTTTGAACCTGCGATGTAAATATATCCCCAGTCATACTGTGAATACAAACGAACTTTGATCTTGGAATCGCCTGTGTTATAAATGGTGTATGAATATTCAAGTTTACCGCCGTTAAGCTTGTTCTGAAGAGCTGTATTAGCTGCTGCAGAAGCATTTCTCAAATAATACGTTCCGTTTACAACATCTTTGTTGATGGTGAATTCAACACCCTTAGCAAGTGAAATCTGAGGAAGTTCGGTAAGACCTACAACTTCAAGTTTTGCACCGCTGGGGTTAGAACCTGTGGGGAATGTAGTAGCAACGGGAAGTCCGTCTTCGGGAGCAACAACGATAACTGCACCGTTAAGGTTTGTGCCTTTAACGTTCAAACGAGCGAAGAAGTCAGCTACGTCGTATTTGGTTCCCTGAACATCAACTTTGCCGTCAACAACAGAAAGCGAAGCAACATATTCAACAGCGCTGCCTGCAGGAACTTCTACAAGGTTGTCTTTTGCAGGTCCGTACCATCCACCGTTGTGAAGTGTCTGGAATTTGATTTCAGCAGAATAATCTACTGAGCCTGTGTTATAAATGGTAAATTTCTTGGAAATTGTACCGTTTGTTGTTGTGTCGGTAAGATAGCCCTTTGCAGTGCAGAAGTATGCAGAAGCAAGAGAATCCTTAACTGTGAGCTGTGTAGCAACGTATGCAGGTGCAGACGGAGTAGGTTCTGCCGTTGCAGTAGCAGTTGCGGTTGCAGTTGCAGTAGGTGTTGCCGTTGCATCGTCTTTCTTGGTGATGGTGATATCATCAAGATAATACTTTGTTGCATAAGTGCCATCCTGGTAAATACCGTCGGGAGCGATTGAACCGTCAAGACGGAGACCGATTCTTGAAAGGTCAAGGTCAACTGAAAGAACACCCTTGGAATCATAACCCTTTGTTTCGGTCAAAAGTTTAGCATACTGATTGTAAAGAGCATCGGAAACCTTAATGGTTATCGAATATTTCTGCCATTCAGTGCCAAGAGTAATCTTTGTGGTATTTGCCTGGTTGATCAAATAGTTAGCTTTGTTTGCATCACTGCCTTCAATGAGCTTGCTGAGTCCGGCAGCATCTCTGTACTGATCGCCAAGTACAAGTGAAGGAGTAAGAGCACCTTCTGCTGTTGCTTTTGCCCAGAATTCAACAGTGTATTCGCCTGCGCCGCCGCCGTTATAACCCATTGCGGGAACGTTAGCAACTGCGGGAGTTACATCAAACAGAGCATAGTTCCATTTGTTTACAGCAGCTGTTGCATCATATTCGAATGAATATGTGCCTGCATGCTTTTCGGTTGTTACTGCAGTAACCTTAGCGCCTGCATTCTTGAAGAACCACTCATTTGCAGTACCGAGTTCTGCATCGCCGTTCTTAACGGTTTTAGCAGTAACTTCAGCAGTGCCGAGAGTTAATGTAGCGGTTGTTCCGTTGCTTGCGCCTTTAATAAGGTCAGCAGTTTCGGTGTCAGCCTTTTCACCAAGTGAAGTGATGAGCACCTTATGTGCTGTGGTGTCAACGCCCTTAAAGCCGAATCTTAAGAAGAAGTTTGCAAGAGCGATGTCTTGTGCTTCACCTTTTTTATCGGTATAAGTACCGTTTACCTTACCATTAACTACGTTAAGTGTGTAGCTAACGATTTTGGTTTCGCCCGGAGCAATAGTAGCATTGCTGTATAAGCCATCGGGTGATGCCCAAGTATTACCCTTTGTCTCTGCAGTTGCAGACTGATAAATCGACGCAGTTGCCTGAAGGCCATGCTCTACCATTATGTTCGATGTGCCCATATTGGTAACTGCATAAGCTGTTTTAACCTTGCCGGTATAATCAGTTGCGTAACCGAGCTTAGTTGTGAGATATCCCGCTGCTGACTTGAAATAGTTAGTATTCGTGGCGGTATCATTATTCCATTCTACTGTCATACCCTTAACAGCAGTTGAACCTGCATTAACGGTAATCATAGAAACACACGAAATAGCCATTGCAAGTACAAGCAAAATACTCAAAAACTTTTTCATATTTTCTACTTCCTTTCTTTTATGCGTATTCTTGCGCATTATTTGATACAGTACTATAATACTATTTTTCAATCGGTTTGTCAATTTTTTTTAATAAAATTTTTATATTTTTTAATTAAAATTCATAACGAATTGAGATATATCTGCATTTGTCGATTTTTCTCTTCCAAAAATTACATTTTTCTTAACCGATTTTTATTTCCGAAATATGGATTTATACATAAATCAAGCTGAATTCATCGCCTATATATAATATAAGGTGTACTGAACATAGCATGGCAATGCAAATCCGAACCTTGTCGGCACAGCAGCACAAATCCGAATTCAATCAAACTTGTAAAAAAAAACGCATTTGAAATCATTGTTTTCAAATGCGTTTTTTGATTTTAAGTTTGTTCGGGTGCCTCGGTAGGCGCTTCGGTAGGTGCCGCAGTGGGTTCTGCCGTAGGCACCTCGGTAGGCTCCGGCGTATTTGTTGTTTCGGGTGCCGCCGTAGGCGCTTGAGTTGTCTGTGTGTTTGCGGTTGCCGTTGCATTTACCGCAGGTGCAGGCGTTGGTGTAGTCGGTACGGCAGGTGTTGCGGCAGACTGATTATTTGCCGTAGGTGCCGCCGTGGGCGTGGGTGTTGCTTCAAGTTCCGCAAGTGTTTCCGCAGAAATGTGAGTTCTGCTTGCGTGTACAAGGTCCGGAACACGTGCATCACACATAATATCCTTTTCTACCCATACTCCGTCAACGGACAATGTCTGTTTTTTCAGCGACTGCACATTGACTCTGCTTAGTGCAATACCGATTTCCGTTGCCGAATGATAATAAATCCAACTTCCCACGGTAGAAACATCAGTACACATTGTGTCGTCCGTGAGTTTGAATATACCCTCGTCATTGTTCAACTTAATGTAAAGCGAATTAGCATCGTTTACATTTGTAAAAACAACATAATGCTGACCCGGCTGAATATCCGCATAGGCACCGGGAACAAACATCTGCGCATTTTTTTCCGAAATATTGTCAAGAGGTGTGCTTAAACAGTTTTTATTTCCGTAAACGGCACGGTAGCAGAACTGACCGTCAAGCACAAACGGCATATCCGCTTTTGAGCCGATAAGCTGAACATCTTTTCCGGTAGCAAGGTCGAATTTATGAATTCTGTCCGCTTTAGTTGTGGCATTTGCGGTATAATAGAACGCATTGTCATAATAGAAAAGGTGCTGAATATCTCTTTTCAAGAGCGGAGTTTTTTCCGAGCCGTCACTGCGCACCTTATACAAAGCGCCTTTTTCGAGATTATTTGAATAATAAATCCAATCGTTCACAACAAGAATGAAATTTCTCGTATCCGCCTCGGAAACCATTGCGGTAACAGAGCCGTCTGCGGAAGTTTTCATCAAGTGTCCCGCTTCCGAAAGATTACTGTAAAACAGCCAGCCGTCATAGTAATTAAGGTTTTTCGCCACGCAGGAAGCAAGAACTTTCCGTTCGGAGCCGTCGGGACGTGACACGCAAATCTGGTTATTTATTTCGTCGATGTAGTAAAGCAGATTTCCTACCTGAACAACAGAACATTTGCTTTGTGCATTAAACGATGTAGTGCCCTGCACGGTGAATTCCTCAAAGGAATCCTGCGTAAGCACCGAAAGCGAATAGATATCCGAAACGATAAGCGGGTCAAAATTGTTTATTCTTGAATAGTCAACCGTCTTGGAAAAACTTTGATATTTCGATGCTTTTCCCGCTTGAAGTTCAATGTGAAGTTGCGTATCGCCGTCGGGTTCTCCTGCGCTTCCGCCGAAGCCGAGCAAATCGCCCATATAGACTCTGCCGCCTTCTTCAAGAATTTTCTGTGCAGGAGAAACGTCTTCGCCGTGGAGTATCAAAAGCGAAAGATTTTTTTCTTCATCGTAAATAATTATCGTGTGATAATCGTCCTCTGCGCCCGCATAAATAATTCTGCCGCCGATAGGACTGTAAAACGGACGGTTTTTCTGTGTATTGAAGTCCGTTCCGGTGTGGAAATAATCTTCAAGTAAGCCGGAGGATGAAGCATATTTTGTCAGATATCCCTGAATAACATATCCGAACTGCTTTCCGTAATACGAATCGTTTTTCGATTTAAAAAGATTCGATGCAAGTTTTACTGCACGTTCATCTTCCCTGCTCGGCTCGTTTTTATCGTAAAAATCCGCATCGTCATACTGGTCCGGGTTGCTTTCGCCGTAAATTATTCCCGGAACGTAATTGTAAAATTTTGTACCCAGCACGTACCCACGGGAATTGGTGGACGCAAGAATAATATTTCGGCAGTCCGAACCCTCGATGAATTCGCCGTCGGCAATCTTCTTCCACGAGGAAACGTTGTCGCCCTGCTTGATTTCGGGAACAGTTCCGTCTGCGCCGCAGCACAAATAATGGAATTCCGCATCTGCATTGCAGCGGAAAATCAGATTTCCCACCTTATACGGTGCTTCGCTGACGCCGAACAAAAGCATATTTGATGCGCTTTCGCCGCCGGACACGTTTTTATCCTTATCCTTTGCAGGAAAAAACCGCTTGAAGCCGTCGGAAAGTATTCCCACGCCAAGGGCGATAACCGCCGCAACGGAAACGGATATTATAATAATCTTTTTGGTACGGGTTGTCATATACTACCTCGAAACAATAAATTTTACGCCTGATAATTGAACAGTTTTCAATATCTTTGTCCATTAAGGCTTCAGCGATGCCGTTGGAGTGGCTTCGCTTATAACTTTTCCGCCGTGAACGGTGCAAGTGCTGATATCAATTACCGCCTCGCCTGCCACGGAAACAAAAATATCGTGATTGTTATTGTACATATCGTTCAGTATTCCGCTTTCGGGAATTGCCGTAACGGTTTTTTCGGTAATTTTGTCAGCCGGACATTTGTCTGTTGCAAGTCCGCCGCTTTCGGAACATATTTTTACGGTTCTGTGAAGGTCACATTCGAGAATTTCCGAAGGATTGCCGTATTCGGTATGAGTTGACTTGCAAGCGGCAGTGGCACGTTTTCCGGAAATGTCACAGTAAGACATTTGTGCAACGCCCACCGTTGCCGGATTAACGGAGTTTGCCGGTTTATTGGCAAGTCCGGTGTGTATCGCTTTCATTACCGCTGCGAACAACGGTGCCGCATAAACACCGCCCTGCGCCGACGAAACAAGCGACTTGTATGCATCCGAGCCAATCCAAACGCATCCTACGTAATATCCGGTAAAGCCTGCAAAGAATACGCCCTTGTTATCGGAGTTCGTACCGGTTTTTCCGTAAACGGTCTGTCCCGGAACATTTGTTCGTGAGTTGCTTGTGGCAACGGAGCGCATCATATCGGTTATCTGCCAAGCGGTGCTTTCGGAATAAACACGGTGGGTTTTCTGTTTGGCTTCCATATCAACTACCACGTTTCCGAATTTATCAACTATTTTCGTAAACGCAATGGGTTGAATATACACGCCCATATTGGCAATAGCCGTGTATGCCCCCGCCATTTCTATGGGAGTGATACCCGAACTTCCCAGAGCAAGTCCCGAACCGGTTTTGCTGATGTGGTCGGGGTTTACGCCCAATTTAACAAGATAATCGTAAGCGGTATCAAGCGTAACGTCATACATAAGTGCCTGCGCCGCAGTAGTATTAAGCGAATTTACAAATGCTTTGCGCATCTGAACAGGTCCGTTATTGTAACTTCTTGAGTTGTTCGCCGGATATCCCTTGTCCGCCTCTGTTCCCCAGCCTTGAATTCTCATTTGGAAATCGTAGAAAACTGAGCCGATACCCTTGCCTTTTTCTATGGCGGGGCCGTAAACCGAAAGAGGCTTGATTGACGAACCTACGGGCATAGTAGACTGATATGCACGGTTATATTGCAAGCTTCCGGTGGGTGCCTGACGGCCGCCCACAAGTGCAACGATATGACCGTTGTGGTAATCCACCACCGCCACTGCCGTCTGCGGCTGAACAAGACGTATTACCGAGCCGTCGGGGTTTGTTCCGATAACCGTATATGAGTCTGTTGACGACCTCATATTAGGATAATTGGTGAAATTGTAAACTGCCTGTTCTGCCGAAATTTGTTTATCCTTATCAAGCGTTGAATAAATGGAATAACCGCTTGTGCGAATTTCTTTTCTGACTGCGGTGCGTGTTGAAGCATTATTTTCAAGATTTCTGTCCTCGATTATCGCATCAACGGCGCTGTCAAGAAGGTAATCCGTGAAATACGTCATACTCATATTTGAGGAATACGGCGATTTTTCAAGAACGGTAAATGTGTCTGCTTTTGCTTCCTGATACTGTTCTTTTGTGATAAAGCCGTTTTCCATCATTTCGTAAAGAACAAGATTTGTTCTGTTATCCGTTCTCTGCGGATTGGAGCGCTGGAAGTAGTTGCTTCTCGGATTGTATCTTGACGGATTTTGTATCATTCCCGCAAGGCAAGCACATTCACGAAGTGAAAGTTCGCTTAAATCCTTGCCGAAATAATCCTTTGCGGCAGTTTTCATACCGTAGCATGAACCGCCCATATATATTGTGTTGAGATACGCTTCAAGAATATCGTTTTTATCGTATCTTTTTTCAAGTTCAAGAGCAAGGGATGCTTCCTGAATCTTACGCTTATAAGTCTGCTCAAAAGAAAGCATTGTATTCTTGACAAGCTGCTGCGTGATTGTAGAACCGCCTTGAACCGAACCGCCTACAACATTGCTTATTGCCGAAGCGATAATTCGCTTAAAGTCGATGCCCATGTGTCTGCGGAAACGTACGTCCTCGATTGCGATTACTGCATTCTGAAGACTTTCGGGAACTTCGGAGAATTCCGCCCATTCACGGTTTTCCATGTTGTAATAGTTGCCAAGCACCTGACCGTTTTCACCGTACAAAAGAGTTGCTTGGTCTTGGTCGGTAACCTGCGTGAAATCAAGTTCGGGAACACTTTCAAGATGTGACTTTGCCATTCCGAGAACAAATCCCACACCCGAAAATCCCACAATAAGCACGCACACAAGGAACATCTTGAACGTAACGATTGCAAGATTGATGAAGTAGTTGCCCTGCTTTGTTTTTTTAACGAAAAGTGACGAAGAATTTTCAATTTCTGTGCGGCGGCGAAGTTCTTCTTCACGTCTTTCACGGATAAGTTCTTCACGTCTTTGCCGAATGATTTCTTCACGTTCCTGATGATTTATTTGTTTGTGTTCGGGTGATTTATGTTCATGCTGTCTGTGTTCAGTGTGACCGTATTCGTTGCCCTTATTGACGGTAATTGATTTTTTGCGTGTAACTCCGTCGGAATATCTGCTGTTCCGAACTACGGAAGCGCTCGTTCCTGCGTCTTGTGCTCTGCGAACAGTTTCAACTGTCGGGCGGTCTGCCTGCGCTCTGCGAACATTTTCTGTTGCCGGTCGGTCTGCTTGCGTTCTGCGAACGGGTTCAACCGTCGGGCGGTCTGTTTGTGCTCTGCGAACGGGTTCAACCGTCGGGCGGTCTGTTTGTGCTCTGCGAACGGGTTCAACCGTCGGGCGGTCTGTTTGTGCTCTGCGAACAGTTTCTGCCGTCGGGCGGTCTGTTTGCGTTCTGCGAACGGGTTCAACCGTCGGGCGGTCTGTTTGCGCTCTGTGAACGGGTTCGACTGAAAAATCAGACGAATTGTTATGTCCGATGTTATTTATCGATGTATTTTTTCTTACGTTATTTTCGGAAATACTGTATTCGGGAATAGGTTTATGATCAACCCTTTTTTCGGAAGGATGAACCGAGCTTACCTCAAAATTATTTCCGCTTTTGTATTCATTTGTAGAGTGCGGCTTGTCTGCCATAAAAAGCAATTCCTCCCGAATTATATATATTCCATTATATTATACTATTAAATAAAAAATTTTTCAACTGATTTATAAAAAAATAAAGGGACCGAAATCAGTCCCCAAAAATAAGATTATTTTGCCGCCATATTGTCAAGAAGAATTTTATCGGCGATAAGCGCAATGAATTCGCCGTTGGTTGGTTTATCGTTTTTACCGTAAACCTTGAATCCGAAAATTTGATTGATATTTTCTATTCTGCCACGAGTCCACGCAACCTCGATAGCGTGGCGAATTGCCCTTTCCACCTTGCTTGGCGAAGTCTGGAATGTTTTAGCGATGCCGGGATAAAGTTCTTTTGTAATTCTGTTTATGGAATCGGGATTTGCAACCACCATTTTTACCGCCTCACGCAGGAAATGATAACCTTTTATGTGTGCGGGAATTCCTATTGAAATGAAAACACTGCTGATTTTTTCGTCCACCGAAGCAATTTTGACTTGCGGAACATTGTTCTGTTTGTTCATCGTGCCCCTTTTCATTGAAATAACGTCACGAATTCTGTTTTTGATATTTGCTTCTTCGAAAGGCTTTGCAATGTAATACCTTACTCCCATGTTAAGCGCACGGAACACAAAGTTTTCCTGCGTCAGTGCGGAAATAACGATTATTTCGGGCATAATGTTTTTTTCAGCAAGGTATTCCACAACACCGAAGCCGTCAAGCTGAGGCATAATGATGTCAAGCAGAACAATGTCGGGCTTAAATTTGGAAATCATATCAATGGCATTTATTCCGTTGGCGGCAGTTCCCATAAGCACCGTTTCATTCATTGATTCGATCATTTTACTTAAACGTTCTCTTGTTTCTTGATTGTCGTCCACAACCAAAACTTTTACTTTTTCTGTCTGTTCATTCATAATCTGTTCTCCTTTTTTATTCTCGGAAATTTCAAATTTGCGTTTATTCGCTCACTTTCTCATGTGCTAAACACATTCTATCATTTTACGCTCTAAATTGCAAGCAATTTTTTCCATTTTTAGTAATTATTTACATTTATTATTTGACAAATATCCCTAAATACAACAAAAAAGCAAGGCATTTATACTTTTGCCTTGCTTTTATACTAAAATTTGCGAGTTTTTATTATTGGTTATAACTGGCTAATAATGTACTTTCGTTTTTGATTGTATTCTTCTTCCGTAATGAGTCCGTTTTCTAAGCGCTCTTTTAATTCTTTTAATTTAATTTCCTCCGTCGAAACACACGTTTCTTCTGTGTTGTTTTTTGCTTTATGTGTTATTTCCATTATCGATTTTTTGATATTGAAATCTCTAATAAATATATCTCTTTTTACTACTAAACCAATAAGCAGAATATCAAAAAGAAGATTTGAGATATAATATGCTAATGTCTTTATGTACCACAGTGTCCATCGAAACTGTGCAAAAATCCCATAAAAATCCCTTGTAATCATTACACCTATTATGGCAATTATTGCAGTAATTGCAAGCGGTTTTTTACGTAATCCCGTAAAGAACATAACAGTATATAATAATTCAGATATTATACATATTATACATACAATTTCTATCCGTGAATAAGGTCGAATATCACAATATTTTATTCGATAAAATATCCATGTAATTCCACCAGGAGTGTCGAGCCATAAATTCATAAAAGATATTAAAAGCAATGCTATAATCACGAAATACCCTTTATCTTTTTTATATGCCTTAAAAAAGTACACGCACATCAAAAGTGCAGATGCCACCTTTGCTGTGTAATAATCTATGTTACCTATGAAATGTATACTACCCACAATCGTAAATATCAGTGTGATAACAGACAGAATTTGAAGTCTTTTTATTACTTTATTTTCTTTATCATCCATTTTTTATTCTACCTTTCAGAAATTGCTTCCTTGTATTCTTCTTCGGTTATAAGTCCTTGTGAACGAAGTCTTTCAAGTTTTTCATCTCTATTCTCATTATATTTTTTTTGCACATATGATTTATTTTCACTTCGGTTAAGCATATCCTCAATGTCACATACTTTATCAATTAACTCACCAAATCCATATAACATAAAAGACGAAATCCACGATACAATCGGTCCGAATATCAATATCGGAATTCCCGCTTCCTCGCTGTTATCATTGCATAGTACAATCCCCGTGATTATGGCTGCAATTGCTAATAATACCGCCGTAACCGCTGCCAAAACTTTGATTTTCTTTCCGATGTTGTTGAACATAAAAATTCCTCCTTAAAAAACAAAAAATGTGTGCAACAAAAGTTACACACATCGAAAAACGCATAACTCTTATTGCTGCGACACAAGTTTCGACAAATCAAAGAGAAAGCCAAAACAGAGGATGCGTTTTTACCGAGAGATAAAAACACTTTCCCCATGATTTGTCACAATATTCACTTGTGTCGCACGTTTATTGTAGCACAGAAGAATCAAAAAGTAAAGAATATTTTTGATACAATTTATTTCGTTATTTTACAAAAAAAGAACGGTGTAAATTTCACCGTCCTTATTAAACTAATATTTTATTTTCAAAACCACTGTGCGAAGAATTCTTCTGTTGCACGCTTAACCAAATCGCTTTCTGCACAACTGCATTTTACGTCGGATATTTCAATGTTTCCCTCATCGCTCCATGTTTTTATGAACGTATCGGAAGTATTGTTTATAAGATTTACATTTTTAATGATTATATTTTTGTAATTTGCGGTGTGCATAAAATCAGTGTTTTCGTACCCTTTTCTATATGTAAAATCAGTATTGGCTATTTCCACCGAAACGGGTGTTTCGGCATCTCCGTAAGCGACTATCGGCATACTGATGTTTTTCACAACGTTGTTTTCCATTTTTATGTCAAGCAGCGGTTTGTTTTTCTGCCACGGCTCGTTGCCCGAATAATTGAAATGCAAAAATCTGTCTGCGCCGTCAACGGTACAATTTCGCATAACGATATTCGTTCCCAAATTGTAAGTATCTATCCCGATAAGTCCGTAATAAGTGAACACGCTGAGCATATTATTTCGCATATTCTTTTGAACGCTTGGCGAATCATTGGAAACAATTCCTGCAATTTTTTCCTCTTTTGTCATGTGGTAGCGGAAGAAATATTTTGCCGGAGCAAAAATATTACATCCGTAGATCAGCACGTTAGTTCCGCTGAACCTGAACGCACTGCAAGCGGAATTTATTTCACATTCGGACACGGTAACGTTTTTATTATTTACGCCTGCAATACTGTCGTCGCCCGTGTAGAAATTGCATTTTGAAACCACAATATCCTCGCAGGTTCTGAAATGCACTCCGTCGTGCCCTGCAAAGCAGGTAACGTTTTTAACGAGAATATTTTTGCACATATTAAAACTGTGTGCCCAGTTCCCCGAATGTTGAACCGTGTAGCCGGAAAGTTCAATATTTTCGGAAACGAGAACCGAAAATCCGTGACAGCCTCTGTAATGACTTTCGCCCATTTCGTCGTACGAATTTTGTCCGTCAATAACAGAATTCTTTTCGCCTATGACCTTAACGTTTTTTGCTTTGTATATGCGGATTACACCGTTATTCCACCGAGAACCGAAAACATTCATATTATTCGGCTTGCCGAACTCGTCTTTCCACGGGCCTTCGTATTGTTCTTCCTCGGAAATCGGTTCAATTTTATCGTTTTTAAGAATAAAATAATCTTCGGGATTTCTTGACGCCTTTAAGCAAACGTTTTCCATTAGATGCAGCGTCGTATTTGAACGGATACGCAAGGATTTTATTTTATACGCTCCGCTTGGAATAACTACCTCGCCGCCGCCTGCAAGAAACGCCGTATCAAGAGCATTTTGAATATATTTCGTTTGATCCTTGTCCGAATCGGGAATTGCACCGAATTCGACAACATTGTACATTTTCATTATATTAGCCTCAATCCTCCTCATTTAACTGTTTAAGGTCAAATGCGGTTATCTCCATTTTTTCCTTTTGCTTTGAATAAATAACATACATAAGTGCATTTCTTTCGAGTATTTTATTAGATGATTATATCACACACAGCAAGAGAAAACCAGTCATTTTTTCAAAATCGTTTGAAAGTTTTTTCATAACATTAAAAAAACTCAGATAATATAATATAGAAAGAATTCATACTTGTATTTTTTGAGAATAATAAAAGAGCGTCAAATTCAAAGTACATAAAAAAGCACATACAGAGCAGAAACAGTTCCATATGTGCTTAATCTTTATTACAAATCGATTTATGCGTTTTAATAAAAATCAACCGAAATATCTCTTAAGAAGTCCTGCAAAGCCGCAGCCGTGACGGGCTTCGTCCTTTGCCATTTCGTGAACTGTATCGTGAATGGCGTCAAGGTTAAGCTCCTTTGCTTTTTTTGCAAGTGCGGTCTTACCTTCGCAAGCGCCGTGCTCTGCGGCAGCACGAAGTTCAAGATTTTTCTTTGTTGAATCGGTTACAACGTCACCCAAAAGCTCGGCAAATTTTGCAGCATGCTCAGCTTCTTCAAATGCATAGCGCTTGAATGCTTCTGCGATTTCGGGATAACCTTCACGGTCGGCAACTCTGCTCATAGCAAGGTACATACCTACTTCACAGCACTCGCCGTTAAAGTTCTGATTAAGTCCTTCGATGATTTCGGCATCTACACCCTTAGCAGAACCTACAATATGTTCCGATGCGTAAACAAGGTCGTCGCCCTGCTCGTTGAACTTAGATGCAGGTGCGCCGCAAAGGGGGCACTTTTCGGGTGCTTCGGGACCTTCAAATACATATCCGCAAATCTGACAAACAAATTTTTTCATAATAAAATAACCTCCCAAATTTTTTTATTATTTTTATATATTATAATCTTTATAAATAATAAAGTCAAGAAAATATACACTTTTTTCGTTTTTGCAAAAGTTTTGAAAACCGATGTTGCAAAATAACTTTGAATGTAGTATAATAAACTAAATAATTATATTTATAAGGAGTAATTTATATGAAACTTGTTATTGCTATCGTTCAGGACGAGGACGCAAGCCGCCTTGTTACATCAATGATGAAGGAAGGCTATGGCGTAACGAAGCTTGCCACCACAGGCGGATTTCTCCGTGCGGGAAACACCACTCTGCTTGTAGGCGTTGAAGATGAAAAACTTCACAGCTGTCTTGATTTTATTGAAGGCATCTGCAAAAGCCGTAAGCAAATCGTTAATTCAAACATCAGCGGTTTTGACACTTCTTTTGCCGCCACAGGCGCAAACAGTGTTGAAATTATGGTAGGCGGTGCAACGGTATTCGTAATGTCCGTTGATGAATTCAAGAAGTTCTGATGAAGTTAATTACCGAAAGCAAACATTTTATACGGGAAAAAGAAGCGATACTTTCCGGTCACGGAAGCCATGCGTATCTTATTGAAGGCGTTAAGGGCATAGGAAAAACTTCCACTGCCCTTGCTTTTGCTTGTGCAAATTTCTGTTTGAGCGAAAACAAGCCGTGCTTTACCTGCAAGGAATGCAGAAAGGTTCTTGAGCATAATCACCCCGATGTGCATATTTTCGAGCCGGATCGGGGAATTTTCCGTGTGGACCAGGCACGCGAAATCATCTCCACAGTTTACGAATCCTCCTACGAGGGCGGAAACAAGATATACATAATCAAGGATTTTCATAAGGCGAACGAGCAGGCGCAGAACTGTCTGCTCAAAACTCTTGAAGAGCCTCCGAAATCCGTAATTTTCTACCTGCTTACCGAGAATGCGCACGCATCGCTCCCAACGGTCAGATCACGCTGCAAGACCTTTTCGGCGGACAACTTTTCAGACAGTGAAATTTATGCCGAACTGAAAGAGCATTTTCCCGACAGTGATAAACTTGATTTTGCCGTTTCCCATTCGGGCGGAAACATCGGCAACGCAATAAAACTGATAAATGACGAAAACTATGTTCAAATATGCAATTCCTGCGAAAAAATTGTTTCGTTGTGCTTAAAAAACGGTTCGTACGCAAAAATTGCTTCCGTTTTCGAGTCGGAAAAGGATAATCTTCAAGATTTGCTTCCCGTTCTTGAAAATCAGTTTTACATTCAATTAAAAAATACTCCCGACAGAATCACTCTTGAACGCATCAAAGCGGTTCAGGATGCAATTTCGGGAATTTCCAAGCACTTTAACGAAGGTCTTATTATCGAAGAACTTTCATACACTCTTGCGAAAGGCGGTACCAAATGGCAAAGGTAGTTGGAATAAGATTCCGCAATACCGGAAAAACCTATTATTTTGATCCGGACAACAATATAATTAAAGAAGGTCAGGGCGTAATCGTAGAAACGGCGCAGGGCGTCGAATACGGTAACGTCACTATCGGCACAAAGGATATTCCCGAAGCGCAAATAGTCGCACCATTAAAAAAGATTATCCGCATAGCTACTCCGCAGGACAAAAAACGTCTTGAAGAAAATCAAGCAAAGGAAAAGCGTGCGCTTGAAATTGCCGATAAAAAAGCAATAGATTTCAAACTTGATATGAAATTTGTGCGTGTTGAATACACATTTGACTGTGCAAAAGCACTTTTCTATTTCACCTCTGACGGGCGTGTGGATTTCCGTGAACTTGTTAAGGATATGGCGTTCACGTTCCGCACAAGAATAGAACTTCGTCAAATCGGCGTGCGTGACGAAACGAAAATGCTGGGTGGATTAGGCCCCTGCGGTCAGCCCTGCTGCTGCAGCAGATTTTTAGGAGGATTTCAGCCTGTTTCCATCAAAATGGCAAAGGAGCAGGGATTATCTCTTAACCCCACCAAAATCAGCGGACTGTGCGGCAGACTTATGTGCTGTCTTAAATACGAACAGTCGAATTATGAACTTGCGCACAAGAAAATGCCTCCCGTAGGCGCAGAAGTACGCACCGTTGACGGCAACGGAAAAATTCAGGAAATAAACGTACTTAAAGAAACCGTTAAGGTTACCGTTTCGGTGGGCGACCAAATTGAACTTAAAGAATACGATTACCGTGACGTAAAAGTTACGAAAATGCCTAAACACATGGCAAAAGAAGAAGACAACGATGCTATAAAGGAGTTAGAAGATTAAAATGAAAGCAACTATTGAAATGAAAGACGGCGGAAAAATGGTGTTTGAGCTTGACGAAAACAATGCTCCCATTACCGTCAAAAATTTTGTAAATCTTGCAGAGCAGGATTTTTATGAAGGTCTTATTTTCCACAGAATTATTTCCGGATTTATGATTCAGGGCGGTGACCCCACCGGCACAGGCATGGGCGGTCCCGGTCACACAATTAAAGGCGAATTCGCCGCAAACGGAATAAACAATCCCATTAAACACGTTCGCGGTGTTATTTCAATGGCAAGAGCGCAGGACCCCAATTCTGCCGGCTCACAGTTCTTTATTATGCACGCAGATGCGCCGTATCTTGACGGTCAGTATGCGGCATTCGGCACTATGCTTGAAGGCTTCGACGTGCTTGACAGAATAGCTTCCGTTCCCTGCGACTATTCCGACAGACCTTTTGAAGATCAGACAATCAAGAATATTACTATCGAAAAATAAGGTATTCAAATATGGGCAATGTAGCAGTAAGAGAAGCCGTTTTTGAAACAGAAAAAGGCGGAAAAGAAATTGTTATCGGTCAAATTACCGATATTCACATCAATCTGCTCAACGAGCAGGATATGCTTGACGAAGAACTTGCCGAAACGGAAAAGTACCGTGTTTGGCTTAAAAACGGCGCAAGTATTCCGTCATGCGAAAACTCTCTTGATTTTTGCAAGGATTTTGATTTAACCGTCATCACCGGCGACATTCTTGATTATGCTTCCACAGCCGCCCGTGACTATGTAAAGAATAACATTTTCAACAGAAAAAACGTTCTTGCAGCTATCGGCGGTCACGACATTACGAAGCAAATGCAAACCGAATTACACAACAAAACCACTCTTGAGGAAAGATACGGTTTTCTTCAGGATTTTTGGTGCAATGACATTCAGTATGCTTCAAAGACGCTCGGCGATAAAGCAAAAGTTGTCGTTTTCAACAATAACACGGAATTGTGGAAAGAACACCGTGAACCTATGGATGAAAAACAGTACGACTTGCTTCTTGCCGACATCGAAGACGCACGCAAAAACGGTTTGATTATTCTGCTTTTCTGCCACGAACCGATTTATACCGGTGTTCACGGAAAGGAAGTCACCGAATTTTTCACCGGAGAGAAAAAAGTTTTGTGTGCCGCATTTGAAAACTGCGATGAAATTTCGGCAAAGGCATACAAGCTGATAACCAATTCCTCCGACGTTATTCGTGGTGTATTCTGCGGTCACAGGCACTTTGACGCCGAAACAGAAATTGAAGCAGGATATGAAAAAGATGGTAAATTCATTAAGCAAAACATTTCCGAGTACTTGCTGACCTCCAACGTTTACGGCGGAAACAATCAAGTTTGCGGTCATGTTATGAAAATCACAGTAAAATAAACGAGGTTTTATATGTTATTAAACGACGTAAAAGTGCGTGAAGCTGAATTCGTTACAAACAAGGGCGGAGAGCCCATTGTTATCGGTCAAATCACCGATATTCACTTAAACTACATAACAAAAAACGACCTGAACGACCCGGAACTTAAAAATACATACGATCACAGACCGTTCTGTGCAGGAATGGCAAGTGTGCCGAATCTCGTTTCGTCACTTGAATACTGCAAGAACTTCGACTATCTGTGTCTTACCGGCGACGTATTGGATTTCTGTTCGGAAGGCACAATGGAACTTGCAAAGAAATATATTTTCGGGCCGTATAAAAACGTGCTTGCCTGCATCGGAAGTCACGATATTACGAAAAACGTTCAAACAAATATGCGTGACAAACTTACCTATGAACAGCGCATTGACCGACTCAGACCGTTCTGGAGCAACGATTTTGAATATGCTTCCGTGGTTTTGGGCAACAAGGTAATGCTTATTACGATGAACGACGAAGATATACTGACCGAGAACGGTCCCCGTGAAGTTTTTAACGAAAGTCAGTATCAAAAGCTATATGCGGATATTGAAAAAGCAAGAAAAGAAGATTTGCTTGTGCTTTTATTTGTTCACGTTCCGATTTTCACGGGCGAATACAACCGAGTTTTCGAGCGTGACTGCAAGCAGATGCCCATTGTTCTTGCCTGCGAAAAAAATCCGTCGCCCACAACGAAAAAAACGTATGATTTGATCGTTTCTTCTGCCGATGTTATCCGAGGTGTTTTCTCAGGACACTTCCATACCGATTTTGAAACCGAAATCGAAGCAGGCTACGAAAAAGACGGCAAATTTGTTAAGCAAAACATTAGGGAATACTGCCTTAACGCCAACGCATACGGCGCCGAAGGTCATGTTATGAAAATTACCGTTAAGTAAGTTTTGTGTTTTGTTTTTCTTGTATTTTTTCATTCTTTTTCTTGAAAGAAAAAGAACCAAAAAGAACTTTTTAAGGACTTTGAATACTCAAAGTCCTTTTTTATGTGCATTTTTTACAAGGGGGGGAAGACCCATTGCTTCTGCACAAGACAAAGAAGTCAATGTTGCGTTTTTACCTGCGCAAGATGAATTGTAATGATATCTTTTTCCCGTTGGAGTAATATAAACATCAAAATCTTTTGTCTTATTCTGATTATAAGGCGTTGATGTTGGGCATACTGTTACCGTTGGCTTTTCAGTCGGCATCTTTGTCGGTTTAACTGTTGGTTTTTCAGTCGGTTTCAACGTAGGTTTTAATGTAGGCGTACTCGTCGGTTCTTCATCAGTATCTATAGTTGATTTTTCTATATTTGCCGTCATTTCAACATTATTTACCTCAGTTTTATTTTCATCATTGATAAATAAATTAAATCCCCAAAGCAGTATAGTCACATGGAAAATTATTCCGGAAATTTTAAGAAATTTCAAAATATCACTCCTCTCTCAAATTATTATAGCATATTGTATTATGTTTTGCAATGCATTTGTTGTATATACTTTATTTATCAACGTATATACAATAGTAATGCGAGGTGATATTATGAAAAAATTCAAAATCCCGGTTATTCCTGCATCGACAAACAAGTGTATCCGTTTTCCCAACGATATTATAGAAAGTGTTGAAAATGAAATAAAAGGAACTTCCTGCACGTTCAGTGCCTTTGTTATTGAAGCCGTAAGAGTTGCGCTTGACAATTTGGCGGAGGAAAGAGAACCTGAAAAATAAAACGCTGTCACATGACAGCGTTTTTCTTTACAACCGATTTTATTTCGTTTCAATAAATTTAATGAGTATCTCGGCAGACTTTTCTGCGGCAATTTTTGCAAATGTGGGATAATCTACTTGTGCATCTCCGTCCGCACTATCCGATATGGCACGGATAACCGAGAACGGAATATTATTCACATAGCAAACCTGACCTATGGAAGCGCCCTCCATTTCGCAGGCAATAGCATTAAATTCATTATGAATTTTTGTCTTTGTGGATTCCCTATGCACAAAAATATCGCCCGAAGCAATAACGCCCGTTTTGCACACACAGTCAGTCTGTTCTGCGCACTTTTTAATTCCGTTATAAATATTTTCGTCGCAGGGAATATTTATTATATTTATTCCCGAAAGAAGTCCTCGGGGATCACCTATTGCAGTTGTGTTCATATCGTGCTGAACTACCGATTCGGCAACGGCAACATTAAATACTTTCAAGTCCTTATCAAGCGAACCGCCTACGCCCGTGTTGATTATCATTTCGGGTTTGTACTTCAAAATCATCGTCTGTGCGCATATTGCGGCGAAAACTTTTCCTATTCCGCACACTGCAATAACGACTTCTTTATTTCCAACCGTTCCCGTAATATATTTAACTCCGCTTACCGTTTCGGATTTCTTGTTTTCCATTTTATCTGCAATAAGATCCGCTTCGATCTGCATTGCGGCAATAATTCCTATCATATTAACACCTCAGTAATTCTTAACTATTGTAAGCACGTTGTAACCGTCTTTATATTCGTATATAATGTCATCCATCGTTTTTTTGACAATAAAAATGCCAAGTCCGCCGATTTTACGTTCCTCCGCAGAAAGTGTTACATCGGGATCTTCCTTTGCAAGAGGATCATACGGAATTCCCTGATCCTTGAACGTTATTTTGAAGCACTTTTCTTCTTCAAAATAGCCTGCGCTGACCGTTACCTTTCCTGTTTCGCCACGGTAAGCATAATTTGCAATGTTCGCAAACATCTCGTCAACCGCCACATCAATCTGCATCTGCGCCGCCATGGGACAGTTACTTGCTTCAAGAAGTTCATCTATTAAATCGGTTACCGGCCGAATGTTTTCAACTGTTGCATCAACTGTAATTTCCTGCAAGTCAAGACCTTCTTTCTTCATATAACTGTGTATATTATACCACATTTTGAAAGAATGAGCAATATTATATTTGTATAAATTTGACAGTTCGCTAACGTAGCAGTATAAATTCAAGCCACGCATTTACAGTGTTACTGTTCGTTCTTTTTCTTTATGTCAAGCCGAACAAATGCCAGCACAAGCGAAATAATTGCAAGCACGTCGGAAATCGTTCCTCCAATCGAACCGGCTATCACGTCGTAGACGAGCCACATCGGTTGAATTACCATATTTATTTCACGAATAATTTTTGTGTTTTTTATTCCGAATGCCACGGTTGAAAGCAGTTTTGCTCCTATTACAAGCAAGCTCACCGGCCCTGCCCATGTTATTATTCCCAACGTAACAAACAAAACAGAAAACAAAATCTGAAATACAAGTGTGCTTTTACCCTTTTTTATTCTGTATCGGTAAACGCTATTGGTAAAAACCGCCGCAAAATTCGTTATCATGCCCGTGTATGCGCCCAAAAGCAAAAACTGAAATCCAAAAATCAGTTCGCAAATAATTCTTATCGTTACAAGTTTGTTGTATTCCTTAAAATGGTATGTGGAAAGTGAAAAACCCATTCCGATAAAGCCAATAATTTGTATAACATACGGATTCTTAAAAAATGTAACTATTTGTTCCATAATATGTTGCACCCCGCAAAATTTGATGATATAATCATATCATACGAACAAATTGTGTTCGTTTTATTGCAAAACAAACATTTTATATAACAGGAGCATATATGAAAATCAATGAGCGTCAGCAGGAAATTCTAAACATATTGGACAAGAAGCACCGTGTTTCCACTCAAAATTTGGCAGTAACCTTAGACACAAGTGAAATGACCGTGCGCCGTGACCTTGCCTTATTGGAACGTGCAGGACTTTTGAAGCGGTATCACGGCGGTGCGCTTATTTCGGACGAATACACACATTATCCGTTAAATATGCGCATTCACGTAAACGAAAAGGAAAAACGTGATTTGGCTGTAAATGCGAAAAAATATTTATCCGACGGTCAAACTGTATTTTTGAACAGTTCCTCCACAAATGCTTTTCTCTTGCCGCACTTAAAGGATTACCGAAACATAACCGTCATTACAAATTCGGTAGCATTTCTTTCAATTCTTGCAAAATACGGTGTTCGGTGTGTGCTTACCGGCGGTGAATATAAGGCCGCTGACCGAACATTGACAGGGTTCGACACCAACCGTTTTCTTTCGTTTATAAATCCCGATGTGGCTTTTCTTGCATTTGACGGGCTTACCGACGACGGCATAATCACCGACAACGATCCCGGCGAAGCGGAAATTGCACGAATAATGATGCGTGGTGCAAAGAAAAAAATACTGTTGGCAGACCACTCCAAGATAGGTCTTAAGTTCACATATACCGTTTGCACCCGTGAAGACGCCGATGAACTGATATTGCTATGAGTTTAGCTTAACAGTGTAAAGTCGAAAAATTCATATTTAACAAAAATGCAGGATTTGCTTAAAAAGTAAGTCCTGCTTTGTGTATATTTTTTGCGTGATTAGTCGTAAATTTCTCCCGTCTTCGGGGGCAAACAAAAAGAACCTTGCAAGCTATTTGTTCCCTTTGCGGGGGACGGTACATTTCGCATAAAATGTGATTTCCCTTGGCAATTCGCACATTTTATTGCTCATTCCCGATACACGTACAAAATTCGCTTTGCGACTTTTGCCGTTCTACGAACAGTCACTTTGTTCCGTTCGCTCAACCGTCTTCGTGGGGCAAACAAAAAGAACCTTGCGTTGCATTGCTTCTATTTATGCGGGGGACGGTACATTTCGCATAAAATGTGATTGCCCTTGGCAATTCGCATAGCGTAACAATACAAATCCGAACCCGTTCAAATTTGTAAGAAAAAAGCATCTGCTTACGTCTCAAAACCTTGAAATACGCCCGGTATTCCTACGGTGTTCTTCCTTGCATATGCATATTTTTACAAATTTTAATCTTCGACCTTAAACCAAATTATTTTTTTGATTTTCAAGGCGGAGAGATGTAGTAATACAGGTCGTATTACAAATCTCGACAACGCAGAAAATCGGCAAAATAATCGGTTTAAGGCGTGGTTCGGATTTATATTGTTACGCTTTTTATTGCTCATTCCCGATACACGTACAAAATTCGCCTTGCGACTTTTGCCGTTCTACGAACGGTCACTTTGTTCCGTTCGCTCAACCGTCTTCGGGGGGCAAACAAAAAGAACCTTGCAAGCAAGGTTCTTTTTGTTTGGTGCCGGAAGCGGGGGTCGAACCCGCACGGTATCGCTACCACGGGATTTTGAGTCCCGCACGTCTGCCAATTCCATCATTCCGGCGCATATTTACTTAACGGAGAGTATTATAACACAAAAAATAAATATGCACAATAAAAATTTTAAGTTTTTCGAAAATTTTTTTGATTTAATGGTGTTGCTGATTAAGCCACGTTTTTATTACGAATTTATGGGGCAAAATTTTAACAAGCAGCACCTGCAATTTAACACTTAAGCCGTGAATAGAAACGTCTTTGTTCTTTTTCATATCCTTATATGCGGTTGCAACTACGTCTTTTGCTTCATAAATTTTGTTAAAATACGTTATTGCATCTGACTGTTCCGTTTTTGCCCGGTCGAAGAATTCCGTTCTTACCCAGCCGGGGCAAATAGCCATTACGTGAATATTTCTGTCTTTCAGTTCTGCATTCAGTCCCCGTGAATAAGAAAGCACAAACGCCTTTGTTGCGGCGTACACGTTAAGATACGGCACAGGTTGAAACGACGAAAGAGAATCAAGTTCAAGAATATGTCCGCCTGCCGTCATATACGGAATTGTTATCTGCGTGATATTAACAAGTGCTTTAACGTTAAGGTCTATCATACCGTTTACGTCTTCCATGGGAACAACGTCGGTGTGGCCGAACTTTCCGTAGCCGGAGCAATTTACCAAAATCGACACCTGCGGATTTTCCGCAGAAAGCATTTTTTTGTATTCGACAAGACTTTCGTTTTTCGTCAAGTCAAGGCATATTACCTTTACGGGAGTTTTTATTTCACTTTTAAGTTGCTCAAGACGTTCCCGTCTGCGAGCAATAACCCATATTTCGTCCAATTTTTCTTTTGCGTCAAGTATTTTAACAAATTCTCTGCCCATGCCCGACGATGCGCCTGTAACAATTCCTATCATATTTCTACCTCCAACCGTATTAAGTTCCAATACGTAATTATTCTTATCTTTTCACTACTATACTATCATAAATATTCCGTTTTTACAATAAAAAACAATTGCAAAAATTCCCTATTTATTGTAAAATATATAAAAATAAATTTAAGCGTAGAATATAATACCTTATATTCTTACGGAAAGGAATCTTATAAAAATGGATAAATTCATTATTGAAACAAGCGCACGTCACGTACACGTAACAAAGGAACATTTGGAAATTCTTTTCGGCAAGGATTACGAGCTTACCGTTAAGAAAGCTCTTTCACAGCCCGGTCAGTTCGCTTCTAATGAGCGTGTTACCGTTGTTGGTCCTAAGAAAGAACTTGCTAACGTAAGCATTCTCGGTCCCGTTCGTCCTGCTTCTCAGGTTGAGCTTTCTGCAACAGATGCACGTTCAATCGGTGTTGACATCGCTATCAAGGAATCGGGCGATATCGCAGGTACTCCCGGATGCAAGCTTGTAGGCCCCTGCGGCGAAGTTGAACTTACTGAAGGCGTTATCGTTGCAAAGCGTCACATTCACATGACTCCTGCCGATGCTGAAAAGTTTGGTGTTAAGGATAAGGAAATCGTTTCCGTTAAGGCAGAAAGTGCTGTTCGCGGCTGCACCTTTGATGACGTTGTTGTTCGTGTAAGCGAAAAGTTTGCTCTTGCAATGCACGTTGATACCGACGAAAGCAATGCTGCTTTCGGTGTTAAAGAGGGCTATATCGTAAAATAATTATACATTAAACGTAAAATCACCGTAGTGTAACGCTGCGGGTACACAAGGAAGTATTTTGCCACGCATTGATTCCTTATTACTTCTAATTGGGAATTAGGGGTTTGCCCTTAAAGAGTAAGCTGATAAAAATCGGCTCTTAACGGAAAAATATATATTTTTTCCCTGCTTGATATTGATATTGTATGAGACAAAAGCACCTGCCGAAAGAGATGATAGTTTCTCTTTTCGGCAGGTGCTTTTTTAATTTGATTAATCAAATTCGATATTTATTCTTCGCTTAATATATCTCCCGGTTTTTGTTTTTCTTCTTTTGATATCGTTATAATTTTTACAATGTTGAATATTTGATATGGAATATATATAAGTATGCCGACATATACACATACAGCAAATGTTATAGGCCACAAAACGGAGGCAGCCACCTTAAAAGCAAATCCTCTTTTTTTGAAATATCGAGCCGAAATGATAATTATTGAAACGATTGAACTAAACCCAAAACCACCTATACAACCAAAAATCAAAAATGATTGTAATTTGCTTTCATTTATGAGCGGCGAAAAGCTTGCAATAAGACCATATATAATAAACCCTGTTATTAAAACACTTAATGTACAAACCAAATATTCTATTCGATTTTTCTTCGTCATTGTAAAACTCCTTTATTTTTTGTCAACAGCTTTATCGAGCATCGGATTTTGCCGTACAAAATCCACCGTCCAGGAAAACATCCTTATCCACCCGTGACTAACTACGGTGATTTTTTATTTGTAAAAAACATTCGGATCGTATCCGTAAATCTGCACTACCTCAAATTTATCCGAATACAAAATATCCTGAACGGTTACGATATTTCCGCCGTTTCGGTCAACGTCGATGCCGGCATTATGGAAGGCATACCACACAAGGTGAGCGCATTGCGTTGTAGGCGGAATAGTACCGTGTGTTTTTTTGAACGTTCCCGACAAAATATTGTACGGAATACCTACCAACTGTTTTTTCGCATTTTTGGCAATACTTTTCAATTGCTCGTCGGTTGCGTCTTTAAGCTTAAGCATAGCAAACGTAGGGTGGCTTCTCCACTCGTTAGCGGAAAAACATTCGGACGGGACGCCTATCATAGGTGATTCAAGAACTTGATTAGCATCTGTAACAAGTCCTGCGTGGCCGTGGCGAAATCCTAACGAATGACTTGATTCCATAATAAACACATAGCCCGGCTTATACGGTGCAAGTTGAAAATTGGCTATATTGTCACCGTCGGAGTCAACACCGTATTCCATATTCGTTGTAATTGCCTCACGAACGCACTTTACCTCAAGCGGAGAAAAAAAGTCTTTTTGAAACTTAAAAATATCTGAAGCTTTTCCTTTTTCAATAAGTTCATCAACGGCTGTTTTTCCAAGCCCCGTTTGAAAAAACAAAATTTTGTACTGTTCATCGTTAAGTGCATTGTCGTCCAGTATAAAAGATATATCCTGCTTTTCATAATCAGGAACATATCGCTGATGTTTGTCCACATTCACTTCAAGAACAAGCACGGTCACTATCAGTAAAATGGAAAGAAAGCCGCAAATTGCGGCTGTTATCTTTCTTTTTTTATTTGTTGAACGCATTGTAAATCGCCTTAATACTCTTTTCAAGGTTACATTCGTCCACACCAATAATAATATTGATTTCGCTTGAACCTTGGTCAATAGTGCGAATATTTATGTTTTCCTTGCCGAGAGCATTGAATATTTTTGCCGCAGTTCCCGAAGCGGAAGCCATTTTATGACCTACCACCGCAAGAAGTGCAAGATTAGGTACGAAGTCAATCGAATCGGGTTGCAGTTCGTCCCTTATAGAAGAAAGAACCGTATCAAGTTTTCCTTCAACCGCCTTGGTATTAAGCACTACCGACATTGTATCAACTCCGCTGGGAAGATGTTCGAACAAAATGTTGTTGCGCTCGAAAATTTCAAGAAATCTTCTGCCGATACCGAGTTCGCTGTTCATCATACTTTTTTCGATGGTGATTACGCAATATCCCGAATGGCCTGCTATACCCGTAACGGTCATATCGCTTTCCATACCCTTAGTAATATTGCTTACTATCATTGTGCCTGCTTCTTCGGGAGCATTGGTATTTCTGATATTTATGGGAATACCGCTTTGTGCCACGGGGAACACTGCATCCTGATGCAAAACTGCGGCGCCCATATATGAAAGTTCACGAAGTTCCTTGTATGTAATGTACGAAATTGACTTTGTTTCCGGAACGATTCTGGGGTCGGCAACCATAAATCCCGAAACATCCGTCCAGTTTTCGTAAAGGTCTGCCTTAACTGCTCTTGCCACAAGCGAACCCGTAATATCGCTTCCGCCGCGGGAGAACGTTTTTATACTTCCGTCGGGCATTGAACCGTAAAATCCGGGAACTACCACATAAGAATACTTTTCAAGTTGTTTTGCCATAACCTTATTTGTTTTTTCACTGTCAAGAACGCCGTTGGTATTGAACAAAACTACCTCTGCCGCATCAATAAACGCAAAATCAAGGTATTCGGCAAGCAAAATACCGTTAAGATATTCGCCTCGTGATGCGGTATAATCTATTGAAGCACCGCCGTCAACCCGTTTTTTTACGTCAAGAATTATTGACTTGATGTCAGTTTTAAGAGAAAGTTCCTCTTTTATGGAAACGTAACGTTCGATAATTTTATCGAAAACCTCGCTTGTGTCCTGGTCTGCGCAAGCAAGCGCATAGCATTTATACAAAAGGTCCGTTACCTTGTCGTCGCCCTTAAATCTTTTGCCCGGTGCTGACGGAACAACGTATTTTCTTGTTGCGTCTTTTTTAACAATGTCCGCAACCTTTTTGAACTGTGTCGCATCGGCTAACGAACTTCCGCCGAATTTAGTTACCTTTATCATATTTTTTCTCCTTATCGGTTATTTTTTATTCTGTATTGCTTTCACAGTTTGCTTTTTACGTTACTTGATTCTTCTTGCTTCAAGATAGTATCTTTTATCTATGCCCATTCCCATAGAAAACGTTTTTCTCGGCAATGCGCCGTTTGCGATAACACTTGGGAACAGTTGCGATTTTTCAAGTCCCTCAATAAGCAATCCCACGGAATTTGCTTTTTCCGCATTTTTGCGAACCTGTTCGGGCTCGTGAATATAATCCACTTCACCGCCGTTTTCGGCAAGATAAACGTCAATAATGTTCTGTAATGTGCCTACCGTTAAGCTATGGGTAGGTTTTAGCGAAACCTTCTTTTCGCTGCCGTTTACAATAACGGTGCATACTTGATTTGAATTTTCGTCCTTGTTTGCATCAAGCACGGAAAGGAATTTTTCGGTATCAACGTTGTATAAAATTCTGTGAATAGGTTCAAAAAGCAAAGACTCGTCGTGAAGATTTACTACCTCGCACAATGCAAAACGTGCAGGGTGATTTTCCTTTTCCGCATCCGAAAGGTCCTTTTTAACATTTTCCCAACATTTTTTTGCTGTGGCAAGAGAATGATTCCCGTCGCCTACCGCAAAAAGGATTTGATTGTCAGCATCGCCAACTTTTGCTTTTTCAAGGTTTTCAAGAAGTTCGTTTCGAACGTCCTTATCAAGCACCCATCCCTTTATGCTTCCGCCGTCAAGCATCAGTTTTGAATCGTAAACAAGTGTTTTTTTCTTATCTTTCAATCCCTCGATGATTGATTTTGCGGCGTCATTTATAAGAAGCATAATATGCGGAAGTTCAAGAGGAGCATTTTCCCTTATTGCCACTCTCGGAGGCAAACGGTCTTCAATAGTGCCCTCTGTGGGACGAACGAACGAACGTGTGTTCTTTGAATATTCGTACTGTTCAAGGTCGCAGGCAGCGATAATTCCGTGACGGATTTGTCCGTTTGCAAGCGTTCTTTCCACATATATTACCGAATTTTCGAATTCTCTGAAAATATCTTTTTCAAGATATTCGTTCATTGTTTTATTGATTTTTGCCGTTCTTGCGCTGTTGTCTGCCGAAAGGTAAATTTCGGGGAAAATCATATTAAGCGCCGACGGAGAATTTTCAACGATTTCCTCGGCTTTTTTCCAATATTCCGCATCGCCCGTGAACTGGTCGCAAGCAACGCAGGAATACTTGTAAATATCTATATTTTCTTTTGGCAAAAGAATGTTTGTTGCTTTAATGGCATTTTGCATTTTGTCGTTCCTCACTTCATATTTTTAATTGCGCAAAGAATAGCCGCCTTAACTTGATGATAAACTATTCCGCCCTGCATATAGAACATATACGGTTCTCTGACGGGTGCATCGCCCGAAAGCTCGATAGATGCTCCCTGAACGAACGTTCCTGCCGCCATAATTACCTCGTCGGCATATCCCGGCATCGGTGCGGGGCACGGTTCAACGTACGCTTCAACCGGCGAAACCGCCTGAATTTGCTTACACATTTCAATAAGCTTTTCCCGTGAATTAAGGCAAACAGACTGAATGATACATCCACGTTTTTCATTCGGTGCGGGTGACGGTGCATATCCGAATTTTTGAAGAATATGCGACGTGAATACCGCACCCTTAAGTGCCTGTGCCACCGTCTGCGGTGCAAGGAATATTCCTTGATAAAACGGCATATAGCTTGCCGCATAACTGCCTACCTCGCCGCCTATTCCCGGTGCGGTCATACGGTAGGAAATTCTTTCGATAAGGTCTTTTCGACCTGCAATATATCCGCCCGTAGGAGCAATTCCGCCGCCTGCATTTTTGATAAGCGAGCCGACTATTACGTCTGCGCCCACCTCAAGCGGTTCTTTTTCCTGAACAAATTCTCCGTAACAGTTGTCAACGAAAATAATCGCATCCTTGTTTACACTGCGGATTACCGAAGCGGCTTTTTCAATATCTTCTATCAAAAGGCTCGGTCTGTCTTGATATCCACGTGAACGCTGAAGCATTATCAAGTCTGCGTCCTTCGCATATTCGGGCAATAAATCGAAATCAATTCGCTTGTTTTTAAGCGGAAGTTCTTTGTATGTTGCACCCATATCGCAAAGTGAACCCTCAATTTCTTCCTTGTGACCGATAATACCTTCCAAGGTATCGTAAGGCGTGCCCGACGCAGAAAGAATTCTCGTTCCTTTTCTTGTAAGTCCCTGAAGTGCAAGGGCAAGTGCGTGAGTTCCCGATGCAATTTGCGGTCTTACAATAGCATCCTCCGCCTTGAATATTCTTGCAAACAATGCGGAAAGTTTATCTCTGCCTTGGTCATCATAGCCGTAGCCGTAGGTGGGATTAAAATGATTAGGTGCAATTCTTTCTTTTCGGAAGCAATCAAGCACCCAAAGTTGATTTAACTCCTGTATTTTCTCAATTTGTGCAAATTCCTCTGCACATTCTTTTTCGGTTTCTTCCGCCGTTTTAAGTAATTCTTCATCTATTCCGTAATTATCCCAAATATTCATTGTCTTTTCCGTTTCTGAAAATTATTTTCTGATAAAAAGTTTTGATGCTCTTTCCCCTGCGGGAACAAAAAGTTTTCCGTCCTTTGCCGTAAACGTATTTCCACTGAAAAGGTCAACGTATTCGCCGTCGTCCACGAAAAGTTCCGCATCACAATTTGCGTAAACACCCTTTACAAGAGAACTTATATACACGGGTGTTTCGGAATTTTCGCAATAAATATGCACTCCTGCGATTTTAGCGATTTCACGCAGAATTCCGCCGTTAAGATTTCCCACCGCAGAATACACGCTTGTATACTCGCCGAAGCGCTTCATTCCGATAGCAACCTTTTCCGTGTTATCGTAAATGCCCAAGGGTACTGCGTCACCGTCCTCAACAAAGAACCGGGGATTGGGCATATCGTATGAAATGCTTCCGTGATGCGTATGTACTGTATTTTCTTCGCCGATAAGTTCCACCACGTTTATATCGGTGGTCTGCTGTACACCTGCAAGTCCGTCGGTAGCATAGTTCGGTGCATATATCCACAAAACGGTTTTTCCGCCGTGCTTCAGTTTTTCAGCAAATGCTTTTGTGCTTTCGTCCATTTCAAAAGCATCAAGGAAAATTATCAGTTTGTATTTTTCCGTATTTACTTTGCCTAAGTCACAGGTGGAATACAAGTCGTAGGGAGCGCCCATTGTTGCAACTCCGCCACGCTGATTGCCAAGTACAACGGTATTAAGTTCACTGTTTTTATTTACTCCGAGAAGCGATTTTCCCGATGCAATAACGAGAATTTCCGCAACACTTTCGTGTTTCTTTTCGTTAAGAAGTTTGCTTGTTTCTATCATTTCCTTAACGGAAGCCATCATTTCGTCCGAATAGAACCAGCCCTCGAACATATCGAACCACCAAAGCGCCGCCCCCTTTGACGCACAAAGCATAAAATCACGCTGCATAACGTCAAGAGTGTGTCTGTGGTCGGGAAGCTTGCTGTCGCCGCCGGGAATAAGAACGTTTTCCACGTGCGACGGTGCAAGGTGTGTAATGTGGTCGAATTCAAGATAATAGAGTTTATTGTGCAAATCAAGCGTATCGTATGTTACCATAAAAGCACTTGTTGAATCGTATGTTCTGAATGCGTATGACGAGGGCGATGAAATCATATCAATATCGGGTGAAGTGAACACTTTTTCATAGCCGATGTGTCCCGTATTCCAAAGCCGCGGGCCGTTAAGTTCGAACAAATAGCCAAAGTACACGCCAAGCAGTTTTTTATGTTGAAGAATGCTCTGTGCTTCCTTTGCAAAATACAAAATTGAATCGGAAATCAAATCCGCATTAAATTCACGGTATTTTCTAACTTCATCACGGTATTCAGCAGGCACGAATGCTTGATTTTTTTCAGTTTCAAGCTTATATTTTTCGGGAATTTGCAAATTTTCGTCGTTATAATACTTTTTGAAAACGTTTTCCTTAATCGGGTGAGCCGCTTCCTCATCGAACTGACTGAACCATTCGGTGGTAAAGCCGCAAAGCATAAAATATCCGTAAAATCTGTCACCGTATTTTTCTTCGGTGTGTTTTATCATCGCTTTAAGATATTTTGCGGCAAGTTCACGCCATTTTTCGTCACCGATAACCTGTGAAAGGTGTGTAAACGAATATGGAACGCCGTGTTTTTCGACGTACCACGGACGTGTATCAAGCTGAACCATAAGTGCAAAATATCCGTCGGGCGCATTTTCAAGGAAAAGTTCTATCTGTCTGTCAACGGGCTCAAAATCGTAGGTTTCATCGTCAATCCAACTTTCACCGAAAAGCGAATAAGGAACTGTCAGCAGACTTATCATTCCGCTTGAAAGAATACTGAAAAGCTTCACGCCTGCTTTTGAAAAATCGGAAATGTTTCTTGCCGTCGGTCTAAATGACTTAAACGAAAGCGGTTCAAAAAGATTGCCGTCGATGTCTACTTTCAGCACGCCGTTATTTCTTGTAAGTTTTACTTTATCCATAAATCCAACCTCTATTATGAATATATAATTCGTCAGCACTTGCATTTGTCAAGTATTAAACATGATTTTACATTTTATTATACCATTTTTGCCTTATATAATCAAGGGAAAATCACTTTATCCCGTGATTTTCCCTTGTGTTTATCCGTTATTTACTATACAAATCTACTGATTTTTATTCCGCAGTCAACCACTTTAAGCGTGCTGACGATAAACAGTGTTCCCTCGCCCTTTTTGGCGAATGTAACTATACCGTCGCCGCACATAAACCCGATGTTTTCGTCCACGTTGGAGGTTATAGCCGTAATGCTTTTATTCACGGTATTATAAACGTTCAAGTCGCACAAGCCGTTTTCGCCCGTAAGGAAGAAAATGTTGCTTCCGTTTTTCTTGACCGTCAGGCTTGCCACCTGATTTATAAATACCGCACCGCCCTCATCGGGAATAATGCAAAGATTGTACACGGGAGTTTTTTCCGCCGAATACATAAAAAATCCGTCTGCATTAACAAAGGTGTTTACCTCGTCTGTTACGGAAATAATGTTTCCGTCCTCAACACCGTATATTTTCTTATTGTAAAGTGAAACGATTTTTCCGTTTACATTGTATGTGTTTTCGGAGTCATATTTGATTGAAAGTTTTTTCAGTTCGCTTCCTTTTATCAAGCAGGAATAATTCTGTCCGTTTTCTTCCTTTTCGCAGAAAAAAACGTTTGCATCAAGCGCCTTTCCCCAAGTTATCGGAGAAATTGCTTCCTTTGGTTGGTCCGCAGAATCAAGGTAATAAACCTTATACCTTAATGTAGTCTGTTCGGTGTCCACCGCCATAAGATAATTTCCGCAGATGCCGTTATCGAATTGGGAAAGAATTACGTTTTGTATTTCAAATCTTGCCTCGCCGTCCGAAAAAAGCGAGCAGGTCGCCGTCTGTACCGTTGCGGTTCTGCGCTGAACATTTTGTATATCGCTTAAAATATACACGTTTCCGTCGTGACTTTTTAGAATTTTGTCGCCGTCGGTAAGATACGTCAAGTTATCTCCGTCAAAGGAATAAACGGGGTATTTTCCGTTTTCGGATTTTGCGTTCATTCTGTAAACAAGTGTGCCGCCTTGAGCAAATTCCGCCTGCCCCACGTTTTTTGCAACCGTATTCAGCGATTTATCACGCCGAAAATATAAGTTTTTGTCCTTGTCAAGAAACAGCAAATTTCCGTTTTTGTCTGTCTTAACAGAGTCAAAATCCGCATTTTCAAAAATCAGTGCAGGCTCGGAATCCGATTTCTGTTCTTTAAGTGTGCAGAATGTGTTTCCGTTTTCCGTTCTTATGTCGGTGGCGTAAACAATACAGTCCTGCTCGGTCATTTCCGTAAAGAAACGGCTTTTTCCGCCAAGGGAATAATCCACCTTGTCGTTCAGGCACACTCCGCCGTTATTGTTTGTTTTCCACAAAATGCCTTCGTCGTCCACGGCATAAAAGGGGAAAAGACCGTTTTCTTCCATGGAAAACGACACGTTATTCGGTTTTGTTTCGCCCTTGCAGCCCGCCATTAGCACAAGAACCGCAAAAAGCGCAATTATCCGTTTAAGTTTCAATACATTCTCCTAAAAATATAAAAAGCAAAGAGCAAGCTGTAAAAACTTGCTCTTTCGTGCCTTAATAATCAGAGTAACAAATTACTTGAAGTCATCAATTGAGTTTCCGTATTTGAACCCTTCGCCTTCTTTTTCAAAGCCGATAAAATATGCACCGCCGGAAATCTTTTCAATGCGGAAAATCTTTTCATAATTGTGATAATCGCTGGTTACTTCCGGTTTCTGTCCTGCCTTTGTATCGTTAAGATACTTTTCGGAAACTGTTCCCAATCTTGCTGCATAGTCTTTGCCGATAATGCTTACAAGGTCGGTTGCATGAGCAGGTGTAGGTGTGGGTGTTGAAGCAGCGGCGGTAGGTGTTGCTGTTGCATTCTTAGCGGTAAGGAACGAAGAACTGATATATCCGTATTTTCCGCTTGCATACTGAATATAGGTCCAACCGTTTGACTCGGCATAAGCGGTAACCTTTGTTCCGTTTGAAAGACGGGTAAGACGGTTGCCGGATGACGATGCCTTATCACGAACGTTTACATCACTGCCCTTAACATACATTGTGGTAGACTTTGAAGTATCGGGTGTAGCCGCAGGAGCAGTAGGTGTTGCTGTTGCGGTGGACTGTGACGTTGAAAGGAAGTTTTTGGACATATAGCCGATTTCTCCCGAGGGAGTCTTGATTTTGTAGAAGTCGCCCTCTGTACCGTAAGCAGTAACCGATGTGTTCTTTGCCAACTTAGTAATAACGTCTGCCGATGAAGATGCGGACTTACGAACGTTTACGCCGTCACCGGTAACATACATCTGTGTACCTGATTCGCTTGATGTAGCGGTAGGTGTGGGTGCAGGTGATTTTGACGGATCAGACGTCTTATCTGCGTTCCATTCCGGGTTATCGGTGGGAATTATTGTTGAAAGAGCATTAGTGGGTACAGGTGTTGCAACGGAATTAACGCTGTTTTTGTCCTTTTTATCTTTTTTCGTAACTCCTGCAATAATCAAAACGATTATTAAAATCAGAATAATCACCAATACAAAAACAGCCATCAATGCAGTTTTTCTTCTTCTGACAAATCTTGCTTTATTTGATCTCATAATTATTTTTCTCCTTGAAAATAATACTTCTCATATATAATAGCACACAATGAAAAAAATATCAAGTATTTATATTGAATTAAAAAAAGTTCCGCAAAAATTTCACAAATTGCCGTTTTCGTGCCGTCAAACTCTGTCGGAAGCGTTCCACCCCAAGGGAAGCGGAAGCCACGAGGACAGTATTCCGCCTGTGGTGAATGTCCCCTCCGGCACAATAGGTCCGAAAAAGAATCTTGCCGCCTCCTGATAAGTCAGTGAAATATTCGGCATTCTTGATGTTTTTTCGCATCCTGCGCCGTCTGCGGTAACAAAAAGCCGAACTGCTCCGAAGCCTTTTATTTCCACGCAGGATTCACCTTTTTGAAGCGGAAGATATGAATTTTTAAGTTTCATAAGCGCATCAAGCACTTTGACATAATCAATTATCTTAAATCTTGACGGATATGCGGATGTGAAAATTTCACAAATTCCGCCGAGCCGTCTGAGAATACCTATTCGGTACGGCGCCACCGGAATGTGCAAATCCTTTTGTTCTCTTTTGCAGAACGCAAGGAGCATTTCAAATTCAAGTTCGTCCGTTTCGCCGAAAAATTCCGAAATGCTTCCGCCGTTTGCAACAAGATAGCCGATATTGCGTCCGTTTTTCTTTGCAAGATACGGAATGTGATTCCACGCAATAACTATATTGTAAAAATCCTTTCGATATACCGAAACGGCAGTTTTTTCGTACAATGACTGTGCGTAATCAATATTTTCGCTTTGGTTTTCCGTAATAATTTCAAAAGTAATGTCCGATTTATAGTCCTTATATGTTCTGTCAATATTGTATTTTGTAAGCATAAAAGCGTATTCCGTGCCGCACGCCTCAAAGCCGAAACGGGAATATCTCTGTCTGAGTCCGCCTAACCGTGAAACGTCTGCGCCTATTCTTTTAAGTTCGTCCATTGCGCCGTTGAGCATCATATTCATAC
>JAZRYL010000064.1:0-19007 GCA_045600705.1 Clostridia bacterium | reverse complement strand
CAATTAAGCGTCTTGTTCATCATTATTCCCCACTTGCACCAGTCGGAATCGTAATTGTCGTAAAGCCGTGGTCCACCCTCAGTAAAATGAAACTCCATTTCCGGATATTTTTCCTTTATGGGAAGTGTTTGCTCAATATTTCCCGTATAATAATGGAACGCAATTCCGTCACAGTCTTTTGAAAAGTCGGGACAGTTTTCAAGCTGCCACATTACCCGATAGACACCCTTGAAGCAATGGTCGTGTCCCCAAATTTTAACGTCGAGTCCATGCTCTTTCAGTTTTTTCCTAAGATGCGCAACAAGCTCCGCTTCAAATTCGGGATGAAGCTTGCAGGCAACGCTTGTGCCTTCCTGGTCGGTTTCGGGCTCATTCTGAGGAGTAAGTGCCGAAATGTTTATACCGTACTCTTTGTAACTTTCGATATACTTAACGTAATAATCCGCAAAAGTTTCAATATACTTGCTTCGCAAATATCCGCCGCAAAGAGAATTGCACGTTTTCATCCATGCGGGAGGACTCCACGGTGATGAAAACATTTTCAAGTCGGGTTTAACTTTTAGAACTTCCTTTATCATGGGAATAATAAATTTTTCGTCACGCTTTACGGAAAAATGTTCAAGCGCAACGTCGTCTTTCACATCGTCGTAAGAATATATGCTCGGCGAATAATCGCTTGAGCCAACCGTCAATCTTGCCACCGATAAATCAAGACCTTCTTCTGAAAACACGTCCTTAATTACCGCTTCTCTCACGGACTTTTCCATTTTATCAAGCTGATAGCATGACGAACCTGTAAGCGCTACGCCAAAACCGTCAAACTCACTAAAGCTTTCGCCTATTTTAATTGTTTGTGCGCCTGCCATATACTCAGATGGCTCAAGTACCTGCGCCGATAATAAATCATCTTTATTTGTTGTATATTGGGTAACTTTCATTTTTTCGCCCCCTCGTTTTTTAGAATTATACACTATTTCCGTTTGCTTTTCAATATAAAAAAAGATTTTATTTTCATATAATTAAAGTACCGAAAAAAACAAAAAAGCGCACTCTTTTTTGAGTGCGCATATTTGTTTGATTTATCAGTACATTCCGCCCATTCCGCCGGGTGCAGCAGGTGCTGCCGGTTCGGGTTCGGGAATGTCAGCCACAAGACATTCGGTTGTAAGCATTGTAGAAACAACGCTTGCAGCATTTGTAAGTGCTGTACGGCTAACCTTTGTAGGATCGATAATTCCCTTTTCAACCATATTGCAGTACTCATCAGTTGCTGCATCATAGCCGAAATTAGGATCGTTATTTTCAAGAACTTTTGCAACGATTACAGAACCCTCAAGACCTGCGTTTGTTGCGATCTGACGCATAGGTTCTTCAACTGCACGAAGTACGATTGAAGCACCTGTTCTTGCATCGCCGGTAAGAGTTTCCATGTGTGCTTTGATTGCAGGAGCAACACTCAAAAGTGCTACACCGCCGCCGGGAACGATACCTTCAAGAGCAGCTGCCTTTGTTGCCGCAAGAGCATCTTCGATACGAAGCTTCTTTTCTTTCATTTCAACTTCAGTTGCAGCACCAACTTGGATAACTGCTACGCCGCCTGCAAGTTTAGCAAGACGTTCCTGAAGCTTTTCTTTGTCGTAATCGCTTGTTGTTTCGGCGATCTGTGCTTTGATTGCCTGAACACGAGCTGCAATTTCGTCCTTGCTTCCTGCACCCTCGATAATGGTGGTATTTTCTTTGTCAACCTTAACCATACGAGCTGTACCGAGCATATCAATAGTTGCATCCTTAAGCTCATAACCGAGTTCTTCGGAAATAACCGTACCGCCGGTAAGAATAGCGATATCCTGAAGCATTGCCTTTCTTCTGTCGCCGAAGCCGGGTGCTTTAACGGCAACAACATTGAACGTTCCGCGAAGCTTGTTTACAACAAGTGTTGCAAGAGGTTCGCTTTCGATATCGTCAGCAACGATAAGAAGCTTTTTGCCTGCCTGAACGATCTGTTCAAGAACAGGAAGAATTTCCTGAATATTTGAAATTTTCTTATCTGTAATAAGAACAAGCGGACTGTCGAGAACTGCTTCCATTTTCTCCATATCTGTTGCCATATAGGGTGAAGCATAGCCACGGTCGAATTGCATACCTTCTACAAGGCCCAATTCTGTTTTCATTGTCTTAGACTCTTCAACGGTAATAACGCCGTCATTTCCTACCTTTTCCATAGCATCGGCAATAAGTCCGCCGATTTCACTGTCGCCTGCCGAAATTGAAGCTACCTGAGCAATAGCTTTCTTGCTTTCAACGGGTTTGGAAATTTTCTTAAGTTCTTCAACCGCAACGTCTACTGCGGAAAGAATGCCCTTACGAAGTACCATTGGATTAGCACCTGCGGCAACGTTCTTTGCGCCTTCACGGAAAATTGCCTGTGCAAGAACTGCCGCTGTTGTAGTACCGTCACCTGCTACATCGTTTGTTTTAACTGAAACTTCTTTAACAAGCTGAGCACCCATATTCTCGAAAGGATCTTCAAGTTCAATTTCCTTTGCGATTGTAACACCGTCATTGTTAATAAGCGGTGAACCGTATTTCTTATCAAGAACTACGTTTCTGCCCTTGGGGCCTAATGTAATTTTTACTGTGTCTGCTAAAATATCAACACCTGTCTGAAGCGCTCTGCGAGCTTCTTCACCGTACTTAAACTGTTTTGCCATAACTGTATTCCTCCTTAACCTTCAATAATGCCTAAAATATCACTTTGGCTGATAATAATGTATTCTGTTCCGTCAAGCTTAACAGGTGTACCTGCATACTGGCTATATACAACCTTCTGTCCTACTGCTACCTGCATAACTACTTCTTTGCCGTCAATATTTCCACCGGGACCTACTGCAACAACCTCTGCAAACTGAGGTTTTTCCTTTGCTCCGCCGGTAAGTACAATACCGCTTTTTGTTGTTTCTTCTGCCTGGCAATTCTTAATAACTACCTTGTCAAATAATGGTTTTACTGTCATCGTAAACATCCTCCTTATTTATTAGCACTCATCGTCTTCGAGTGCTAACACACATATCATACTTATTTTACCATACAAATGCAAACTTCATTCGCACTTTTCTTTTTGAATTGTCAACCGTTTATATATACTTTTCTATTGTTTTCTGCTTTATGCTCGTGTTTTCTCTTGTTTTCTCACGTTTTTACATTCTGTGCCCATATCACTTGGAATTTGTCATCATTTTCACAATTTCTTCAAGTTTTCTTACTCTATTTTTCAAACTTTTCACATCACTTTGAAGCAAAAAAACCGTCCTTTGCTGCATATATACCTCCTGCGCTATTCCGCTTCCCGAAATGCGTGTCTGAGTTTCCTGCAAATACGGGTACGGTGTGGAAAGAATTATTCTTTTTTCGCTTGTTTTACTGCACAAAATATATTCTTTTCCATCCCTCGGCGGTTCTGTTTCGCCAACCACCCGTGATATATCCGAAACGGTTATTTCTTTTATTCTGTTTTCCGCCAAAACATATCCTCTGTCCCCGTCAGTCAAATACAAATTATCCGTTGCAAGCATTTCAGCATCGTTAAAATAGCCGTAGCCTCCGCAACAAAATGCAATTCCGCCGTGCGTTGCCTGAGCGTAGCCGATTTTACCGTTTCCCGAAAAAATTTCTTTGCCGGTTTTAATTTCAAGCAATCTGTTTTGCCCGTCGGATGTCTTAATTATATAACATTCGCTTCCGTCTTTTCTTCCGCACACCACCTCGGTGGGTTCCGAATCGGTAAGTAGGTTTTTCCCCTGCCATCCGTCACTTGTCAGTGAATACTCTATTACCGCATATTCTTCGGCGCTTTTTACGCAATAATACAAAAATACATCCTTTCCGGCATATAACATTATGCTTGTAATTCCGAATTTTTCCGGAAGTCGCATTAAGTGTGTGGTGCTTGTCTTTTCCCCGTCATAGCGGTAATATGTAAGTTTATCTCCCATAACCGCCGCAATATGAATTATTCCCCGTTCGTCCACATCGCAGGAAAACATACGGCAGGTATGCCCGGAAATAATACTTTGCGATAATATTATTCCGCCCTTTGCGCTTGCAAGGTTCAACTGTCCTTTGCCGTTAAGTCCGATTTTATATGTAATATCACCGTTTTTCAGAATACACTCATACATTTTATTATCATTCCTTTGCATTTTATACTAATATTATATTGAAAAGTTCGGAAAAATATGATATTATATATAAAAAGAGGTAACTAATGAAAATATATACGGTTTCTGACCTGCATTTGCCCGGCGGAATGGATAAAACTATGGATATGTTCGGTGCAAGATGGCAAGGTCACTTTGATAAAATTAAAGCAGATTGGAAGCAAAAGGTCAGCGATGATGACGTTGTTCTTATTGCAGGTGATATTTCCTGGGCGATGCACCTTGAGGATGCAATCAACGATCTTCAAAGTATCGGTGAATTGCCGGGAAAGAAAATTCTTATCCGAGGCAATCACGATTTTTGGTGGAGTTCCGTTACAAAAGTACGTGAGCACTTGCCCGAAAATATGTATGTATTGCAGAACGATGCGATAAAATTCGGGAATTACGTGTTCGCGGGCACACGTGGTTGGATGGACAGTGACTCACCCGACGACCAAAAAATATTTGCCCGTGAGCATATCAGATTAGATTTGACGCTTAAAGCAGCTGAAAACCTTATGGACGAAAATTCCGTTTTAATCACCATGCTGCATTATCCGCCGGTGCTTAACAAAACCCGTTTTAACGAATTTTGTGACGTGTTGGATGAGCATAACGTTAAATACTGTGTTTACGGTCATTTGCACGGTGTTAACCCGTCGGAAGCAGAAACAGTTGAAAGAAACGGCATAAAATACATATTATCTTCCTGCGATATGATAAATTTTGAACTGCGGGAAGTTATATAATTAACGGAGGAAAATATGATTAAAATTTACGAAGCACCTTATGCGGGATGGCAAAAATGTCTTTTTATTGAAAACGATAAAGTACAGCTTGTGGCAACACTTGAAGTCGGTCCGAGAATAATTCGCTATTCACTTAAAGGCGAAGAAAATATGTTTTGCGAAAAAGAAGGCGACGTGGGAACAGTCGGCGGCGATAAATGGAAAATTTACGGCGGACACCGTGTATGGCATTCGCCGGAAGCAGCACCCCGTTCATATCCTGCGGACAATTTCCCCGTAAAATATTCTGTGGAAAACAATGTGGTAACGCTTACTCCCGATGAAGAACTGAACACAAAAACTCAAAAGGAAATGGTTATTACCCTTGCTGAAGATTCGTCAAGAGTAACCGTTGAACATCGTATTACCAACACAGGACTTTGGGATATTGATCTTGCAGTATGGGCATTGACCGTTTGCGATAAGGGCGGCTTGGAAGTAATTCCCGAACCCGAAAATTTCCAAGCGCTTCTTCCCAACAGAAAAATTTCCCTTTGGCCTTATTCAAAAATGAACGACAACCGTGTATATTGGGGTGAAAAATTCATTACATTAAACAGTGATCCGACCTTAAATTTCCCATTCAAATTAGGTGTTGACAATCCCTGTGGCTGGGCAGGAATATTCAATAAGGGCTGCTTGTTTATTAAGCGCTATCCCGTTGAGCCCGAAGCAACTTATCCCGATTTCGGCGTATCCTTTGAAACATATATTTGCGACTATATGACCGAATGTGAAACGCTTTCGCCCATGTATCATTTGACTCCGGGCGCTACCGCAGTTCACGTTGAGGAATGGGAACTTTTCAAGTGCGAACGTCCCGAAGCAAAAGACGAAGATGCTCTTGAAAACATTTTCAACGGTTTGATCTGATTATGCACGGGAATTCTGTATGTACAGATTTCCCGTTTTTTGTGTATTAAACTCATACCATTTGACAATAACAGTATATATATGGTAATATATTTATATTACCTAACTGTGCCCATTATTTGAGGAACAGTGAATTTCGAAACCAAACGGAGAGTTTATATATGGAAGAAATTAGCAGAAAGGAAAACGAGCCAAAATACAGGCGCATGTATGACGTGCCGGAAATCGTGCTTAAAAAGAAGCCGATTTATTCGTTTTTCAAACGACTGTTTGATATAATTCTTTCGGTTATTGCAATAGTGCTTTGCTTTGTGCCGATGCTGATAATAGGAATACTGATAAAATGCGATTCGGAAGGTCCTGTTCTTTACAAGCAGGAGCGGCTCGGCAAGGACGGAAAACCGTTTATGCTTATCAAATTCCGTTCCATGCGTACCGACGCCGAAGAAGACGGTGCAAAGTGGGCGGAAGAAAACGATTCACGTTGCACGAAAATCGGATTATTCCTCAGAAAATCACGTATTGACGAACTTCCGCAGATTTATAACATTTTTGCGGGTTCAATGAGTTTTGTGGGTCCCCGCCCCGAACGTGAATACTTTTATAACGAATTTGAAAAGAATATACACGGATTCAGCCGTCGTCTTACAGTAAAGCCGGGACTGACGGGACATGCCCAGGTAAACGGCGGATATGACCTGCTTCCGGAAGAAAAAATTGTATTTGATATTGAATATATTGAAAACAGATCGCTTTTGTTCGACATTAAATGTATTTTCAAAACGTTGGCAATCGTTTTCAATCATAACGGTGCAAGATAAATGGAGTTAAAAGATAAAAATATCTTAATCGTAAGTCCTTTCTTCTTTGATTACCACGTTCGCATAAAAGAGGCATTGGAAAACAGAGGCGCATACGTTGACGTTATCAATGAACAACCCTCACATTCGGCATTTGCCCGAATTTTAATGCGAAAAGATATCAGTTTATACCACAAAACGATAGAAAAGTATTTTGATAAAGTTATTCCCACGCTAAAAAAAGATTATGACTATATTCTTTTTATCAAATGCGAAGCGCCTACCGTAGAAGTATTAAAGAAATTCAAACGGCGTTACCCTTTCGCAAAAAAAATACTCTATCTTTGGGACTCGGTTAAGAATATTGCGCACATAACAAAGAAATTTGCGTTTTTCAACAAAATATATTCGTTCGACATTGACGATGTAAAGCGTTATTCGTTCCTTGAATACGCTTATTGGGGTTACACCAAGGAATTTGACGTTAAAAGCGACGACGTACCCTCGTACGACCTTGCTTTTGTAGGAACGCTTCATTCGGTTCGCCCGAAAGTTCTCTACAACATCGAACGTCAGTGCTACGTTATGGGTTTAAGGTTTTATAAGTTTGTTTATATCCCCCACCCCCTTGTATTTTGGTATAATAAACTGACAAACCCATATTTTAAGGACGTTAAAAGAAGTCAAGTTAACTTCTCGCCTATCTCCACCGAAGAAACCATTGATATTTACAAAAAATCCCTTGCCGTTCTTGAAATTGAAAACACCTATCAGTCCGGCGCAACAACACGTTTAGGTGAAATGCTCGGTATGCAGAAAAAAATCGTTACCACGTTCAAATGCACCGATGCAGACTACTATCGCAAAGAAAATCAGCTTGTAATTGATGCAAAATCATTTCAATTAAAAAAAGATTTCTTTGCCTGCGGCTATGTTCCCTTGCCCGAAGAAATCAGAAAAAAATATTCCTTTGAGCATTTTATCGACCTTATATTTTCATAATGCAGCAGCCATTCTTTGCGAATGGCTGTTTTTTTATTTTGCAAAAAAAACTTTCAATTACTTGTTCAGTAAAAAAACGGCCGCTTACAAAAAAAAGTAAGCGGCCGTATGTTTTTTTAAGATTACAGAATTTTTTCAAGATTAGCGGCGCTGGTCTTAATGAAATCGGAAATTTCTTCCGGTGACAGTGAGCCCTGTCCCAAGCGAGCCAAATCGTAAACGTATTTAACGGCTTTTGTCTTGTCGTCGCCGTCTTCCATTTTATTGATATTGTCTACAAGCTTACTGTCCGTGTTAAGCACAAGCGTGTAACGAAGCAGGTCCTGCATGCTTCCCATACCGTAATATCTTTGCTGCTCGTCCATTCTGCGTGTAAATTCATCAACAAGAATTATTGCCGGAACGTTCGATTGAAGCTTTTGAGCCTTAATTTCGGTATTTTCTTTGTTTACAACGCCCTTTGTAAATTCACAAAGTTTATCGAACAAATGATTTGAACCGTCATCTTCGTTGGCAAGTGCGGCATCTACACGTGAGAAATGTACTCCCGTATTCTGCATTTCAATGTGCTGCATAAAGGGAACGTCAAGCATTCCGCCGAGAATAACAACCTTTTTACCTGCATCGTTAAGCATCTGCACGTACTGTGCCTGCTGCTTTTCATTTGAAGCATAGTAAACCTTCTTATCCTCTTTGCCGTCAATATAGTCGGTAAGTGTGGTATAAGTTCCGTCAGTAACCTTATAAATGATACTGTCTTTCATTCTTTCGTCAAACTTGCTGTCACGCAAGCATCCGTATTTAATGAAAATATTGATATCATCCCAATACTTTTCATAAAGTTCTTTTTCATTTTTAGCCATGCCCGTTAAGCGGTCGGCAATTTTCTTTGTAATATGATTGCTGATTTTTTCAACGGTTCTGTCATTTTGCAGGAACGAACGTGAAACGTTAAGGGGCATATCGGGACAGTCTATTACGCCTTTAAGAAGCATTAAGAATTCGGGAATTACTTCTTTGATATTGTCTGCAACGAACACCTGATTATTAAACAGTTTTATTTGTCCCTGAACACTTTCCGGGCTTTCGGTCAGTTTGGGGAAATAAATAATTCCTTTTAAGTTGAACGGATAGTCAACGTTCAAGTGAATCCAGAAAAGCGGATCGTTAAAGTCCGTAAAAATCTTATGATAGAATGCTTTGTATTCTTCTTCCGTGCAATCGGAGGGATTTTTAAGCCATAAGGGTTCCGTTTCGTTTAAGGGTTTATCCTCATTGTCGCCTGAAAGAATAATATCTACGGGCATAAATCCGCAATACTTTGCAAGCACTTGACGAACATTGAAGTTTTCGGCAAAATCCTTGCTTTCGTCATTAAGATAAAGCGTTATTTCCGTGCCGACTTCGGTTTTGTCAGAGTCGGAAATTGAATATTCGTCGCTTCCGTCGCTTTCCCAAAGAACCGCCCGTGCATCTTTTTTATATGAAAGAGTTTTTATGGTAACCTTGTCCGAAACCATAAATGCGGAATAAAAACCGAGTCCGAAGTGTCCGATAATAGCGCTTGTTCCGGTGGATTCATACTTTTCGAGGAAATCAGCCGCACCCGAAAAAGCAACTTGATTGATATATTTTTCAACTTCCTCTTTCGTCATACCGATACCGTTATCGGTAAAAGTAAGTGTTCCTGCCTCTTTATCTGCTTTAACAACAACTTTATAGTTTTCTTTTTCTTCTGTTTCGCCCATTTGAACAAGTTTTTTATACTTGCTGATAGCATCTACACCGTTAGAAACAAGTTCACGAATAAAAATATCTCTGTCGCTGTAAAGCCATTTCTTGATAATAGGCATTAAGTTGTCGGAATTAACCGAGATTTTTCCTTTTTCTGTCATTTTAGATACCTTCTTTGTTCATGTTATATATTATTTTCAAGCCCTCAAGAGTAAGCTTGGAATCAACAATATCTATTGCATTTGTGTGAATCGCAATGGTCTTTGCAAGGCCGCCGGTGGCAATTACCTTAACATCTTTCCATTTCAATTCTTTTTTAATTCTTGCTATTATGTATTCTATCTGACCTATATAGCCGTAAAGCAAGCCTGCCTGCATACTTGAAATGGTGTTTTTGCCGATAACCGTTTCAGGAAGTTCAAGAGCGATCGAAGGAAGCTTTGCCGCCTTGTCGGAAAGTGCATCGGAAGAGACCTTGACACCTGCACAAATGCACGCACCTAAGAATTCGCATTTTTCGCTGACAACACCGAATGTGGATGCAGTTCCGAAATCCACCGTAATGCACGGACCGCCGTACCGCTTAAATGCTGAAATCGCATCGCAGATAATATCTCCGCCAAGTTCTTTTGGGTTGTCAATTTTTATGTTTACACCCGTCTTTATTCCTGCGCCCACAAATATGGGTTTTACGTGAATATAGTCGCCGAGCATATGTTCTATTGTAAAATTTATTCTCGGTACAACGGACGATACGATTGCGCCTTCTATGTTTTCAACCTTAATTCCGCCTGCAGAAAGCATTGCAAGAATACTTATGCCTATTTCGTCACTTGTTTTTTTAAGGTCTGTGGCGATACGCCATGTGCCTTTCAGTTCATCGCCGTCAAATACACCGAATTTTATATTTGTATTTCCTATATCAAAAGCAAGAATCATTTTATTCTCCTTATATTCAAAAATCTTATTATTATAGGACTTAATACGATATTAAATGCTAATTCAACCAAGAAATTTGCACCCACAAGTCCGAGGAACATATACCCTATTACGTTGTTCCCGAAGCCCATTCCGGATGCCCAAATTTTCATTGTGTCCATAAACGCAACTGCCGAGCCGAGCAAAAATATTCCCGTATTTGCAACCGGGCATACGATTGCCGCAGCAATTACCGCAACAGTTCTGTTGAATTTTGCAAGAAGTCGGTAAACAAGTCCTGCAAAAAGTCCTGCAAGAATTCCCTTAGCCATAACGATTGCTACTGTTCCGAGTGGATTTATCGCAAGGAACGTTGCCGCATCTCCCGAAATAAAAACGGAAACCCCGAACACTGCGCCAAGCCATGCGCCCATCCACGGACCGCAGTACGCCGCCCCGATAACTATGGGTACAAGAACAAGCGAGATAGAAAAAGGTCCCAATCGGACAAAAGCTCCTGCAAGTTGCAGAACTATTACGATTGCCATTAGTACGGCGCCGATAACGAGGGACTTTGTAGATACTTTGTTATTCATTTTTTCTCCATTCCGGCTCACAAAGGATGCCTGATGACACAATAAATTTTTTCGGATTCTTAAAAGTGAATACATTCCGCACACGGTAATGTTTCTCAAATCCGAATTTTATTATACTCTTATGCTTTTATTATTGCAACATATTTTTTATTTTTCAGAATGATTTTTCCGTTTTTGGGATACTTTTGTTATGCAAAATACTATAAGCGAAACAAGCGCTATTCCGAAAAGTGCGCCGGAAGCATCAATGCAAACATCCCTTATTTCGCAGGATCTGCCTTCAACGAAAAACTGATGAAACTCATCGCTTCCCGCATACAGTGCAGTTCCGCAAAAAGCAAGTATTCTTTTCTTTTTTATCGTATCAATGCAGGAAAACGAACCGTACATAAGCACGCCCAAGCACGCATAAAGAGTGAAATGCGCACATTTGCGGACGCTGAATTGAAGTTTTTCCACCTTATCGACTTTTTGTTCGGGCGGCAGATTGTTGAACGACGGGAAAATTTCCAATATTTCCTGAGTGAACGTACTGCTTGTATTAGACGATTCCTCCGCCGGTTGAGCCGACAGTAAAAAAATCATTACCATCCACAAAACAGTTACTGACCATATAAAATACTTGAATACTTTTTGTTTCATACCGTTAAAGTACGCCATGCAAATTTTAATTACCTGCATGGCGCAATTCCTTAAATATTTTTCAAATCCGCATTACCTATATACGTGGGAACCATTTCCTTAATAAGCTGACGTGCGTTGTCCGGTTCGGTATCAAGAACGGCTTTAAGTTCTTTAAGTTTAACAAAGAAATGTTCCTCATCCATTTCAATGGGTTTACCTATATGAATAAGTTTATTTTCCGTTTCCTGAAGTCCTTCTTCGTCCATCAGCATTTCTTCGTAAAGTTTTTCGCCGGGACGAAGTCCTGTAAACTGAATATCAATGTCCTTATACGGTGTGTATCCCGAAAGACGAATCATTTTTTCCGCCATATCAAGAATTTTCACCGGCTTGCCCATATCAAGAACGAATATTTCGCCGCCGTTAGCATAAGCACCTGCCTGAATAACAAGTGACACTGCTTCGGGAATAGTCATAAAATATCTGATAATATCCGGGTGTGTTACAAGAACGGGTCCGCCCGCTGCAATCTGCTTTTTGAAAAGCGGAATAACACTTCCGTTGCTTCCGAGAACATTTCCGAAACGCACTGCTACAAATTTTGTTTTTGAAATTTTTGCAAAGCTTTGAATAATCATTTCGCACATACGTTTTGATGCGCCCATAACGTTGGTGGGGTTTACCGCCTTATCGGTGGAAATCAATACGAACGTTTTTACGCCGTATTTATCCGCAAGTTTAGCGGTTTTGTACGTGCCGAACGAGTTGTTTTTTATTGCCTCGTTAGGACTGTCTTCCATCAAAGGAACGTGCTTGTGTGCCGCCGCATGGAAAACTATCTGCGGTCTGTATGCCTTGAAAATATGTTCCATTCGCTGTTCGTCACGAACTGAAGCGATAAGAACCTCAAGGTTAAGCGCAGGGTATTTATTTCTCAGTTCCTGCTGAATATCATACGCATTATTCTCGTAAATATCCACAATTATCAACTGATGCGGAACATTTTTTGCTATCTGACGGCAGAGTTCACTTCCGATTGAACCGCCACCGCCAGTTACCATAACAACTTTATCGTGAACGTACTGAATATCCTTATCCAAATCAATACATACCGATTTACGGTTGAGCAAATCTTCAACGGAAACCTCTTTAAGTTTGCCGAAAAATGCCTTTCCCGACATAAGCTGATATACACCGGGAAGAATTTTTACGGTTTTACCCGTGGATTTACATATTTCCGAAACAGCGCTTATATCGTCGTCGCTTGCAGAAGGAATTGCAATATATATTTCCTCAATGGAATACTTTTTAACAAGTTCGGGAATATCGTCCCTTGTTCCCTCAATTTTTTTATTAAACAAATACGTTCCGACTTTGGCTTTATCGTCATCAACGATGCATTTTACGTGAACATTTACCTTATTTGAAGTAATTATTTCATTGATAAGTGTTGCTCCTGCGTCACCTGCACCCACAACCATAACGGGAATCTTTCCCTTGGAACTTAAAGCAGTCAGCTGATGCTTTGCAGAAACCAAACTACGTTTAAGACACCGTGAGCCGGACGTGAATAGTGAAGCAAACACAAAGAACAGTCCAAAATAAGAAAAGCTTATTTTCCCGATGGTTGTAGCAAGAACGCACGCTACAAGAAATTGAATTACCGTTACAATTCCGCATCCGAAAACGGTTCTCGATATTTCAAAGAATCCTACGTGCGAAAGTGAGCATTGATAAACGTGTACTCCGAAAAATATTATGCAAAGAATAAGCGAGCATATTGCAAGGAAGCAGTAAAACATATTGTTTTCAAGCAAAAAGTCTGCTCCGCTTACAATACGTGCGGACAAAATTGCAGATAAAAAGACTGATGCAAAATCTGCAATTATCATAAAAACGTACTTGAGAAATACTCTCATATTAAATTTCATCTTATTCCTCTGTTTTTCTTTTTTCTTTTTTTATTTTTTTCCTGTTGAACCGAATCCGCCTTCTCCACGAGCTGTTTCATCAAGTTCGTCGACCGTTTCGAAATCGCATCTCAAATACGGTGCAATAACGATTTGTGCAATTCTTTGACCGTTTTCAACGGTGCGAACTTCTTTGCCGTGATTGTGAAGTGCAACCATAATTTCGCCACGGTAATCGCTGTCAATTACACCAACCTTATTTGCGGGCGCAAGGTCACTTTTGCACGCCATACCGCTGCGTGCATACACGAGGCCCACATAGCCTTCCGGAATTTCCATTGCAATTCCCGTATGAACGAAAACTGTTTCGCCGGGATTTACAACAAGGTTTCCGTTTGACAACGCATACAAATCTGCACCTGCGGCACTTGTCGAGCCGTATGTGGGAACTATTGCATTACTGTCTAACTTTTTTATGAATAACTTCATTTTCGAGTCCTTTCCACGGAATTATTTTATTTTCTTTAAGTGACTCTTTCACGTCGATGATTCGCTGATTTTCGCTTCCTCTGAACAAAAGTGAAATGTTCTTCTTGTCTTCCACAAATTCTCCGTCAACAAGTATATCGATAAGTGAAAGCATTTCATCGGTCACTTCGCACCTTGCACGGCTATCCTCAAGCAATTCCGAATCCATTAAATATCCGGTATAGCACCAAATATCTTTTTGCGGATAAACTTCTTTGATTTTTTTCAAAAAAGGAAGCAATGCTCTTTGATTTACAGGCTCGAACGGTTCGCCGCCCAAAAGTGAAAATCCTTGAATATAGTCACCCGAAAGTGCCTTTATCAGTTCATCCTCCACTTCTTCCGTAAACGGCTTGCCGAAATCAAAATTCCACGTTTCACCGTTAAAGCAACCTTTACAGTGATGGGTGCATCCGCTGACAAAAAGCGACACTCTGACACCCGGTCCGTCCGCAATATCAAATTTTTTAATTTGAGCATAATTCATATTATTCACCTGCTTCTTATTTATACGGTTCAGCCGATTCTGTAACCTTCAAAGGACGCATAAGTAAACAGTGCTATTGCCGCAATAAGTGCGCCTGCACAAAAACTCCATACAAGAGCCATAAAGGGAGCAGGAATTTTTTCCTGCTCTCTTTTTTTACGGTAAGAATAAATGTATGCCGCAATTCCCGTAACAACGGCGGTTATCAAACTTGATGTACCAAGCAAATAACCGTTAAGACCGTCGCTGAACACGGAAATGAATATCAAAAGATATATGGGCATAAATCCCGAAACAACACCCAAATTGGCGCCTAAGAATATGCCGCCTGCAATTTTGAGAATTTTTTTCAGCATAAAATATCCCCTTATTTATTATAATGTTTCGATTTCGTCGGTGTTATCAGTTGTTTGTTCAGCATTTTCGGTAATCGGCTCATTATTTTCGCCTGAACCGTTTTCAGCTGTTTCTGCCGAAATAGTTTCTTCTTTTTCTTCCTCGTGAGGTGCAACCGCAATACCTACGACCTTAACGCCTTCCTGAACACGCATTACGTGAACGCCCTGCGTTGTTCTGCCCATTGTACGGATTTGCGATACAAGTGTACGTATGATAGTTCCGTCGGAGGTTATAAGCATAATGTCTTCATCGCCGCAAACCTTGACCATATCAACGATATCGCCCGTGTTTTCGTTAAGTGCGTGCGTTGTTACACCCTTGCAGTTTCTGCCGGTTACACGGTATTCTTCCTTATCTGTACGTTTGCCGAAGCCGTTTTCCGTAATCGTCAAAATCTGACATTCGCCGTCAAGCGCCGCCATATTAACAACATAATCGTCCTCTGCCATATTGATAGCGGTAACACCCATAGTTACTCTGCCCATGGAACGAACGAGTTTTTCTTCAAAGCGGATTGCTTTACCCTTAGCGGTTGCAATCATAATGTCGTTTTCGCCATCGGTAAGAACAACGTTTACAAGGCTGTCGTCTTCACGGAGTACGATAGCATTAAGGCCGTTCTTTCTGATATTGTATTCCGAAAGAGGAGTTTTCTTAATAAAGCCGTTTCTTGTTGCCATCGTCAAGAATTTGCCTTCTCTTGCTTCATCGCCTTCGGGAAGTGTAATAACCGTTGTGACCTTTTCGCCGTTGTCAAGGTAAAGCAGGTTGACAACGGCACTTCCTTTTGCGGTTCTGCCCGCTTCGGGAATTTGATAACATCTAAGCTGGAACACTCTGCCCCGTGTTGTGAAGAACAGAATATCGGTATGAGTGTTTGCAACCATAACCTTTTCAACGAAGTCCTCATCACGGGTAGTTATGCCCGTAATGCCCTTGCCGCCACGGTTCTGTGCCTTATACGTATCACTGGGAACACGCTTGATATATCCTGCGTGAGTCATGGTGATAACCATATCTTCTTCCTGAATAAGTGATTCGTAATCAATTTCGTCGTAAGCAGCGGTAATTTCAGTTCTTCTGTCGTCACCGTACTTGTCCTTAATAACAAGTAATTCTTCCTTGATAATGTCAAGAACAAGCTGAGGGTCAGCCAAAATAGCACGGAATCTATTGATATCAGCCTGAAGTTCTTCAAATTCCTGCTCAAGTTTTTCTCTCTCAAGACCGGTCAATCTCTGAAGTCGCATATCAAGTATGCTCTTAGCCTGCTCAAGAGAGAAACTGAACGTTTCCATAAGTCCGTTTCTTGCAATTTCGGTTGTATGAGATGCTTTAATCAAAGCAATTACTTCGTCAATAACATCAAGTGCTTTAAGGAAGCCCTCTACAATGTGCATTCTTGCAAGTGCTTTATCAAGGTCGTACTGTGTACGTCTTGTAACTACTTCCTTTTGATGTTCAAGGTAATAGTAAAGCATTTCCCTAAGGTTAAGAATACGGGGTTCGCCGTCAACGAGCGCAAGCATTATTGCACCGAACGAATCCTGAAGTTGTGTGTGCTTGTAAAGGAAATTAAGAATTACCTGCGGATTGATATCCTTTTTAAGTTCAAGAACAACACGCATACCGTCCTTATTTGATTCGTCACGGATAGCACTGAGTCCTTCAAACTGTTTGTCCTTATAAAGTTCTGCGATTTTTTCAACAAGGCGAGCCTTATTAACCTGATAGGGAATTTCGGTAATAACAATTCTCTGTCTGCCGCCGCCCATTTCTTCGATTTCGTGTTTAGCACGAACCACAATTTTGCCTTTACCGGTAAGGTAAGTTTCACGAATACCGGAAATGCCCATAATCTGACCTGCCGTGGGGAAATCGGGACCTTTGATGTATTCCATAAGTTCCTCGGAAGTGATATCGGCATTTTCAATCAAAGCAACAACGCCGTCAATAACCTCACGAAGGTTGTGCGGCGGAATATTCGTTGCCATTCCTACGGCGATACCGTCAGAACCGTTTACCATAAGGTTAGGAAATCTTGACGGAAGAACACGGGGCTGAAGCTCCGTTTCGTCGAAGTTGGGATAGAAATCAACTGTTTCCTTATCAATATCCGCAAGAAGTTCTCCTGCGATTTTAGAAAGTTTTGCTTCCGTATATCTCGATGCAGCGGCAGGGTCACCGTCGACCGTACCGAAGTTACCTTGTCCGAAAGCAAGCGTATATCTGATTGAGAAAGGCTGTGCAAGTCTTACAAGAGCATCGTAAATTGACGAGTCGCCGTGAGGGTGATATTTACCCATTACGTCGCCGACGATACGGGCACTCTTTCTTGTAGGTTTGTCAAAAGTATATCCGTTTTCCCACATCGAATACAAAATTCTTCTGTGAACGGGTTTCAAGCCGTCACGGACGTCGGGAAGCGCACGGCTGATATTAACAGCCATTGCGTAAGAGATAAACGATTTTTTTACCTCGGATTCAATATCAATATCAATAATTTTTCCGTTATTTTCCATTATCTCTCACCCACCTTAAATATCAAGTTCGTCATTGCTTACAAGACGTGCATTTTCTTCAATAAACTGTCTTCTGGGTTCAACCTCGTCGCCCATAAGAATAGTAAATATCTGGTCTGCCGCAATGGCATCTTTCATTGTAATACGTTTAAGAACACGTGTTTCGGGGTTCATTGTGGTTTCAAAAAGCTGCTCCGAGCTCATTTCGCCAAGACCTTTATAACGTGCTACTTCATAATTCTGTCTGTTGATAGAATCGAGGAATTCGTTAAGTTCTTCATCCGAATAGCAATACTTAACCTGCTTTGTTCTTGTCATAGTAACCTTGAACAGCGGAGGCTGTGCCGCATAAACGTAGCCGCCTGCAATAAGCTGAGGCATGTGTCTGAAGAAGAACGTAAGAAGCAATGTACGAATATGTGAGCCGTCAACATCGGCATCCGTCATACAAATAATTTTGTGATAACGAAGTTTGCTTTCGTCGAATTCAACATCAATGCCTGCGCCGAATGCGGTTATCATTGCACGTATCTCGGCATTTTGAAGCATACGGTCAAGACGTGTCTTTTCAACGTTAAGGATTTTACCTCTAAGCGGAAGAATTGCCTGAATTTTTCTATCTCTGCCCTCTTTTGCGCTGCCGCCTGCGGAGTCACCCTCTACAAGGAAGATTTCGCATCTCTTGGGGTCGTTTTCGGAACAGTCTGCAAGTTTTCCGGGAAGTTCAAAGGACTCAAGCACGTTCTTTCTTCTTGTAAGTTCCCTTGCCTTTCGAGCCGCTTCCCTTGCACGGTTGGCGGTAAGGCATTTTTCGATTATGCCCTTGGCAATAACGGGATTTTCTTCCAAAAAGCTTTCAAGTTTTTCGGCAACGATGTTTTCCGTAATAGGTCTTATTTCGCTGTTGCCCAACTTGGTTTTCGTCTGACCTTCAAACTGAGGTTCTTCAAGTTTAACGCTGATAACGGCGGTCAAGCCTTCACGAACGTCTTCGCCTGAAAGGTTTTGTTCGCTGTCCTTGATAATCTTATACTTGCGGGCATAATCGTTTATCGTCTTCGTAAGCGCATTTCTGAAGCCCGTAAGATGAGTTCCGCCTTCGTGTGTCTGAATATTATTTGCAAAGGTGAATATGGTTTCGTTGTAGCCGTCATTGTACTGCATTGCGACTTCAACGGTAGACGTGCCTTTCTTACCCTCAAAATAAAGCGGTTGTTCAAGCAAAAGCACCTTGTTTTTGTTAAGATACTGAACAAATTCGATAATTCCGCCCTCAAAGTGGAACGTATCCATTTTTTCGGAGCCTTCACGTTTGTCCTCAATGGTAATTCTTATTCCCTTGTTAAGGAACGCAAGTTCTCTCAATCTCGTTTTAAGATTGTCATATTCAAAAATGGTGGTTTCGAATATGTCCGGGTCGGGCCAGAACTGAACGAAAGTTCCCGTATGCTCGCTTGAGCCGGTAATTTTCAATTCGTCAGTTGATTCGCCGAGTTTATAGTCCTGTGAATAAACATTTCCGTTACGGGAAATTTCAATATGCAGGTCCGTTGAAAGCGCATTAACGACGGAAAGACCTACGCCGTGAAGTCCGCCCGAAACCTTGTATCCGCCACCGCCGAATTTG
>JAZRYL010000063.1:0-59649 GCA_045600705.1 Clostridia bacterium | reverse complement strand
AAGCAGATTGCCAATAACGCAAAGATTTGCAACGAAATGACAGACATTATTACTTCCGGCTGGGAACAAAGACAGTCCACATACGATATCATTTCTCAAAAGCAAAGTGATGCAACGCTTGGATATGAAAGAGTATACGATACCGAAACAGGTGAAGTTTACAAAGCATATAACGGATTTACCGATGATTACAGCGGAGAAAGATATCAGCCTATTACCGACGATATGTATAATATTGCTATTGACGGATATATTGAAAAATAATTAGTTTTCCGATATTTGCTCGGCTATCAATAAATTAAAATTTTTATAATGATTTAATCATATACACGCCTCTCTTTATACAAGAGAGGCGTTTTTTGATAAAGATTGAATTTTTGACGCGAAGCGAGATAAAAGTTTTCTTTGCTGCTTCCTTTTACAAAAGAAAGCAGAGGAAAGTTCTTTTGCTTACTTTTCTTTCAAGAAAAGTAAGTTATCTCTGAACACGGCCGGAGCCGTCGCCGCCTGCAAGAGTCTTAACTTCTGCAACCGATACCATATTCATATCGCCTTCAATGGAGTGCTTCAAGCAGCTTGCCGCAACGGCAAATTCGATGGTTTCCTGCGAAGCATAGCCCATAAGTGAAGCATAAATAAGACCGGCGCCGAAGCTGTCACCGCCGCCTACACGGTCAACGATGTGCATATGATAACTCTTTGAGAAGAAGTATTCACCGTTCTCATAAAGCATTGCAGCCCAATCGTTATCGTTAGCTGAAATTGAAGAACGAAGCGTAATAGCAACTTTCTTAAAGCCGAAACGGTCGGCAAGCTGTTTAGCAACGTCCTTGTAGCCTTCGTGATTAACTTTACCGGTTGTTACGTCGGTATTAGCGGCTTTAATTCCGAATACGTCGGAAGCATCTTCTTCGTTAGCGATGCAAACGTCAACGTACTTGCAAAGCTCGCCCATAACCTGACCGGCTTTTTCTTTTGACCAAAGCTTTTTGCGGTAGTTAAGGTCGCAGGAAACGGTAATATTTTTTTCCTTTGCCTTTTTGCAAGCTTCAAGGCAGATTTCAGCAACGTTGTCGCCAAGTGCAGGAGTAATTCCCGTAAAGTGGAACCAATCAACACCTTCAAAAATCTTATCCCAATCAAAGTCTTCCTTTGAAGCGGTTGCAATAGCAGAGCCTGCACGGTCATAAATAACCTTTGAAGGTCTCTGGGAAGCACCCTTTTCGCAGAAGTAAATACCTACTCTGTCACCGCCACGGGTGATAAGAGAAGTGTCAACACCGAAACGGCGGAGAGCATTAACGCCTGCCTGACCGATTTCGTGCTGAGGAAGCTTTGTAACGAATGCGGCATCCAAACCGAAGTTGGAAAGAGATACTGCAACGTTAGCTTCACCGCCGCCGTAGGTAGCGCCGTATTTGTCTGCCTGAACGAAACGGTAATATCCTTCGGGCGCAAGACGAAGCATTATTTCACCAAAAGTAATAACTCTCATTTTTCATATTCTCCCTTATAAATTATTTCTGTACAAGATGAAGTGCAAAACCGCCGAATTCACCCTTAAAGTAAATTGCAACAAAATTGCCCTTCTTGTCATATTTCTTTGTATTTTCGTCAAATTCAAAACCTTTTTGCTCAAGGTAATAAATTGCTCTTTCAAGATAGTTGGTCTGAATTGCAATGTGACCGTTGGTGCCCAAATAGGGCTCTTTCATAATTTCAATGCCGGTACCTGCAAATACGCTTGAATTGCCGTTCTTTGTTTCAAAACCGAACATCTGCATAAACAGTTCTGCAAGCTTAAGTGCGTTCTGTTCGCAATCAGCATTGATGCCAACGTGTCTTACGCTGAAGCCGAGCATATTTGTAACTGCTTCACGGGTAAGAGCTTCGATTTCATCAAACTTGCCCTCTTTGATAAGGTCCTTTTTAACCATCCAGCTTCCGCCGCAGGCAATAATCTTCTTAAAGTCAAGATAAGAAGTAAGGTTGTCCGCATTGATTCCGCCGGTGGGCATAAACTTAACGCTTCCGTAAGGAGCGCTCATTGCCTGAATCATTTTGATTCCGCCTGCCGCTTCTGCGGGGAAGAATTTAACAACGTCAAGACCGAGTTCAAGTGCGGCTTCAACGTCGCTGGGGTTTGAACAACCGGGGCAAACGGGAATGTTCTTTTCGATACAATATTTAACGATGTTGGGATTAAGTCCGGGGCTTACGATAAACTTAGCACCTGCGGCAATAGCACGGTCAACCTGCTCCTTTGTAAGAACTGTTCCCGCACCGATAAGCATTTCGGGATATTCTTTTGCCATAATGCGAATAGCTTCTTCACCTGCTGCGGTTCTGAAGGTTACTTCAGCGCAGGGAAGACCGCCTGCACAAAGGGCTTTTGCAAGTGCAGAAGCATCTTTTGCATCGTCAATGGCAACTACCGGGACGATACCCAATTTTGAAATTTGTTCTAATACTGCGTTCATAATACAAAAATCCTTTCAAATAGTATAGTTTAATTATAGACTTATTATTTTACGATGTCAAGAAAATAACGGCAAAACAACATTGTGATTCTTGCTGTTTTACGGTATGCTATTGAAAAAAAGTACAAAGTATGTTATAATGATTTAGTAATTCGAAGGTATGCAGGAATAATCATTCCGCCTACGGTATTGCCCACGGTTACGGCAAACAAGAATAAAAGTGCGGCGGGGGACAGTAACTTTCCGCAAAGCGCAAAATACGCCATATCCGCAATGGAGTGTTCAAAGCCCGAAAGAATGAATACGGGAACGCAAATAAATATTCCCAAAAATTTCGCAATGCCCTCATTACGTTTATAAACGTCAACTGCAATAAACATCAGTATTCCGCAGAAAATTCCCAAAATAAGCGGAAGAATAAAGCCCGATGCAAGTTTGTTTTCGCAAAGCGTGCGTGCCTTTTCAACAACGGCGCCTTTCGTTAATGCGAATAAACTTCCGAAAGAAAGGGTTCCGATAAAATTACCTATCCACACGGTCAGCATAAAACCGATTTTTTTAATAACGGAATTGCCCTTGTAAACGGTATAACCGATTTTTCCCGTAAAAAGGTTCATACCGAACTGACATATTGCCATAAGACCTACGGCGAACAAAAATGCACCTACGACTTTGCTTTCGCAGGAAAGGTACACGATGGCACCGATTGCAATCATCGCACCGGCACAAAATGCACCGAGCAAATCAAAAAGAAATTTTTTCATAAGCACCTCCGATAACGGTATATACTCATTATATCAGAGAATCGGACGGAAATCAATAATAATATTAAGGCGGGACTCAATAATGGCTAAAAGCGAAGATCAAAAACTGAAAATACTTTATCTTGCAAAAATTCTTGAAGAACAGACGGATGAAGAAAAAACCATATCTATGGAAAAAATCATATCGTCCCTTGAGGCGTACGGCATTAAGGCGGAACGCAAAAGTATTTATGCGGATATAGAAGCACTGAAAAGGTTCGGCTATGAGATAGACCTTCAGCGGGGAAAAAACGGCGGATATCATCTTTTAAGCAGAAAATTCGAGGTTTCCGAGGTCAGACTTCTTATAGATGCGGTGCAGGCATCGAAATTCATTACGGAAAAAAAGAGCAATTCGCTTATTAAAAAACTTGAAGAAATGCTCAGTAAAAATCAGGCGAGCGACATTCAGCATACGGTAGTAATGCACCAAAGAATTAAGTCGATGAACGAAACGGTTTATTACAGTGTTGATACGATTCATCAGGCGATAACCGAAAAGAAACAGATAAGTTTTCTGTATTACGACTGGAATATGAAAAAGGAAAAGGTTTACCGCCATAATGGGGAAAAATACTGTGTTTCGCCCATTGCACTTACTTGGGACGATGAAAACTATTACCTTTTGGCGCAGGAAAAAAACGAGGATATTATCAAACATTTCCGCATAGACAAAATGGAAAAGATACAAATTCTTTTGCAAAAGAGCGAATATTCCGAAAACCGCTTTGATACAGCCAAATATTCAAAGAAAATGTTCGGAATGTACGGCGGAGAGGATACCCATGTTAAAATGAGGGTTCACGAAAGTCTTACCGGCGTATTTTTCGACAGATTCGGACGTGACCTTATAATTACGCCCGACGGCGAATACTTTACCACCATTGTTGAAGTTGCCGAAAGTCCCGTGTTCTTCGGATGGGTAATGCAGTTCGGCAATAAGGTGCAGATTCTTTCACCGCAAAAGGTCATTGATGAAATGAAAAGAATAACCGCACAGATTTCGGATTTATATAATTGAGGAAATAGAAATGAGTAAAAATAATTCGAATTCAGGAATGTTTTTCAAGCAGAAAACAAGTTTAACAAAAGAAAATATGGATGCGATAACGGGCAAAAAAAGCGAAAAACGTGCGCAGACCAAAAACAGTAAAAAAATACTCAGTATCCTGCTTTTAGTTGTGTTCGGAACGGTTTTTGTTGTTTCGGCTTATAAAATTACGGACTACTTTTTAACTCAAAAGGAAACCGATGATTATAACAGCGAACTCCAAAATGCTATTACCGTAACGGAGGAAGACGATGTGCCCATACTTTCCGATGAGGATGTTCCCGAAGAAGAGGACGCACAAATCAGGGAAGAAGTTAAAAAAATCAAGTATGCCGACGGCGCAAAGGTGAATATCGACTTTGATTCTCTTTTGAAAAAGAACGGCGACGTTAAGGCGTGGATATATCTTGAAGGCACAAATCTTAATTATCCCATTGCACAGGGCAAGGATAATGACCAGTATCTGCATACGCTTCTTAACGGAAAGACCAATGCGGCAGGAACCGTGTTTATGGATTATGCCAATAAAGGCGACTTTTCGGATCTCGTAACGGTTATTTACGGTCACAATATGCACAACGGAACAATGTTCTATGCGCTAACCAAATATAAAGGACAGTCATTCTATAACAGTCATCCGTATCTGTATATTTACACTCCGAAGCAAAAATACAGAATGTATGTATATTCGGGTTGTGTGACCACCGCCGATTCCGACGTGTACAATGTTCCCGCAAATAATGATGAACTTGACGCATACCTTGATATTTTCAACAGAAATTCAATGATTAAGTCAAATACCACAATAGATAAAGGGGATAAGCTTGTACTGCTTTCCACCTGTTCCTACGAAATAAAGGAAGGCAGATTTGTTCTTTTGGGAAAACTTGTTCCGTTTGAATAATTTGCTCTTGAAAAACAAATCGGTGTATGCTATACTTATCAAAACAATATGAAATAAACGAGGTTGTTATGAAAAAAGTTATTTTATCGGTTTTTTCGGTAGTGCTTATGATTTCATTGCTTTCCGTCAGCGCTTTTGCCGTAAGAGGAAATTACATTGAAACGAAGTGGGAAGCGGGTATGGCGAAAAGCATTGCTGCCAAAACGGAAAACGGCGAAGAATACGTAAGTGTACCCGTGACCGGAAGTTGGACTTCACCTACGATAGATATTCTGCCTGCAATGAAGTTGATTATTTCCGAAAGAAAATGGGTAACGGTTACTATTTGCTTTGATGCAAGAATTTCAAGTGAAAACGAAACACAGAGTTTTTCCGTAAGACCACTTGTAAGAGGCGTGCAGAACGGAAGCAGTCTTTCCGATGCCGAATGGAACGAAGCGTATAAAAAAGAAGTGGGCGCAACTTATGTGCTGTTTTCAAAATCGTCGGGCAACATTATGTGGACATTGGGAAACGGTATGACGCTTAAAGCAAATGAGTGGGTTCATTTTGAAAAGACGGTCACACTCATTGAAAAGCAGATAAATAACACGTTTACGGATAAATGGAATCTTTGCGTTGATAATATCACCAATGTAGATGATATTACAAGTCTTGACATAAAGAACGCTCAGGTGCTTTACAATAAGGCAAAGGCAGACGTAAACCGTGACGGAGTGCTTAATTCTGCGGACAGAATAACACTTTCCCGTTATCTTGTGGGATGGGACGTTACTGTTGACAGTTCAGCCGCAGACGTAAACGGCGACGGAAAAGTAAATACCGTTGACAGAATAATTCTTTCCCGTTACCTTGCAGGATGGGAAGATTACTTCAAATATTTTGAATAATAAAAAAAGTCGGGTGACCGACTTTTTATTTTTTCTGTATAACCGTTCCGGGGTAGTAATGCAAAAGTATTTCCTTATACGTTTTGCCTTCCTGCGCCATTGCCTGGGCGCCGTGCTGACTCATACCTACTCCGTGACCGAAGCCGAATGTGGTAAAGGCGATTTTTCCGTTGGAATCGTCAAATGTAAAATCCGTTGAACGCAATGAAAGTGCTGACCGAAGCGCCGTTGCCTTAACGGTTGCGTTTCCGATTTTAAGTGCGGCAACTCTGCCGGCATCGGTATAAGCAACGATTTTAATATCTATGCCCGAAATATTCGCTTCGGGGAAAGCAGTGTTAATTTTATCTACAAATTCCTTTTCGGAAAAAGTGACTGTTTTGGAATATTCGGAATCCGACTGATCTATTTCGGTATCAACACTGACAAGATACGGGTAATTGCCGCCGAATACGGAAACACAGTTTTCGGTTTTGCCGACGCTTGAAGAATGATAAAGTGCGCATATAGGCTTGTTGTTGTAGACAATTATTTCTCCTTGGGTGGAATAAACCGCATCTTTAATTGCCGAATAGTATTTATCAAATTTTTCGCCCCATTGGGAAATCATATTTTCTTTGCTTTTATATGCTTGGCAATGTCTGTAATCGGTGCAAATATCCGCACCCTTATTACACCCGCCGCCGCTTATTTTATAGTAAAGGTATGTTCTTGCGGCCACCGCTTGTGCCTTTAACGCTTCGGGACCGTAGGTGGGTGAAACCTCGCCTGCCACAACGGAAATTATGTATTCCTCGGCATCCATCTGCACTTTACTGTTTTCGCACATAACCGTTATCGGGGAAGTATCGTCGGCAGGTAAATTTTGCGCTTCCGTATCTGAAACCGTTTTCGCCGTGTCCGAAAGGGCTGAGGATGTTTCCGGAACATTTTTTGCCGTATCCGAATTCTGCAATTCGCAATTTGAATTTTCCACACTTTCCACCGTAATGATGAGTCCGTCATTTTCCGAATTGTTAAAGTAAACTGCACCTAAAAAAAGCATAACTGCCGCCATAATAACCGAAACGATTATTTTTTTGTCCATTCTTATCAGTTCCTAATCAATAATGTAAGGTACGCCGCATACGGTAAAATTGCCGGATTTTTGCACTTTCATATACGGCGTGCTTAATAAAATATTATTAGGATTTTCAGAATAATATTCATATATTACTTTGCTTTCGGGGATAATTTTTATTGCGTTTTCAGGCAGAACCTTGTACACAAAATAAGAATTCGTCTGCCACTTCTCACTTGCGGGAATAAGCGCATCCGCCAAAAACGAAGAACGGGTAAGAATATATGCGTTCGACGGCTGCTGAGCGAAAATCGGAAACGTGCAGAAAACAAAGAACATCATTGCAATAAGAATCAAAACAATAATATATTTTTCCATAAAAAAACTCCTTTTGAACTATTATTGCTCAAAAAGAGTTTATTTATTCGGCTTAGTTTTGGGAAATCATTTTTAAGACTTCTTCCATTGCTTTATCGGAATTTTTGTCATTTGCGATTTTTCTTAAAGTGTAACTGTATTTCAGTTCTTCCTCCGTCAGCAGGTATTCTTCCTTGCGTGTGCCGGATTTGTCAATGTCAATGGCGGGGAAAATTCGCTTTTCGGCAAGATGACGGTCAAGATGCAATTCACTGTTGCCCGTGCCCTTAAATTCCTCAAAAATTATATCGTCCATTCTTGAACCGGTTTCCACAAGAGCGGTTGCAAGAATTGTAAGACTTCCGCCGTTTTCTATGTTGCGTGCCTGACCGAAGAATTTCTTCGGCTTGTAAAGTGCGCCCGGGTCAATTCCGCCGGAAAGTACTTTTCCCGTGGGAGCAATTACAAGGTTATATGCACGGGCAAGACGGGTAATGCTGTCAAGCAAAATCACAACGTCTTTACCGTGTTCAACAAGGCGCATGGCACGTTCCAAAACCATTTCGGCTACCCTTATGTGATTTTCGGGCATTTCGTCAAAAGTGGAATATAAAACGTCGCCCTTTACCGAACGTTGAAAATCCGTTACTTCTTCGGGACGTTCGTCAATTAAAAGCACCATAAGTTCACATTCGGGATGATTTTTTTCAATGGCACGGGCAATATTCTTTAACAATACGGTTTTTCCGCTTTTGGGTTGAGCAACTATCAAACTTCGCTGACCTTTTCCGATAGGCGCAATTATGTCAACCGTTTTAAGCGAAACGTCGTCGGTTTTGCTTTGGGCAAGCGTCAGCCGTTCCTGTGGGTAAATAGGAGTAAGTGTTTCAAATCTTCTGCGCCTTGAAGCAACGTCGGGACGAAGGTCGTTTACCGAAACAACGTACAAAAGCGCCGCATATTTTTCGCCCTCACGCAGAGGACGGGTTTTTCCCACTATTTTATCTCCCGTACGAAGATTGAATCTCCTTATCTGCGCAATGGAAACGTACACGTCACGGCTTATGCCTTTCTTTGCAAAGGAAAAAGGTCCCGGACGCAAAAATCCGAAGCCGTCGGGATGAATTTCAAGCACGCCGCAACAGTCGCCGCAGCCGCCGGCGGAAAGCATATCCGGTACAGCAGGATTTACACGTTCCTGCTGAACTTCTTCTTTGATTTCTTCAATGACGAGCGGCTGATTTTCGTCAACCTTTTCGTCCTTAACTGCCTGATTTTGTTTTTCTTCTAAAATAGCGATGATTTCCGCTTTCCTTGCACCGCCGGGCAAAGTTATGCCTGCAATGGCGGCAAATTCTTTCAGTTCGGAAAGTTTCATTGACGAAAAATCGGTGATATTCATTGATTTCTTCCTTAAAATTGATTTTTTTATTAAATATGATATAAAATGTTTTATGAAATACAAAAAGCGAATTCAGTATAAAATAAATAAATAATATTGTCAAGCGCAAAATTTTTGAAAAAAGTAGTGCAATCAAAACATATTTATGGTATAATTATAAATAATGTATTTGTTCACTGTTTGGAGTTTGGTTATGGAACAAAAAATGATTTCTATTGATAAAGCGGAATACGATAATAAGAGATTTCCTAAAAAATGGCAAGCAATGCTCGGATGTGCAATTATGCAGATGTTTGCTAACGCCGCAGTAATTGTGATTATGATTTTGCTTGGCGTAGATTATGCGCAAAAATTTACATCGGAATTCGGCGCTAATATGTTTTTGGGAATTATTTCCCAATTTTGTGCGGTACTGATAATTCCTTTGATAATTCTTGCCGCATTCCGCAAGGATTTCTTTGCTACCGTCAGAATGAAAAAAGCAATAAATCCCCTGCAAATACTTTTGCTTGTGATTACAAGCATAGGTGTATTCTTTGCGGCACAGGCTATCAACAGTACTTTCGTAATGCAACTTGACAGTATTTTCGGCACTCATTCCGATGCTTCGAACTTAAAAGAAGCCGGCAGCATCTCACAACTTATTTTCGAAATATTCGTTGTGGCTATGCTTCCTGCCATGTGCGAAGAAATTTTCTTCCGAGGAATGGTAATGCGCAGTTTTGAAAGGTCGTCAAAGGCGGGTGCGGTAGTTATTTCATCTGTGACCTTTTCAATTATGCACGGAAATGCAACTCAGTTCGTTTACGCACTTATCATCGGCGGAATCGTCGGAACGGTAACAATGATTTCCGATTCGCTTTTTGCAGGCGCAACGGTGCATTTTACACTTAATCTTTTTTCGGCGATACTTTCGTATCCGCCCGTATATGCCGTTTATAAACAAATTGCGGAACCAAATCAGTATCTGTATTACATTGTTGCCATAAGAATTTTGCCGTTTATCGGATTTATCAGTTTGGCGGCATTCATTATTTACACATTGAAGCGCAACGAAAAGAAATACGGAGCTAAAATCGTTTCCGAAATGGACAATGTTTCACTTATGGCAAAGGAAAATGCAGGCGAAAAGGTGGCACTTATTATATGTTGGGTGTTCTTCGCAGTTGTTAATTTGCTCTCTGCCGTAATTACATGGAAAGGCAGTTTATGAGCGTTAAGATAATTGCGGTAGGCAAAATTCAAAAAATGTATTCCGAAATTCAAACGGAATTTGAAAAACGGCTTTCCCGATATTGCAAGTTTGAGGTTATCGAGGTTCAGGACGAGCAGGCTCCCGAAAAACTTTCGGAAGCACAAAAAAGAGGAGTTCAGCTTGCCGAATGGGAGAAAATTCTGAAAAAAATAAGCGATAACGATTTTATTATTGCACTTGATTCAACGGGGAAAAAACTTTCAAGCGTCGCTTTTGCGGAAAAAATCGAGCAATGGCAGATGAACAAAAACACCGTTTTTATTTTGGGCGGTTCACTTGGATTTCCGCCGGAAGCACTTAAAAGAGCAAATTACGTTTTGTCACTGTCGGATATGACGTACACTCATTCTATGGCGAGATGCGTACTTATAGAACAAATATACCGTGGGTATAAAATCATAAATAAAGAACCGTATCATAAATGAAAGGAAAAAAGCAATGAAGTTAAGTAAGAAAACAGTTATTATTCTTGTGGCGACGGTAGTTGTGATCGCTATTGCGGTTACCGGAATTCTGATCACGGTGAACAAAAAGAAACCCGTAACCGATGCAGGGGAGCAGGAAAAACTTATAGACAGTTTAGGAGAAATCGTTCCCTTTTCAAACGGAGAAGAAAATGACGATCACTCTGTCAGCACGGTAGAAACGACAAACGAAACCGGTAAGACGGAAGAAAACGGTGCTGACGGCAAAACAGACGAAAACAAGACCGGCGGAACAGATGCAAAACAACCCGGACAGAATAACGGAACGACTCAGCAGGAAAACGGTCAGCAGGGCAACAGTCAGCAGGAAAGCGGCAAGCAGGAAGCAACATATTACAATTACACCTATGAAAAAATGCTTCAAAACGGCAATGCACTTGTTGAAAAATACGGAATTCAAAAAGAAGTTATCGGCACAACGCTTTTCGGCAGAGATATCGTGTGCTTCAAGGTGGGAAATGACAATGCTTCAAGAAAAATGCTTGTTGTTTCAGGTGTGAACGGAAGCGAACACGATAACGCTCTTGTAATGATGAAGCAGATTGAAACATATCTTGCCGATACTGCAAGTACATTCCACGGAAGAAAATATGCAGAAATTTTCAATGTTTGTCAGGTATATTTTGTTCCGATGCTTAACCCTGACGGAATAGAACTCAGCATAAACGGACTTGCTTCCGTTCCCGAACAGTACAGACAATCCGTTGAACAAATAGCCAAGTATTCTGCCGAAAACGGGCTTATGAAAGAAAACGATTATTCACTTTGGAACGCAAACGGACAGGGAATAGACGTTTCAATCAATTTCGGAAACAGTTTTATTGTTTCATCAACGCTTTCTTCACAGCCTGCTTCAAAGAACTTCCCGGGGGAAGAATTTGAAACAAACGAAGCCAAGGCAATAAGGGACCTTTGCCACAAGGTGAACTTCGAAACGGCAACTCAATATGCGGGCAAGGGAAATCTTGTTGACTGGTCGTTCGGACAGAACATCAGTGCGCAGGTTTCAAGAGATCTTGCAAGCGGACTTTCCGACAACACGGGATTTACCATTATTTCCAACGGTCCCAACAGAGATTTCTGTATTACGGTAAATCTTGCACAGTGGTTCATCTATGAGTTTGACAGACCCGGCTTTACCGTTATGATGGGCGAAAATACACCATACACCAAAAATGACGTTCAAAGTATGTGGAATGCACTTTCCACTGCACCCTTATTCCTCGCTGCCGAAGGAAACGGTTCAACCGATTACGAGATAATTGACTAATGGAAAAAGACGATTATTATTTTATGGAAAAAGCCCTCATGCAGGCAAGAGTAGCATATAAAAACGGCGAAGTTCCCGTTGGCGCAGTTGTGGTCAAGGACGGAAAAATAATTTCACGGGGGCACAACCGTCGTGAAACGGATAAAGACCCCACCGCTCACGCAGAACTGATAGCCATGAAAAATGCTTCAAAAAAACTTTCTTCGTGGCGACTTTCGGGATGTACGCTTTATGTTACTCTTGAACCTTGCCCAATGTGTTCGGGACTGATAGTTAATTCACGTATCGACCGTGTTGTGTTTGGTGCGTACGACCAAAAGGCAGGATGTTGTACCACACTTTACCATTTGTGCAATGATGTGCGGTTCAACCATCGGGCGGAAATACTCGGCGGCGTAATGGAAGATGATTGCGGAAAAATTCTTTCCGATTTTTTCAGAGAAAAGAGAAAATAAAATTATTCGCTTTTTTCCTCAAAACCCTCTTTTGCTTCCGAAAGCAAGTTGAAATAATGCTTGCGTTTTGCTTCCATATTGAAAACGGCAAAATCTACTTCTTCCTTTGTTACCGCGTAGTTGAACAAAGTTATCGACTGTTGCCAACTGTCGTAAGCAAGTTTTATTTCATCATTATTAAATTCCATAAAAAATCCCTCCGCAACAATATATTGCGGAGGGATTTGCTTTATTCCTCTGTTGTGATTTTCTTGTACAGACGGCGGTTGTTGAGCAACCATTGCTTCTCGGAAAATCCGCCCTCGTTTACCTCCGAAAGCGCTTTCCTGAAATCGAACATTCTTGCATCTATCATATCAAGATAGTGAAGCATTTCCGCTTCGGGGAACATGGGACGCTTTACTGCGCCGAATTCCGGCTCATAGTGATGTGATATCAGCATGTGCTGTAACAGAACCACGGTTTGTTCATTTGCATTGACCGCTTTTCCTGCTTCGGCAATAACAAGCGGACCTTGTATTATATGCCCTAACAGTAAGCCTTTCCTTGTGTAATCGGAAACAAGTCCCAATTCGGAAGAATCCATTTCTTCCGTTTTTTCAATATCGTGAAGAATTACACCTGCGTAAAGCCAATCGGAATCAAGTTCGGTGTAAATTTTGCACATTGCTTCGGCGGAAGCAAGCATTGTGGTGGTGTGGTACAAAAGTCCGCAGCGCACCGAGTGGTGATTTGACTGCGCTGCCGGATAATACATTATTTTATCGTACAGTTTATTTACCACATAATTTACAATATCTTTTATATCCTGCTTGGAAATTCTGTCAATGTAACCTTTTAGAATTGACATCATTTCCTCACCGCTTTTAGGTGCAGAGGGAACAAAATCATTTATCGAAACCGGGTCGTTCTCCGTTGCAAGACGTACCCTTTCAATTTTAAGCTGAAGGGAATTCATCCATAAATTTACAACACCGCGCACTTTAATTAAAATATTGGGTTTGTAATTCACAAACTGTTCTTCAATGTAATTCCAAATTTTTGCATTTATTTCGCCCGTCTGATCCGAGAGTGTTAAATCCACGTAACTTTTACCCGTCTGTCCCGTTTTTACATTGAACGAGCGCACAAGTAAAAATCCTTCAAAACTGTCGTTTTCCTGCAATTCGCTTATTTTTTTCTGTTCCATAAAAACCTCCGAAAAAATACTGTTATAATTGTATCATATTTTGCGAAAAATATAAAGGAATTTTTTATTTCGAGGTGAGTTATATGAAAAATAATAATAAAAAAACACGAAAAACAACAAATAAAAGCGAAATTCCGTCCGATGTTCTCGGCAGTTACACGGGAATGGGCAAAAAAGGCGATAGACCCGTGCAGGATGCAGACGATTTATAAGGGATTGCTTTTTGTATATGTATATACAATAACGAATAAAAATTGAAACCAAGCCGAATATGATTGACAAATAGTGTTCTGTTCAATATAATTAGATATATTTATTTTGTCAGAGAGGTGTTTTTATGGGTTCGGTTACGGCTATTTTTGCATCAAATGTTTTTAATGATGATGTAATGCGACAGCGTCTTTCGGAAGAGGTGTACGAAAAACTCCAATGGACAGTTAAGCACGGACATCATCTTAATGTGGAAATAGCAAATGCGGTTGCCTCTGCAATGAAGGATTGGGCTATCGAAAAGGGCGCAACTCATTTTACCCATTGGTTTCAACCTATGACCGGCATAACTGCCGAAAAACACGACAGTTTTATTTCGCCCGTGGGAAACGGAAAAGTTATTATGGAGTTTTCCGGAAAAGAACTTATTCAAGGCGAACCGGACGCTTCAAGTTTTCCTAACGGCGGTCTCCGTGCCACCTTCGAAGCAAGAGGCTATACGGCGTGGGACCCTACGTCATACGCATTTATTAAAGACGGCGTGCTTTGTATTCCTACTGCGTTCTGCTCTTACGGCGGTCAGGCACTTGATAAAAAAACTCCGCTTTTGCGTTCAATGGAAACTCTCGATAAGCAGGCGATGCGCGTGCTTAAACTTTTCGGAAGCAATGCTAACGGAATAAAAACTACCGTGGGACCTGAGCAGGAATATTTTTTGATTCCGAGGGAACTTTTTGATAAGAGAAAAGACCTTATTTACACCGGCAGAACACTGTTCGGTGCAATGCCGTCAAAAGGGCAGGAAATGGATGACCATTATTTCGGTTCAATTAAGCCGAGAGTTCATCAGTTCATGAAGGACCTTGACAACGAACTGTGGAAAATGGGCGTTCTTGCCAAAACGGAGCATAATGAGGCAGCTCCTGCTCAGCACGAGCTTGCACCTATTTTCACAACGGCGAACGTTGCGGTAGACCATAATCAGCTTACCATGGAGCTTATGCAGAAAATTGCCCGTGAACACGATATGGTGTGCCTTTTACACGAAAAGCCTTTTGAGGGTGTAAACGGAAGCGGCAAGCATAACAACTGGTCGATTTCCACCGATACGGGTGTAAATTTGCTTAATCCGGGGGCGACACCTTATGAAAATGCACAGTTCTTGCTGTTCCTTTGTGCGGTAATCAAGGCGGTTGACGACTATCAGGACCTTTTGAGAATTTCGGTTGCATCGGCAGGAAACGACCACAGACTCGGTGCAAATGAAGCGCCGCCGGCAATCGTTTCAATGTTCTTGGGCGATGAACTTAACGCTATTCTTGACGCTATCGAAAGCGGAAAACAGTACGATGCCAAGGAAAAAGAACAAATCAAAATCGGTGTTCACGTTTTGCCGAGATTTTCACGTGATACTTCGGACAGAAACAGAACAAGTCCGTTTGCATTTACGGGAAATAAGTTTGAATTCCGTATGCTCGGTTCAAGCGCATCTGTTTCCGACCCGAATATTGTTATCAATACTGCCGTTGCGGAAAGTTTAAGACAGTTTGCAGACAGACTTGAGCAAGCCGATAACTTTGAATCGGAACTTAACGACCTTATCCGTGAAACGATAAAGGAACATAAGAGAATTATCTTTAACGGTAACGGATATGACAGTGCGTGGGTGGAGGAAGCCGAAAAAAGAGGACTTTCAAATTACCGTACAACGCCCGAAGCAATCGTTCATTTGCTTGACAAAAAGAATATTGAACTGTTTACTTCACATAAGGTTTTCAGCCGTGAAGAAATGGAATCAAGATACGAAATAATGCTTGATAATTATAATAAACTTATAAATATTGAAGCAAGAACCATGTTCAATATGGCAAGCAAGGATATTCTTCCCGCAGTAAGCGAGTATTCGGGACAACTTGTGAATACGGCACTTTCAAAGAAAAAACTTTCCGATTCCATTGACTGTTCCTATGAGGAAGAAACTGCCGAAAAGATATCGTGTTATATTCTTAATTCGTACAGAATTCTTCAGTCATTAGGCGACGATATAGAAAAAATGAAGCATATTTCCGATAATAAGGAAAGAGCTTTCTTCTGTAAAGATCAAGTCATTCCGCTTATGAATGATTTAAGAAAAAATGTTGATAAGCTTGAAATGCTCACTTCGTCGGATTATTGGCCGTATCCGTCTATCGGTGAACTTCTCTACGGCGTAAGATAGTTTTTGTATAAAACACCTTGAAAAGACATATACTCTTTTTGAGGTGTTTTTTATGAAAAAGAAAATTATTGACAGTTCGCTTTTATCCGTATTACTTACCGCCATATTTGCAGGATTGGCTCTTATCTTTACCGACACTAAAAGCGAGTGGTACCAAAGTCTTGTGCAGCCTGCTATTCAGCCGCCGCCCATAGTTTTTATGATCGGTTGGAGCATTCTTTACATTTTGTTCGCCGTTTCACTTGCGCTTGCAATGATTCACGGTGCAGATGCAACAACGTATTTGCTTTTTGCCTTGCAGGCGGCTTGCAACGTTTTGTGGTGTCTGTTCTATTTTACTTTGCATTTGCCGGTGATAGCTTTCTTATTTATAGTCATTTACCTTGTGGCAACGTATTTAACAGTCAGAAAAATGTATTCCGTCAGTAAGGCTGGGGCGCTGGTCCTTTTGCCGCAGATAGCATGGCTAATATTTGCAACGGTGCTTAATTATATGACTGTTTTGCTGAATTAACTTGACTTTCAAAACTCCTTTGCTGTATAATAAAAAAATAAACAGTAAAGGAGTTTTTTTATGGCAAATATAAACGAAAATACAGTTCCATCAAGCAATCAGCTTTCAAAAGATAAAAGCGTTTTCGGCAAAGAGGGAACGGGTAAAAGAATACTTTTCTTAGGCAATTCAATTACAAGACACGGCGTTAACGAAAGTATCGGTTGGTACGGCGATTGGGGAATGGCGGCAACAAGTGTTGACAAGGACTACGTTCACAGAACTATGGCAAAGGTTTGGGAAATCGATCCGAATGCATCGTTCCTTGTTGCGCAGGTTTCTCTGTGGGAAAGAGAATTTTGGAACGATCAGGTAATAGACGATAATTACAAGGATGCACTTGCATACAACCCGGATATTATCGTTATGCGTGCGGTGGAAAACGTTAGACCTGAAGAACTTCAAAATCACGATTTTGCCGCAGGATATAAAAATCTTCTTGACAGAATGAACAAAAGCGGAAAAGCAAAGATCATAGTAACGTCTGCATTCTGGGCGGCAGGGGAAAGAGATAAGATAATTCTTGATCTTGCAGAACAGAATTGCTGGAGTTTTATTTACCTTGCCGACTTGGGTATAAACGACAAGTATATGGCAAAGGAAAGATTTGAAAACCGTGCAGTTGGTATTCACCCCGGCGATGTGGGTATGGAAGAAATTTCGGACAGAATTTTCCACGTGTTAAAAGAGTCACTTTGATTATAAATACGGCTATCGGTCGGGAGGATTACTCCCGACTGTTTTTGTATAGAATTGTGCAACAAGATAGTAGATTTGTCCATTGTATATTTGAAAAACAGAGTGTATAATAATGTAGTTAAGGTGGTGGACAAATGAATATCGAAGAAATAGCAAAACAAAAATCGGATAAATTCTTAAAAGAAGAACAACAGTATCGGCTCGGCTTTGTAGAGTCGGAACAACCGAACCCTATAACGACAACTCTCGGCGAGACGTTTGTTAAAGACACAAAGCAGGGGGTGAAAATGCTTCTTGAAGCGGACAGATTTGTTTCCGACGTTTTCTTTAATACGGTTATGAGCAATGAATTTGATTTGTTTTATCAAACTGTAAAGGAAACGTTGCTTGCGGGAAATAAAATAGTTATTTCCGGCTGCGGCTCAACGGGACGCCTTGCAATGCGCATAGAAAGCTCTTGGCGAGAGGCAATAAGTAAATATTCACAGTTGAACAAATATGCAGATAATGTAATTTCACTGATGACAGGCGGCGATTATGCAATAATTCGTTCAGTTGAGTCATTTGAGGATTATATACAACTTGGGGCAAAGCAAGCACAGGAAGTTCCGGTGAAAAAAGGCGATTTGCTTATCGGTGTTACCGCAACGGGTGAAACCACATCTGTTTTAGGCACGGCAAGTTACGCTTTGAATGTTGGTGCAAAGGTTTATATGGTGGTATGCACTAAACCCGAAAGCATAATAAACAAGCTTGAACGTGCAAAAATTGTTTACGGTCACGAAAATTGCAGAAACTTGTATTTTCCCTGCGGCGGAATGGCGGTTACGGGCTCAACAAGAATGCAGTCGTCAAGCTTAGAGCAGGCGGCAATTTCCGTTGCACTTGAAATGACACTTGCTTCAATGCTCGGGGAAAAGCCGGATAAAAAAGAATATGCGGGCATTTTCAAAAACTGTGTGGCTGAACTTCTTGCGGAAGAAAGCGTAAACAGAATTGCGGCACAGATTGAAAATGAAGAAAAACTGTATAATGCTCACGGCCACGTAACTTATTTTGCGGACGAATATCTTCTTGACGTGCTTGCGGATACTACGGAACGAGGACCCACGTTTACAGTTCCGCATTTCAGACCGCAGTCAAGAAAGGATTTACCGCTTTCGTGGGCATTTGTAAAAAATCCATGCGTTGATACGGTTTCAGCTTGGAAAAAGTGCTTTGGCAGAACTCCCCGATGCATAGACAAAACGGCGGAGGAATACGAAAAAATCGGAATTTCCACGGAAGACACGAAGAAAATTCCCAAAATTGACCTTGAAGCACTTTATGAATTTCAAATAGGTAACGAACCCGATCCCGAAAGAGAGCAGGGCGAAAGTCTTGCAACTTGGGTGGATTTGACCGAAGCGCCCTGCGGCGAATACAGAGAAATTGCACTGAAATTCAACAACATAAGTACGTTTTCACCGCTTTACGGTGTCGATATTTCAAAATATTCCGCAAGAATGAAGATCTTTGAACATCTTGCGATGAAGCTTTCGTTTAACATTATGTCAACGGGAACAATGGCAAGAATGTTGAAAATTCGTGGGAACTATATGGTATGCATCAATATTTCAAACAAGAAGCTTATTGACCGTGCCACAAGAATTATTTCGGATTTGTGCAAGATTGATTACGAAAAGGCAAATTACGAACTGTTCCTTACCAAAGAAATAATAGATATGCAGGGAATTAACCGTTCACCTGCCGAAATAACAATAGAAAGATTAGGAGTAAAATAATATGTTTACAAACACTTATACATGTTCAAAAGAAGAATTTGTAAAAAATTCCAAAATCCCCGTAAGAATAATGGAAAATCAAGACCTTATGCACAGAGAAATCGCAAGAATTATGGCTGATGTTATTATCAAAAACAATAAAGAAAATAAGCCGTCCACGATTATTTGTCCCGTAGGTCCCATAGGTCAGTATCCGTATCTTGCCGATATCGTAAACAGCGAAAATATTTCGCTTAAAAACACAATGTTCATCAATATGGACGAGTACATTGAAGAAGACAATTCACTTATTGCCTACGAAAATCCTCTTTCGTTTAAGCAGACAATGGATAATATGCTTTATTCAAAAATAAGAAGCGATCTTGTTATGCCCGAAAGTGCAAGAGTATTTCCCTGCCCCGGTAAGGAAAAAGAAATTGACGAGCTTATAGCAAGCAGAAAAATCGACTGCGTTTTAACGGGCGTGGGAATAAACGGACATATCGCATTCAATGAACCGCCGGAGAAATCCGATAATATTACCGATGAAGAATTTAAGAATATCGGAACAAGAGTTCTTAATATCACAAGGGAAACTATTGTGCGCAACGGATGCGGAAAACTTCACGGCGCACTTGACATTTTTCCAAAAAAGTGTATAACATTAGGTATGAAGCAATTGCTTAGTGCAGAAATGTTCAAGGTATATCTGTACTGCGATTGGCAGTGGGGAATTATGCGCAAAATCGCTTTGGAAGAGCAAACACGTTTTGCACCCGCTTCATTCTTACAAAATCATCCTAATGCAGAAATGGTTATTACCAAAGATTTGTACGAAAGCAAAATTGAGGGTATTTAAGCATTTCGGAAAAATGAGGCAAATATGACAACAATTTATAAAAATGCAAAGCTTAACCGTGGACCGAAGGACGGAGGTCTTTACGATATTCTTGTTGAAGACGGCAAAATAGCCGCTATCGGGAAATTTGACGGCGACGGGATAGACCTTAAAGGTAAAAAAGTTCGTGCGGGACTTATCGACATTCACACACACGGATGCGTTGACCATGACACTATGGACGGTGACGGACTTGTTGAAATGTCACGTCATCAGGCTAAATGCGGAATTACTTCATTCTGTCCCACGACCATGACTATGGGAATGGACCTTATTGAGTCCGTAATAAATGCGGAAATTCCCGAAAATATCGGCGCAAATATTTTAGGCTTCCACATGGAAGGTCCGTACATTTCAAAAGCGAAAAAGGGCGCACAGAACGAAAAATATATTATCAGACCTGAATATAAAGACTTTGCAAAATTAAAGAACGTCAGACTTATTACTATTGCTCCCGAAATTGACGGCGCAATGGAATTTATCCGTGAATGCAGTCAAAAGTCCGACTGTGTTATTTGCATAGGACACACCGTGGCGGATTACGATTGCACCATGGAAGCAATTCATAACGGCGCAAACTGTCTTACACATACGTTTAACGCAATGACTCCGTTTGTTCATACGGCACCCGGCGTTATTGGCGCCGCTATTGACGAGCATATTTATGCGCAGGTAATAAGTGACGGACTTCATATGAGAAGAAGTTCTGTTTATATGCTTTATAAGACCTTCGGCGCAGACAGAATGGTGCTGATAAGCGATTCACTCCGTGCATCGGGACTCGGTGACGGCGTATTTGAATTCGGCGGACAAATGATCAAGGTCGAAAATAACGAAGCACGTCTTTTTGACGGAACGATTGCAGGAAGCACGTCAAACCTTATGATGTGCGTTAAAAAAGCCATAGAATTCGGTATTCCCGAAGACGATGCGTTCCGTATGGCGTCTCAGACTCCCGCTGAAATGCTTAATATTAAAAAAGGTAAAATTCAAGTTGGATACGATGCAGACTTTATTGTTCTTGATGAACTCAACGTTGAAATGACCGTTATCGGCGGAAAAGTTTTTGAGTAAAATTAAAGGAGTAATAATGAAAAAGGTTTTTCTTATAGGAGATTCAATCCGATACGGCGCACACGGCAAAAGAGAAATCGGCTACGGCTATTACGTTCCCGAATTGCTTAAGGATAAGGCGGAAGTCTTTCAACCCGACGATAATTGCAGATTTGTTCAGTATTCGTTAAGATATCTGCACGATTGGGCAAAAAACCTGAATGTGGGAGAGGACGTTGACGTTGTATTCTGGAATAACGGACTGTGGGAGATTGTAAGAATACTCGGTGATGAACCGCTGATACCCGTGGAGCAGTACGGTGAAATGCTTGTCAGATTAAAGAAAAGAATAAACACGGTTTTTCCCAATGCAAAAATAATTTTTGCACTGACAACACCCGTTTTGGAGGAATTGTTCGGCAAGGATTTTTTGCGCAGAAATTCCGATATCGAAAAATATAATAAAACCGCAATAGAAGTTCTTGAACCGCTCGACGTTAAAATATGTGATTTGTATTCAACGGCGAAGCCGATTTTGCCGAAGCATCATTCTGACGGTGTGCATTATGACGAAATCGGTGCTTCTATGCTTGCACAAACGGTAGCGGAAGCAATTACTGAATTACTGTAATATTTACTGATAAAAAGGAGAAATTAAAATGGAATTTTTACCCGATTTACTCACATTTGAGAATGGCACAAAAGTTGAAAATACCGAGGATTGGCGCAAACGCAGACTTGAAATACTTGATATTCTGCAAAAATACGAATACGGATATACTCCCGAAAAGCAGGGGGAAACCGTTGGAAAAGTGCTTGAATGCAGTAACCGTCAAAACGTGGGACACTGGACGTATGAAAAATTGCAGATAACATTCCCCACGGAAAAAGGCGACTTTTCATTTCCTGCACATTATTTCAGACCTTTTGAACAAAAGAAAGTCACAACGTTTGTAATGCTTAATTTCCGACCGGATAAGTTCGATATGTACTGTCCCGTAGAAGAAATCATTGATAACGGTTTTGCCGTTGCGATAATTCATTTTAACGATATTACCAATGATAACGGAGATTTTACCGATAAACTTGCAGGTATGTTTTCACGGAGAAACGACAAGACGGATTGGGGTAAAATCGGAATGTGGGCATTTGCCGCAAGCCGACTTACCGACTATCTTCTTACCCGTGAGGAAGTGGGGAAAATCGGTGTTATCGGACATTCACGCTTAGGAAAAACCGCCCTTTGGTGCGGTGCGCAGGACGAAAGATTTGATTTTGCGATTTCAAACGATTCAGGTTGCTCGGGTGCGGCTTACGAAAGAATTAAGCACGAGGGTGCGGAAACGATTGAAATTATTACAAAGGTGTTCCCGTATTGGTTCTGCGAAAACTATTTCCAGTTTGCCGGAAATCCCGACGCTCGTCCCTTTGACCAACATTATTTGTTAAGTTTGCTTGCTCCGAGAATGGTTCTTGTGGGCAGTGCGAGTCAGGATGATTGGGCAGATCAGTATTCCGAACAACTTTCCTGCATGGGCGCATCTCCTGCGTGGAAACTTTACGGCAAGGCCGGATACGTGGGAAAAGAAACTCCTGCCGAGGTATATGAACACTTCGACGAGGGAGATATACATTACCATCTTCGTCACGGCGCACATTTCTTCTCACGCAATGACTGGAATTACTATATGAATTATTTGAAGGAAAAACTTAAATGATACGGAATGCCGAAAAAAGCGATTTGCCGAGAATAGGGGAAATCTACTTAATTGCCAAACAGTTTATGATAGATACGGGAAATCCTACTCAGTGGGCAGGTGCGTACCCCGAAACGGAAACACTTGAAAAAGATATAGATAAAAATTCTTTGTTCGTTATGTACGATGAAAATGAAATATACGGCGTTTTTTATTTGTACATCGGTGAAGATCCAACGTATAACTACATTGAGGGATCGTGGCTTGACAGAAGCGAATACGGAACCATACACCGAATTGCTTCAAGCGGAACACACAAGGGTGTGCTTCACGAAGCGGTGGAGTTTTCGTCAAAAAAAATAAAGCATTTGCGAATAGATACGCATTTTAATAATACGGTAATGCAGAATGCGGTCATAAAGCAGGGCTTTTCCGAACGTGGAATAATTTACATAGATAACGGAGAACCCCGTATCGTTTACGAAAAAATAATAAAGCAGGAAGGCTAATCGCTTCCTGCTTTTTCGTTTTTTATCTTATAGGATAAGGCAGTTTGCCTTCTGCCGGAATTAGACCTGCAAGCACGTCAATACAGTATTTTGTATTTGCTTCATTGTTGCAGCCGGCGATAATTCGCGGGAAATCGGGTAATTGCTTAAGCAAATTCGGGTTGCCGTAATAAACAAGGGTGTTTGCCCGTTTTGCTTCAAAAAGAGATTCAGCAAGAGCAATAATTCTCGGTGTGAAACTTTCGCCGCCCACATAGCTTTGCCAGTTGCTGAAATATATAAGTACGGTATCTTCGTAATTCAGTGCTTCGTGAACCGCATTGCACATTTCTATTCTATCGGGGAATTCCTTTACCGTAATGACATCCGAGGCAGGAAAACGGTTTTTAATATGTTCGCAAAGTACAGGCGGATTCATCCAACCGCCTTGTTCAACAATAGCGGTAGCACTTTTGGCGGCGGAAAAATCAGTATTCTGTTCAACCATAAGAACGAATAAGTGCTTTCCGTCCTGCGAAATGGACGGTAAAACGTTTTCTTTTGTTATCTCACAGATGCTCCGTCTGTTTACTTCGTCGGCAACACAGAGATCCTTTTCGGTCAGTTCGTACGGAGTAAGTTTTGCGATTTTTTCCTGCGCACGGATAATGCGTTTTGCCACGTCGTCTATTCTTTCGGGGGAAATAGTGCCTGCATTGTATGCACGGCTTATTTCCTTTTCAGCATCCTCGGTATTCCATTCAAGAATAATATCCGCACCTGCTTCGACACTTTTACTGAACCGTTCGGTGCCGTACTTTGCACAAATTCCGAGCATTGACATATCGTCGGTAATAATAAATCCGTCATAGCCGGTGTCTTTTATTATATTCATTACTTTTTCCGAGAACGTGGCGGGATTTTCCGGATCAATGCTGTACGCCACGGAATGCCCCGTCATTATTCCGTCCACAAGACCTTCTCTGCAAAGCTGAATATAGGGATAAAGATTTGTATTTATAATTTCTTCTTCGGTCAGGTCACAGTGACCTTCAAAGAGATGAGTGTCACGCTTTGAACCCAACGACGGAAAATGCTTTACGATAGCAAGCACGCCCGCATCGTGCAGACCTTGAATATATGCTCTGCCGTGACGGAGAATTCCTTCCTTGTCAAGATTGAACGATCTTGTGGGGTAAAGAATATCCGGTCCGCCCGGGTCAAGAATGGGACTGCATATACCGTTGTAGCCGTCTTCTCTTGCTCTTGCGCCAACGGCACGGGCGAAACGGTACGTAAGGTCAACATCGTCCGCATATCCTAACGCCATTTGTCTGCCGATCTTGAATTCACCGAAGCCACGTTCGGCATCCATAATTACAAGCACGGGGTAATCAGCCATTTCGTGAATTTGCTTGATGTGTTCACAGTAGAATTGCGGTGCATCGTACTGATCACTGATAACCCAAACAGTACCTAATTCACGCTTTTTGATTTTTTCAAGGGCATAAGCAAACTGCTTAAATCCCGGACTTCCGCCTGCACCCATAAGTGACATTCCGATTTTTTGACTTGCGGTCAATTCTTCAAACTTCAGCGGTACGTGTTTCATTTTATTCCCCTTTACGGTATCTTATCAGGCAGCTTGTGCGTTTTGTACCGATGTTTAACGTTATGTTCTTATCAAACTTGAATTCTTCTTTTGTATCCGCATTTTCTGCAATATATGTGCCGTCAATTCCTTTAGGAGTAATTTCCATTTGGCTGAACGGAGAATCACTTCTTCTGAATGCAAGAATAATTCCGCTGTCAGTTTCGGGGTCATGATACTGCCATACCGTCCAAGACGTGGTGTCGTAAACGTTAGACCCGTGATTGTAGAAATCCTTTGAATAATAACGTCTTATACTCTTGTATTCGTCCAAAACTGCCTTTTCCCAAGCAAGCTGACTTTCTGTCATAATCAAGTTGTGCGTACTGCTGAATGCTCCGCCGAAGCCTGATGCATAGCAGGAACGTGCATTGTACCAATCATTAACTACCTTTGTGGTGCATCCTTGATAAGGCAGAAGCGTTGAAGCATTAGTATTGTAAATTTGTATTACTTCGGGGTTAGCGTCGAACATACATTGATAGTCACTTCTGAAGAATATGAAAGTGCGCTTTAACGTTTCAATATCAATTCGTCTGCCGCCGGAGGAACAGTTGTCAATTATTAAGTCGGGGAAACGTTCACGCAATGTGTCCCAAAAACGGTAAACACCTAAAATATGTTTGATTTCCGTTATTCCACGGCGAGAAGGGGCATCGTTTTTCTCAAAGTATTCTGTCAGTTCCACGTTAAAATCTTCACGGAAGCAACGCATATCAAATTTTTTGATATAGTCGGAAACGGTATTGACTATATAGTTAAATGCTTCCTCATTGCCGTAATTTACAATGCAGTTTGCATTACTTTTGTCAGGGTGAACAAGAAGCCATTCGGGATGCTCCTTTGCAACGGGAGTAGTGTTGATGGCTCTTTCGGGTTCAAGCCAAAGCATAATATGCTCTTTGTTAAGAGCTTCCTTAACGTCAAGCATTTCATTCGGATGAACACGCTTATTTACAATCCATTCGCCGGTGTGCTGTGCCCAATCACCGGTAAAAGATTCCAAACAGTCGGTACAGTTGCCGTACCAACCTGCATCTATCCAACAATGTTCATATTCAACACCTGCATTTTTCTTTGCTTTTATGCGCTTTATCATATCTTCTGAGGGAAGTCCGCCCCAAAGCTCATAAGCAAGAATACCGTCGGAAATACTGTCGTTTATTTTTCCCGTTTCCATATCCGATTTGTGCGAAAAATGATTTTTTATCAAACGACGGAATTTGTTTATATAATCTTCGCTTTTATCGTATTCCATAATAAGAACAGAAGATGTACGAAGTTTTTCACCGGGTTCAAGGTAGAAATCTGCGAATTTAAGTCCCGTGCGCATACGGACAGAACCGTTTTCATAATAAAATTCTGCTCGCCAGTCGCCCGTCCATCCTATTGCAACAATAGCACCTTTATTTCCTGCTTCCACCTTGAAAAAAGGTGTAGTTATGTCCGAAGAACGGCCGCCTCTGTTAGCAAATTCAAGCTTGTCATTAAGGTAGTAACGGTGGGGAACAAACTCTGTTGCAGAAACAACGTCGTCGTGCATATAGTCGGAAAAATCTACCATTCCGCCGAAAGACGCAACAAAAGTATCGTCATCGGCAGGACTGAAAGAAATGTGCCTGCGAGGTCCGCCTTTTAAGGAAAGCAGAATGTCGCTGTCCCAAATTTCGGAAAACTGAAGACTGTTTTTATCGGAATTGTTTTCAAAGTTCAAATACCAATAAACGGCATTGAATTCTTCAAAATCACACTTTGAAACGGTAGCGGATATTTGACCGTTCATTTCACTGTTGAACTGTTCGTTCCCGTATTTGAAGCTGAATTGGGGGAATGAATTTGTCATAGAAAATCTCCTTGATAAGTAATTTTTATAAATCGTATCATAAAGAAACATCAAAGTCAATATAACTATATTGTTATATTGAACTATATTGCAAATTCAGCAATTAAAAAGCAATGCAAATCTTTCAAGCGGGACTTGATTGATTTGCATTGCTTTAACTATTTTAATAATTCTTTGAGCCAATTATAACTTTCTATCAGCTGCATCGGCTCGGTAAATGAACCGTCATAAACCTCAATCATTACAGGTCCGTCATAATACGGAATTTTTTCGGCAAGTGATTTATAGTCAAAATAACCCTGCCCCGGAAGCACAAGTTTCCCGTCTTCCGCCATATCCAAAACGTGAATATTTTTAATTCTGTCACCCATATCGAGAATGTACTTATCAACGGTGCAATCGCTTTGAGCCGCTTGCTTTATGTCAAGAGTGCAGCCGATATTTTCACTGCAGAACGGCATAAGATTTTTCATGAACTGCGGATGGTTGTAGTGTGCCCAATGAACGTTTTCCCAAGTGAGTGTAATGCCGTATTCCATAGCTATACGGAAAAGTTCTGCGGTACGTTTGCCGAAAAACTCATAGTTGGTAACGTATTTGGTATATTTCATCTGCTGAGGACCGTGCATAACGTAAACCTTTGCACCCAGCATTTTTCCCACGTTAAGTGCGCTTCGGAACACTTCGACCGCATCGTCATACTGTCGCCGGGAATGAGAAAAAAGCTGACCTTCAAACTGACTGTTCAAAGTATGTATGGAATATACCTCGGTGTTACCCTTTTTGCTTAATAAAGTTTTTCCGAATTCTTCGGTGTATTCGGAAAAAGTCGCAAGGAATACCTCTGCACATTCCACGTTGTTTTTTGCATAAAATTCAAGAGCATCCTCCGTGTACATTTTGCCGTACATTGATGCGGTGGAAATACCTGTTTTCATATTATTTACCTCAGTTTGTCAAGCGTTAAGTCGAACGCCGAAACAAAATTGTCCATAAAGTATTTTACTTCCGGCGAATCAACGGAATCTATGTCTTTCTTAATGGACTCCATTGCGTCGGTGAATTCCCGGTTGCCCATATTTACTTCTTCCACGCATTTAAGATAAGCACAGATTCTGTCGGCATATTTGACGATTTTCTTTTCTTCTTCCTCGCTGTTTTCCAAAATGGGCGAATATTCACCCTTAAGTTCTTCGGGAAGCAGACCGATAATTTTATCAACGGCGACGGCTTCTATTGCCTTGTATGATTTTTTGATTTCGTCGTTGTAGTACTTGATAGGAGTAGGCAAATCGCCGGTTATTATTTCGCTTGCCTCGTGGTACATCGCCTTTACCGCTATGGAATTTGCATCGTAGTTTTTGTTGAAAAACTTGTTTCCGCAGAGCGCAAGTGCATGGGCGATCATCGCCGTTTGCAGGGAATGTTCCTGAATATTTTCTTTTCTTGAAGACCGCATAAGCCCCCAACGCTCGATGTATTTCATTCGAGCCATAAGCGCAAAGAATTTGCTCATATTTTTCTCCGTTTTTCTTAATGTATTATTATGTAGTATAACACACTTTTTTGTTGACATCAACATATTTTAGTGATATTATTTTACCGTTGAAAAAGAGAGAGTTCAACAAAAATCGCATATTACTTGGGGAGCCCACTTTGGCTGAGAATGTGTTTTTTTGCACTAAACCCATTAACCTGTGTAGATAATCCTACCGTAGGGAAGTATTTTTGGAAGTATTCCGCATATCCCTATGATATGCGGTTTTATTTTTCAAAAAAGAAAGGTGATTTTATGTTTACAATACTCTCGTTTGTTTCAATGGAGGAATTTTGGGAAAATCTTAAACTTATGAAACTTGTTCCCACACTCTGCATTATTGCAGCCGTTGCGGTTGTGCTTATAGTTATGGCAATCGTAAACAAGAAAACCGGCGGACTTAAGTGGGATACAAGAAAACTGACCTACGGCGCAGTTTGCGTTGCACTTGCATACGTGCTTTCGTTTGTGAAACTGTTCGAACTTCCCCGGGGCGGCTCAATTACTGCGGCAAGTATGCTTCCTATTCTTGCGTACGGTTATATGGCAGGTCCCGTTTACGGAACGGCTGTGGGAATAGTATATTTCCTTTTGCAGCTTACGCAGGGACTGTACTTCCTTTCACCGTTGCAGTTTGCGTTCGATTATATTTTCCCGTTTGTTGCCTTGGGAACACTTTCCGGCGTTTTCAGAACGAAAAACGAAAACGTAAATCTGTATCTCGGCTTTTTTTTGGCGGTTGTTGCAAGATATGCCTTCCACGTTATCGCAGGAATAGTTTTCTGGGGCGAATACGCAACATTCCAACCCGTTTACCTTTACAGTATGGCATACAATTCGTTCGTCCTTATCGACGCAATTTCATGCTTCGTTCTTATCTCCATTCCCGCATTGAAAAAACTTTTCAAACCCATGAGAAAAGCAAAATAAATGTAACAAAATCAAAAGCACCGAACTAATTCGGTGCTTTATTTTTCGGCTTTGTGAAGAATCGTATTTATCTCGTTTTGAACCTTTTTTAACCTTAAAATTATTTCGTTTTTATTATCTTCTTTCACTTCGTGACATACAAGGTAATCTATACTCACATTGAAAAAATCCGCAAGTTTAATCAATGCATAGCTGTCGGGATTTGTTTTTTCGGTTTCGTAGTTGGAAAGTGTTTTCTGATCTATTCCGGTTTCTGCTGAAACGTCAATTTGTCGAAGATTTCTTTCTTCACGTAATTGCCTAATTCTATTCATAGAAAACAACTCCTTTTATTTAAAATATTATACTATAATATTAGTAATTTTATCTTGACATAGTAACAATTTACATATATAATGTCACGTGTAGGAAAATTTTAGTATAATTCTTTTAAAGTATATGTTCGAGAGGAGAAGTAAAAATGAAAAAAACAATTTCATTGATCATTGTATTTATATTGATCATAACTGCAATTCCGTTTAGTAACATTACCGTAAGTGCGGCAAACGGCGTACAGGCAAAAATCAATAAAGTATTGGCAGTATATCCCACGGGATCATATTTTACTGCAAATGGCGGCACATGCACGTATTGGGAAATGGGCTGCACCAATTGTAATATAAAATATATTCCGGCGAGAGGAGGATTGCCGTCCGGAGCATCAACTGGATTTAATGGTACATCATGTTGGTCATTTGCAAGCTATGTTGGATGGTATGTTTTTGGATCACACTTTTCAAGTTGGAACACTACAAAAAATCCAGTATATGGGGATGTTATTTATTTTACGAATAATGGATATGGATCTCAGCACTATGCTGTATATATTAGTGAAGATTCAACAAATTATTATGTGTATGACTCGAACTGGGATGCTAAATGCGGCGTTTCATATAATCACAAAATCAAAAAGTCCGGAACATCTGCAACATTTTATCATGCAACGAATTATAATTCGGTAAATGGAGAGAGTGGCTCAATTTGTCTGACACTTGATAATAGTGGCGGAACAAACAGTATAAGTAAAATTTATTTCAAAGCGGGAATAAATAAGTTTTATTCTGATCCTAACTGCAAAAATGAGATAACAAAAATAGATATTCCTACACGAAAAGGCTATACATTCCAGCATTACTATGGTGACGGTACATGCGGAGGGGCTGATGGTGAAAGATATATTTACGGTGCTTCGTCAAACACGACGGTGGACGGAACTTTTGCGAGGGATTTGTGTGAGGATATATATGATGACGCAACATTGTATGCACTGTGGGAACCAAATACAATATGCTTAACACTTGACAATCAGGGCGGAACAAACAGCATAAGTAAAGTGTATTTCAAAGCCGGTGTGAATAAATTTTATTCTGATGCTGATTGTAAAAATGAGATTACTAAAATAGATATTCCAACACGAAAAGGATATGTTTTTCAACACTATTACGGCGACGGAACATGCGGAGGGATTGAAGGTGAAAGATATATTTACGGTGCTTCAAACAAATGGGGAGAAGGTGTAGCGGGAACGTTTGCTGATGATCTGTGTACAGATATATACAGTGATGCTGTTTTATATGCTTTATGGAACGAACATGACCATGTTTTCGACAATGCGTGTGACACAACATGTAATGATTGCGGATATGTAAGAACGACAACACATAGTTATCAAACAGTATGGTCAAAAGACGGCACACAGCATTGGCATGCTTGCTCGGTATGCGGAACAAAAAAAGATACTGCAAGCCATGTCTATGATAACAGTTGTGATACAACGTGCAATGTTTGCGGATATGTAAGAACAATAACTCATAAATATCAAACCGTATGGTCAAAAGACGGCACACAGCATTGGCATACATGCTCGGTGTGCGGAACAAAAAAAGACACTGCAAAACACGTGTATGACAACACTTATGATTTGAACTGTAATATTTGCGGATATGTAAGAACTGTTAAGGCAATATTCCCCGATGTTACCGACACGTCAGCGTGGTACTTTGCACCGATAGAATATGTTTCGAATAACAACATTTTCAGCGGATATTCTAACGGATATTTCGGACTTTCCGACAACATTCAGCGTCAGGACTTCATGATTACTTTAGCGAAATATTCCAAAGAAAGCTACGGGGCATATTCGGGAAAAGGTAAATTCTCCGACGTTGACTCAAACGGATATTATGCAACTGCGGTAAATTGGGGTGCTTCAAAAGGAATTGTTTCCGGCTATCAAAACGGCACGTTCGGTGTAGGTGACAATGTAACAAGAGAACAGTTGGTATTGTTCTTTTATCGCTATGCAAACTATATCGGTGCAAACACAAGCGTAACAACCAATGCAAATTATTGGAGAAACAAATATTCCGACTTTGATTCTGTAAGCGATTGGGCGCAGACGGCAGTTATTTGGGCATTGGAAAAAGGCATTATCAGCGGAAAACAGGGCTTGTACATTGACCCCCAAGGTAATGCGGAACGTTGTCAGGTTGCGGTAATTTTCTACAACATTGACAATAATCACGTATTCGGCTAAATAATATTTAAGGCAGAGCGTTGCTCTGCCTTTTTTCTTAAAAAACGTTATTCCAACCGAATGTATTTCGTTCCTTAATGTGATTGAACATTTCCTTTGCGAGTTTTCGTGAACGTTCAAATTCATCCGTGTCGTTTTCGATTTCCACTTCCATTGCCCAAAGATTTTGATTAAGCAGGTCGATTTCACCGTGGTCGATTATCAGTTCGGCGAATTGAGAATATTTGTCCCATTCGTCGGTGAGATTTCGCACGTCGTCAACCGTTTTGATGTTTTCGATATCTTCTATCATTTTGTCGGTGGATTTTTTTAAGTATATATCGGAAACAGTTCCGAAAAAGGCAAAGGCAAGCACCAAAATTCCCACAGTAATTATATTGCGCATTTTTCTTCAGCCACCTTCGGGTCTTTTCCGTAACCGTGAACGAATATTTTGCTTCCGTCGTAGGTCATAAGCAGAATATCTTTTTCACTGTTAAAGCCCATTCCTTTTATTTTCGTTTTAAGTTTCTTTTCCGTTACATTCATTTTGTCGATGTTTTCCTTTTGAATTTTTCCGTCCATTACAAGCGTTTGCGTCAGTTCTTCCTGAATGGGGGATATGTTCAAGTCCTGCGGAACGGCAGGGCGAAACTGACTTTTGAGTATCACACTTAATTCGCCGTTTGTTTCAAGAACCGCATTATACACCTGCGAAACGTCGAATATTCCCTGACTGCGCAGTTGTTCAAGCAGGTCGTTAAGCGTGTATCTGACCTTGAAAAGCGAATCTTGTGTTATTTTGCCTTTGTATATAAGAAGCCGTGGCTTTCCGCAAATGATTCGTCTTGCCTTTACCGATTTAAGCGAAATATACGACAGAATAAGTCCCAATCCCAGCAAAACGTATATCGGCAAAATTCCCCACATTAAGGGAGTATTTATGTTCGACATGGGCGTGGTTGCCAAATCTGCCGCTATAAGCGTCAACGCAAATTCGTACGGCTGAAGTTGCCCTATTTGCCGTTTTCCCATCAGCCGAAGCATTATCAGTAAACTGAAAAATAAAAAAGTTGTTCGTAAAACTATGTTAAACATACTTTGTGGCTCCTTTTTATATATTATTTACTGAAAGTTAAAATATAATCGTATAAAAAATAATATTTTTATCTGTGTACATTTTTGCGAAAGTATGATACAATATAGTAAAAATTATACGGGGGAGTCTACTTTGCAGAATAATTCGGAAAAACTGTCTAAAGCACTGTTCTATATTATTACGCGTGTCGGCATTGTTCTTATTGTCATTGCCCTTGTTTTCTGCGCTTTTCTGTCAAGTATGAAAACGTCAAACGTGTATTTTCTGCTTAATGATGCTCTTGCGGCTCGCCTCGATGTAATTCTTCTCGGAAAAGACATTGAGGACAGTTCCGAATTCTTTTCGTATAACTATCTTCAAAGTATGGAATATGCCGCTTTGAGGGATGATTACAGCATTTATATTATTTCCAATTTCGGACATAAGTTCAAATTTTCCAACTTGTTCGTGTTCCCGTGGCAAAAATATAAGACCGTTACGGTCAAAGAAGCAGTTTTCTCAATGAGCGGCGAACTCGACACTACACAAATGTCAAAAAAAGACGCTCTTGCTTACGGACTTTATAACGTTCCTCAATGGGAAGACAGCGTTTATAAGGTAAAACTCGTGTACGAAAACGGAAAATGGCTTGTTGATTCCATTACCCGCAAGGGCGATTATAAATACGTGCCCGCCAAAACTCCTTCTCTTTCAAAGGAGGAAATAGAGGCACTTAAAACTCCCGCACCTACTCCGTCACCTACTCCCGACCCCGAGGCGCAGACCGACGGCGAAAGAAGTGCGATTATTTCAAGTGCTTTCACGGGCGGAACGGCAAACCTGCGTGAAGGTCCCAGCACGGTTTATAAAATTCTCGGCGTGCTTAAACGGGGCGAACACGTTACGGTTATTGAAAAAAGTGACGACTGGTATCTTATCCGCACGGATGACGGTACCGAGGGATATGTAAGCGGATATTATATTTCATTTAACTGAGGTATTTGTTTTAATGAATAGGCAACAGGAAAAATTTTATGAAAACGACAGAACGTTCTATCACATTGTGACAGGACTGATTTGCCTTGTCGTAGTCGTAATTACCGCCGCCGCATTACTTACGGTTTTCTTGGTAAAGACGAATAAAAGCGACAAATACCAAGCGGAATACGAAAATGCACTTGCATATAATGAAGCATATTTCTCAGACAAAATTCTTCGTGGCGTAACCGTTTCAGGGTATGACGTTGGCGAAATGACCGCCGACGAAGCAAAGGAATTCCTTAACGGTTGTGTGGATTATCACATAGGTGTTGATTCGCTGACTTTAACCTACGGCGATAAAAAATGGGAAATAGATAAGGATGCACTTAACCTTACGGTGGACGTTAATTATGCAGTTGAAAAAGCACTTCTTGTCGGCAGAAAAGGTACCGCAGACGAAAAAAGAGAAGCGCTTGCAACACTTCAAAACGGCTCGAAAATAGATGTTTCGGCAATGGTAATAAAAGACCATGCGCCGTTGCTTGCTAAACTTAAAGAGATTAAAAAAGAGATTGACATCGAGAAAAAAGATGCATTCGTATCTGCAAATTTTTCGGGCGGAACACCACAGTACACCTACACCGACGAAGCAGACGGACTTGAACTTGACCTTAACAAAACGTACAAGGAAATCTGCGCATTGCTTTCCGAACCGAAGCAGAACCTTGAACTGACACTTCATCCCGACGTTATCAAGCCGGGAATTAAACGCTCCGATATCGAGGGCGATTATAAATTGGTAGGCAAGTACACCACCTATCTTTCGTCAAGTTCTGCGGCAGGAAGAATAAACAATATCAAAACTGCTCTTTTAAGCCTGAACGAACAAACGTGGATGCCCGGCGAAACGTTTTCCTTTAACGAATGGGTAGGCGCAAGAACTACTGAATCGGGCTATGCAGAGGGCGTATTCATAAACGAACAGCAACAGTACGATACTACCGTAGGCGGTGGAATATGTCAGGTTTCTACAACGGTTTACAACTGCGCACTTGTCTGCGGAGCAAACGCCATAGGCACGCACGCTCCCATAGAAATAGTTGAACGCAGACCTCACACTTGGCCGTCGGAATACGTAAGCAAAGGTCTTGATGCAACGGTAAGTTGGCCCAGCACCGACCTTAAAATGTACAATAACAGTAAAACACCGTTCTTTATACACACATACATAACCGAAAGCAAGGGCAGAATTTACGTAAATGTTGAGTTCTACGGAACACCGCTTCCCAATAATGCTTCTATTAAGATAGAAACCGAGGTTGTGGAAGAAATTCCTGCAGCGGAAGAAATTCTTGTAGATACAACTAATCAGTACGGTCTTGCCGACGGACAGAGAAAAGAAGTAAGAAAAGCACATAACGGCTACAAAATCAATTTGTATCAGATTTGGTCTGAACCGGGCAAAGAACCGGTTAAGTCGCTGATAACCGTATCTACATATAATGTAATAAACTCGCAGGTGTATGTTAATGCGGCAACAAAAGCGGCACTTGATGCTCCGGCGCCTCCTGCCGAAGAAGCACCTGCACCGTAAAAACATCTTGATAAACCCACTTGATTCAGTTCATGTGGGTTTTCTTTATGCAAAACTGCTTTGATTGAAAAACATTTCGTTTTGAAAAAATGATAAAAAGAGTTGCACTGAGCATAAATTCTCTGCAAACTGACGGTTTTATTTGCGGCTTGTAAAAAATCCGATAAATAAATCTTTACAAAACGAAACGGATAATGTATAATTAGTGTATAATTTTATATTAAAGGAGAAAAATTATGGCAACTCGTTATGAATCAGCAAAAGAAATTTACGCTAAATACGGCGTAGACGTTGATGCTGCTATTAAAAAACTTAAAAACATTCCTGTTTCAGTACATTGCTGGCAGGGCGATGACGTTACGGGATTCGACCACGACGGTCCTTTGACCGGCGGTATTCAGACGACCGGTAACTATCCCGGAAAAGCAAGAACTCCCGAAGAGCTTCTTGCAGATATGGATAAGGCAATGTCGCTTGCACCCGGTAAAAAGAAAATCAACGTACACGCTTGCTATGCTATTTTTGAAGACGGCAAGTTCGTTGACCGTGATAAGCTTGAACCCAAACACTTTGCTAAATGGGTAGAGTTTGCTAAAAAGAGAGGCATGGGTATTGACTTTAACCCCACATTCTTCTCACATCCCATGGTTAAGGACGGACTTACTCTTTCAAGCCCCGACGAAAACGTTAGAAAATTCTGGATCGAACACGGAAAAGCTTGTATCCGTATTTCTCAGTATTTTGCTGAAGAAACAGGCGTTCCCTGCGTTATGAACATTTGGACCGGTGACGGCTTCAAGGACGTTCCCGCTGACAGAATGAATCCCAGAATGAGATATAAGGAATCTATCGAAGCTATTCTTGAAGAACCCTTCGACAGAAATCTTGTTAAACCCTGCGTAGAATCAAAGGTATTCGGTATCGGTGTTGAATCATTCACTGCCGGCTCTGCTGAATTTACTCTTTCATTTGCGGCTACTCACGAAGGATGCCTTCCGCTTATGGATAACGGTCATTATCATCCCACTGAAGTTGTTTCCGATAAGATTCCCGCACTCCTTTGCTTCTATCCCGAAATCGCACTTCATATCACAAGAGGCGTTCGTTGGGATTCTGACCACGTTCTTCTTCTTGACGACGAAACAAAGGAAATGGCTAAGGAAATCGTAAGAAACGATGCTCTTGACAGAGTTTATATGGCTCTTGACTATTTTGATGCTTCCATCAACCGTATCGCTGCTTGGACAGTTGGTATTCGTTCATGGCAGAAAGCACTTCTTGCAGCTCTTTGCACACCTAACGATATGCTTAAAAAGCTTCAGGACGATGCTAAGTTTACCGAACTTATGGTTATGCAGGAAGAAGTTAAAACACTTCCTTTCGGCGACGTTTGGAACAAATACTGCGAAGAATGCGGTGTTGCTGCTGATACTGCTTGGTTCGAAGAAATCAAAAAGTATGAGGAAGAGGTTCTCAGCAAGAGAGCATAATCCCGTATCAATCTTGAATATATGATTAAAAAGGAAAAACTCGTTGAGTTTTTCCTTTTTTACGTCGGGGAAAAGCATATCTATTCCAAGCAGGCAGAGTGATATTTAACGCATAAATGTTGAGATCTGCATTGACTCTCAAAAAAATATATGATAAAATTATCAAAACGGAGGATGATATTTATGGTAAAAAAACAGTTGAAATGGATGCTTGGATTATCAGAAAACGAACATTCTGCTCCCGAAGAAATGATGCCCGCCACTGTACCCGGGGCAGCACAGAGAGATTATGCTGAATACAACAAATTACCCGATATTTTTTACGGGACTAATTATGAAAATTTATATAAACTTGAAGACGTGTTCTGGCATTACAGAACCGAACTGAAACTTGATGATATCAGCAATAAACGTGTGTTCCTTTGCTTTGACGGAATTGATTACAAATACGTCATTAAGGTAAACGGCGATGAACTGTTGCGAGATGAGGGAATGTTTTCTCCCGTAAAGCTTGATATCAGTAAATATATCGGCAAAACGGTTACTGCGGAAGTAGTAATTTTTCCCTGCCCGAAAGTGGGTAACAGTTTCTCCCGTGCCGAAAGCCGTTACAGTTGCAAGGCGGCGGCTTGTTACGGATGGGATTGGCATCCCCGCTTGCTGACCGCAGGACTGTGGGGCGATGCCTATTTAATGATTGAAGATAATTTCTGCATAGTGGATTTTGATGTTTCTTACCGACTTTCGGACAATTTTGACAGTGCGGATATTACTCTTTCAGCATCCACGACGGAAAGCGGAAACGTTGTGTTTGAGGTTTTGTCCGACGGCAAAACGGTGGCAAGCGAAACGGTATTTTCCGATAAAACTGCAAAAACTTGCATTACATTGCAAAATCCCGAATTGTGGTCACCCCACGAATACGGAAGTCAAAAGACCTACAAAGTTGCAGTCAGCGCCGGCGATAGCAGGATAGAACGCAATTTAGGCTTCAGACGTGTTGAACTTGTTATGAATGAGGGCAGTTGGTACAGACCGAAAGGTTTTCCGATGAGCCGTTCCGATGCTCCGGCAACACTTAAAATAAACGGGCGGAAGATTTTTGCTAAGGGCTCCAACTTTGTAAATGCGAAAGTTTTCCCCGGCGAAATGACTGAAGAACATTATGAAAAGTTGCTTCAAATGGTTAAGGAAGCAAATATGAACATCCTGCGCATTTGGGGCGGCGGATTTGTAAATAAAGAAAGTTTTTACGATTTGTGCGATAAACTCGGCATTATGGTATGGCAGGAATTCCCCCTTTCGTGCAATGAATATCCCAACGACGACGGATATCTCGGAGTGCTTGAAAAGGAAGCAACGGCTATTGTAAAGCGTCTTCGCACGCATCCGTCCGTGGTGCTTTGGTGCGGCGGCAACGAACTTTTTAATTCATGGTCAAAAATGACGGATCAGCATCACGCATTGCGCTTGCTTGATAAAGTCACATACAGTGAGGACCGTTTTACCCCGTTTATAATGACTTCACCGCTTAACGGAATGGGCCACGGAAACTACCTGAACTATGACGATAGGGAAAACTGCGAAACAATTCAGCAGATAATGAATTCAAACTTGACTGCTTACACCGAATTCGGTTGTCCCGGTATGGCAAGCGGTGAATACATAAGAAAATTTATGAGCGAAGAAGATTTCAATGACGTTTCTCCCGAAAATAAGGTGTGGATAGGACATCACGGCTTTGGCGCTTGGCGTCCGAATTCGTGGGTGCGCATTTGCGAAGTTGAATATTTCTTCGGCGGCTACACCGATACTGATGATTTGTGCGAAAAAACACAGTTTATTCAGTCAATGTGTTATCGCTCGGCGTTTGAAGAAATGCGCCGTCAGTGGCCTCAATGCTCAATGGCACTCAACTGGTGTCTTAACGAACCTTGGCCCACCGCCGCAAACAACAGTATTATTTCTTATCCCGACATTAAGAAGCCTGCATTTGAGTCGGTGAAAACCGCACTTCGCCCATTTGCCGCAACGCTGCGTATTCCGAAACAGTTGTGGTGGGAAGGCGAAAAATTCAAAGCGGACATTCACATACTTAATGACTCAATAACGGAAAAAGAGTCGGGCAAGGTTAAAATTTATTATTCGTTTGACGGCGAGAAGATTCTTGCAGGCGAATTTGCATACGGCAAAATTCCGGAGCAAACCAATGTGGAATGCGGCTCGGTTTCTTTCGTGATACCTGAGAATTTCAGCGGATTTATTTCCGTTTTCTTGGAAGTTGAAGGACATCCCGAAGCATCGTCCGTATATAAGTATCCCTGCAAATCAAGAGAAAAAGTAATCGTTACCGTTCCACGGCTTAATGAATGATAAGTGAGTGTTTGACACGTTAAAAAAGAAAAATTAAAATAATTCGGTCCGTCTGATGCCATAAGGTGTCGGACGGATTTATTTTTGAATAATGAAATAAAAAATTATTGATTATTTTTTAACTGTATGATATAATTATTCTGTATCTTTATATAAAAAATTTAAGGGGAGAAAAAAATGACAAAAAAACGCATCATTTCACTCGTTCTCAGCGTGATTCTTGTTTTTTCTGTTTTGCCGATGTTTTCGTTAAACATTTTGGCTGCGGGATCAGCAGGTTCACTTGGGGATGACCCGACAGCCGGTATTCAGTTGAGTGAAAATGTTATTCCTAAGATTTCTTCGGATTTCGAGGGCGCAACATCACTTAGCCAGACTGTATGGAAATCAGCGGCAGGAGTATCGACAGCCGGAATTAAGACCGAAAGCGGAAATTCATTCTTGAGTATGACAAACATTAAAAATGCTTACAGTTCATACGGAATTGATATTTCTAAATACATTACAGTTGCGGATACATATTTCATCTCGTTCAGTTACAGAGCAACCGGACAGGGCGAAAATGTTCCTTTTACTGCGATAATCCATACCGACAAGGAATATTCCTTTGCTACGGAAACTAACACAAACTTCTATTCGTCGGGTATGCTTGCCGAAGCAGACAGTGACGGCGTATGGAAAACGATGGTTTACAAGTTTGAAGTTACAGAAGATGATATTTCAAGCAAAACTTCAAGTACGTATTGGAATTTGTGCTTCCACCAAATCAATACGGACGTTACTGAAATTGCCATCGACAATTTTAAGGTAAGAAGCAGAAATATTGTTCCCGAAGTAAAGTCCTCCTACCAAACGGCTACTTCGGTATCTCAAACCGGATGGAAAACACTTTACGGCGGTTCGACGATAACCAATAGCCTTAAGCAGGAAAACGGAAATAAATATTTCTCGTTTACAAAGCAAAATGACGGCAGCGGAAACTATGCTTGGTACACCGCAGGTACTGATATTGCTCCTTACATCAATTTGCCTGATACATACGTTATTTCCTTTGATTACAGAACTGACGGCGCATTGAATCAGCGTCCTTTTTCAATAGCAATTCGCTGTGATAAGGCATATTCATTTACAAATTCGGGAAACTATTATTCTGACACTTCTGTCAGCCGTAAGACGGATGATGAATGGCATACAATGACGTTCTCCATTGATGTATCACAGGAAGATATCAACAACAGAACATCATCCTCATATTGGAACTTGTGCTTCCACGGCATTCCCAATGACGTTAGCCGCATAGACATTGACAATTTGAAAATTGTAAGTGCTTCAAGCGATATGAGCAAGGTTACCGCAACTCAAACCTGGCTCGCTAACGAAGCGGTTTTCGTAAGCAGCAAATCATACAGCGACCCGTATAATGACGTTACGGTAGACCTCGTTCTTAACAATGCTACCGACGGCACAACACTTACCGTTCCCTGCTTCTGGGACGGCGGAAAAGTTTGGCGTGCACGCTTTGCTTGTCCCACCGCAGGTACGTGGACTTATACAACCGTATGTTCCGATACAACAAACACAGGACTTCACGGACAGACAAGTATGTTCCCGTGTTCATTGTATTCGGGAGACCTTGACATTTACAAAAAAGGATTTGTAAAGACCGTTTCAGGAACAAAATACTTTAAGTATAATAACAATGATGCGTTCTTCTATTTGGGCGATACACATTGGAGCTTGGGCGATGAAACTGTTGATATGGTTCGCACTATCGCCGCACAGAGAAAAAATCAGGGCTATACCGTAATTCAGTCGGAACCCATCGGAGCAAAGTTCAGATTCGTTGACGGAATTACTCAGGCAGATATGACAGGATTTGCAGTCAATGACCAGAAGTTCAAGATTATTGCGGACAACGGACTTGTTCATGCAAATTCAGAGTTTTTCTTCCCATCGGAAATGAGACAGTTCATTCTTAATAACGGCGGATGGTCTACAACAAAAGTAGTAGGTCAAACGGCGGCATCGGACGGCTCGCAGAACGTTTACGATATGACAGATTCTGCAAAAGCCGCTCTTAGAACCGCAGCAAGATATTGGGTAGCACGTTACGGTGCATATCCGGTTATGTGGACTCTCGGACAGGAAGTCGATAACGACTTCTATTGGGAGAGAGGCGAACACAGCGAATGGAACTATGTAAATAACCCCTATGTTTACGTTGCAGAATGTATCAAGGAATTTGATGCTTATGCACATCCGCTTACCGCACATCAGGAAGGTGTTTCAAGAACTAACCTTTCCGGCGTAACAAGTTCGCTTACAGATGGGGATAAGTCAAAAGAATCGGCATTTATCAACTGTTCTGCTCATACTTGGTATGCGGCACAGTGGTCACAGTCATACGATAAGCAAATCAATTTCGTGTTTGCCGAGGATTTCTGGAAGAATAATTCCACAAAACCCGTTGTAAACTACGAAGGCAAATATTGCTACCTTTGGACTAAGGACTTCGGCGCACGTGTTCAGGGCTGGATGTCATACCTTTGCGGTATGTACGGATGCTCCTTCGGCGGACAGGATACATGGAGTTACGGCAATACTTATGACGAACAGAATACAAGCCGTGACGGTGTTGATATCATTACGCCGGACGACAAGCAGCTTGCAACCTGGCAGGATTCACTTCAGTACAGAAGCTCGTATCAGCTTGGCTATATGAGAAACTTTATGGAAAACATCGTGGGCAACTGGTATGATCTTGTTCCCCGATTTGCAAATAAGGTTTCCGGCAAATCATATCAGTACTTTGCTCCTGCAAACAGCAGTGTATTCTACGTTTGTGCATCCACAGACGACGGATCAAAAGCAGTTGTTTACCTTTACAACTTCAGCAACACTGAACTTGCAAAGACACCTAATGCAACTGAAACAAATGCGAAATTTACAGGTACACTTGCAGGTCTTTCAAAATATACGGATTATAATTACGTTTGGTATAATCCCGTAACCGGACAGATCGATTCCACCGGAACTAAAAGATCAGACTATTACGGAAAAATAACCGTTCCCGATAAGGCTGATACCGATATGGTATTCTACGTTTGCAAAGCAAACACTTCATGTGCTCATGCAAACAAGACTGACGTAGCGGCAACGGCAAAAACATGCTCCGCAAGAGGATATTCGGCATATACGATTTGCCGTGACTGCTTGAAAGTAGTTAACGGCACGGCGCCTTCATCGACTACATCGACTCTTGCCGCACATACCTCTACCGGAAGCGCAACATGCGTAAAAGAAGAAAAGTGTTCAGTATGTAATACGGTTCTTGCAAGCCGTCTCGGACACGAATACAATTCGGTTGTAACCGCTTCTACCTGCGAAACTGCGGGAAGAATTGATTACACCTGCAAACGTGACGGATGTACCGACACAAAATATACCGAACTTCCGGCACTTGGACATTCGGATTTTGAAGCCGCGAAATACACGTTGCCCAATGGCGGACAGTATTATTGGATAACTCAGTACGGCAGCGGAAGCATTACACCGTTTAAGGGGATTCAGATGACGGGAAATTCCTGCACCGTTAAGTTCTATGTTTACAATGACACAACAAAGAAATTGACCAACGTAGCATTGGCTTATAACTGGGGTTACCATTCATACGCTTCCGAAACAAGCACGTCACAAGAAATCGCCGGAACGGCTGTTTCGTGCAGTATTGCTCCCGGAACAAGCGGATTCGTTGAATTGACCGTTCCCAAGAGCGCTATCATTTCAAACAAGGTCGGATATGCAACGGATAACAGTTCCGACAGTATCGGAAAAGCAGTTGAATGCACCGATATGGGTATCAGATTCTCATTTGAACATAAGAGCGGAGTTAAGGACGCAACGGGAACAATTTATGTTTCCTGCGTAGGCGCTTCCGAAAACGTAACAAACTGGCAGTCAATCACACAGTTCTTACAGCAGTCGGGAACACTTACGGGAGATGCAACACTTACTGCGGCAAATGGAATTTCATCACTTCCCGATGCAGTTGGTACAAAAATCAAAACAGATTACCTCAATAACGGATTTATTACAACAAGCATTGAAGGAAAAACTTTCGACAGCAACGGCTATATTGCAACACATTGCATTCGTTGCGACGAAATCGTTGATAGACAGGAAATCGGCGGTGTAGTTAAGTTCTCATCAAGCATTGATAACGCATCCGTTTCCTACTCGGACGGAAAAGCAGGCAAGAACATTATTGCAACTGTTTCGGGTGTTAATGAAACACTTACGGCAGGTCAGGTTTATACCTTGACGGCAAATGCAGTTGCAGGACAGAAGTTCGCCGGATGGTACAGAGAGTCCGGAAGCAAGAAGATTTTGCTTTCAAAGGACGAAACAGTAGAAGTTTTCGTGAACTTTGACGACGAACTGTTTGCGTATTACGTTGATGCTTCAAGTGACTGCACTGTAACGTTTAAGGATAACTACGGAAACGTAATTTATACCTGCGCTATGTCCGAAATTACAGAAACGTCTGTTCCTGCTGTCAGCGCATTTGACGGCGCTCAGTTCCTTGGATGGAAGTTGAATGGTACCACTTATAACGATAACGCTCAACTTGTTGCCGCAATCAAATCTGTAAACGCAGAAGTTACTGTTTCACAGATGTTTGAAACAGCCGGAACATTTAAGGTATATGTAAACGGAAGCGTAAAGGGTAATTACAGTGCGGACGTTCCGTGTCTGACAATTTTAACTGTTGAAGCACCCGAAACAAACGGTGCAAAGCAGTTCTCATATTGGCAGGGAACCGACAAAGACGGAAATACGTACATTGCTTCCTACGACAAGAAGTTCAGTTTCTATGTAACAAGCGGAACAACACTTACCGCAGTTTACGGCGAAGAAGCGAATAAGGCGCTTATCACCGTAACTGAAGTCAGCGTTTCGGGCGGCAAGGCAGTTGCCACGATTCAGCGTTCGGTAACGAGAGATTGCACAGTTATTGAACAGGGCGTAATTCTTACAAAGGACGACAAGGCTACCGATGAACAAATGATACTCGGCGCAACCGACAACATTATAGTTGTTCGCAGCACCGGTAATGCAAATAACGGTGTCCTTATCGTTACAAAACTGAACGTAGCCGACGGCGATAATTACAGATTCCGCGGATACGTTATTTACCGTGATTTCGAAGGAAACGTATTCACAAAATACTCAGCGGTTAAATAATAATATAAAGCTCCCTGAAAATGGGAGCTTTTAGTTTATTGACTTTATGACGAAAATATAATATAATAGTAAAAAATATATTTGAGGAAATAAATTATGAGAAAAAAAGTATTGGGAATCATTCTTACGGTAGTAATCCTTGCGTGTGCAATAGTAACCGTTCCTATGACGGCAGGCGCAACACCGCTTTCGTATCTCGAAGCACAAAATCAGAACTGGGCTTCAAACCTTAACATCACAACGGCAAAACTTGAACAACTTAAAAACGATATGCACAATGCACTTATCAATGTTGATGCAAGCGTTGATTTGTCGTCGTATAACATTGCGTACAACCAAGCAAACTTCCAAACCGTGTGCGATATAACGATGAGCTTTAATGATATTTTTTATCTTAGTCCGTCTTTTTCTTGCTCGTATAGCGGTTCATATTTCAAAAACTTAAATTATAATTATTCTTATTCAAAGACCGAATGCAAGGAAATGTACAATAAATGCGTTGAGGTCGGCAATAAACTTATCGGAGACCTTAAAACATCTTCGCTTACCGATGTTGAAAAAGCACTTCTTCTTCACGACAGACTTGCCGTTTGGTGCGAATATGATGAAAGTTGCCTTGAGCCCGGCGGAGATAAATATATCAGCCACACGATGTACGGAACACTTGTAAATAAAATTTCCGTTTGCCAGGGCTACACTTATGCTTATGAATGGCTTTTGGGACAACTCGGAATAAGGAGTTATACCTGCTCGTCGGAGGCATTAAATCATATTTGGAACATTGTTACCATTGACGGAAAAGATTATAACGTCGATATTACCTTTGACGATCCTACACCCGATACTGTGGGATATGCAGAACACAGATTTTTCCTTAAATCATATTCGGCATTCCAAAAAGACGGAGTTCACGGCACGGGAGATTATTCAGAATATCAAAGTTATACCTCCGATACAAAATACGATTCGGGATATTTGTGGGAAAAGTCAAATTCCGCATTCCAATATTTGAACGGAAAAATTTATTATATTGACAATTCAAATCAGACACTTTGTCAGTATAACGGATTGTCTTCAAAAACCGTGCTTGCAGACGTAAAGGATACATGGAAAGCATCAGCGTCAAGCAATTGGATAGGAAACTTTTCAAAATTGAGCAGTGACGGAAAGGAATTGTACTACAACAAGTCCAATGCGATTTATATGTTCGATACATCCAACAATACAAGCAGTGTTGTTTACACACCTCAACTTACAGGCTATTATTCCATTTTCGGCTTTAAGGCGGAAAACGGCTGCTTCATTTACGAAACGAACAATAATCCTTCCGATAAAACAAATGCAAAGATATTTACGGTTCCCCGTCTTATCGGCGACGTGAACGGCGACGGCGAAATAAATGTTGCAGACAGAATACAGTATTCACGCTATCTTGCAAATTGGAACGGCTACAAAATTGTTGAAAGTCTTTCCGACATCGATAAAGACGGTAAATACACTCAGGTTGACAGAATTATTCTTGCCCGCTACATTGCAAATTGGACAGGATATTCCGCATATTTTGCATAATAAAAGATATTTCAAATAATAAAGTAAATCCGTTTTGGCACAAAAACCAAAACGGATTTTTTACATCAAATTATCGGATTTTTTGAATTCGGACGGAGTCATTCCCGTTTGCTTTTTGAAACTTTTATTGAAATTTGCCGTGTTGTTGTAACCGCAGGAAAGGGCAATTTCCAACATTGATTTTTGATTTTCATTGCTTAAAATCATCTGTTCTGCTTTTTCTATTCGCTTTGAAGCGATGTAATCCCAAACCGTAATATTGCAAAAGCGCCTGAAAAGCAGGGAAAAGTAGGTGGGACTTAAATTAACGTATTCTGCAATTTGATTTAAGGTAATCGCCTCGGTGAAGTTTTCGTCAATGAACTTTAACGCTTTTGAAATATGAGAATAATGCTGTGACGGTGCGTTGTCGCAACTGTAACCGTAATTTCGGAACAACAAAATAAAAAAATTCGTCAGCAGAATTTTAATCATTTGAGCATATTCCTGATTTTTCGATTCCAACTCGTCTTTTATTGCCAATACCGTTTTTCTTAACGGCTCGTTATCCTTTGCGGGAATATAATTTCTGAAATTTTCGTTATGTACAAAATAATAGTTAGCATTTTTCTGCGAGAATGAATCACTTCCGTGACTTGATAAAAATTTCGGCAGAAAATGCAAATTAAGCATTTTTATTCCCGGCTCAAACACCTTTGGACTACTGTGAAATTCATTTCCCGAAAAAACAAGAATATCTCCTGCACAAATTGTAAATTCGCCCGTGGGAGTGGAATAAATTGCGCTTCCGGAAAGAACCAATGAGATTTCGAATACAGTGTGATTGTGCTTGATTGGCTCACGGTCACCGGGGGTGATAGACGATTCCCACATTCTGAAAAGAGTTTCGTCCTTGTAGGCGATTTTGCCCGATTCTAAAACGGATGTCATAAAAGCGCTCCAATACAGTCATAAAATAGTTTGCAAAAAACATAATATAGTTGATGAAAAATATAGCGAAAAAGTTTACTATATACATATATTGTAACAACGTTGAATAAAACGGTCAATAATAAATTTTGCAAAATGGAGGTTGTTATGGATAAAAATTTTTTGCTTTACGGCGAAACGGCAAAACATTTGTATTTTGATTTTGCAGAAAAGCTTCCCGTAATAGATTATCATAACCACTTGAATGTATCCGATTTGGTGAACGGTCGAAAATTTGAAAATATCACAAAACTTTGGCTTGAACCGGATCCGTACAAGCACCGTCTTATGAGAATGCTTGGCGTAAGCGAGGATCTTATCACAGGAAACGCAAGTGACAAGGAAAAATTCTTTGTGTGGTGCAAGTCGTTTCCTCAACTTGTCGGCACGCCCGTTTATCATTGGGCAAAGCTTGAACTTGAAAGAGTGTTCGGCATCTGTGACGCTATAAACGAAAAAAATGCGCCGACGCTCTGGGACAAACTTAATGAAATGCTTCAAAAAGATGAATACTCTCTTGAAAAAATTCTTAAAAAATTCAATATTGAGTATTCCGCACCCTGCTGTTCACTTTTTCAAGATGTAAGCAATATGAAAAGGGAAGATATTGCACCGAGTTTGCGCGGTGACGATATTTGCGCACCTACTAAGGAATTGCTTGAAAAAGCAGGTGTTAATTCACTTGAAGAATATGAACATTACATAGAAACAAGAGTTGCGGATTTCCACAACGTGGGATGCAGATTTTCCGACCATGCGCTTGATAACGGCTTTAGGTATTACGAAGATGACGGGATGAACGGACGCAGATTTACGGATATTCTTAACGGCGCTGTGCTTTCAAAGGAAGAAAAACAAAAGTTCACCTGCCACGTTTTGCGTAAACTAGCCCAAGAATACACAAAACACGGTTGGACAGTTCAGCTTCATATAGGCGCACAGAGATTTACAAGCACAAGACTTCGCAAACTTGCAGGCGGTGCAGGCGGTTTTGCAGGAATAGGAAATTCGGTGGATGTGGATTCTCTGACGAAAATGCTTGATGAATTTGAACAGAACGGCTCGCTTCCGAGAATAATTCTGTTCACGCTTAATCCTGCGGATGACCAAATGCTGTCTGTGCTTTCGGGCTCATATTCTGCGGACAACGTGAGAGGACTTGTTGTTCAGGGACCGGCGTGGTGGTGGTGCGACCATATTCCGGGTATAAAAGGCGTGCTTGATTCGGTAAGTGCTTACGGACTGTTAAGCAACTTCCCGGGAATGACTACCGACTCAAGAAGTATTCTCTCCTTTGTGCGGCACGAGTATTTCAGAAGAATACTTTGCTCGTATATCGGTGAAAAGATAGATTCGGGAGAAATGGAGAACGACGATGATGCCGCTAAAGAACTTATTGAAAGAATGTGTTACAAAAATGCAAAAAACAGAATCGAGGGAAAATAAAATGGATGAGTATTTTGAAAACAAGGTTGCAGTAGTTACGGGAGCAGGCGGAACGCTTTGCTCACAGATCGCCATTGACTTGGCGAAAAAAGGATGCCGTGTGGTTTTAATTGGCAGAACAGAAGCTAAGCTTCAGAAAACTCTTGACGTTATCGTTGAAAACGGAGGTACGGGAATTATTCGCACCGCTGACGTTTGCGATGCGGAAAGAATGAATGAAATTGCTTCCGAAATTGAAAATCTTTGGGGGCCCTGCCGTTTTCTTATCAACGGCGCAGGCGGAAACAATATTAAAACAATGACCACTAACTTTACGTTCAACGAAGAAGAACTTTCTGCAAATAAACCCGAAAATATGATTGGATTCTTTGATCTTGACTTCAACGTTTTCGAGCAGGTGCTTTTGACAAACACTCTCGGAACAGTCAATGCGGTAAGAGCATTCGGCAAGCAAATGGCTAAGGCAAAAGCAGGTTCCATTATCAACTTTGCTTCAATGAACAGTTACAGACCGCTTACAAGAGTTCCGGCTTACGCAATGAGCAAGGCGGCAGTCGTTAATTTCACACAGTGGCTTGCAACGTATTTCGCAAATACGGGAATTCGTGTTAATGCGGTAGCTCCGGGATTCTTTGTAAACGAAAGAAGTATCAATTATCTCGGAAGCGTTGAAACGGGACTTACTCAGAGAGGTCAGAACGTTATCAACCATACGCCTATGGGCAGATTCGGTGAAGCAAAAGAACTTCTCGGAACTGTATCTTTCCTTGTTGATGACCGTGCGGCGGCTTTCGTTACGGGAATAACCGTTCCCGTTGACGGCGGATTCCTTGCACATTCGGGTATTTGATATGATTATAACAGATTATCTTCGCAGCACAAAAGACCCTACTTGGGACGTGGCAACGGCATGCGGAGTAAAGTATGCGACTATTCGTTTGCCCGAACCTCACTTTGAATATGACAGTGAAGAAGCGTGGGACGAGCTTTGCAAAAGATATACGGATTTCGGCTTTGAACCGCTGATTATTGAACCGATGCCCAATGAATTACACGATCATATTAAACTCGGCGATGAAAAACGTGATTGGGCGATTGAAAATGTTATAAAAATGTTCCCGCACATGCAAAAGCACGGAATTAAAATGATTTGTTTTAATTTTATGGCGCATTACGGTTGGACAAGAACGACCTCTCAAATTGAGGAACGCAACGGCAAGGTTACCGGCTTTGACGTGAATGAATTTGTTTCCGATAAGACCGAAATAAGTGAAGAAACACTTTGGGAAAATTACAAGTATTTCCTTGAAAAAGTGTTGCCGCACGCAGAAAAATACGGCATTAAGCTCGCACTTCATCCGGACGATCCGCCGCAGAAAAAACTCGGAAACGTTTCAAGAATTTTTATTTCGCTTGAAAATATCAATAAAGCGGTAAGAATGTTCAATTCGGCCAGTTTGGGTGTAACGTTTTGTCAAGCGTGCTATTACACAATGGGCGAGGACTTGATAAAGTCGGTTGAAACTCTCAAAGACAAAATTTTCTTTATTCATTTCAGAAACGTTGTGGGCGAAAAAAATAAATTTCACGAAACGTTCCACGATAACGGCGCTATAAATATGGCGGAAATGATGAAACTTTACACTCAAAAGGGATTAAACGTGCCTATCAGAGTTGACCACGTTCCCACAATGAAATGGGAAAAAAGCGAGAACGCCGGCTATGATGCAATCGGCAGACTTTTTGCAATCGGATATATGAAAGGGCTTATAGAAGCTACTGAAAAATAGGAGATTTTTATGAATTTTAATGATAGAGATAAAATAATAAGAATGACTCCGCTGTGGAAAGGCGAGAGACTTCCCGACGGCAGACCGAAAGTTCCGGACAAATACCTTGATGCACTGTACGGAATGACTCTTGAAGAGGTTTGGAAACCGATTTTTGTACTCGGCTATGAGCATCAGTTCGTAGGCGGCGGCGAAAATCCGCTTCAAACGCTGCACAACGATGACAGAAAACTTGTGGGCAGAGCAGTTACCTGCACTTACTGTCCCACAAGACCGGACCTTCATCAGGTTCAGTTTGAACGTGGTGCAGAGGACGGCTTGCAGGGAAATTACAATCAGTGGGTAATAGACCACCTTTATGAACGTGACGTTGTTGTGTGCGATATGTACGACAAAATTTATAAGGGAACATTCTTAGGCGGAAACCTTACAACGGCACTTCACAACAGAACAAAAACCGGCGGTGCAGTTATCTGGGGCGGAATTCGTGACGTGGAACAGATGAAAAAAGTTCCCGACGTTCAGGTATATTACCGTGGAATAGATCCTACACCTATCCGTGAATTCGTTATGAAGGATTGGAACGATATAACCAATTTCGGTGGTGCAGTGTGCTTGCCCGGTGATATTGTGTTCGGCGCAGGCGGAGGAGTACTGTTTATTCCCGCACATCTTGTTGCGGACGTTGTTGAGGGTGCGGCAAAGACACACGTAAAGGACGATTTCGGCTTTGAAATGATTTGCCAAGGAAAGTTCACTACGGCACAGATAGATAAAAATACCTGGTCGAAAGAAATGCTTGATATGCTTCTTGATTGGATCAAGACCGACCCGAGAGGGGAAGAATACCGTGATCTTGACTGGTCAAAGGAATATGATTTGGCAATAAACGGCGATCCCAACGATACACAGACGGCACTGTAAAAATAAAATACACTTAAAAAGGCATTTTGTGACATATTTTATTGTTGCAAAATGCCTTTTTTCTTGAATCTATTATTTGTTTGTGTTATAATGAAATACAGAGTATTAAAAGTGTAGCAGAATTTGCGGCAAAAAAATATTTTAAGGGGGACTTTGAATATTATGATGCTATTAAAAAAATGCAGCAAGTGCGGAATGACGGTATCAACGGAAGGGGAATGCCCGGTTTGTAAAAATGATTTATTTAATGAACCCCCCGTACGACGGCAATTCCGAAAAATACAAGCTTAATAAATTTTTTCTTCCTTTTTTCTTCAGAAAAAGTTGGTTTCTTTTGTGCTGTATCGCATTGATAATTATTAAATCTATATTTTTCGGAATGGGTGTCAACAAAGTATATTTTCCTTATCGAATGATAATAACGGTCGTTTTCTTGGGAATAGGATTTTCAGAAGCATTTTTTCCTACACTCATTAAAAGAATCAGGTCAATAAGGGAATCGGAAAGTTTTATTGATAGTACATCCGGAAAATATCGGGTTTTTGTGTTTGGAATAATCGCACTTATTTTCGGCTTGATATGATTGTTTGGCGAATGTTTAGTTATGACAGTGATGCTTGTACAAGTATAGAAACGGAATTTATAAAAATACCGCAAAACAGATTAAAAAAAGAGGCTTTCGAGCCTCTTTTTTTCAGCAAGTTCCGCAGCCGGAATTATTAAAAAGATTTCCGTTTCCGACTAAAAGTGCAAGCATTAAAAAGAAAAGTAATAATTCGTTACTGCTTAAATTTCTACCGTTCCCGAAATTCCCTGAATTAGCGCAATTTCCTCCCGAAAGCGCACAAAGCGCAAGAAAGAAAAACAGTAAATTGGATGGGTCAAATATTCCGTTTTGACCGCAGGTATTGTTATCGCAAGTAGAACAGTTATTACAAGCCATATATTTTCACTCCTTAATTTTGTTTAGTAAAATATATGGCGAAAAAAAGAATTATAGTACAAAAAAAGACCTCGAATGAGGTCTTTTGTTCTTTTAGATGTTTTCCTGCTCCTGCCAAACTTTCATATCTGTCAGTTTTTGGCTGTTGAATACGCCGTCGGCATCAATATCGATTCGTTCAACCATTTCAAGCGCTTCACGGATAAGTTTTTCTTCATCAAGTATCTGTTCGGCTTTGATGACCTCTTTAAGCTTGGGCTTTGTTGCAGGGTGTCTCGGGGTGAATACGGTGCAGCAGTCCTCGTAGGGAAGAATGGATGTTTCAAATGTTCCGATTTTGTTTGCGATGTCCATAATTTCAAGTTTATCCATACCAATGCAAGGACGGAATACGGGCATTTCAACCGCATTGTCGGTGGCGGCTAAGCTTTCCATAGTCTGACTTGCCACTTGTCCGATGCTTTCACCGGTTATAAGCGCTCCGCAAGAACGGAGTTTTGCTATTCTTTCGGCAATCTTCATCATAAAACGGCGGGTGAGAATTGTCATAAATTCATCGGGGCATTTGTCGTAGATTTCTTCTTGAATATGTGTGAACGGAACAATGAAAACAGAAAGTCTTGTTGTGTATGCACAAAGCTCTTGGGCAAGCTCGAAAACCTTTTCTTTGGCTCTTTCACTTGTGTGGGGAAAACTGTAAAAGTGTATTCCGTCAAGAGCAACACCACGTTTTGCGATCATATATCCGGCAACGGGAGAGTCAATTCCGCCGGAAAGAAGAAGCGCACCACGACCGTTAGTGCCTAACGGAAGACCGCCGACGGCAGGAACGTCTTCAAAATATACGTATGCTTTGTCACGGATTTCAACCTCGATAAGATGGTCGGGGTTCTTCAAGTTTACTTTCATATCGGGCATTGCGTTAAGAATTCCTTCGCCCACCTTTGCACCGATTTCGGGTGATTCCATGGGAAAGTGCTTGTCTGCACGTCTTGCTTTAACCTTGAATGTGCCGCTTGTAATGCCTGCGGTTTTAAGCATATCAACTGCATTTTCTATGCACAGACCGATATCTTTCTGAAATTCTCTTGCGGGAGAAAGTCCTTGAATACCGAATACTTTGCTTAACTTGGTCAGTGCCTCGTCAAGATTTTCCGGCTCAACGTTATAAACGAAAATTCTGCTTTGACTGATCGAAACCTTTATTCCGTCAAAGTTCTTTAATGCCGTTTTAATATTATTGATCAGCGTTTTTTCAAAATACGGTCTGTTAAGTCCTTTAAGATGAATTTCACCGACCTTGACGATTATCATATTTTTGTATTCCATAAATAACTCCTTATTTTCTCTTGTATTTTCTTAAATATGCAACTGTTCGCTCTATTGCTTCGCAGGCAACGGGTGCTTCTTCAACGGTGTTGAACGCACCGAAGCTTATTCTGACTGTTGATTCGGCAGTGGGTACGTCAAGCCCTATTGACTCAAGAACGTGACTTATTTTACTTGACCTGCTTGTGCAGGCAGAACCCTTTCCGATTATAACTTCATTTTCAAGTGCATTTTGAAGCGAAGATGCTTTTACACCCTTAAAACATATACTTAAAATATTCGGTGCAGAGTCGGGACAAATAAGTTTTGTGTCGTGAATTTGGGTGAGCAGTCTTATATATTCGCTTTTTACGACATTAAGATGCTCACTTAGTTTTTCACTTGAACCGATTTCTTCCACCGCTTTTGCAAAAGCCATTATTCCGGGAACGTTCACCGTGCCGGAACGTCTGTTTTCCTGCTGACCGCCGCCGTTGATAAAGGGAACGAACGGCGTGCCGTTTTTAACGTACAGACAACCTATTCCTTTCGGACCGTGCACCTTATGACCGCTGATTGAATACATATCCACACCGAGCTTTTTCATATCGGTGGGAACATGCATATAGCTTTGAACACCGTCGGAATGAAAAAGTATCTTTTTGTTTATTGCTTTAACCTGCTTGCACAGATAAGAGATATCGTTTATTGCACCGATTTCGTTATTTACGTGCATAATGCTTACAAGTGCGGTTTTTTCGTTTATAAGCGGAGCAAGATTTTCCCAAGTGATCACGCCGTTTTTGTCGGGAGGACACAAAATCATTTTGCAGCCTCTTCTCTTAAGCGGTTCTTCAACGTTGAGAATTCCGTGATGCTCATAAGCGGAAACAATAACTTCACTGTCGTTGGGTACGCAAAGCAAAGCGGTGTTGTCGCTTTCACTTCCGCCGGAGGTGAAAATAATTTCTTTTTCCGAAGCATTGATGCTTTTCGCAATTGTTTTTATGCTTTGCAAAAGTGCTTTTTCGGTTTTAAGTGCAGGCGAATAAGGGGAAGAAATATTGAAAAACTGTTCCCTTGATGCACTTGCAAGTGTTTCACAAACGGAGTCAAACGGCCTTGTTGTTGCCGAATTGTCAAGATATATCATTTCAAAAGTTCCTTTTTGATTGCGTTTAACAGTGTTTCGTCAGGCTCGAAGGCAAGTACGGCTTGCGATGAACCGTCAGTAAAGAAAAGTATCAGCTTTTCCGTGTCACCGTTAAGCGAAAAATCGTATTTTTTCTGTGTTAAAGATGAAAAACGCTCTTTTGAATACGGCTCGATTCTCTTGAATGAGGAAACGGGAACGCTCAAAACGTCTTTTCGTGATTTAAGGTTTTTGATTTTGGAAACGGTAAGCACGTCATCTTCTACAATATAATCGTATTCAAGAATCATATCGTCTTTTTTTGTGAAAAATATTGCGGCAAGTATTCCGCATATTAAAACCGTAATAATACTTATCGGAGAAGTATTTCCGCCGGAACTTAGCGACACTATAAGCGCTATCAGCCCGAAAAATGCATAAACCGCAGTTGCGATAGACAGTGCAAACAGTAATCTGTACTTTACTTTGTCCGTATTCGATGCCTTTTCGTCATTACGGCGAATAGTCTGTTCGATTCTTTCCATAAATAACACCTCTTCAGTACGGATTTTACCATAGAGAATTTTAACATAAATCGACGGTTTTATCAAGTACATTGTTATATATTAAGATTTATTTCACAAGTTTTTAGGGAAAAAACAATATTTCGGCAATTTCGTTTGACAGAAAAACACTAATGTGGTATGATAATCAAGCCGCACGGAGTAAGGTTTGTAAAATTCATTCGTGATACCTACATTTGGCGAGATTTGTAGAGGAGGTGCTACATAATGTTTGCAGTTATTAAAACAGGCGGTAAACAGTACCGTGTTCAGGAAGGCGATGTTATCTACGTTGAAAAACTCAATGCTGAAGTAGATTCCACCGTTAAGTTCGATGTTCTTCTTTGCGGCGAAGGCGAAGATGTTACTATCGGAACACCTGTTGTTGAAGGTGCAACTGTTGAAGGTAAGGTTCTTGCACAGGATAAGAGCAAGAAGGTAGTTGTTTTCAAGTATAAGAGCAAGAAGACATACCGCAAGACCAACGGTCACCGTCAGCCTTTCACAAAAGTTGAAATCAACAAGATTTCTAAGTAATTATGACTATCGTTTCTATTTTCAGGAACAGGGCAAACGATATTTTCGGGTTTTCGGCTAAAGGTCATGCAGACGATCAAAGTGAAAAGGGCTTTGATATTTACTGTGCAGCAGTCTCGGCAATTACTCAAACCGCTTGTATCGGGCTGGAGGAAGTTGCTAAAGCTAAAGTTAAGCTGAAAATTCACGACGGATTTCTTTCCGCTTTTGTCAGCGAGAAGGACGCCGAAGATATCAGATGTCAAACAATTTTTAAGACTCTTATTCTGGGACTTCAGTCCTTTGATGAAGCAAATCCCGGATACATACAAATTTTGGAGGAGGTGCAACAGTAATGCTCCGCATGGACATACAGTTATTCGCTCATAAAAAGGGTGTTGGTTCTACCAAGAACGGCCGTGACAGTGAATCCAAACGTCTCGGTGTTAAACGTGCAGACGGTCAGCTCGTGCTTGCCGGCAACATTCTTGTTCGTCAGAGAGGAACAAAAATTCATCCCGGTCTTAATGTTGGTATCGGAAGTGATGATACTCTTTTCGCTAAGGTTGATGGAGTTGTTCGCTTTGAACATAAGGGCAAGGATAAAAAGCAGGTTAGTATCTATCCTGTAGCATAAAAAACAAAGACCGCACCTAAATTCTGACGGTGCGGTCGTTTTATTCCGGAGAAATATGTTTGAAATAAAAATTCACGGCTTCGATTTGAAAAATACATTTGAAAACGGTCAGTGCTTCCGTTTTGACGAATACAAAAACGGTTATCTCGGCATCGCAAATAAAAAGTGTATTTATCTTGAAAAGCACGGCGACAGTTTCACAGTTGACGGCGTTACCGAACGGGAATTTCGGGATTACTTTGTTGATTATTTTGACCTTGAAAGAGATTATGAGGAAATTACCCGAACATTTCCGAAAGAAGAAAATCTTCTTGCGGCGATCGAATACGGCAGCGGAATGAAAATTCTTAAGCAGGACGGCTGGGAAGCAATGTATTCTTTCATAATTTCACAGAATAATAATATAACGAGAATTAAAAACATTATTTCAAGAATTTCCGAAAAATACGGAACGGAAATTTCTTTTGACGGAAACAGATATTTTACCTTTCCCGAAGCAGAACAGCTTAAAGACGTTAAGGAAGCAGATTATGCTTCGCTTGGCTGCGGCTACCGTTCGGTTTATCTTGAAGGAATAGTAAAAAGCTTTCTTGACGGAAAAATCGACTTTGAACATTTGAAAAAATGCGGCTATTTTTCGGCAAAAGAAGAATTGCTGAAATTTAAGGGGATTGGCCCTAAAGTCGCAGATTGCATTGCTTTGTTCGGCCTGAACTATCTTGATGCGTTCCCCGTTGATACCTGGATAAAAAAGGTAATGGAAGAACTTTTTATCAAGCACAGTGCTTCGAAAGAGGAAATATGGCAGTATGCCCGTGAAAATTTCGGCGAATATGCGGGAATTGCACAACAGTATCTGTTCTACTATGCAAGAGAAAATAAAATTAAAGGAATTTGAAAATGAAAGTTTGTACAAAATGCGAAATTTCATACTCGGACGAGGATAAGTTTTGCAAAAAATGCGGCGAACAGTTGAAAAACGGTAACGTGTGTTTTCATTGCGGAAAAATAAATGAAGAAGACGTTAAATATTGCGTTTTTTGCGGTAAAAAAGTAAACGGACTTACCAAAAGATGCGATTGCGGCGCAAGAAATCCCGAAGATGCGATTACTTGTTATGCTTGCGGACGTCCGCTTGAATTTACTGACAAGAACAGCGTTCCGGAAACGAAAAAGACACCGTGGCTGTTAATATTCGGTATTTTTGCCGCTTTGTTTATTGCATTTGCAACAGTTAGTTTTTTTATTTGAAATGCTTAATTTGAAAATTAAATATTTGAATAAAAGCTCTCTCTGAGGGCTTATTTTTTTGCTTATTTTGAACCTATTTATATATGAACATATATACATATCATTGAAAAATAAAAATATATTGCCTTAATGATTTGAATATGATAAAATAGAACGGTGAAAGGCGGAAAAATATTTATGAAAATAAAAACGGAAGAAAAAACATTTGATGAGGTATGCGCCATACCGAAAGAAAAACACGTTAAACCTAAAAAGACAAATATCTTTTTCAGAACACTTCTTAAAGTAGTTTCGCAAAAAGAAATCAAAGACATAAATTTCAAACTTAATGAAATCAATATGGAAAAACTCGCAAAAAACGAGCCGTGCTTATATTTGATGAATCATTCAAGTTTTACGGATTTGCAGATTGCATCTCATATTCTGTATCCGAAACCGTTCAACATTGTTTGCACCGCAGACGGCTTTGTGGGCAAAAAATGGCTTATGCGTAATCTGGGATGTATTCCCACAAAAAAGTTTATTTCGGATATAACCCTTGTTCGGGATATGAATTATGCGGTAAATAAACTTAAAACATCAGTGCTGATGTATCCGGAAGCAAGCTATTCCTTTGACGGAACGGAAACACCCTTGCCGGACAGCTTGGGAAAGTGCATTAAAACACTGGGAGTTCCTGTGGTGACGGTAATCACTCACGGCGCATTTTTAAGAGATCCGCTGTATAACAATCTTCAAAAGAGAAAAACGGACGTTTCTGCCGATATGGAGTATTTGCTTTCAAAGGAAGAAATACGGGAGAAAAGCCCGGAGGAAATCAATGAAATCATAAAAGCCGAATTTTCGGTAAATTATTTCAAGGAACAGACGGAAAAGGGAGTAAAGGTAAACGAACCGTTCAGAGCAGACGGACTTAACCGTGTACTGTTTCAATGCCCTCACTGTATGACCGAGGGGCAGACGGAGGGAAAAGGCACAACGTTGAAATGCCATTCCTGCGGTGCGGAATACGAACTTACCGAAACGGGAGAACTTAAAAATCTTAACGGAGAAACGATTTTTAACAGCGTTCCGACATGGTATGCCTTCGAAAGGGAAAATGTACGCAGAGAAATTGAAGAAGGCAAATACGGGCTTAATATTCCCGTTAAAATAATGGTTCAAAAAGATTTTAAGGCGATTTACGATGTGGGAAACGGAACACTTGCTCATAGCCGTGACGGATTCGTGCTTGAAGGATGCGACGGCAAACTTCATTTTGAACTTAAACCTCAGCAGTCGTATAGCTTATATGCGGATTATTTTTGGTACGAAATAGGCGATGTTATTTCTATCGGCGACAGTAATATGATTTATTACTGCTTCCCGCTTGAAAAGGGCGATTTTGTGGCTAAAACCCGACTTGCGACCGAAGAAATGTTCAAAATGTCACGATGAAAGCCGGTAACAAATAAGTTCACTTCCGAATAATATATACAAGGGGGTGATTCTTAATGAGTTGTAAATGTTTCGATGGATGCAACAGATGCGACGAAAGAATAAAATGTATTTCCGGCTGGCTGAACGATTACAGTCGGAACTGCATCAGAATGATTCCCGAAAACAGATATCTGCCCGCAGACTCCTGCCACGGCGGAAGAATAGTTTATACTTCTTCTTGCAGATAAATAATGTTCACGGAATTCCGAAAAAAAGCGGAATTCTGTGAATTTTTTTATTCAAAAATGCATAAAAAACTTTACAAATTCGGCACGCTGTGTTATATTATATATAAATATATTATTATATATAATAAAAGGGTGAAATATACTTTCTGCTCTTAAACGAAAGGAAAACTTACTATGACGGAAAACAGTTACAATGCGTCACAAATTCAGGTTCTTGAGGGACTTGAGGCTGTACGCAGAAGACCCGGTATGTATATCGGTTCTACTGACGAAAGAGGATTGCATCATCTTGTTCAGGAACTTGTGGACAACTCTATCGACGAGGCCTTGGCAGGATACTGTAATAACATCGTGGTAACGATTCATGAGGACGGTTCTTGCTCGGTTCGCGATAACGGACGAGGCATACCTGTTGACATCCACGAAAAATACGGTAAACCTGCGGTTGAGGTTGCACTTACCGTGCTTCACGCAGGCGG
>JAZRYL010000062.1:0-17675 GCA_045600705.1 Clostridia bacterium | reverse complement strand
GGGAATGAATTTTCTCATAATGTCAAGAAGGTCGTGCTGTAAATATTCAAGGTCGAATGAGTCGATATCGTGTGAGCATTCCTGAACCATTACCGAGCAGGTGGTGTGGTGTGATACTACCGAGCAGGTACCGTTGATGATACCGGAAGCCTTAACAATTTCGGCAACTTCCTTTGAAATGTCGTGGAAAGTGGGGATCCATCCTCTTGATTGAAGTTCTAATTCCTTTTGAAATACTTTGAATTCCATTTTTTGTTTTCTCCTTTTGTTTTGTTTCGTTTTTAGTTTCATTAGGTTTCTTTTATTATAGCACTTAAAAATTGATTTATCAAGCGGAAAATGGAAAAGAATCGTAAAAAATATCTTTAATACAAGCTATAAGTCGCTTTTTTTCATTGCGTAAATGCGTTTATCATTGTATAATTACAAAAGAGGAAAAGCAATACGTAAAATGGTGGTAACCCTTTTGTCAGGAGGCATTATGAAGAAAAAATATCAACCTTATTCTGTTAGAAAATGCTTTGATATAACAAGTCTTTACACTATACATTATCTTGAACTCAACAAAGATTTTTACGAAGAATCGGAGGCACACGATTTTTGGGAACTCGTATATGCGGATGTGGGAAAACTGTATCTTGAAACAGATGACGAAACTATTTATCTTCAGGAAGGATATATCTATATTCACAAGCCGAACCAAAGGCACCGCTTTCACGGCGACAAAATAAATGCTTCCAAGGTTTTTATCATTTCATTTGATTGCAAGTCGCCGGACATGTTTTTCTTTATCAATAAACTGTTTAAGGCAAACGAACAGGAAAAAAGTCTTATAAGCACCATAATTTGCACAGCAAAAGAGACATTCAAAGAAACTGAAAATCATCCCGAAATGACTGAACTTATTCTTACCGAACACCCGATAAACACGGGAGTGCAAATTATTGCAAATATTTGTGAACTTATTTTATTGAGTATTTTTTCGGACAAAAAATTAAAATCTATCAAGCCGTATCTTTCAAAGAAAGTAATTGAAGATCCTATTGTGCATTCAGTTGTTGAAATTCTTGAAAAAAATCTGTGCGACGATATCAAAATAAAAGAGATAGCGGCTATTACAAATTACAGTACATCTTATATTTCGTCATATTTCAAGGAAAAAACCAACTATACAATTTCGGAATACTATAACATTTTGAAAATTGAATGCGCAAAGGATTTCTTGAGAGAAACAAATAAAAACGTTGACCAGATTTCCCGTGAACTGAATTTTTGTAATCAACAGTATTTTTCTTCAATGTTCAAAAAATATATGAAAATGACTCCGTCGGAATATAAAAAGTCAGTGCTTTCTCTAACGTAACAACATAAATGTAGACGGGTTCGACATTGTATCGTACGCTAATACCGCTTCGGAGAAAAAAGTAATAAAAAGCCTATGCAACACATACTTGTGAAGCATAGGCTTTTTTCGTTTAATAGCAAATAACTGAAATTTATTAAAAATCAGTAGCCGACCTTTTCCCAACATTCAAACGGAGCGGCGAGCTCTTCACTGATGTAAACCTGAGTTTTCTGTGTTTGAAGCATTGTACTGGGAATATAAGGTGTGATAGGTCCGTGTGTGCAAAGACGGCTTGTCATTCTCTGCCATGAAGAGAATGTTCCGCAGGTTGAAAGTGCGTGAACTTCGATTCTTTCCTTAGCACGCAATACGTCACGGGGACCGATAGTTGCTGCACACGGCGGAACGTTTGCAATATCGCCGGACTGTCCGAACGTACCGTTAAGTGAGTTCTGCATAATTGTCATCGGGTGAAGTTTAACAATTTGCGCAGGCTGATTGAGCCATTCTTCAATATCGCCGTTTCCGATAAATTCGGGAATAGGATCTACAAAGGCCATGTGACCTGCCCATCCGGGTGATGTGGAGGCAATGTCAGCACCTTTGCCGTCTGTAATATCGTCGATAATCTTAGAATAGTCTTTGATATTTGCGTTTGTAGGATAATGAACATTTTCCATAGGCATACGCAATTTTTCATCAATTTGGTAGTAGAAATATTTAATAAGTGAATGCGCAAAACCTGCCTTGTAGGTTATGGGAGCAATGTTTCCGTCCTGATCAGCCCATTCGTCTTCGGCAACAAGGTGAACCTTGGAGCAGTCAACCTTAAAATAGTTGATAAGCTGTGCTAACGGAATATATGTTTCCGGTTCGGGGTTTCCGAGAATCATAGTAAATGATTTGCCCGCTTCGGAAGCCGCCTTAAGACGTGTGAAAAGTGTGGAAATAAGTACCGGATGGGGGTTCATCATAACCTTTACATTAAATTCCGGATGCCACCAGGGCTCTCTTTTTTCAAGATCCGTGCCGGAAAGGCTGCGAACGTATTCACAAACCTTTTTGTCCTTGAATGGAACGAAATCAGATGGCATAAAATCAAAATTTGTTGCGGGATCGGTAATAAAATCTTTCATATTTTACTCTCCATTCTTTTTTTATTATATATTTACTTTTTTACCTTCTAAAAAGACTGCTTTAATCGAGAATTCGGAATCAACAAGAATCAGGTTAGCAATATTTCCGATTGCTATTTGTCCTCGGTCATTGAGTCCAAGCATTCTCGCAGGGTTGGTCGATGCATATTTGAACGCTTGACAAAGAGATGCTCCCGTATGAATCATCATATTGCGGCACGGTCCGTCAAGTATCATTTTTGAACCGGCAATTTCTCCGCTGAAGTCAAAATTTATATCGTCAGCGCCGTCGTAAATATCGCCTGCGGGTATCGGCCCGTGATCAACAAATGCGTCGGATATCAAAATTATTCTGTCGTCACCCTTGATTTTCTTTACTAATCTAAGCATATAAGGTGCTACGTGAATGCCCACTTTATCACAAATCAGTTCAGTGTAAATCTCATTATTATATAGAGCGGTTTCGTCTACGCATGCCGCACGACATTCGGGATATTTGTAAATCGTGCCCGTGGCATTGGTATGATGAGTCGCAAGTTTAAGTCCGTAAGGCATAAGTTCTTCAATCTGAGAAGGCTCTGCTTCACTGTGCGCTACTGAGAAAACTGCTTTCGGATTGTTTTTCTTTACATCAAGAACAAATTGCTTAATGTTTTCTCTTTCGGGCGCTACGCACCATACTTTCGCAAAGTCGCCTGCTTCCTCTATGATCGGCAGATAATCAGCTGAATTTACGGGATTCCGCCACGGATTGTTTTCCTTATTGCACCCGAATTTAGGATTGAGATAGGGTGCTTCCATATAAAGCCCGATGATGTTCGGCGCTTTTCCGTCGACTTTTACTGCTTTGATTTTCTTTATTTGACTGATAAGCTCATCTTTTGCAGCACTGAAGTAAAGCGCAGGCAATACATCGGTAACACCGTGTGCAAGTACGGTCTTTGCCGCTTTCTCAGGATCTTCGCTAAAGAATATTTCGCCGTCGGAATGTGTATGTATATCAATAAGTCCCGGACCGATGTACGATCCGCACGCATCAATTATTTCCATTCCGTCAGTATTTATCTTTTTTCCGAACTCTGCTATTTTGCCGTCATTGATTACAACCGTTCCGTCGGGAATAATGTAATCCGGCTGAATAATATTTACATTTATTATTGCCGTCATTTTTAGCGCTTCCTCCTGACTTTTACAAATCTCGACAACGCAGAAAATCGGTAAAATATCGGTTTAAGGCATGGCTTGAATTTGTACTGTTACGCTATAATATACTTTGTTAATCACTATCTACATTCTATCATAATCCGTTTGCCGGTATGTATGTTTTTTTACACGTTTTGTATAATATTTTGTGAAAAAAACGACAAGGTATTTAAGTTCGGAAAATAAAAACACATCAGTGATGATGTGCTTAAAATATGCTTCTCGGCGCTCGAGTTCAAATCAATTTTTATTTCGGGTATACAAAACACACCTGCGATTGCAGGTGCTTTTTGTATGGCGGAGACAGAGAGATTTTCACCCTACGGGCTCTTTTGCGGTGCCCAAAATTTTATCGCTTAGGCTAAAAATTTTGACCGCTGCAACGCACTCAGCTCGCTTCATCACCCACAGGGTGCGCTCGCTGATTTCACTCCCGCCGGTGCCCGGCGCTCGAGTTCAAATCAATTTATTTCGGGTATACAAAAAACACCTGCGATTGCAGGTGCTTTTTGTATGGCGGAGACAGAGAGATTTGAACTCTCGCGCCGGTAACTCCCGACCTACACCCTTAGCAGGGGCGCCCCTTCGGCCAACTTGGGTATGTCTCCGAATAAAAAATGGCGGAGAGAATAGGATTCGAACCTACGGTACCTTTCGGTATCACTGGTTTTCAAGACCAGCTCCATAAACCACTCGGACATCTCTCCGTTTATTTAATTAACGTGCATATTATAGCAGAAAAGTTATACGGTGTCAACTGAAAAATAAGAAAAAATATTCTGCGTGAAATGTTGACTTTCAAATCCCGTGTGTTATAATAATTCAAAGGCAATAAATCAAGTGAACAGAGGGGTTTTGACCGCATAGCCATTTTATAAGTATAATGAAATAATCAAAAATATAAAAGGATGAACATTTTTGTTCATCCTTTTTTGTATCAGCCGAAATATTTGTTGTATTCGCTCCAGCCGGCAAGGTAGCGGGAAAGAATAATACGGTCTATCTGAGTGATTTTTCCGTCATTGTCCACATCGGAATAGGGAATGTACTCTGTATTATCTTTCATATCCCAATTTGCAAGGTAACGGGAAAGAAGAACTCTGTCGGAAGAATTAACTTTACCGTTGCCGTCTGCGTCACCGCGAAGAAGTACGGAACAGTTTTTTGTTACATTTGATGTGCCGACTTTTACCGTATATTCACGGGTGCAGTGCTTTGATTTTGAAACAGTCAGCGTGTATGTGCCGGGGGCAACATCAGCGAAAGAATAGTTCGTATTGCATCCCGTTACGTTTACGGTATATGCGGGAGTGCTTTGACCTTCTTTGGTCAGTTTTAATGTAACGGTATCGCTATTCGTTCCGAAGGAAGTGACCGTACCGGAAACAGTATAATGTTTTTCGGTGACTGCAAGAATATCCACTGCTCTGTATTCGGATACGTTGCTTCCGTTAATTTCCTTAACATCGGTCCATGTGCGGTTTATTGTGCCGAGAATATCCTTAATTCCTCGGAATTTAAGAACTGTACTGCTGTACAGCCAATAACTTCTGCTCCATGTGTACATACATGGCTGATTCCATTCGTATTCGGCACGCAGGTGAGAATTGTCTGCCAAGCCGAGGTAAGGCGTTTCAATGGCATAGCCTTCCTTGTCGTCGTCCGTGCGCAGACCGTAGGCTGTTAATTCCGAATTGTCAAACAAATTAAGCGTACCGATGTCACCGGCGGAATCGGAATAAAATCCGTAGTGACCTGTAAGGTCAAGGCTGGCGTTTTCCCATAATGAAACGCAGGAGCCCGGTGCGGCAATGGCTCGGCCGCCGTTGCGGGAAACATTTACGGTAAGACTGCCGCTGTCACTGTAAAAATTGATAAAGTCATACGGGGCAATAAAAATACCGTCAAGGTCTTCTTCCCAATCCACATTTATAACATTGTCGCCGATAAGGTGAATGGCTATATCGTTATCAATATAAATAACCGCCTTGTTTCCGGCACCGTCACGGTGATAACGGGATTTGGTAAAATTCACATTTTTCAAAACAAGAGTTTCACTGCCTAAATAGTCGTAATAACTTCGACCGTCAGGCAGAAACTTAACACTGCCGTCACCCAACACATCGTAGCGGTTGGCTTCGGTTACCGGAACGCCGTAAACATATATTCCGAGAAATTTATATACGGTGTAGGTTGTCCATTCAGTTCTGCTTTCGGCAGACTTTGCGTATGTACCGGTGGTGTCAAATGCCGTAACATAGCAACGGTAGACTCCGTTATTGGTCATATAGGAAGAAAAATCGTATTTTGTTTCTTTAGTATCTAATTCTGCCAATGTGTTCGAACTGTTATCTTTAAGAACTATATGGTAACCGTTGGCGTGGAGAATGGGTTGCCACTTAAGTTTTCCGTTGGGGTCCAAGTCAGGAGTCGGGTTTGACAGCGGCTTTGCGGTGGTAACATCAAAACTGCGCTTCCAAGTTTCGTAAGCGGCGTGTTCTTCTCCTGCGTGGGAACCGCTTTTGTAAATTTCCTGAATGAGAACGGAATATAAAGCACTTCCGCCCAATGACACTTTGGCGGAAAGGTCCATTGTTTTCTTGGGCTCACTGCTTGAAGCATTTACGGTATAAACTGCTGTGCGGTTTGTGGCACTTACGGTTTTCATTAAGCTGATTTTATAATTGTACTGGGTGAAATTCGGACTGTGGTCCATTCCGTTCAGATTATAAGTTACGGAAAAGGATTTTGCCGTTCCGTCAGACCAGTAGACAACGGAATACGGATTGCTTACTGTATTTGTTAAATATACATCAGCCGTTGATGAGGTGGCATATTTATAGTAATAAATATCGGAAAGTTCGGCTTCCACCCTAACGGAAAGTTTGGAATTCTGTATTCCTCTGGAGGAAAGTTCGCTTTCGAGTTTTGACAAATCAATTTTGTTCGTGGTTGAAAGTATGGTGTATTCGCTTGGGGTAACTCCCGAACCGTTAAAGTAATAGGTGTTTCCCACATTCACAAAGGAAACGGTGACTTTATAACTGAATCTCTTCATTACACCGCCCTCGTGGTGATTGCTTTCCCATGTGAGAATCGGATGATTGCTACTGTCACGGACAATGCGAATTCCGTCAACGTTTCCGGGATATCCGTTTTCAAGCACATAATCGAATTTTACACGGGATACGGTTGTGCTTTCGGTTTTCAGCGCATCGTGGCCGAAGGAGTCCTGTACCTTATATGTTACTGTTATGCAGATATCATAACTGCCCTTGATACCGTAATCGTTTGTAAGCGGATTAGCATAGAAGCCTACATTTGTGCCGGGAGCAGTTGTGTGGGTAATCACACCGTACGTGGAAATTTCCTCCGACAGAATTTCTTCCATGTCAAGCTGTTCGTCATCGGATTTTACTGTAAACAGATTCACATTACTGCCCGGATTCCTGATGCCTACGGTGTAACTGATAGCATTCGGAAACGCATCCCAGGTAATTGTCTGGTCGTCAGAATGATATTTGATTTGAAGGTCAGTCACTGCCGCAAAGGCGGTAATGGGAATAATGCTTAAGCATAATGCGGAGCATATAAATATGCTTAATAGTTTTTTCCAAACTGTTTTCATTAGAAAACTCCTTTTTTTTTCGAATTTTTAAGATTATATCATATTTTTATCCTAAATGTAAATACAAAATATATTTGAACTTCTGCTTAAGGTACGGTTTGATTTTGTACTGTTATGCTAAAAACTTAATAAATGCTTTCATCAGTTCGTCGGGCGAAGAATAGCAGGTTTTAAGTTCAGGATGCCATTTTTCTTCCCATTCAAGTGAAAAGTAGCCGTTGTAGTTGATTTTTTCTAATGCCTCATACATTTCTTTTACGTTTACCGTGCCGCCACTCAATGCGGTTTGCTTATAATGCGGTGCGGTTTCTTTGCAGTATTTTCCGTCCTTTATATGAATATGTATGATTTTGTCTTTAAGAATTTCTACCGTGCGCATTGGTGATTCACCGAATTCCACCGTGTGGATAAGGTCCCAAATGACCTTTATATTGGACTTGTTGCAGGCGGAAAGAACTTCATTAAGTGACTCGCCTGTGGAAAATTCACTGTGGGTTTCAAGCCAAAGTTCAACACCCTTCGGCTCTGCATATTCCGCAAGTTCGCATAGTGATTTGACTATTCCTTCAAAATCTTTTCCGCTTTCGGAATAGGTTAAAAATATTCTTATTCCCGTTGCACCCAGTGCATTTGCAAAGTCGATACTTTTTTTGCCGTTTTCCACCGTTTCGACGTTATATTCACGGATAAACAGTGACGGCGCAAGGTCTACAATTTTTATATTTGCTTTTTTAAATGCGGCTTTTACTTCGTCGGAACGGTTGATTTCTTTGCCGAATACGGTATTAAAATCCGCCATTCTTATTTCTATTCCCTCAATGCCGTTGCGCATTGCAAGGGAAATAACTTCTTCCATACTCAAATCAAATGTGCTGAGCGTGCTGAAACACTTTTTCATAATATCACCTTTCTTTTTCAGTATTCTACCACATTTCACCGATGTTTTCAACTGCCCGCACCGCTTTTTTTATTTAATTTCCGCTTTATGTCCCATTCGTGTTCGGTTTTCATTGTGCCGTGCTATACTGAAAATGTAGAAGCGATTTCTACATATCTTTTCTGCGGAAGACGCCGTTTTTTTCGCAGGAGAAAAAGGCAGGTGAACAGATGAACGGCTTTTACGACAAAAAAATCAAACCGCACCTTAATCAGATTGAAATGCTTTCTATTTGCGGAAAATCCGAAAAGGATATTGCCGATTTTTTGGGAATTTCACTTGTTACGCTTAAAAAGTACGCAAACAAATATCCCGAGGTCAGAAAAAATCTTGAGGCGGGGAAAAATTCCGCGGGACTTGTGATGAATGCTTTTCTTAAAAGAGCGTGCGGATATACCGTTCAGGAGGAAAGCTGCGAATTTAAGGGCAAAAAGAATGCGGACGGTGTTCTTGAAGATGAGCAGGTTATCAAAAAAACTGTCAAAAAAGACGTTCCGCCCGACCTTAACGCCATTAAATGGTGGCTTGAAAATAACGGTGCGGTAAAGGAAGATACTTCCTTCATCGACCTTGAGGAAGCGAGGGAACTTCTGCTTGAACGACAGCGAATTATTGAAGAAAATAACCGAGAAAATCAGTGAGTCCCCGAAAATGTTCAAGCTTGCAGGGTATAATCTGACCACCGTACACAAAAAGCAGATGGAGTTTCACAAGTGCCAAAAGCGGAACCGTTGGGTGTTCGGCGGCAACCGCACGGGCAAAACCGAATGCGGCGCCGTGGAAGCGGTATGGTTCGCACGGGGAATTCATCCGTACAGAAAAATCACTTCTGCCACAAAGGGGTGGGTGGTGAGCCTTACTCAAGAGGTTCAGCGTGACGTTGCACAGGAAAAACTTCTTTCGTATCTTCCCGAAGAATGGATTGACAAGGTGGTTATGCGCAAAGGCAGAGAGGATAGTCCCGAAAGCGGTGTTATCGACTTTATTCAAGTTAAAAATGTCTTCGGAACTGTTTCCACAATCGGATTCAAAAGTTGCGACCAAGGCAGACAACGGTTTCAGGGAACAAGCCAGGACTGGATATGGTTCGATGAGGAACCGCCCAAGGACATTTACGACGAATGCCGTATGCGTGTTCTTGATACCTGCGGCAATATGTGGGGAACTATGACTCCGCTTATGGGACTTACATGGGTGCACGATGAAATTTACCTTAACGAAAACCGTGACCCCGAATGTTGGTACACCACCGTTTCGTGGAAGGACAACCCGTTTCTTAACAAAAAAGAAGTGGAAATGCTGCAAAAGTTATTGCCGGAAAGCGAACGTGAAAGCAGAGAACACGGCAGATTTATGAGCCATTCGGGACTTGTATACGGCGAATTCGACGAAAATATAAATGTCATTGACCCATTTGACATTCCGCCGGAATGGCAGGAAACTCTTTCCATTGACCCCGGTCTTGTAAATCCACTTTCCTGCCACTGGTACGCCCGTGACGGCGACGGAAACGTTTACGTTGTTGCGGAGCATTATTTTTCCGGCAAGGATGCGGTATGGCACTGCGAAAAAATTCTCGAAAAGTGCCGTGAACTTGATTGGAAAACAGGATTTATGGGCAAAGTTGAGGCACTAATGGATTCGGCTTCGCTTCAACACACGCTGTCTTCGGACAAGAGTGTTGCTCAGTTGTTCTACGAGAACGGAATAAGCGTCAACACAAAGGTGAACAAAAACGTGTGGACGGGTATTCAAAAAGTTAAACAGTACCTTACCGATAAGACGGATATGCCCCGTCTTTTTATTTTTCGTTCCTGCACCGAAATGATAAGGGAAATTAAGGGCTATCGCTACGGCGTCGGCGACAGTCCCATAAAAAAAGACGACCACGCTATGGACGAACTCAGATATTACATAGCGTCACTTTCGGACATTCCGTCGGAAAAAACGGCGCAAAGTCCGAGGGAAAAGGAACGTCTTAACATTATGCGTCGGAAAAGACTATAAAATAACCGTATGAAAGGAGAAATCAGTATGATAAATGAGGAAAAAAGAAAACGTGAACTTGTTTCCTTTATTCAAAAGGAATTTCAAAGGCGCGGTAAGGAAAGACTGAAATTTGAACTTCAGTGGAAACTTAACATCAATTTCTTCTTGGGAAATCAGTACTGCGAGATATTGCCTGCGGCAGGGCAGATATATCAGTCGCAGAAAACGTATCCGTGGCAGGAACGTGAGGTTTTCAACCACATTGCACCTATTGTGGAAAGCCGTCTTGCAAAACTTAATAAGGTGCTTCCGCAGGTTTGCGTTCGTCCTGCCACCAACGATGAGCAGGATATCGAAAGCGCAAAGGTCAGCACACAGATACTTCATTCCGCATTTGAAAGAAATTCAATGGACAGAATGATAAAAGAAGCGACGGCTTGGTCGGAACTCTGCGGAACAGTTTTTTACAAGCAGGGCTGGATAAGCGACAAGGGAATGTTCCTCGGTGTTGACAAAAACGGCAGATCCGTTCACGAAGGCGACGTGTTCACTTCCGTTTGCCCGCCCTACGAAATATACCCCGACGGTTTTTCCGTGCAGGATATAAGCGATTGCCGTTCGGTAATTCACGGAAGAATTTGTTCCTGCGATTACATAAAAGAACTGTGGAACGTGGACGTGGAACCCGAAAATATCAACGTTTTCGGTATGAGCACGTCCAATACCGTGGGCGAAAACACAAAGGAAAATTCTGCGCTTCTTATGGAATACTATCAGTTGCCCGATAAGGAATTCCCCGACGGAAGATATGTTGCCGTGTGCGGCGATAAATTACTGTACGAGGGCACACTTCCTTATATAAACGGCGAGGGCAATACAAGAAAAATTCCGTTTGTTCAGCAAAATTCAATTACCCGTCCCGGCTGTCTTTGGGGTATTTCCGTTATTGAAAGATGTATTCCCGTTCAAAGGGCATACAATGCGGTGCGCAACCGTATGCACGAATTCCTTAACCGCTCGGCGGTGGGAATTCTTACCGTTGAGGAAGGCACTGCCGACGTGGAGGACCTGCTTCAAAACGGCTTGGAACCCGGCAAGGTAATCGTTTACAGACAGGGCGCAGGCAAGCCCGAACTTATGGCACCGGGCAGTATTCCCAATGAATTTTCAAGGGAAGAAGCGGCACTCTTGGAGGAATTCAATCTTATTTCGGGTACAAGTGACCTTATGCGACAGTCGGTGGCGCCCACTAACGTTACAAGCGGTACGGCACTTAATACCATTGCCGAGCAGGACGACACCCGTCTGGCGGTTACCGCAGACCGTGTCCGTGATGCGGTGCTTGAAATTTCAAAGCAATGGCTTCGCCTGTTCAAGCAGTTTGCAGGTCAGGCACGTATCGAACGTGTGGTAGGCTCAAACGGCAAAATTTCCACTATGTATTGGACAAACAATATGCTTACCGCCGACGATGTGGTTCACGAAACGGAAAACGAACTGTCCGATTCCGTTTCAAACAGAAAACAAATGGTTTACGACCTTATGGCACGCGGAATGTTCGCAGAGGAAAACGGAACGATTTCGTCCCGCACAAAGGGCAGAATTCTGCGTGCACTCGGTATGGGCGATTGGGAAAATATCGCCGATATCAGCGAAATTCACACTTCCCGTGCGCAACGGGAAAATATATTGCTTAAAAACGGAGGAGAGATTCGGGTTCTTGCTTCGGACGACCACGGTATTCACATACAGGAACACGCTAAGATACTTCTCAGTCAGGAATTTGAGGATCAGTTCGGTATAAATTCGGAGATTTTTCGCCGTTTTGAAGAACATATTGCACAACATAATAAACTTAAGGAGGAGAACAATGGAGAACAGTGAACTTTTAGAAAAAATCGAAGCTCTTGAAAAGGAAAATCAGCGTCTTAACGAAAAACTTTCGGGCGAGGACAAAAATGCTCAAATCGCAAGGGAATTCTTTGAAATTTTCCCCATTGCGGAAAATTTCGTTGATGAAATCTGTGATTGCCTTGACAGCGACCTTTCGCTCGTCGGCATGGAGGGGCTCAATAAGGCTCTTGCGACGGTTCTTGCAAACAAGTATAAATCTCCCGAAAACTTCGCAAATGACGACGATTTCCTTGAAAACTTCATTTTCAACAACAGCGCTGTCAGAGAAAGAATTATCAAGGATTATCTGACCGCTGTTTCAACTTCGCCGAAAATCTGCGCAAAGGGTTGTTCACTTCCGGTCACTGAAAGAGAAAAGCCCAAAGATGTCCGTTCCGCAGGGGAACTGGCAAGGGCTCTTTTCAAAAGAAAATAATAAGGAGAATTAAATTATGATTTCAGTTTCAACAGTCAATGAAGCATTAAAAACCTATTACCTTGATGTTTTAATCAACAATCTTAACAATTCCATCAGCCCCCTTTACAACAAGTTTAAGAAAACCGAAAACTTCGTTACGGGCAAGGAAATCGTAAAGCCCGTTTGCTATGAACTTTCTTCAGGCATCGCCGCTCTCGATGAATACGAAAAACTTCCCGATTCCGATGCAAATAAGTATGCGGCTCTTAAATCCGAACTCAAAAACCTTTACGGTACCATTCAGATTACCGATAAGGCTATGCGTGCTTCCGCTGACACCGAGGGCGCTGTGGTAAATCTTCTTAATGCGGAAATGGAAGGCCTTATTGCTTCCGCTAAACAGAATTTCTCCCGTATGCTCTACGGCAACGGTTCGGGCAAGTTGGCTACAATCACCGCCGCCGGCTCAAATACATCTGAAATTTCCGTAAACACGGCTAAATTCTTCAGAGCAGGCATGACCGTTACAATCAACGCCGTTGACAGAAGAATCGTTTCAGTGGGTATCAACAAGATCACTATCAATGCGGGAACTACGGTTGCCGTGGGTGATTCTATTTACGCTTCCGCAAGCAAGAATAAGGAAATTGACGGTCTTGAAACATTCTTCTCGCTTCCTGCTACTCTTTACGGAGTTGAAACCGCAGGCAAGGGCTGGCTTAAACCCTACGTAAATAATTCAACCGGCAACATTACCGATATTAAAATTCAGACCGCTATCGACTCGGCAGAAGAAGCAAGCGGCGGCAAAATCGACTTTATTACCTGCTCATACGGCGTTCGCAGAGCTTATCAGGAATATCTTGAAACAACTAAACGCAACGTTAATCCCGTGGAACTTGAGGGCGGTTACCGTGCAATAAGTTATGCAGGTATTCCCGTTGTTGCCGACAGATTCTGCCCCGCAGGAAGTATGTATCTTCTTGATACGACTCTCTTTGATATGCATCAGCTTTGCGATTGGCAGTGGCTTGAAGGCGAAACCGGCAATATTCTTAAGCAGGAACCCGGAAAGGCTGCTTATACTGCAACACTCGTTAAGTATGCAAACTTGATGTGCGCACTTCCCTGCGGACAGGCAAAACTTGCTGACATCACTGAAAAATAATAATTAAGAGGTATTTATTCTATGGCAACCCAGAATTTCTCGGAAAATTACATACCGGTAAAGTCGGATACTCTGAACATTTGCAACAGATTAAAACAAATCGACAAAACGTATTTTGTATTATTTAACCGTGCGACACAGAAGTTTGAAATTCATTCTTCGGCACAAAAGGACGATACGTTCTGCTTAGAACTGCCGTTTCCGTTTTTGGACGAAAGAACGGTAGTGTATGCTCGCAAGTACCGACGTGAGCGCATTGACGAAATTATGAAAGAAATTGATTCCGCCAACGAAAAGGCAGATGCGGAGGAAGCAAAAAAACGCAGAGATGCTCTTGCGGTTGCCATGGAAAATGCTTCCGGAGGTAAAAAATGAATTTTTTATCTATGATAGAAAAAACAAAGGAATTGCTTGGCAAAAAGGATGCTGACGATGCGGAACTTGACGAACTGATCGGTCAGGGAATAAATATTGCCTACCTTGCCATCGCAAGAGATAAATGGCGTCCCACGTTCAGAGAAAAAATGGACGCAGTGGACGGAAAAGTGCCTATTAAGGCACTGAGTGAACAGTTCTCATCGCTTAAGTCCGCAATGACCGATTCCGGCTTTGTGGCGGGCGGCTGGGCAGGAAAAGACTTTATTCATTTTTCGCCAGCGGTAAGCAAGGTAATAATCGAATATTATTATTTGCCCGTCCCGCTTGAATTCGACGAGGACGTTCCGCTTATTCCGCCGGCGCAAGTAGACCCCTATGCCTATATTTTCTATGCCGCCGCACATTACTGTAACGTTAAACATCAGCACGCCGATGCCGCCGTATGGGACGCAAAATACAGAAATATCGTTGACAATATTCACGAGGTGCGAGGCTACGGCACTATGCCCTGCGGAAGGTGGATGTAAATGCTTGAATTAAAAAGTATTCCGTCTGCGGACCCGTCAAAGGAATATTGCAACAAAATGACCGCATTCACGGGACTGAACTATTTCGACGGCGATTCCGTTATGTCACTGAACGAAAGCCCCGATTGCGAAAACCTTCGTGTGGAGGGCGGCTGCCTTAAAAGAGTAAAGGGATTCGGTGCTACAAGTTGGAACATAGACGGACAGGACGTTCCGCTTCGACAACTTCCCGAAACCATCGAAAAACTTTTTGAATTCCAATCTGCCGACAGTTCAGCACAAGGATATAAAAACTTTTACTATTCCACAAAAACGGGAGAGTTGTACAGATTTTTTTATAACAGACAAATAAACAAAATAGACTATCAACTTGTTCCCTGCACGGGCGGTTATTTCGGCAAACCCTTTACCTATTTCACACAGTTCAAAAACGGTAAAAATAACTGCGCTTTGCTTGGCGGTCCTGCCTGCGGCCCCTTTGTTTTTACCGAGGGCGGCGGATATTCGCTTATATCGGGAACAAACAAGCCGCACATGAAAAAAACTACCATGCACTACGGAAGAATGTTTGGTATAGGCGACCCGGATTACCCTCAGCGAATTTGGTTTTCGGCACTTGACGACCCGTCCGATTTTAACATAAGCGAAAGTGCAGGCGGATATATCGACATTCCGGATATGATCGGAAACGCCATTGATATTATTTCCTATTTTGATGTACTGTACATTATCTGCCGATACGGAATAGTCGCACTTAATTCGCTTTCGGTGCAGAGCGACTTTTCGCTTGAAAATATTTATTATGCCAACAGTGAAATTTTTTCGGGAAGCGTCTGCGTGTGCGGAAACAGAATTATTTTTTCAACAAGATACGGCGTTTACTGCCTTAACGGTTCGTCCGTAAAGTGCATCAGCAACAGTATTAAGGGATTCTTTGAAAAAAATACGCTTCTGTGCACTGAGGAAAACAGTGTTTATTACAACAATTTCTATTTTCTTACGTTCCACAGAAATACTCCGCTTAAGCCCACCGGAATGCTGATTTACGACCTTTCAACATCGAAATGGCAGATTTTTGCAGGCACTGATGTTACGAATTTCTGCATAATAAGAGATAACGACGAAGAAAAACTCCTTGCGGTGCAGGGGTTAAGTACTGTTGTTCCTCAGTGGGGAACGGGTGACGCAATGACAAATTCCGGCGCAATAAACGGCCATTGGCTCAGTCCTTACAACGACTGGGGCGCTCCCACCATGATAAAACACATTAAGGAAGCACATTTCACCGCTTCGGGAACGGGAAGTATTCTGTTTTCCGTTACCTGCGACGGCAATGTGCAACAAAAAGAAATTCTGTTGGACGAAACCGATAAACTTATTAGAATTCCCTTTGATATTTCGGGCAATTTGGTAAGTTTCAAAATTCAAAACCGCGGAGGCTGCAATATTTCCGTAGGCCCCATTGCGTTTATATATACAGTAAGCAGAGAAAGGGTGGTTTGATTGGAAGAAGAACTTGATTTTGCACTTTTCCGTATTTCACGACTTGAGAAACGGCTGAAAAGTCTTGAACTGTCTGCATTTATGATGCCCGTGTGCTACGTGGACTTGGCTCAGTATCCGAATTTTACGAAAAATTTTTGTTGCTACCGCTCAAAACCGGCACTGAAAATTCTGTGCTTTTCGGAAAATAATGCTTCTTTGACCGTCAAAACTGCGGACAAACAGTATAATTACACCCTCGCTCCTGCTGTTATGACGGTTATTCCGCTTAAAAAAGGAAATAACATTGTGGAATTTTCTTCAACAAGTTCAGGCGGACAAATCATTCTTGAATTAACGGAGGTTAACTGATTATGGCTCAAAAAAACGGCGAAGTTTGTTTCGAAAACGGACGGTGTGTATACTATACTGCCGTGGGTGACGACTTGACTTCCATCGCTCAAAAAACGGGCGTTGATGCAAATGTTATTAAAAAACTTAATTCCGACATCTTGAAACAACGCAGAATAAAGAACGGCTCGGTGATTTTTCTTCCCGGTAACGTGAGCGACCCGATTGCCGCCAATGCCGCAAATTTGACAAAATTGGCTGTGGAAGCGAAAAATAAACCTTCAATGGTTAAAATTACTTCGAATACGGAGAGCAAAAGCACTTCGAGCAAATCCGGAGGAACCCAGTCAAAAAAGAGCAGTTCCGATAAAGAAGCCGAAAAGAAAAGGCAGAATGAACTGAAAATACAGCAGTATAAGGAAAATATCAAAAATGCTCAGGAAGATTACGATTCTGCCACCAATGAAGAAAATGAAAAGTTTTCACAGAAAAGCGCTGCACTTGATTCAAGTTATAAGGATAATTCGCTTGAACTTGAATCCGATATGGCAAAACAGAAAATTTCCGAGTCGAGCATTGCGGAAAATGAAACAAAAAAACTGATCACTGATTATGAAAATTCTAAAAAACAACTTTCAAACGACCTTGAAGATAAAATAGAAAAACTTAAGAACAAGCTTCAGCGTAAAATTGAAAGCGAAAATAATAAAATAAATTTACTCAGTTGATTTTAACACAGACCGAAAGTTATCCGCTTTCGGTCTTTTTCTATATATAATATAAGGTGTATGTTTTCAGCACGAAAATGTGCCGAAAAAAATTTTTCAACTTTCAAAAAAATTTTTATAACAATATATTGGGGACGGGCAGTCAGACAAAACAAATATACTGTGCTTAGAGGGCTAAAAGTGCCTTAAATGCGATGTTTGTACTTAAAATTTTGGAAAAAAAGGTGTTGACAAATGCTCGGATAAGTTATATAATTGCAACGCACCTTAAGGAAAGATGCAATGCAAATTCAACTGAAAAATATTTTGAAAAAAAATATAAAAAAGTAGTTGACAATAACCGACAAAAGTTATATAATTGCAAAGCACCTTGAAAGAGGGAAGCGAATCAGGTGAGTATAAAAAGTCGGCTGAAAAAAATCTTGAAAAAAGATAAAAAAACGGTTGACAGAAAAAAGAAAACTTGATATAATAAGCAAGCTCAGTCAGCAA
>JAZRYL010000061.1:0-3385 GCA_045600705.1 Clostridia bacterium | reverse complement strand
TGCCTTGCATTCCTTGGGTGCTTTTGATAAAATCGGTCAGTGGAAAAAGAATCGCAAGAGTAGAAAACATTAATCATTTTGCAATCAAATCCCAGTTTGGCTATCTAATCCTCTATAATCACTGTATTTATCGGGCTTTTCGTCATTTATGTTTTCGTTATTTATGTGTTTTCCCTTGTTTTTGCCCTTATGAGCAAATTCAAGGGAAATTTTTTATCCGCCGACCACTTTATCCAATAATCTTGCGGAGGAGCGTTTTGCTTCTCTTGTCGCGTGAGCGTAGATATTCATCGTTATGCAGTTCCGTGTAGGTCGGAGGAGGATAAAAAAAATTTTTTTGATAAAATCAAGCATTCTAATTTTTATTAAGCCGTCAAGTTAATGGGGTGGTAGCATCCTCATTAGCAATATACATTTCATCAATCGACTTTACATGAATTTTACAAGGATTCGCTTACTTTTTTTACGATAGTCGTGTATAATGAAAGCGAAAAAGGAAGTGATATGATGATTTTTTGTGTTGAAGATGATTCAGGAATCAGAGAATTGATTCTCTACACCTTATCCGCATCCGGATTTGAAACGAAAGGATTTTCGAAAGCGGATGACTTTTGGAAAGAACTGAAAAGTACGAAGCCGGAACTTGTTCTTCTCGATATCATGTTGCCCGGTGAAGACGGAATCTCCATTTTGAAAAAGCTCCGTGCAAACTCTAACACTTCGAACATTCCGGTTATTATGGCATCGGCAAAAGGACAGGAATACGATAAAGTCATCGGACTTGATTTAGGAGCGGACGATTACCTTGCAAAACCTTTTGGAATGATGGAAATGGTGTCCCGTGTCCGTGCGGTATTAAGGAGAGCGTCGCCGCAAAACAATGAAATCATTAAAGTTGACAATTTGGTGATTGATGAAAGCCGTCACAAGGTTTTTGTAGATGAGAGCGAAATAATCTTGACATTAAAGGAATACGATATTCTTCTTTTGCTTGCTCAAAATATTGGGAAGGTGTTCACAAGAGATAAACTTCTCGAACAAATATGGGGCGTGGATTTTGTCGGAGAAACCAGAACCGTCGATGTTCATATCGGGACTCTCCGGACAAAACTCGGTATTTTCGGAAGTCGTATCGAAACCATCAGAGGAGTCGGATACAGATTGGAGGCAACCATATGAAAAAACAGATTTTCCGTTCCATTTGTCTTGCCGTTTTCACGGTTTTTGTGGCTTCTTTTGTTTTGATTATGAGTGTACTGTATGCCTATTTTTCTGGAAATCAAATGAAACAGTTGCAGGCGGAAACCAAACTTGTAGCACAGGCGGTTGAAATGCTTGGTGAAGATTATCTGAATTCCGTTTCAGTCGGTGACTATCGCATTACCTATATTTCCGAAGACGGAACAGTATTATTTGACAACAAGGCATCCAGCGATTCCATGCAAAACCATCTTGAACGGGAAGAGATTCAAAGTGCCGTCAAAAACGGCACCGGAGAAAGCAAAAGATATTCCACGACACTGACCGAAAGGCAACTGTATTGTGCACAGAAGCTGAATGACAATTCAATTCTCCGACTTTCTGTTACGCATCTCTCTTGGTGGGCACTGATACTCAGTATGCTACAGCCGATTATCATTGCGGTTGTGATAGCTATTGTCATGGCTTTGTTTTTGGCATACCGACTTTCAAAGCGAATTGTGAAACCATTAAACGAGCTTGATTTGGAAAACCCAAATCCAAAGAACAGTTATGAGGAATTATCTCCGTTGCTGAATCGAATCTCTTCGCAGAAAAGCCAGCTCCAGATGCAGGAAATCGAACTGAGCCGTAAAAAGAAAGAATTTGAAACGGCTACAAACGGTATGAGCGAAGGAATTATTCTCTTGAAAGAATCGGGAATGATATTAAGTATCAACAAAGCCGCCGCAAGAATTCTCGGTATATCGAATTATTGTGTCGGCAAGGACTTACTTCTCTTTAATAATTCCCTTGAAATTCAGGAACTGTTGCGTATTTCCGCAAACGGTGAACATACCGAAAAGTCGATTCCCATTAACGGCAAAAACTATCAACTGAATGCGAGCCCGATTATCACGGACGGTAAGGTTTCGGCTATAGCTTTGATCATATTAGATATCACCGAAAAAGATAAAGCGGAAAAAGCAAGAAAAGAATTTACGGCAAATGTTTCACACGAACTTAAAACCCCGCTTCAAAACATATTCGGATGTGCGGAGCTTCTGTGCGGCGGCATGGTCAAGCCGGAGGATGTTCCCGAATTTTCCGAAAAGATTTATTCGGAATCCAAACGGATGATCACATTGATCGATGACATTATCAAGCTTTCGCATCTGGACGAAAATGATGCACCGTATAAGTTTGAAAAAGTAGATTTATTTGAAATTGCCGAATTGACACAGCGCAATTTGATTCCGGTTGCAAATGCCAACAGGATATCATTTGAAATTACAGGTTGCCGTGCCGTAATTAACGGTATCCCCTCGCTTGTTTCGGAAATTATGTATAATCTTTGTGACAATGCCATTAAGTATAACCGTGAAGGCGGGAAAGTAACGGTAAGTATTTCGGAAACAGAATCACAGGTTATTCTTTCAGTTGCCGATACCGGGATCGGAATACCGCCGGAAGAGCAAGAGAGGATTTTTGAGCGGTTCTACCGTGTGGATAAAAGCCATTCAAAAGAAGTGGGCGGTACGGGACTTGGCCTTTCTATTGTAAAACATGCCGCATATATTCACCAAGCAGAGCTTGAAGTGATCAGCAAAATTGATAAGGGTACCGAAATAAAAATTCTTTTCCCCAAATTCTGATTTTACCCGAATTTTACAAAAGAATGATAATAAAATTGATGTCCGTCTGTTATACTCACTTCGTAAAACAAGGAGTGAAATAACAGATGGACATTTTTAATATTCTTGAAATGATAGGCGGTCTTTGTTTGTTCCTGTTTGGAATGAATCTTATGGGACAAGCTCTTGAACGCAGAGCCGGAGGAAAACTCCATTCGGTTCTGTCTAAAATGACCACCAATAAAATGGCGGGCTTTATGACCGGATGCGGAGTGACAGCCATTATCCAAAGTTCTTCGGCAACAACGGTTATGGTGGTCGGTTTTGTGAATTCCGGCATTATGACGCTTCGCCAAGCCGTAAATGTCATAATGGGTGCCAATGTCGGCACAACGATTACGGGTTGGATCCTGTCGCTCGGCGGAATTGACGGAAACAGCACATGGGTACGACTGTTGAAACCAACATCGTTCACTCCGATTTTGGCACTTGTCGGTATCGTTCTTTATATGTTTCTCAAAAAGGACAACAAGAAAGATACCGGTATGATTTTACTCGGCTTTGCAACCTTA
>JAZRYL010000060.1:0-22989 GCA_045600705.1 Clostridia bacterium | reverse complement strand
GTCCTCATCTTTGTTACCGCAAGCAACCATTGATACTGCGAGTACAAGGCAAAGTGCAAGACCGAGTATTTTTTTGAACTTCTTCATAATGTTCCTCCGTTAAATCTTTTTTCAATGTACATACATACATCTTTAATCACTTAGAATTATATAAATTTTTCCTTACTTTGTCAATAGTTCTTTTTAATATACACAAAAAATTTGAATTTTATTCAAATTTAATCATATATTTTTTAATTTTCAAGGAAGAAAAATATGCAATTACAAGCGAAACAATATCTTTGCCAACATAAGGAACGCACACAAGCATTACGGCTTCGCCGAATGTTCTTCCCGTGACCAGACAAAACTGCGTACAACCGAGAATGTAACAGCAGATTAGCCCCATAAAACAAGACAGTATTTTCAGCGGTATTTTCTTAAAAAACCCCATTAAAAACGCCATCGGAATAAATCCGAATATAAATCCTCCCGACGGTCCGAACAACACGCTGAGTCCTCCTGCAAAGCCGGCAAAAACGGGCACTCCTATTCCGCCGAGCAGTGCATACACTATTGCTGACATCAGCGAAATTTTCCACCCGAATGTAAGCGCACACAAGCCTACGGCAAATGTTTGAAGTGTCATTTTTACCGGTCCAACAGGTATGGCGACCTGCGCAAGAACACTGATAATCGCCGTTGAAATTCCGCAAAATACAATATATCTACTCTTTGTCATAATTGATTATATGCACCTCTCCCGTTCTTAAAGTTTCGGTTTTGCCGTCTTGTTCCACAACGAGCCCGCATTTTTCGTCAACGCCTATTACCTTACCGTTCCTTGTTTCTCCTTCAAAAACATATTCAATGTTTTTTCCGTCAAGAAACGACCTTTTTCTGTATTCTTCAATGTAATCCGTGCTTTGATACAGCCTGAAAAAATTGTTAATGATTTCAGCCGCAAGAAGGTTAATGTTGCCGTTCATTTCTTCAAGCAGATATCCAGCAATATCCTTTATTGAACTGTCTATTCCGCTTTTGGGCATATAAACGTTCACTCCGATGCCCACCACCGCATAATCAATCATAGACGTTTCCACGTTAATGCCCGCTTCGGTTAAAATTCCGCACACTTTTTTTCCGTCAACGAAAATATCGTTTACCCACTTGATTTTTGCTTCTTTTCCTGCAATTTTTTCAATGGCAAGTGCCACCGCCACTCCGCAAACCGTGGTAAGCGATAGCGCTTGTTCCGCAGGAATATCCTTTTTTATTAGAATACTCATATATATTCCACGTTCCGGCGAAATAAAAGTTCTGCCCATTCTCCCTCTGCCGGAAGTCTGTTTTCTCGCTATAACCACCGTTTTATCCGCATAATCCTTATTGTTGTTTTTAAGATAAGTGTTTGTAGAATCAAGCGAATCAAACACCGTTACGTCTGCACTTGTGTATTTTTCTATCTGACTTTTGCAAAGCACATCTTCAGTAAGTTTGTACCCGTTTTTCTCAGTATCAATTCTTATTCCTTGCTTTTTCAGTTGATTTATTTGCTTCCACACCGCATTTCTGCTTATATTAAGCATCTGTGCGATTTTTTCTCCCGAAACGGTTTGATTAAAATTTTCCGAAAGAATGTCAAGTACGTTTTTCATTTTCGTTATCCTCTCTTTGGTTTTAGGTTGACGAACTGTCCAAAATTTACGGCGAAACATTTTTCGCCGCAAAGTATATTTTATAATGCTTCAATCTTATCAGCAAGTTCTTTAATGATAGAAGAATCAACTTCTTCAACCAAGCCGTTATCGACCTTCTCCGCCATTTCGGGGTTAATAGGAAGCTCCGACCAAGCGGAAATATCAAACTTCTCGGCAATTTCCTCTGCCGAATTTTTACCGAAAATATAATGCTTTTTATTGCAATCGGGACAAACGAAATATGCCATGTTTTCAGCAAGTCCCACAACAGGAATATTCATTGCCTGTGCCATTTTAACCGCTTTTTCAACTATCATTGAAACCAAATCCTGCGGTGATGAAACGATAACTATTCCGTCAACCGGAAGTGATTGGAATACGGTAAGCGGAACGTCGCCCGTTCCCGGAGGCATATCAACGAACATATAATCCACGTCGCCCCAAACAACATCGGTCCAAAACTGTTTTACAACGCCTGCAATAACAGGTCCGCGCCAAATAACGGGGTCCGTTTCGTTTTCAAGCATCAAATTGACCGACATAATATTTATACCGGTGTCAGTTTTTGCAGGAATAATTCCGTCTTCGGTACCCATTGCTTTTTCGTGAATACCAAAGCTCTTCGGAATAGACGGTCCGGTTATATCCGCATCAAGAACGGCACACTGATGACCTCTTTTTTGCATTTCGCAAGCAAGAAGTGACGTAACAAGTGATTTACCTACTCCGCCTTTTCCGCTTACAACACCGATAACTTTTTTTATATTACTTAGTTTATTAGCTTCTGCAATAAAGCTTTCTCTGTTTTCGCTGCCCTTGCTTGAACAGTTAGACGAACAGCTTGAACAATTATGCGTGCATCCCATAATAACACCTTCTATGTTTCTTTTTGTTTATTATAGCATAAATTCAGTTTTTTATCAACCGAGATTTACAAAAATCAAGCAGACTGATTATTTCAGCCTGCTTGATTGATTAAATTTGTCCGTTGTCTTTTAATTCTTTAATATAACGCTTCAATGCGTCGTGCCATCCGGGCAATCTGCTGAATCCGTTATCGTCAAGCTTATTCTTGCTCATTCTTGAATTGAAAGGTCTTTTTGCCTTTGAGGGATACTGATCCGACGTTATCGGATTGATTTTTGTCATCAGTCCGGCGTCTGTCATAATTTGCTGAGCGAACTGTGCCCATGAACAAACACCCTCGTTGGTAGCGTGATAGATGCCGTATTTTTCCGACTGAATCATATCGCAAATAAGAACCGAAAGGTCCTTAGTGTATGTGGGCGAGCCGATTTGGTCGGAAACGACGTTCAGTTCTTCCCTTTCTTTTCCTAAGCGAATCATCGTTTTTACAAAGTTTCCGCCGTTAAGACCGAATACCCAGGAAATACGGATAATGAAGAACTTCTTAAGTGCAGAAGTTACTTCATCTTCACCGAGCGACTTTGTTTCGCCATAATAGTTTATCGGGTCTTTTTTCTGATCAGGTTCAAAGAAAGACGTTCCCTGACCGTCAAACACGTAGTCCGTGCTGATATATACCATTTTTGCGTCAAGTTTTTTGCATGCCTTTGCAACGTTTCTTACACCGAGAACGTTTACATTATAGCATAATTCACGCATATCCTCCGCTTTATCCACTGCCGTATATGCCGCACAGTGAACAACAACATCGGGTTCATATCCGCAAATTCCATCTAAAACCGCATTCTCATCCGTAAGGTCAAAGTCGTCTATATCAACGCCCTTGCATTCAATGTTCAGTTCGTTTAGGCGTTTAACAACGTCATAACCTAACTGTCCTTTAACGCCTGTTACAAGAACTTTCATTTTATTACCTCTTTGCGTACATTCTTTCATAATAATTTTGATAATCGCCCTTTAAGATATTTTCCCACCAATCACGGTTATCAAGATACCATTTTACGGTCTTTTGAATACCGTTATCGAATTTTGTTGCAGGAAGCCATCCGAGTTCGTTATGAATCTTTGTGGGATCTATCGCATAACGTCTGTCATGTCCGGGACGGTCAGTTACGTAAGTAATAAGTGATTCGGGCTTATCGAGTTCCTTAAGAATAGTCTTAACGACCTGAAGGTTCGTTCTTTCGTTGTGTCCGCCGATATTGTAAACTTCGCCCTCACGGCCTTTTCTGATAACAAGGTCGATAGCGGAGCAATGGTCTTCAACGTATAGCCAATCACGAACGTTTTCGCCTTTTCCGTAAACGGGAAGACTTTCATCTGCAAGCGCTCTTGAAATAATAAGCGGAATAAGTTTTTCCGGGAAATGGTACGGTCCGTAGTTGTTCGAGCAGCGTGTGATGGAAACGGGAAGCTTAAACGTTCTGTGATAAGCAAGAACAAGCAAATCTGCCGATGCCTTACTTGCGGAATACGGGCTTGAAGTGTGAATAGGTGTATCTTCCGTAAAGAAAAGTTCGGGTCTGTCAAGAGGAAGATCGCCGTAAACCTCATCAGTTGAAACCTGATGATAACGCTTAATGCCGTACTTGCGGCAAGCATCCATAAGCACCTGTGTACCCATAACGTTAGTTCTCAAAAAGATCTCAGGATTTTCAATCGAACGGTCAACGTGGCTTTCTGCCGCAAAGTTTACGATAATATCGGGTTTTTCTTCTTCAAAGAGTTTGTAAACACATTCTCTGTCCGCAATATCGCCCTTTACAAAACGGAAATTGGGTTTTTTCATTGCCTCGTCAAGAGTTGCAAGATTACCTGCGTATGTAAGTGCATCAAGACAAACAATTCTGTCCTCCGGATGATTTTTAAGCTGGAAATATACGAAGTTACTTCCTATAAATCCTGCACCGCCTGTTACTATAATAGTCATAAAATTTCTCCTTAATACTTAAAATTGCAATCGCTGTCTTTCAACAAGGGTGCATTAGCATCTTTGTCGGAAATAATCGGGTTTTCAACGCCCCAATTTACGCCGATTTGAGGATCGTCGAATTTAACCGAACGGTCGCATTCTTTTGAATAATAGTTATCGCACTTATAAACGAATTCAACATTATCGGTAAGTGCAACAAATCCGTGAGCAAATCCACGGGGAATAAAAAACTGACGTTTATTTTCCGCAGAAAGTTCAACGCTCACCCACTTAAGATATGTGGGAGAACCCTTACGAAGGTCCACTGCAACGTCCATAACTGCTCCTGCAACAACCCTAACAAGCTTTGACTGTGCCATAGGATCCATTTGGAAATGAAGTCCGCGCAAGGTTCCTTTCTTAGCAGTAAAACTCTGATTATCCTGAACAAAATCAACGTCAATGCCTAATTCTTCAAGTTTCTTTTTTGACCATGTTTCCATAAACCAACCTCTGTGGTCTCCGAACACGTCCGGTTCAATAATAACTACGCCCGGTATATCTGTTTGAATAGCTTTCATTTGTTTTCCCCCTTAAGAGTAAAATGTCAAATTGTATAGGCATATTTTACTACATTATTATTTTTTTTGCAAGTATTTATATAAAATCAAAGAAAATGTTCAAGCAATTCGTCATACGAAACGTTTATGAGATACTTCGGTGCAACGTCAAGTACGGTCTTGCAGCCCTTTTGTCCCTCGTTATGCATTTTGAAAATTGCCCTTGCATATGAAACGAGGACGTTTGAAGTAAATTCGGGGTTAGAATCAAGCTTTAACGAATATTCAACAACGTGCTTGTTTTCATTATTCCATCCGGTTGAACCCGTGCGAATAACGGAGCCGCCGTGGGGTATTCCCTTATGATGCTTATCAAGTTCCTCTTGTGAAATGAACGTAACCGTTGTATCGTAATCCGCAAAATAATTGGGCATTTCCTTAATTTCTTTTTCAATTCTTGCTTTATCAGCACCTTCTTCAACTACGACAAAACATTCACGTGTATGCTTTTGGCGAACTGTCAACTCGGGATTTTCGCCGTTGCGGACTGCATTTACCGCTTCTTCTACCGGAACGGTGTACTGTCTTGCATCCTTTACACCATCAATACGGCGAATTGCATCCGAATGACCTTGGCTTACGCCCTTACCCCAAAAAGTATAGTCCTTTCCGTTAGGCAAAACAGCATTTGCATATACTCTGTTAAGAGAGAACATTCCGGGATCCCATCCGGCAGAAATAAGAGCAATATGTCCGCTTTCCTTTGCAGCTGCGTCAACGTTTGCAAAGTGTTCGGGAATTCTTGCATGAGTATCAAAACTGTCGATTACATTAAAATATTTTACATACTTCGGTGTCATTTCGGGCAAATCGGTCGCCGAGCCGCCGCATATAATAAGAACGTCGATATCGTCTTTATACTTTTCAATTTCGTTTACCGATAAAACCTTTGCAGAATCGGTAAGTATCTTTACCGTTTCGGGATTTCTTCTTGTAAAAACGTACTTAAGTTCTGCATCGGGATTTTGCTTTACCGCACATTCAACGCCTCTGCCCAAGTTACCGTAACCTAAAATACCAATTCTCATAATCTCTCTCCTTCTTTTATTTGAATATATAATTTGTATCCCACGCAGGTATATAGGGCAAATGCCTTAAATATACCTTGTATTCGGGGTTTATCGCTTTGATTTTCAACGGAAGTAAAAAAATATCTTCGCTTCTGTGATACGCCGAAACAAGCATTTTCGGCTTATTCTTTTTTATTGTGTTTTCTCCACCGCAAACGGCTTCAAGCTCTTCGCCTTCCACGTCGAATTTTATCAGCGTGAAGTCCTCGTTCAGTGAATCTATGGAAACCGCCTTTATTCTTTTACCGTTTTCGGAAATTTTACTGTTTCGTCCGCCCTTTGATGCAAAAGCGATCTCTTTTTCGAAATCGCTTACCGCATAATTTAGGCAAGAAATATTTCTAAAATTTTTTGTATTATCAAGAAGTTTTCTAAAATTTCTTGAATCCGGTTCTAAAGCGGTGATTTTTTTCCACTTTTGTGCAATATGTGAGAATTCAATAACCGTATCTCCGTTATATGCACCCAAGTCAAGATAATTTTCACTGTCCCCTATTTCAAGCAAGTCAAGCATTTCCGATTTTTTCGACTCGCATAAGGTAAGATGTTTGATTTTTCCGTCAAGCTTATACCGCAGTGTTTCTTCAAAAACGAGCCGTGACTGTTCGTCGGCAAGCATATTCCGAACTTGTTCAATTTCGTCGATATGCTTTTCATAAAACGAACGGTCAAATAAATTGTCGCCCACAACGGGAACGTCGGGAGCATAGACTTCAGCATCCAGTTTTTTTATTCTATCCATAACATCCGGAAGTTGTGTCCCGAAGCTGACAAGAACAATCATATCGGGAAAAATTTCTTTCGCTTGCGAAAAAGTCATAACCGGCTTTTCTCTGAAAAAGTGTCCACGCACAAAATCGTTACTTGCAAATACACCGTCAAAGGATTTACCTATTGTGTTAAGGTATTTTATTATTTTATCGGCACCGTTTCCCATTCCGTACAGAACGATAGGTCTGTCGGTGCATTTTAAGAATTCCCAAATATCACGCATCACATTTCCCCGTGTGAATACCGAAATAATAATTTTTTATATTATAACAAATATATGTAATTTGCGCAATAAAAAATACAATCGTAACAAGCAGTAGAATATAAAAAATTTTCAAATATAATAAAAATCCGAGATCAGCTTAAATCTGCTTATCTCGGATTTTATTATTCAGTTTCCGCATTCTATGCTTATTTCGTTAAAGATGCCCAAAATATCGTTTACCGTAGTATTTTGCTTTTCCTCACCTTTTTTATCAAGCACGATGTTGCCACGGTGCATCATTACCATTCTGTTTCCGTATTCCGTGGCAAAACGGAGATTATGTGTTACCATTACGGCAGTAATATTATTTTGTTTAACAAGTTCGTTTGTCAACTCCATAATTCTTTCACTTGATTTAGGATCAAGCGCCGCAGTATGTTCGTCAAGAATAAGCATATCCGGTTTTGTCATTCCGGCAATAACAAGTGCTATTGCCTGCCTCTGTCCTCCCGAAAGAGTGCCTATCGGTCTGTTCATTCGGTCTTCAAGTCCCATATTGCATCTTGAAACAAGTTCTTTATAGTATTCCGTGCGTTTCTTGCTTATTGCACCTTTAAGACTGAAAATTTTGTTTTTATTATCTGCAAGTGCAAAGTTTTCAAGAACGGTCAAGTTTGAACAGGTTCCCATTTTTGGATCTTGGAATACACGTCCGATTTGTTTTGCTCTTTTGTATTCGTTAAGCTTTGTTATATCCTTACCGTCAAGAATAATGCTTCCCGAATCGGGATTCATCGTTCCGCAAATAAGGTTGAGCAACGTTGTTTTTCCGCTTCCGTTAGAGCCAACGATTGAAATAAAATCGCCGTTATCAACCGTAAAATTGAAATTATCGAACAGTTGCATTTCATCAACCGTTCCTTTATTGAAGGAAACGCATATATTCTTTGCTTCAAGCATTACCGTTCTCCTCCGTTTTTCTTAATTTTCTGTGAAACTACAAGTGCAACCGTAAATAAAACAGCCATAATAAGCTTGATATATGCACTTGGAACACCGAATTTTTGTGCAACAGTCAAGCAAGCCTGATAAACTATTGCACCGATAATAACCTTTGTTGTGGGTTTAAGAAACCGCACCTTTGACAAAAGTGAAGTGCCGATGATAAGCGATGCCAAACCGATAACGACCGTTCCGATGCCCATGCTTTGATTTACGTTTCCGCTTATCTGGCTATAAAGTGCGCCCGAAACGGCTGCGTATCCGTTGCCGATAGCAAGACCGATTATTTGGCTTTTTCCGGGATCAACACCGAGCATTTTTACAAACTGACTGTTGTTTCCCGCCGCCCTTAACAGAAGTCCGTTTTGAGTTTTGAAATAAAAATCAAGCAACAACTTGAATACGATTACGACACAGAGGAAGATAATCAAATCTCTGAAATTGATATTTTGAATTCTTGCCGGAATAGTGTCGCCGAAGAAGAAATCGTGAAGTGTTAAGGTTTTTCTGCCATAACTGATATTAGAACCCATTTCTCCCTTAAAATCGCCGAACATTCCAATTGAAACGAGGACAAGATTAACTGAAATCAATGCCGTTGAAACGAGTATTCCGCAAAGAAGCGGTCTTATTTTAAGTTTTACGTTCAGTATTCCGGTAACAGATCCGAACAAGCACCCTACAACAAAAGATGCCAACACCGCAAGCCACGGGTTGATGCCTTTACTTATCATCAATCCGAACACCGCCGCACCGGAAAGGAACGTTCCTTCAACGGTCAAATCGGGGAAATCAAGTATACTGTATGAAACGTAGTACCCCATTGCTACCAAAGAAAACACAAGTCCTGTTTCAAGGAATACTTCTATTGCGCTTAATATATTCAAGGTAAATCTCCTTACTTAACTGCGGTATATGTGCCGCTATATGACAATCCGAGTTTTTGTGCGATCTGCTCATTTACAACGGCAGAACCGTCTTTGATTGACTTAACCGCCATTTTTGAGGCATCTTCACCGCCGAGTACCTGTGCGGCCATTTCGCCGGTTACTTTTCCGAGTGCAACGTAGTCGATAGAAATTGATGCAAGGCAGCCGTTTTTAACCTGTTCTTCTTCGGAACCGTAAACGGGAATGTTGTTCTTTTCAGCCGCATTAAGAACTACTTGAAGGTTATTTACAACATTGTTATCAGTGAAATTGTTGATGCAGTCAACTTTAGAAGCAAGTTCTTCAGCCGCAGCAGGAATGTCTGCACCGTTTTGAACGGCAGATGCAACTACTTCAATGTTCTGACTTTCGCAAACTTCTTTGAATCTCTTAAGGTTTGAAATTGAGTTTTCTTCAGATGAAGTGTAAAGAATACCGATTGACTTAACGTCTTTTTGGAAGCCCTTGATAAGTTCAACCTGAGCCGCAAGGTCAAGAACGTCGCTTGTGCCGGTGCAAGGAAATCCGGGTTTATCGTTTGATTCAACAAGTCCGGCGGCAACGGGATCGGACACAGCGCAGAAGATAACGGGAATATCCGTATTATCAGTTGCTGAGAAAGCAGCTTTTGCGGCAGGAGTTGCTATTGCAATAATAAGGTCGAAGTTTTCGGCAACCATATTTTTTGCAAAATTTACACAGTCATTATCTGCTGAATTGCTTGAACCTGTTTTATAATCAACGGTATATTTAACATTGCTGGCTTTAAGTCCTTCAATAATTCCGTTATAACAGTTATCAAGAGAAGGATGGCTCATATACTGAATAATTCCTATTTTAAGTTCTTTGTTATCATTTGTGTTGGTCGTGTTATTTGCAGTTCCGCAACCTACGAAAGAAAGTACAAGAAGCATTGATACGATAAGTGCAACAATTTTTTTCATTTTAATATTCTCCTTTTAGTTATATTATTTATAGAATTTTCGATATTTTGATATTTATGTAAATAAGGAACAAAACTGCGTCGCCATCGTTTAGTTTTCATTATAAATACCTCCTTAAGAAATAAAAAAAGACCCTATCCCACTATACTATGGGACAGGATCTGTAATTACCTGCGGTACCACCCAAATTGATGAATAAATTCATCCACTCTGCTTCATACAACTATATGAACTGCACTATAACGGGCGCATCCCGTTGATTGCTACTCACCTTTCGGCTTTCGATCACCCTCATAAGTCCATTCGCATAAACATCCGTTATCCGACTCCCACCAATGTCGAACTCTCTGAAAACATATTTTTATGTTACTCTTCTTAATCGTCGGTTTTAATTTTTCTAAATAATATCACACGATAATTTTTTTGTCAACGACTTTTTTAATATTTTTTCATAAAAATTATATATTATGCACGTCGATTTGATTATACGGTATTTTAATATTATTCTTATTAAGATTTTTCTGTACTGTCTGAATTACTTTCAATTTCGTTTCACGGCGGAATTCCGGTTTGCACCAAAACCTTATTGCATATTTTATCGACGAATCACAGAATTCCTCCGTTCCCTCGTAAACGCAGTTTTCAACCTTTTCTATGGTTTTGATTTCATCACAGGTCTTTGAAAGAACTTCATTAACAAAGTCAACGTCTTCGTCGTACGAAAGAGGAACTTCGATGTCATTCACATCACTCATAACCGTTATTTCCATAATATTTCTGTTACAAACGGTAATTACTTCGCCATTTTCGATGCTTTTGATTTTAGTATTTTTCATATTAAAATCAACAACTATTCCTTCGAATGCTCCGTATTTTACCGCATCACCTACGGTAAAAAAGTTATCGGAAACAATGTGTGTACCCATAATTACGTCTTTAAGAATATCCTGAAGTGCAAGACCGATAATAGCACTCGCAAGTCCGAGTCCCGCAACAAGTGACGTAACGTTTACACCGTTTATCTGCAGCACCGTAACGGTTGCAAGAATAATAACAACCAGTTTGAAAGTTCTTACACCGTTGACCAAATAAACGTTCTTTGTTTTTTTAGCGGCGTTCATTTTTACTTTATACTGTTTCGAAATTCTGTTTATCAAGCCGATAACTACGATTGCAACGGCAATAATAAGAACGCTTATTACAAATTCGGCAGACGAAACATATGCAATTATTTTTTCCACAGAAAACTCACCTTTACTCTATTGAAGAAAACACCTTGCCTAATCGACGAATGCCCTCAACGATTTTTTCGTCATTCATAGTGGAATAGTTAAGTCGAAGTGCACTGCACGGTTTATCCATATCCACCATAAACGTGTTACCCGGAACGTATACTACCTTTTGTTCAATCGCCTTTTTGGAAAGTGCCAACGTATCTACGTTTCCGCCAAGATCGCACCAAATGAAAAGTCCGCCGCCGGGATGAATGCATTTAACGCTTTTGGGGAAAAATTCGTCAATAGCATCAAGCATTGTTTTGCATTTGTGCGCATAAGTTGTACGCATAACCTTTATTGCATCGTCAATGCTGTATCTCTTCATATATTCGCAGGCAAGAAGCTGTGAAAGCATAGGCGTATGCACGTCGGAAACCTGCTTGCCTATAACGATTTTCTGAATAAGTTCTTTGTTTGCGCACAAGAATCCGAGACGGAGTCCGGGCGCAAGAATTTTAGAAAATGAACCGCTGTAAAGCACTATTCCGTCAGTATCCATTGACTTTACGGTAGGAGTCTTTGTTCCGTCAAAGGTCAGTTCTCCGTAGGGGTTATCCTCAAGGATAAGAACGTTGTTCTTTTTTGCGATTTCATAAAGTTGTTTACGTTTTTCCATAGACATGGTAACGCCCATAGGGTTTTGGAACGTAGGAATGGTATAAATAAGCTTAACATTCTTATTTTCGCCAATTGCCTTTTCAAGGGCTTCCATATTCATTCCGTCGCCGTCCATAGGAACGCCTACAAGATGTGCGCCGTATGATCTAAATGCATTTGTCGCACCGATAAAGCTCGGTTCTTCAACTATAACGGTGTCGCCCTCATTAAGAAGTACCTTTGCGGTAAGCTCTATTCCCTGCTGACCGCCGGAAACAACGATAAGTTCATCATTGTCTGTTCCGATGTTTTCAATGCGTTTAATTCTATCCTTTATTGCATCACGCAATTCTCCGTAGCCCTCGGTAATGCCGTACTGAAGCGAAAGCACCGGCTTTTCACGGAGCATTTCTTCCGCAATAGCGGCAAGCTTTTCGCCCGGAAAAAGTGCCGGATCCGGATTACCGCCTGCAAGAGAAATCACTTCCGGATCAGCCGCATATTTGAATATTTCTCGTATTGCTGAGCCCTTCAACGTGCTCATTCTGTCAGAAATCGTATATTTCATATTATCCTCCGAAATTATAAACGGTAAATATCTTTAAGTTCGACTTTATTGTAGCCGGCTTCCGTCAGAACGCTTTCTGCTTTTTCATTATTGTCGGTTCTGATGATCATCAACGCTTTTCCGCTGACTTTTCCTACGCAGGCATACATATATTCTATGCCGATTTTAGCCTGTGCAAGTTCTTTAAGAATTGCCACCGCACCGCCGGGAATGTCATTCATGGCAATCGCCACAACGTGAGTAATCTTTACGATAATGCCTGCATCGTCAAGTACGTTTTTTGCCTTTTCCGGATTATCCACAATAAGACGAAGCACGCCGAATTCAGTTGTGTCGGCAAGCGAAAGCGCACTGATGTCAATGCCGTTATCTGCAAGTTGTTCCGTGGCAGCATATAAACGTCCCGTTTTATTTTCCAAGAAAACAGATAATTGCTTTATTATCATATATATGCCTCCTTAAATTTTTCGGTTATCAATAACACGCTTGGCTTTGCCCTCTGAACGTATTAAGGATTTTGGATTTACAAGATGAACCTTTACGCCTATACCGAGAGTTGAACGAAGTTGTTCAACGATAGTTTTTTCAAGTTTTTCAATCGAACGAACATCATCTGCAAAGAAATTCTCGCTCATTTCAACGTTAACGTCAAAAGTATCAGTGTTATTCACCCTATCCACGATAATCTGATAGTTGGGAGTAATATCTTTTCCGCAAACTTTAAGAAGAACTTCTTCTATCTGCGACGGGAACACGTTTACACCGCGGATAATAAGCATATCATCGCTTCGTCCGCTGGGCTTATTCATTCTTATATGAGTTCTTCCGCACTTGCAGGGTTCGTAAATAAGTGAACAGATATCTCTTGTGCGGTAGCGAATTACCGGAAATGCCTCTTTTGTAAGCGACGTGAATACAAGCTCACCCGTCGAGCCCTCGGGCAGAACCTCACCCGTATCGGGGTCAATTATTTCCGCAATAAAGTTATCTTCCCAAATGTGCATACCGCACTGATATTCACATTCGCCGGAAACACCGGGACCCATGACCTCGGAAAGTCCGTAAATATCATACGCTTTAATGCCGAGTTTTTCTTCTATGGTGCTGCGCATTTCTTCCGACCACGGCTCTGCGCCGAAAACACCTATTCTCAACTTAAGCTGATCTTTTACGCCCATATTTTCGATTTCTTCCGCAAGATACATTGCGTAAGACGGTGTGCAGCAAAGAACAGTTGCACCAAAATCAATCATCGTCTGAATTTGAAGTTTAGTGTTGCCCGACGACATTGGTATAACCGTTGCACCTATCTTCTCTATTCCCGCATGAGCGCCGAAGCCGCCCGTAAACAGTCCGTATCCAAACGAAACCTGAACAATATCGTTTTCGGTAACACCCACGCCCTCTAAAATTCTTGCAACGCAATCGGCCCACATTTCAAGATCGTTTTTCGTATAGCCGACTACTATTCTTTTGCCGGTAGTTCCGCTTGAAGCATGCGTGCGAACAACGTTTTCCATTTTTTCCGCAAAAAGTCCGTAAGGATAATAATCTCTAAGGTCTTTTTTATAGGAAAAAGGAACTTTGTATAAATCCTCTACTCCGTGAATATCTTCCGGTTTAAGTCCTGCTTCGTCCATTCTTTTTCTGAAGCATTCTACCCTTTCATAACTGCGTTTTACCTGTGCAACAAGACGTTCACTTTGCAGTTTTTTCAGTTCCTCACGTGGAATCTTTTCTATTTTTTCATTTCTGATAGCCATTTTTTATTCCTCTTTGAGAAAAATTCATTAAAGATTATATCCTAAATCAAATGCCTTAAGATTTACTTCAAGGAATTTTTCAGGAACAGTTGCCTTTACCGTTTTAACCCATTCTTCATACGGAATAGCCGTATTCTTAGCCATTACGCCGATCAAAACAACGTTTACCGCCTTGATGCTTCCCGCTTCTTTTGCAAGTTCAAGAGCATCAAGAACTTTAACGTCTGCAACTTTTTCAAGCTTTTCGGTAATATTTTCGGGGTATTCCATTGCCCCCGTAATTACCGGCATAGGATTGATTTTTTGGTCGTTTACAATTATCTTTCCGCCCTTTTTCAGCCAAGGAAGCGCTCTGTATGCCTCAAGCTGTTCAAACGCAAGAATAATATCTGCCTCACCTTTGTCAATAATAGGAGAATATACTTCTTTTCCGAATTTAACATAAGTAACTACACTTCCGCCGCGCTGGCTCATTCCGTGGACCTCGGAAACCTTTACTTCATAGCCTGCACTTATTACCGCATTGCCCAAAATTCTGCTTGCAAGAAGCGTACCTTGTCCGCCAACGCCGACTATCATAATGTTAGTTGTATTGTTCATTTTCTTTTTACCTCCATTATGCTTTCTTTTCGATTGCCGTAAACGGACATACGTTAAGGCAAAGTCCGCAGCCGTTACATTGAGTTCTGTCAATAGAAACAAATCCCGTTTCTTTGTTTACACTGATAGCAGGACATCCGAGCTTCATACACATTTTGCATTTTTTACATTTTTCTTCGTTTACTTGACAGAAGCCCTCATACTTGACCGTTTTAAGAAGTGCGCACGGACGCTGTGCGATAATTACCGAAACGTCTTCTCTTTCTGTTTCTTCTTTTACGACTTTTTCAAAGTTTTTAACATCGAACGGGTCTGCAACGGTAATGTGTTCAATTCCCAATCCCTCGCAAAGCTTGATAAGATTTACCTGCTTTGTTGCCTCGCCTCTGATGGTCTTGCCCGTTGTGGGATTGTCCTGATGTCCCGTCATTCCCGTAATTGAGTTATCGAGAATAATTACGGTGTTTATGCCCTTATTGTAAACTATATCGGAAAGTCCCGTTATTCCGGAATGCATAAACGTTGAATCGCCGATAACGGAAACAAGTTTTTTGTTGAATTCCGTTCCCCTTACCTTTGCCATACCGTGAGCAGCACTTATGGAAGCACCCATACAAATCGTCGTATCAACGGAACTGAGCGGAGCTGCCGCACCTAACGTGTAGCAACCGATATCGCCGGAAACGGTAAGTCCGAGTTTTTTAAGCACATAGAACGTTCCTCTGTGGGGGCATCCGGGACAAAGTACCGGCGGACGCATGGGAATTTGTTCGTTTACGGTTTCAAATTCTGCGGAATTTTCTCCGAGAACCGCTTTCTTTATCATCGAGGGAGTGTATTCGCCGAGCAAGGTGAAACATTCTTTTCCGAAAACTTCTATTCCGGCATTTTTGCATGCTTCTTCAATGAACGGATCAAGTTCCTCAATAACGAATACCTTTTCGTTTTTCTGTGCAAATTCTTTTAGAAGCTCCGCAGATATAGGATAAACCATGCCGAGTTTAAGATAATTTACCTTATCTCCCAACGCTTCTTTTGCATACTGATAGGAAATTCCTGCAGTAATCACGCCGATTTTACTGTTGTTATCTTCTACGGTATTTACCGATACCGTCTTTGCATACGTTTCAAGTTTTTTGCATCTTTCTTCTACAAAAACGTGTCTTTTGATTGCCATTGCAGGCATCATAACGTTTTTGGGAATATTCTTTTCGTAATCCTTAAGAGGATGTTCTACTCTATCCTTAATTTCCACAATGCTCTGTGAATGTGATACTCTTGTGGAAAGTCTTATAAATACGGGTGTGTCGAATTCCTCACTCAAATCAAAAGCAAGTGAAGTAAACTCTTTACATTCTCTTGAATCCGATGGCTCAAGCATAGGGATTTTCGATGCCTTTGCATAGTGGCGTGAATCCTGCTCATTCTGTGATGAATGCATTCCGGGATCGTCCGCAACGCAGATAACCGCTCCGCCGTTTACACCTATATAACTGTCGGTAAATACCGGGTCAGCCATTACGTTTAAGCCAACGTGCTTACAGCAGGTCATGGCTCTTGCGCCCGCTATTGCCGCACCGACTGTTGCTTCGCACGCAACCTTTTCATTAGGCGCCCATTCGACAAATACTTCCTCTGCCGGATAGGTTGCCATACATTCAGTAATTTCCGTACTGGGTGTGCCCGGATATGATGAAACAAATTTTACTCCTGCCTCGTATGCGCCTTGCGCAACTGCCGCATTACCTAATAATAACTTTTTCATTATTTGATTCCTTTCAGTTTTCAATCTGTTGTGCAACGACACTTTCGCCGCAATACATTTCACGGAGCTTCGGTTTTTCGATTTTTCCCGTGGGATTTCTCGGAACTGTTGCAAATATTATCTTCTTGGGACGTTTATATCTGGGCATTCCTTCGCAGAAAGCATTAAGATCTTCTTCCGTCAATGTAAAGCCCTCTTTTACTTCAACGATAGCAGCGGCGATTTCACCGAGTCTTGAATCGGGAAGTCCGATAACCGCAACGTCCTTTACTGCATTGTTGCTTCTGATAAAGTCTTCTATCTGAACCGGATACAAGTTTTCACCGCCGGTAATAATTACGTCTTTTTTACGGTCAACAAGGTAAATAAAGCCATCCGGATCTTCCATTGCCATATCTCCCGTAAAAAGCCATTCGCCGTGCAAAATTTCATTTGTAGCGTTTTCGTCTTTGTAATAGCATTTCATAACACCGGGACCTTTAACGCAAAGTTCGCCGACCTGACCTCTTTGAACGGGTTTTGCGTTTTCATCAACGATGCAGGTTTCCCATCCGAATCCTGCTTTACCGATGGCACCGACCTTATCAACATTTTCCATTCCAAGATGAACACAGCCGGGGCCGATAGACTCGGACAAGCCGTAGTTCGTATCGTATTTATGATTCGGAAACACCTCAAGCCATCTGTGAATAAGTGACGGCGGAACAGGCTGTGCGCCGATGTGCATAAGTCGCCACTGTGAAAGTTCATAATCGGAAAGTTTAATTTTACCTGATTCAATAGCATCAAGGATATCCTGTGCCCACGGAACGAGAAGCCATACAATTGAACATTTTTCCTCTGAAATCGCCTTAAAAATCCATTCGGGTTTGGTTCCTTTAAGCAAAACCGCCTTGCCCCCGGTCATAAGTGAACCGAACCAATGCATTTTTGCACCCGTATGATAAAGCGGCGGAATGCAAAGAAATACGTCATCGTGAGTCTGTTTATGATGATTTTGTTCAACTCTTGCGGAATGGATAAGACTTCTGTGAGCATGCAAAATTGCCTTGGGGAAGCCGGTAGTTCCGCTTGAGAAATAGATAGCACCGTCATCTTCTTCTGAAATAGATATTTTCGGTGCATGGCTCGAACAGTAAGAAATCATATCGTTATAATTATCTGCAAAGCTCGGGCAGTCCTCACCAACGTAGAACATATTATTGATATCTTTAAGAGAACCGCAAATTTCTTCCATTCTGCCTACGAATTCCGGTCCGAACACGAGCATTGAGCAATCTGCTTTTTCAAGACAGTATTTTATCTCATCTGCCGTATAGCGGTAGTTAAGCGGAACAACAATAGCTCCTGCCTTAAGAATACCGAAATAAATAGGAAGCCATTCAATGGAGTTCATCAGCAAAATTGCTACCTTATCTCCCCTTTTGCATCCTCTTGTCAACAAAAGATTTGCAAATCTGTTTGCTTTTCTCAAGAATTCCTTCCAAGTGATTTCACGCTTAAACGGTTCACCCGGCTGCGGTTGAATCAAAGCGTATTCCTTCCATGTAAGTCTGCTTTCGGGTTGGAATTGCGGATTGAGTTCCACAAGTGCAACCTCATTGGGATACTGTGCCGCATTTGCTTCCAGCAAATCAATAATTGTCATAATAATCTCCTCGCCTTACTTATTTTTGAAATAAAAAAACGCCCTCTGTCCTTATACGACAGAGGGCGATAATACTACCGCGGTACCACCTCTATTGCCGATACAAATGTATCGACCACTCAGGTACATAATAATACCTTATCTTATAACGGCAAGAAACCGGCATCTCCTACACATACGTATAAGTACTTCGGGTATGCAACTCACGGAACGTATTCGGCAATGGGACTGTTATTGTCTTACACCAACCGACAACTCTCTGAAAACCTTCGCCTATGCTTACTTTCTTCCGATCAAAGTCATTAGAAGTATTATATCACAAAAATACAATTCGTCAACAGTAAATTTAATTATTTTCATCTTGATCAACGAAAACGTGCTTAACCGCTTCAAGATACCCGTATCCGTAAATATCATCGGGTTCAAGATAGCTTGTTTCCGTCCACTCGTTCCAACTGTTGATTGTAACAAGTGCAGGTTCAATATTATGCTTATCAATGAATTTCTTTGCTTCACGCAATGCTTTTTCAAAATTTTCGGGAGTATTATTCTTGCATACAGTGGGCATAAGACAGTTTGTTCTTACGTTATTATCCCACCCGATTGAAACATGAGGATAATACTTATAGTGTTTATCTTCGTATCTTGCTTCCCATTCTTCGATCATTTCGGGAATAATTTCCGCATAATCTCTGTTCATATCGGCAAATGAAAGCGTCTGATAATGCGTTGCAGAATCTACCTTAATTTGATCAAGTGTTTTATCGCTGAGAATTAAATTTGTTCCTTCTCCGTGGGATAATTTTGCTTTTCCCCGAAGCGTCAGTTGCAAATTAAGATCCGGGAATCCCGCTTTTTTAGTTTCTTCCCTGAAATAGTTAAGTGCATCAATAGTTTCTTCAATGCCGCCCAACCCATTGATAAGGTTCTGCAAATAGTAAATATTAAATACGGGGCAACCGTCAATTTTATAATAGTTGTCCTGAACAAAATACTTTGTAATTACTCTTTCAACTACTTTATTAAATTCCGTCCTATCCGTTGCGCCGTCCCATATATAAACGTCCCCCTGCGCCTCAGGTCTGTCAGCATTTCTCTTATCCCAGAACATACTTCCGTTATGGTTAGCCCAGCAAAGATAAAATTTCATTTTATCCTTATTCGGTGCTTTAAGGAAGCCGTCATTAAGGCAGTTTTCCAAGAACGGACGGTGATCGTACCAATACCAATCGTAAATAAATACGTTTACACCGTGTGCAACGGCTGCTTCAATTTCCATACTCATTACGTACGGGTCGGCCTCGTCAACATACCCCCAAAGAGGTTTTCTCGGCCAAGTATGCCCCTCAAATTTTGCCTTTGCGCTCTTTACACTTTGCCACTCACCGCAGCCCTCATTCCAAAATATCCATGCTCTCGGTTCTTTTCCCGTATATGCCGGCCATACGTATGCCGCAACGTCATATTTCTTTTTCATATTTTTTCTCCTGATTGTTTAATGCTTAATTCGACAGTATAGATTATATCAATTTTCAGTTAATTTTTTCAATGGACATATCACTTTATTTATTGGATTTTTTAGCAGTTACTTCAATTTTTCAACGGACTCCGTTTGAATGTATTCACCGCAAATAAACTGATTAAGGTTATCTATAATGAAATTGATAAATCTTTTTGACGCAATAGACAAAAATGCTTGATTTTCGTATGCAAGAGCAATAATACGTTCAATAGACGGTTCTGTCGGAAGCTTTTTGAATTTATACGTAGTATGTTCAAGTGCCATTGATGAAAGAAAACTTACTCCAAGTCCTTCTTCTACCATAGCAAGAATAGTTGCATCGTCCTGCACTCTGTATCTTACGTTTGGCGTTTTCTTGATTTTATCAAATGCATCGAAAACCGTGTTTATGTTTCCGCCCTCTTCAATAATGATCATCGGATCGTCCGCAAGGTCTTTAAGATCAACGATTTGTTCATTTGCAAGGCGATGTTCTTCCGGCAGAACCGAAAGTATCTTTTCATGCGCAAGTACCTTTACCTGGAACCCCGATGCCGCAGCAGGATACATAAATGCAAAGTCGATCACACCCGTTTTCAGCCAATGCGGAATGGTTTTGTTATCTCCGTGGTACAAAACAAAATTGATCGACGGATAAATTTTTCTGAATTCTTTAATAACTCTCGGCAAAACGTGTTGTGAAATACTTGCAAATATTCCGATACGCACCTCGCCCGCTACAAGTCCGTTGATTTCATTTACTTTATCGTCAATTTCCCTCTTTGTAGCCATCATTCGCATAATAAACGGATACAGTTCTCTGCCCTCAGGAGTCAAACGAACGCCGTTCCTTGTCCTAACAAGAAGTTTTATCGAATACTCGTTTTCAAGCGAATTTATCATCTGGCTCACTGCCGCTTGAGTGTACCCAAGAGCCTCCGCTGCCCTCGTAAAACTGCCGTATTCAAGAATTTTACAAAACGCTTCAAACCTTTGCATTTTCTTTTTTGTTATAACCTTTCCTAATATAAATGCTTTTAATATATAGATTTTATTATGTATCAAAAAAAAAGTCAAGAACTATTGATTTTTTGTTTGACAAATCCATGTTTTTTGTTTATACTTATTAAGCAATCGGGGTGTAGCGCAGTTTGGTAGCGCGTTTGGTTCGGGACCAAAAGGCCGTGGGTTCAAATCCCGTCACTCCGACCATGAAGGGTATTCATAACGGACTTGAAGTTATGAATACTCTTTTTTCTTTTATTTTTCAAACATTTCTATGTATCGGGCAGGCTCGGATGAACCTGCCCTTTTGCTATGCCGTAAGATATTCAACGGCAACTCCTTGTCTGGTGTTTTGCTTGTAGTTGTTTTGCGGAATAATATCAGGTAATTCAATATAACCTACAAATCTCCAATAAATTTCCACTCGTTGAGTACGATTTTGGCCGACACCTTCCGTTTCGTGAACAATAATCTTGTCAATCAACTCGTGCAACAGCTGCTTCGTCAACCGTTTCATTTCCATAAACCGCTTTACTGTGGCAATGAAATGATCTTTGCCGTACTGCATTTTTTCAAGTTCGGCAATTCGTTCTTTCATCTGAGTAATTTTCGTCTTCAAATCGGCTCTTTCGGCCTCGTACTTATGGGATAATTCCATATACCATTCGTCTGTTACTTTACCGCAAGCATTGTCCTCATAAAGCTTTTGATGAAGATTGGATACTGCTCCGATTCTTGCGTTGGATTTAGCAATAATGCTATCGCACATCTTCTTTTCATTGGCAATATCCCTGTTAGTCTTATCTGCGAGAACTTTTGCAAAGGCTTCTTCGTCATGAACGATAAAATCGGCAAACCTTTGAAGTTGAAAGAGCACGATTTGTTCTACGGCATCGGCACGGATATAGTGTCTTGTTTCACAAGTGCCACGGGTATCGATTTTGTAATTTGAGCAACTGAAAAAGTGTATATCCTTGTTGCACGCATTTGTATGATACCAAAGCTTCTTTCCGCAATCGGCGCAGTAAAGAAAATCGGCAAAGATATTTTTCTCGGAGTTTGACTTTTTCGGTGCTCTGCGTTTGGTTTTCTTTATAATCTTTGTCTGAACTTGTTCAAAGATACTGCGTTCAATAATCGGCTCATGAACATCCTTAAATACCTTCCATTCTTCCTTTGGGTTAGGAACTCTCGTTTTGTTTTTGAAGCTTTTGGAATGGGATTTGAAGTTAATTACATCTCCGCAATATTCCTGCTGACTGAGTATTTTAGCAATAGTAGACTTGCACCACTTATACGGATTTTCCTGTGTATGCCTTCCACCACGGTTTTGTCCGTGCTTTTGCCAATATGCCATAGGATTCAAAACCTTTTCTTCTTGCAAGATTCTTGCAATGGTTTCGTTGCCCATACCGTCAACACACATCTTGAAAATGCGTTTTACAATACCGGCGGCCTCAGGTTCAATAATCCATTGCTTTTTGTTTTCGGGATTCTTGATATACCCATACGGAGGTGGAGCAAGCGGTTCTCCCATATTGCCTCTGATACGGTGTGACGATTTAATTTTTCGGCTGATATCACGTGCATACATTTCGTTCATAACATTCTTGAACGGAGCAATTTCGCTTTCGCCTTCATCCGAATCTACACCGTCATTTACTGCGATAAACCGAATGTTTCTGTCGGGAAAGTAAACGTCTGAATAATAGCCAGACATAATATAATCTCGACCGAGACGGGATAAATCCTTTACCATTACAGTGGAAATATATCCTGCGTCAATATCGTCAAGCATCTTTTGAAATCCCGGTCTATCGAACTTCGTGCCGGTTATACCGTCATCCACATATACCTTTGTGTTGTAAAGTCCATATTCCTTTGCTTTCTGCGAAAGCAACTTTTTCTGCACCGAAATAGAATTGCTTTCTTTTTCGAATTTATCATCCTCTCTGGACAGACGGCAGTACAAAGCCGTAATTCCTGTTTGTTCTATCGACTGCATTTAGTCCTCCTCTCCGGCAGCCGAACATACATATTCGGTTACCATTTTATTTGCATTGCTTTCTATGGTCAAATCTGCAAAATCGTTTAAGAGGTAGTTTTCAATGCAGTCATTTAGAAGAGTATTTTCTTCGGGTTCGTTATAATTCACTTTTTGAAATTTTGATTCAACAACATATTTGACACCGTTAATGACATACTC
>JAZRYL010000059.1:0-8702 GCA_045600705.1 Clostridia bacterium | reverse complement strand
GAATGCGGTGACTGCAAGCTCTTCCTTTTTGAATCCGAGGACTTTTGTGAGGAAATCGAAACTGTATGTGATGGATTCTTGTTTGAAGTAATCTCCGAGCGACCAGTTTCCGAGCATTTCAAAGAACGTAAGATGCGATGCATCACCAACCTCGTCGATATCTCCTGTGCGGACGCACTTCTGAACGTCTGTAAGACGTGTTCCTTCCGGATGAGGCTGTCCCAAAAGGTAAGGAACAAGCGGATGCATACCTGCTGTGGTAAACAAAACACTGGGGTCGTTTTCGGGGATCAGTGATGCGCCCTGAATAAGCGTATGTTCTTTTGTTTGGAAAAATTTCAGAAATTTACTTCTGAGTTCATCTGACTTAATCATTACTATTACTCCGTTCAATAATTAAAAATATAATTTTATTATATATAATATCCTTAAAAATGTCAATAATTTATCAACCGAAAACTCCCGCAACCATAAGAACCGATACAGTTCCGAGCAAATATCCGATTTTTTGAACAAGGTTCATTTTTTCTTTGAAAACGACAAGTGCAATAACACCCGTTAAAACGATAACCGTTCCGTTATATGCAGGGAAGAAAATTACGCTTGGTATCATAGACAAGACCTGAACGTTTACTGTGTGCATAACCGCTGTTCCGGCGCCGAAGATAACCATACCCAAAAGTGCAAGCCTGAAATTGTTCTTTATGTAAGGCATGGGCTCTTTTTTTACCGCACCGAGATAAAGGGCGGTTAATAAGAATCCGACCCCGGCAGTAACCATTGCAACGAAAATAAACTGATATAACTGTGACATGGGTTCGTTGACCATTTTCAGTGACTTAACGAACACGTTCTTTAAGAATTCCTGCTGTGTAAGTCCCATAAGTGCACCGCAAACACTCTTAAGAACTGCAAAAATCAGCCAAAGTGCAGTGACCTTTGCACCGTTTTTCTTTACAAAAACCGTCATGGCAAGTGAGCCGAACAGTAAAACCGTTCCGATAATTTTCACCGGTGAAATAGGGTCGTTTAAGAATACAACACCCGTAATCATCGGCACAACCGTTGAAATACATCCGAGAATTGTCATAATTGCCATATTCCCCGATTTCATACACACGGTAAATAAATATGCTTCAACGAAAACAAGCACGCCCAAGAACAGTCCGCAAACAAGTCCGTGAAAATCCATTTGCAAACTGAATTTACCCAAGCAAAGGCAAATGAATGCAGATATCATGCAAGCGACACCGTTAAATAAAAATCTTTCTATTCCGCCGTTTATTTTTTCACCGAAATAACGCATAGACGTATTTCTTCCCAATGAAAACACGATTGTAAGCAACAGCAATAAAATTACTATCATTATTTTGCAAGTCCTTTCAGTAATGCAATTTCATTCTTATATCCGTCAAGCTCATTTGGTGTTTCCAAATAAAACGGAAGATTTTTCAAATAGCCGTTATTGACTATTCTTTCAAACGCTTTCAAGCCGATATGACCTTCACCGATTTTTTGGTGTCTGTCCTTATGACTTGCGAAAGGATTCATTGTGTCGTTGATATGTACGGCTTTAAGTCTGTCAATGCCGATTACTTTGTCAAATTCCTCAAGCACACCGTCAAGATTTTGGACTATATCGTACCCTGCATCGTAAACGTGGCAGGTATCCATACAAACACCGAGTTTTTCGTTCAATTCGGTACTGTCAATTATCGCCTTGAGTTCTTCGAATTTTGAACCGACCTCGCTTCCCTTTCCCGCCATAGTTTCAAGCAGAACGGTTGTTGTCTGTTCCTTAGAAAGAACTTTATTAAGAATTTCGCAAATTTGTTCTATTCCCGTTTCAACTCCCTGCCCCACATGGCTGCCCGGATGAAAATTATACATCTGATTCGGCGTATATTCCATTCTCTGCAAATCGTCTTTCATTACCTCAAAGGCAAAACGTCTTGTATCCTCGTTTGCCGAGCAGGCATTAAGCGTGTACGGAGCATGCGCCAAAATCTTAACGAAATTATGTTCCTTTGCATACTGTAAAAAAGCGTCCGTGTCACTTTTATCCATCGGCTTTGCGCTTCCGCCCCGGGGATTTCGTGTAAAAAACTGAAAAGTGTCCGCGCCAATGGAAACTGCTTCCTGCGCCATGTGCAGATATCCCTTTGATGCAGATAAATGACATCCTATTTTAAGCATAGTAAATTCTCCCGAAATAATTTTATTTAATTATACCATACAAGTAATTAAAGTCAATTCATTTTATATCTTCGTTCCTTAATTTTTGCTATACATATCAAGACAAACGGCACCGCAATAAGCATCAGCAAATTCAGCGGCAGAAAAACTTTTTCCGATAAAATATGCACCTTGTTTTCATCAACCGAGAACATATCCGCCACAGACACCGCAACCGCATAATACGGAATTACAAACAACTTACGGTTTTCAATCCCGAACACATAACTGCAAACCTCGAACATTGATAACCCGATAAATGCGGCTATAACGAAATCCGACATCACCCAAAGCAAAATCACAAATGCTTCTATATGCTGAATAAATTCGCCTATATTTATTTGCTTTACCGCACCGAAGAACGGATAATCAAGTTCGTATATCATTTTGCTGCCGAAAATTCCTATTACAGAGCAAAAAATCATTGCGGTAACAATGCTCATAAATGCAATGCCTATTGCGGTTTTGCCGAAAAATTTATTTTTATCACTTATCCTTTCGGAAATAAACAGTCCGAACATAACATAACAAAAACTCCCCAAAGAAAAGAACATGCTTTCAGCAACGGTTTTTGCGCTGTGTATGGGAAGAAGAAGTTTTACGTCCGCATTTCTCACGAGTAAAATAATTAGTACCACCGTAAATGATGCCACTGCCGGAACGATTATTTCATTCATTCTTGCAAACGTTTCTATGCCGTTTACAAGCACCAATACACAAAGGCATCCCATAGTGATTATAAACAAATCTATTGACGAATCCTTATACACGGTGGTTGCTATTCTGTGTCCGTAATAGTGCAGATTTATTGCAGTGAGCATAATCCCCCACAAAATGTAAATAATTCCTATAATTTTTCCCGTTTTTCCGCACGAAACATCAAGCAACGAACTGAAGTTGTGTTTTTCGACAGTTTTCTTGAACAGGCAAACCGCAAGAACCGCTATTCCGCCTGCAAGAAGCGGTCCGAGCCACGCCTCTTGTGTAACATTTTCGGAATAAAATACCGAAAAAAGTCGAACCGCCGGAGAAAAAATTGTTCCGATTACAATAAATACAAACTGTTTTGTGGAAATTTTATTCATTTTACCGCTCCTGCAATAAATTCCGCCGTTTTTCTGCCGAAAAGTAATGATATAATTCCAAGTGCAATACACATAAGCAGAAATATCATAAAACTATTATTTTTGCATATTCTTCTCCCGAAAACATATATGCCGTAAAGCGGTATAATTAAAAAAACGTATTTCATATTATTCCGACACCGTCACCTTCACCGTTATTTGAGAAAACACATCTCTCCAGCTTATTTTCTCCGCTTCTTTCGGCTTTGCTCTGTGAAAAACCTTGCCTATTCCCGCGCCGTCGGAGGAATTATTTTTCATTATTTCAACAGTTTGCTCTGTCGTGACTTTTATACGTTCAAAAACGCATTCTTTGATTTTGTAAAAGTCTTCTTCCTCAATATCGCTTTGAGGCTTAAAATGACATTTTACCGCAACCTCAAATATACCGTTTTCATACTTAATATCAGCCTTGATTCTGTCTATTAACGCAGATACTTTTTTGCCGTTTGCCGTAAAACTTAATGAGTATTCCTCAAAAGTATTGTTAAGAATATTCAATCCCCTTGACTGATTTTCATCAAGGAAGTAGGAAACTTTGTTATCTTTCATTAAGCAGTAGCCGTCAAGAGTAATACTTTCTTCTACCGAAAGATACGGCAGATACGGCGACGAATACAAATCACTTGATGCCGACACGAGTCTTGATATATCTACCTTTCCCGAAGCAGAGGTTGCTCTTGACGAATCAAGCAATTTACCTATTTGCTTATACACGGGCATTTCATCCGTGCCCATTTCAATCACCTGTTTTGCCGTGCCGCCTTTTACCGTAAGCACGGGAATATCAAATCGCATATCATTACTTTTAATAAAGAAGTCCAACGCTTCATCAATTCCGCTGTCTGCATACTCATTACCGAGCAAAACCGTTTCTATCTGCCCGAAAAAAATATCCTCTGAGGACTTTGCTTCAAGTAGCGAAATCCCTTCAAAAATGCTTTCGCATTCTGTTTCGGCTACGGTATTTTTTTCTTTTGTTCCTTCAATACCTACGGTAAGCACGATTTTGTCTTCGATTTTGTCAATTCCCAATATTTTCACAAAAGCAAGCTTGTCAATTTGTCCCGCACGGGTACATCCCGTAAGCATAAGCAAGCACATTACTATACAAATTATTTTTTTCACTTTGTTCGACCCTTATTTTTCGTATTTAGTTCAATCGGTCTGTATTTGTCATTTTTGTCGGGAATTACAAATACCGCTTTGACCGTTGCGGTTTTCCTTATTCCCGCAAAGGGTGCAAGATACGGCACACCGAAACTTTCAAGCGAAGACAGTTCGCAAAGCAGGACTATTCCGCCGATAATCACCCCGAACAGTCCGAAAATTCCGCCTGACACAGTGAGAATTATTCGCCACAGTCTTAATCCGTTGCTGAATTCCTGGTCGGGCATTGCAAAGGAACAAACCGCAGATATGGCAACGATAATAAGTGCCGCAGGCGAAACAAGGTCTGCCGAAATCGCCGCTTCCCCCACCACAAGCGCACCCACGATAGACACCGCCTGCCCGGAACTTTCCGGCATGTGAAGTCCCGCTTCCACAAGCACCTCGAAAAGTGCAAGCATGGAAAGCACTTCAAATAAAACGGGAAAAGGCACGCCCTCTCTTGCTTCTGCAATGGAAAGTGCAAGTTTTGGCGGTATCATTTCAAAATGGAATGTTGTAAGTGCAACGTACATCCCCGGAAGAAACAGTTCAACCCAAATAAGAAAATATCTAAGCAACCTCACCGCAGACGAAAATATAAAATTGCCCGAATAGTCCTCGGGTGTAGACATAAATTCCGAAACGGTGGCAGGAAGCACAAAGCACAACGGAATTCCGTCAACAATCACCGCCACACGCCCCATTAAGATATTGTGAGCCGCTTTATCGGGCCTTTCTGTGGTAACCGTTTGCGGAAACGGCGAAAAAATTCTTTTACTGAAATATTGCTGAACAACACCCGGTGTAATTACCCCGTCGGTATCTATTTTTTCTATTGCACGCTTAACGCTTTGAACGAGTTTTTCATTTGCAATATTTTTCATATAGATAACCGCTATTTTCGTTTGAGTTTGTTTTCCTGCCGTGCTGAAATTCACTTTTAGTTCATTGGAAACAATTTTTTTGCGTATCAAAGTAATATTGATTTTTACTTCTTCCACAAAACTGTCCTTTGACGCCCTTATGGAATTTTCCTCGCTTGGCTTGTCCACAGAACGTTTTTCGGTTTTTCTTACGTCGAACAGATACCCCTCATTTTCGCATACGACCAAAGCCTTCCCACGAAGAATACCGTCCTTTATTTTGTTTATGTCGTTTGTTTTTTCCCAATCGCAGAACGAAACAAGTCCGTTTTCCGTGTCTTCCTCCATTGAAGAAACAAAACGCAGTTTTTCTATTACGAACCGTGACAGCAAATTACTGTCTATCATTCCGTCAATATAGTAAACGTAAAAACGGTAATGTTCCGTTTGAACCGTTTTCGACTTAAAATCTTCATTATTTGAAAAATCATTTTCCAAAACTTCGTTTAATAACATATTTTTACCGCCGTGAGCAAAATTTTACAGATATATTTTTTGATATTTGAAAAATAATATACTTGTTGACGGAGTTTTTTTTAATTGGTATAATAATGAAAATTAAGTTTTCAGGAGATTACAATGCTTAAATTTTGGATTCGATTATATAAAGACAACCGACTCTTAAACGACTTCGTTTGTGATTCCGACTTCAGTTTTACGCCGGAACAAATTCTTGAAGAGGGCCTTAAACAGGCGTGTTATTCGTTGGATATTCCCAACCCGATAATACTGAAAAAACACGTTGCCGATATTAAGGAATACTCTCTTACCCGTTTTTTGCCGGGCGATTTTCCCGAAAGTGTTGAATTTGAAAAGGCAGAAGTGAACGTTTTTGACGATTCCAAAAATAAGAAGCGCATATATTAAAAAAACTTCGGCATAATAATATGCGAAGGAGTGATAATGATGGCAATAGATAAAACTGCGCTTGCTCTTACGATAATCGGCTCTCTAAACTGGTTGCTTGTAGGTCTTTTTTCATTTGACTTGGTAGCATTTATCTGCGGTGGCGGAGCAACAGTAGCGGCACGTATTATTTATGCTGTTATCGGTATTACGGCACTTTGGTCAATAACACTACTGTTCCGTAGAATCAAGCCGGTAACCGAAGAATAAGACTTGACAATCCCTTTCTTATGTAGCATAATTGTCTTATGTTATATACGGAAGGGATTTTTTTATGGAAATATTTCTTAAAGACTACATAAATTCGGTTGAAAACGGCAACTATACTCTTGCGATCAGCGAAGCGTTAAGAGAGTGTAAAAAACACCCCAATTCAGTTTTGCATTTAGGCGGCGGAAAAATCGACTTTTACAAAAAATATACTACTGAAAAGTACTATTATATTTCCAACAATACCTACGGTCTTAAAAACATAGTTTTCCCCATTATCGGCTTTGACGGTCTGACCGTTGACGGTGAAGGTGCAGACCTGCTTTTTCACGGAATGTTGCTTCCTTTTGTAATTGACAATTCCAAGAATGTAACACTTAAGAATTTTTCCGTTGACTATCCGCATCCGTTTTTCTTTCAAGGAAGAATAACCGATTCCGGCAGTAACTTTGCCGAGGTAGAATATGACGAAAATATGCTTTCTGTTGATGTATGCGACGGAAAATTAAAATTTTACTGTGAAGAAGAAAATTGGTGTTTCATTAAAGACAAGGTGCTCGTTACCGAATTTGAATATTCCACAAAAGCGCCGTCCCACTGTATTTCCCCATATTTTATAGATTTAAGAAAAGAAAAAGACACTTCGTTTTTAAGCAATATGAGCAGATATCTTACCGCAACAAAGATATCCGAAAACAAATTGCGCTTTGACGGTGAATTCGGCTTTACTCACGTTAAGGGTAATATGCTTGTGGGTACTTTCCCCGGCAGAGAATGTCCCGGTATTTTCGGCAATGATTCGGAAAATATAACCGTTAAAAACGTAAACCTTTATTCCACCGGCGCAATGGGTGTTATCTGTCAACTTTGCAAAAACGTTGATTTGATAAACTTAAAAACCGTTGTCCGTGAAAATTCCGGCAGATATTTGTCGGTCAATGCGGATTCCACGCATTTTGTAAACTGCGAAGGTTTGATTCGCTATGATAGTTGCGTTTTCTTAAATATGCTTGACGATGCAGGAAACGTTCACGGAAATTACCACATAATAGACAAAAAATTAGATGAAAAAACTTTCTTGCTTACATTCGGTCATCCCGAACAGAAAGGTGTAAACCCATACCGCAACGGCGATACCGTCCGTGTAATAAACAACAAAACAATGAAAGTTTCTGCGGAACTGACCGTAAAATCATCCGAACTTATTTCCTCTGATTACATAAAGGTGGAATTTGAAGAAAACGTTCCCGAATTTGAAAAAGGCTTTGTGTGTGAAGATTACACCAGGATGCCGGAACTGACAATAAATAACTGTATTTCGGGCAACAACCGTCCCCGAGGCTTTTTGCCCGGAACGTGGAAAAAGACCGTTATTACAAACAACACATTCTTCAATATGTCCTGCGCATTACATTTTACCGGTGACAGTAACGATTGGTTTGAATCAAGTCACGTCAGCGACGTTATTATCAAAAACAACAATTTCAAGAATTCAGCATACACCGGCGGTCCTGTAATAGTCGCTAATCCCCATATATTGGAGGGAGATTTCACTTATCACAAAAATATCGTTATTGAAAACAACACATTTGAGTTGCACGAAAAAAGATTTCTCAGTTGTGCCTTTACCGACGGTATAGTTATGAAAAACAATACGTTTATCAAAAATGACAGTTTGCCGTCCCATCCGTGTTTTGCAAAAAGTGCCAACGGCATTGCCGTTGCTGATTCCTGCAAGAACGTTGAAATTGAACAAATGTAAAAAAAGCGTTGGGCAAATAAACATCAGCATCTTATAAGGATGTTTTTTGACAAAATGAAACCCGCCGAAAAGGAATTGGTTTTCCTATTCGACGGGTAATTTATTTTGATAAGCCGGGATTCATTAAATAAAATACTTGTCCTCTGCCCATTTTGCGGGATTGTTTTCGATGTATTCCCAAATTCGCAAATAATCCTTTTCATCACGAATGATATGGTCATAAAAGGAACGTTGAAAAATCGGTTTGCCTATAGTTTTTGTCACCAATATTTTAAGCGATTTGATTTTTTGTGAAACCGTAGGGGACGATGCCCACATCGTCCCGTTTTCATTTTTAACAATCAAATGAATATGATTCGGCATAATAACATATTTGTCAATGCCCGGTAT
>JAZRYL010000058.1:0-2146 GCA_045600705.1 Clostridia bacterium | reverse complement strand
TGATAAGGACGAAGCGGAGAACGACGAGGAGGCAAAGAAGGGCAATTACATCCGCCGCGAACGTTATGCAGGTTCTTGCCAGAGAAGTTTTTATGTCGGAGATGCGATTACGTACGAGGATGTTAAGGCAAAATTTGCGCACGGCATTCTTACCATTGATCTGCCGAAAAAGGATGCAAAGCAGGTTGAGGCAAAACGTTATATAACGATTGAAGGATAAAGAAAAGAGGATAAACAATAAAGGCTCCGGGGAACGTACATAGTTCCCGGAGCTTTTTTGTGTGAAAAAATGTGCAAAACGCGTAATAAAAACTTGAAAAAATGTGTAAAATACTTAGTGAAAAACTTGAAAAAATGTGTTATTATAAGATAAGAAGGAGCTGATACGGGGGTGAAGAATTGCGAAGAAATGCTTTGGACGCGTTGATGAAATGGAAAAAGGATCCTGAACGTAAACCGTTAGTGTTAAAAGGTGCTCGGCAGGTTGGAAAAACATGGCTGATGAAAGAGTTTGGCAAAACCTGTTATAATAGTTATGTATATTTTAACTTTGATGAAGAGGATGAATTAAAGTCTGTCTTTGAATCAAATAAGAGTCCGGCACGTATTGTTGAACTGCTTTCGATGATTTGCGGAGAGAAAATATTGCCTGAAAAAACGCTGATTATCTTTGACGAGATTCAGGAATGCCCGGCAGCATTGAATGCATTAAAATATTTTAAAGAAAATGCCAATGAATATCATGTTGTTGCGGCGGGAAGTTTACTTGGAACATTACTGGCAAAACCAAAGTCATATCCGGTAGGAATGGTAAATCTGCTGGAAATAATGCCGCTTACCTTTGATGAGTATCTGGCTGCGGCAGATGAGGCGCTGTATGCATATTATATGGGAATACAGAAGGAGCAAAATGTGGAAGAATTGTTCCATAATCGATTGTTGGATGCATATAACAATTATCTGATTATTGGAGGAATGCCGGAATGTGTTGCTTCCTGGCTTAAATACAGGGATCCGGTAAGAGTTTCTGTCATTCAGCATGAACTGATTCAGGTTTACGAAAATGATTTTTCAAAACATAACGGAAAAGTAAACAGCGGAAGGATTCTGATGGTTTTTCGCAGTATTGTGACACAGCTTGCGAAATCAAATGAAAAATTTATGTTTGGTGCTGTTCGCGAGGGTGGAAGAGCACGGGATTTTGAAGAGGCAATAGAATGGCTGGTTTCGGCCGGAATGCTAAACCGGATCTATAATGTGTCGAAGGTGGAACATCCGCTGGGAGCATTTGATAAACTGGATCAGTTTAAACTGTTTGTATTTGATACAGGACTTTTAAAATGTATGGCAGGTATTGATAATAGTGCCATTCTATTAAAATCAGATTATCAGTTTAAGGGTCCGCTTACGGAGAATTTTGTTTTGCAGCAGTTAACCGGTTTATTTGAAGTGGCTCCGCGGTATTACTCGGATCGAAGCGGGGAAATTGATTTTGTGGTTCAGAATGGGACGAATATAATCCCGATAGAAGCGAAAGGTGGTAACGACAAAGCCGCACCCACATTCAAAAAATATGTGACTGAAAATAACCCTGAATATGCAATTCGTTTTTCAAAACGGGGATATCGTAAAGATGGTGCTATTACGAATATGCCGTTGTATTTGGCGCGCAAGATGAAGGAATTGCTCTAGAATGCGTACGGATAATGTTGCATTTTTTCTGAAAAAGGGTGCAAATCCGTTTGGTTTATGTTACAATAATGGAAAACAAATTTGGAATCCGGTGGAGGTAGAGAAATGGCAGTGAATTCGATTGATGCAGAGGACGATCAGTTCGCATATCGTTATGATACGCAGCTGTTGATCGATCGCAGAGACAAGGACCTCGATGAGGATGAGATCGCAGACTACATTACAGAGCATTTTGAGGGAAACAGCCTGATTGCAGCCGGTGACGAGGATATGGTAAAGATTCATTTTCATACCAACGAGCCGTGGAAGCTGTTGGAGTATTGCAGTTCGGTCGGCGAAATCTACGATATTGTCGTTGAGGATATGATTCGTCAGTCAAACGGTCAGCAGGGCTAGTAACAGCGGGTGTGAGCGAAACGGCATAGGAAACCCGGTGACAGACCGTGTAATGGTA
>JAZRYL010000057.1:0-5765 GCA_045600705.1 Clostridia bacterium | reverse complement strand
AAGTCGACTGCGCATGCGGTTGATTTTGAGAAATGGTATCGAGATGGGAGCATAGCTCAGCTGGGAGAGCATCTGCCTTACAAGCAGAGGGTCACAGGTTCGAGCCCTGTTGTTCCCACCATACGGCCCGGTAGTTCAGTTGGTTAGAACGCTAGCCTGTCACGCTAGAGGTCGACGGTTCGAGCCCGTTCCGGGTCGCCATTTTCACTTGCCTTTGTAGCTCAGTTGGTAGAGCAGAGGACTGAAAATCCTCGTGTCGTTGGTTCGATTCCGACCGTAGGCACCACTTGCGGATGTAGCTCATCTGGTAGAGCGCCACCTTGCCAAGGTGGAGGTAGCGAGTTCGAGCCTCGTCATCCGCTCCATTTTTCGGTAACGTCGTAAGGGATTTGCTTAACACCCCTCTTTATCGCAGCTGTAATGGCTCAAACAAGGCGGTTTGCGAAGCAAATTCAAACAGTCCGGCGGACTGTTTGAAAGCCTGCGTGCGTGCCGGCGGCGGAAGCCGACGGGCGAGTCTCGTCATCCGCTCCATTTTTCGGGTCTCCCCGATTCAAATAGTGAGCAACGCTCACGTTTAATAAGGCGCCATAGCCAAGTGGTAAGGCACGAGTCTGCAAAACTCTGACGCCCCAGTTCAAATCTGGGTGGCGCCTCCATTAGAATAAACTCCCGATTTTGTACTGGGCATGTACAAAACCGGGAGTTTTTCTTTGCTCGAATGCTTGATTTTAGCCAGTTTTAACACAAACGCATTTTTAGACAAATAATTTAAAACAGCCGAAAAATGAATACAAAACAAGAAAAAAACACCACTTTTGTACTGGGCATGTTCAATATAGCTCCGAATGCTTTGAATAGTATATTTTTTCTGCCTCAAGTGGTGGTACGTAACTGTTGTAACTGTGAGGTCTTTTGTTATTGTAATATTCAATATATGCAGAAATACTTGCAATCATTTCTTTTTCTGAATGATATATTCGTCTATGTATTTCCTCAGCTTTGAGAGTTTTGAAGAAAGATTCCATTACGGAATTATCGTATGGCGTGCCCGGATTTGACAATGATTGAATTATTCCATGGGACAACAAACATTTTACATATTCTTTTGACGTATAATTTGCTCCTCGATCGGAATGCAGGAGAATGGTGTCAGATGGTTTTCGAGACTCATAGGCTTTTAAGAAAGTAGATTTGATTAACTGTGTTGTATTTCTTCTTCCAATTTTCCAACCGACAATCGCACGTGAAAAAAGGTCAAGAACACTACAGATATAATATGTGTGCTTTTTATAGCAAAACTGTGTTACATCTGTAACCCAGTATTCATTCGGCCGATTGGCGGAAAACTGCCTGTTTAATTTGTTTTTTGTTTCTTTGATATAATTCTCATAAAGTTTCTTTGCGCCGCCCCTGACACTGTATAAACAATTTTCATGCATGATGGAAGCAACCGTTTTCGGGGCTATATGATAGCCTTCAGCTTGCAGTAGCTTTGATATTTTTAAAGCCCCGATACTTTGTTTATTTTCATTGAATACATTGATAACGATTGGTGTCATTTTTTCACGTTGAACTTCAAAGGTTGTTTTATGGCTTTTATCCGTTTTGGTATAATATGTTGTTTTAGATACTTTTAGAGCTTCACAAAGCAGTGTCAGAGAACAATTTGACAGATTCGCCTGAATAAATTGAATTTTATCACCAACGGTGTAAAAAGATGAGGCTTCATAATCACGATTAATTTTATTAATATTTTCTTGACGTTCAAGTCGTTGCTGAATAATTATCAAATCCCTTTGTGTCGGTTGCACAACGTTCTTTTTCAACTTTTTGATAATGTAATAGACCGTACTGCGCGGAACTTGATATTCAGAACATATTTCACTTACGCGTACGCCGCGCTGATACGACGCATAAATTTCAGAACACAGGTTATTATCATACTTTTTTGGCATAATGACCTCCATATTTTTGATTTTTCAGTATTTTATCATAATAATACTAAATTGGAAAACTTATGAAAGTATGATAAAAAGCAAAAGCCACTGCCGGATATTTATCCGATAGCGGCTTTCAATTCAATTTTGCAATTATAATTATATCACTGATGCCTATGGAATACAACGGAACTTACAGGTACAATTTTGTAATTCTAACCAAAGTTTTATTTTTGGGATTGTGGTGTAGCTCATACTCAAACTTTTTCATATAAATAAACTTATATGTTACTGTAACTACTTTGTTTGTCAATAAAAAACTGTGTCAGAACCGTTTTTATTTTTTGAGTTTGGCTATTGCATCCCTTACCGCGTAATAAGACGGCTTTTCTTTGCCGCTGCAGTCAACCATTCCCCAGCAGGTCTCTGTCGGGCAGTCGCTCTGACCGCAGACATAGCAGGCTTCCTGATCTGTGTAGCTGAAAACCGAAAGACCGCCGAGATATTCTTTTTTATAGAATCTCGGAATCATGTCCTCAAAGAATTTTGCCTGACCATCGCGTGTGTGCTCATAGCCGTGAAGCTTCGTTGCCTTCGGAAGCTCTCTGAAAAAATGATTGCGGAAATCGCCCTTGAAAATGTATTTCCAGAAAAGTTTTTCATTATTCTGCGTATCAAATTTTATTCTTTTGCGCACACTTTCGGGAACATTTTCCATAAGCGTCTGTATGTTTGCCTTTGCATCCTTTTCGCTATTCACGCCGTATGCTTTAAGGATTTCGGTTCTTTCCTGCTTCGTTTTTGGTGCGCCGCCGCCCACATAGCCGAATTCCTGCAGAACGACGGGCTTGCGGGTAAATGCCCAAAAGTAATCAAGCACCGCGTCAAACATCCATTTGAAACAGGTAACGGGAAGGAAACAACCGAGATAAATGTCGATGCCGATGAAATCGCAGTATTTATAATACGGCTTCATCATGGCGTTAAGCTGTGCGGCAGGGCCGGGCGAATTGTACGAAACAAGTATATCTCCCTTTATCGGGTACATCGCTTCAAGCTGAATGCCGAGAAATTTTACTGCCTGCTCCATTGTATAAGGAACGGTAAAACGCGGAATGCCCATTTCATTAGCAACCTGGAATGCGTGAACGCAGCCACGAAGATCTTCGATGAAAAAACGTGCAATTTCTTTTATTTTTTCATCGCCCTCGGGAGTGTCGATTTTAATTCCCACAGCTTCATAATCACGCGGATAAGGAGTGTTGACCTGCACCTTTATGCCGTGCTCGGTGTAATCCGTGCAGCGCTTTTTGAACGCCTTATACTCATCGGTAATCTCACCGTTTTTGTCAAACGGAAACGGAACATCATATCTTGCCCAGTCAAGATTGGCAGCCTTAATCTGTTCATAATTCATGTCGGGATGAGAAACGCCCCACATAAAATGATTCTCTCTAAAAGCCTTTGTTTCCGGTGAGCTTTTCGGAATAAATGCGGCTTTAAGCAGATTCGCAGGTACATACTTCAATCCGTAAACAATCTGATCCTTGACAAACTGATCCATATTTACAGCTCCTTACCTCTTAATTATTTTGATTATAGCATTTAAGTGCAGACTTTTCAAGCTGTGATTTTTCTTGAAAACAATGTGCAGGTGTGATATAATTCTTAAAAACAATCCAACAAAAGACGGTGAGGTAATGAGCAAAATAAAAGAAAAGATAATGACTCTTACGGGCGGAAACGAAGTTCTCGCTTACAGCCTTACAATTTTCGGCTCAAGCATGATTTCATCACTTATGGGCTCGGCTTTGTCATTTTTCTATACCGATGTTCTGAAAATTGCAGCTGGTGCGGTTGGAACTATTTTTATTATCGCGAGGGTATGGGATGCCGTCAATGACCCGATTATGGGTGTTATCGTTGACAGAACACACACTAAATACGGCAAGTGCATTCCGTATCTTAAAGCAATACCGATTCCGCTGTTTATCGTCACGCTTCTTGTGTTTTTGCCGATTCAGAATGCAGGCGCCGCATTCAAAACAGTTTACGCCGGCATTCTTTACATACTGTATTTTGCAACATTTACCGCAGTTGATATTCCGATAAACGGCTTGCAGCCTCTGCTTTTCACCGAGCAGGAACAGCGTAACAAGGCCGTTTCAATCAGTTCAACTCTCGGCTCAGCAGGTACCATTCTTCCCTCGGGTCTGTATTTTATTCTTGTTTCACTTATCGGCGGCAGCGAAAACAGCCCGATAGGCAATTTTATAGTTGCGTCGGCAATAGTCGGCATAGGCTGTGTATGTATCTTCATTTCTTCAAAAAAGCTGAAAGAAAAAATCACAATCAAAAACGAAAAGAGCTTCAAGAATGCAATAAAGCCGATATTCAGCAACAAGCCGCTTCTTTTTGTCATGCTTGCAAACCTCTTTTCCGCTCCGATGAGTATGTCAAGCAATGTGCTTGTTTATTTCTGCACATGGAACTATGCGGATACGGGAATACCGATGTCGCTTCTTTTCCCGCTTCTTCAGGTCAGCTCGGGTATTTCGTGGATAATTTCGATTCTCTGCACACCGTATCTTCTCAAAAAATTCTCAAAGAAAAAGCTGTATATTCTTATGTGTCTTCTCGGTGCGGTGCTTAATACGGTTATGTATTTTGCGGGATATGAGAGCATGGTGGTTTACATGGTGCTTAAATTCTTTGCAAACTTCCCCGGCGGAGTCTGCGCAACGCTTACGACGCTTCTTATTTCGGATTGCGTCGAATATGCCGAATGGAAAACGGGCGAACGCACGGAGGGCATCACATTCTCAATCACAAAGCTGATTACCAAAACAAGTGCGGCGCTTATTTCATCGCTCACCATGTTCATTCTCGCCTCAGTAAATTACGACCCGACTGCCATGCAGAAAACTCTTGATGTGGGCGGAAGCATAGCGGGCACATACCCCGAAGTTCTCAACATGATATACATTCTCATGACGCTTTCACTTTCGGCGGCATTTATTCTTCAGATGATACCGATGCTGTTCTATAAGTTTGAAGGCGAAGAACAGAAAAAGATTCTCGATGAACTCAACACCAGACGTGCCAATGCCGATACATAAGGTTTTACCGGGAATAAAGCTGTTACCGAAGGATATATTTGTTAATATTTCCCACAACATCATCTGTTAAGCGTTTTTTGCAACCCTCTGCAACCCCTATGCAACCCCCTTGCAACCGGGTTGCAAATCTGAAAAATTGTATTAAAATGTGCTACTCAATACATTAAAGTATAACGATTATGATACGAAAGTCATAATCGGTATTTTTTGTGAAACCCTTGATAAATAAAGGCTTTTCGGCATTTTCGCTTAATTATTCCTACCCTATTTCCCGCAGTATATTTTATAAAATATCCGATTTTAAAGATTTTCATCATTAGTCAATTTTGATACGAACGGTAAAGTTGTGCGACGGTTGCGCGTTGGTTGTGCGACGGTAATGAAAAGTTGTGCGATGGTAGCGCGACGGTAGTGCGATAGTTGCGCGATAGTTGGGCGATGGTTGCACGATTGTTATACAACAGTAAACAGCCTTCTGAGATTAAAAATCCGGAAGGCTGTTTTATTTATTATGTTTTATTGATTAATAGATATAATCAAAAGCGTCTTCGTATCCGCCGCATTTGAAGAAGCAGGCCGAGTAATCATCCTGTGCTTCCGCTACGAAAGAGTGATTAAGATATTCTTCAACTGTTCCCGATGTGCTGAGACCTACCCACGCGTGATTTTCAGAGCTTGTATCCATATCTTTCATAATATGGAAGCC
>JAZRYL010000056.1:0-17964 GCA_045600705.1 Clostridia bacterium | reverse complement strand
GAAGACGAAGATGATGCAGGCGCAGAGGTTACACCTCTTAAAAACGGTATTACAGAACAGCAGCTCACAAACTATGTAATCAAGTATTCAGTTTCCGAAACAGTTACTGAAGAAAATGAAGAAACAAAGTTGTTCGAAACAAAGGACATCACAACCGATTATGTTGAAGTTGGTTATCAGGGCCTTTTCCTCAGAAGTAAAGACGGTGGCGAAAGCTATCTTCTTGACCAGAGCGCAACTCCTTGCTTCAGCATTGTTTCACAGAACGATGTTCGCGGCCTTTTCTCAGCTCACGCTCAGTATTTAGGCACCGGCGCTACTGTTGAAAAAATGGGCGAAGAAACTGTTGCGGGACTTAAGACAACTCATTACTTCTACAAGAGCGGTCTTTTCAAGATTCACTTCTATGTAAACGAAGATTACAACATCACTCTTAAGTATGAGAGCGAATCAAATCCTGCTAAGAAGATGGAAGTTACCGAAATCCTTTTCGACGTTGTTGATAAGAAAGACGGCTATTCATTCTCAACATTCCAGCAGAAGATTGCAACTCCTGCTCCTACAGAGAGTCCTGTTCCTGAAGTATAATTAAGATTGAAAATTCCATTCCGTAAGGGATGGAATTTTTTTGTCCATTTTTTTGATAAAAAATATCACAAAATGTTAAATTCAGCACACAAAATGATATTTACTGTTAAATAATTATGTGGTATTATAATAAAAAAGTATTACAATTACCGTATTCGGAGGAATTTTATGTATAATCGCAATTTGTATGAGCAGGTACTTTCAAAGGAACATCACAAGTTCAGAAAATGCTTTGATATGAGCGTTGCATCTGATTTTCAAAATAAAAATATTGCTCCCGTTACACGAATGGCTATGCGCCTAAAAGACTTATATTCGCAGGAAAATGCGGTTATTCTTGACGGACAGAGAATTGTGTTTATCCGTACAGTTACCGACGTTCCGAGCATTTTTACGGATGCGGAATTCGATGAAATAAAAAGCAAGCATTATATTCACGAATTGGGCTATATTTCAAATCTTTGCGGAGATTTCGGAAAAGTTATTTCCACCGGCCTTGACAAAATAAAAGAAAATGCTCAAAAACGATTGACTCAGGCAATCGCAGAAAATGACGCAGACGGAAAACTTTTTCTTGAAGCGGTAATAAGCCAAATTGATTCGGTTTATATGCTTTGCGATAAGTATATTGATGAGGCAAAACGGCTCGGCAGACAGGATATTTGTCAAGTGCTTGAAAATGTTCCCCGTAAGCCTGCAAAAAATTTCAGAGAAATGCTTCAGTTCTTCCGCATTTTGCATTATACGCTTTGGGCAGAGGGCGAATACCACAATACTGTGGGAAGATTTGACCAATATGCGTTCCCATATCTCAAAAATGATATGGATAACGGCGTTTTGACCCGTGAACAAGCCGAAGATTTGTTAGAAGAATTTTTCCTTACGTTCAACTGGGATAACGATAAATACGTTGGCGTTCAGCTCGGCGACAACGGTCAGTCAATGATGCTGGGCGGAATGGACGAATACGGCAACGACAATTATAATGTTCTTTCGGAAATGTGCCTTAGAACAAGCTGTGAATTAAAGCTTATTGACCCGAAAATAAATCTTCGTGTTTCAAAAGATACTCCTTTTGAAAGATTTGTTGAGGGAACACGTTTAACTAAAGCGGGACTCGGTTTTCCGCAATATTCCAACGACGATGTGGTTATTCCTGCACTTGAAAGACTCGGATATGACAAAAAGGCGGCAAGAAATTATTCTGTTGCGGCGTGCTGGGAATTTATTACGGCAGGATGCGCAGTAGATGTAAATAACATCGGCGCACTTTCTTATCCTAAAGTTGTTCAAAATGCGATGTTTGAACATCTCGAAAAAGCCGAATCCTTTGAACAGTTTATGGAAAATGTTCGTTGTGAACTGAATAGACAAGTAGATGATATTTGCGGTAATATACACGATTTATACTTTGTTCCCGCACCGTTTTATTCGATTTTAATGGATAACTGCATCGAAAACGCAAGGGATATTTCGCTGGGAAATAAATATAACAACTTCGGACTTCACGGAACGGGAATTGCAACCGCTTCGGATTCGCTTGAAGCAATACGAAATCACGTATTTGATAAAAAGGACGTTGCCGCACACGATATGATTCAAGCGGTAAAGAACGATTTCAAAGGATATGAAGAATTGCTTCATACTTGCCGCTTTGAAGATAATAAAATGGGCGACAACGTGGATTCTGTCGATAACATTTCGTGTCAGCTTATGACGTGGTACGCCGACGCTCTTGAGGGTAGAAAAAATGAACGTGGCGGCATTTTCAGAGCAGGAACAGGTTCTGCGATGTTTTATTTGTGGCATGCTGATGAAATTGAAGCATCACCCGACGGCAGAAGAAAAGGAGAGGCATTCGGAACGAACTTTTCACCAAGTCTTTTTGTCAGATCAAAAGGACCGTTTTCCGTTATTCAATCCTTTACAAAGCAGCCGTTTTCCCGTGTTATTAACGGTGGACCGCTGACAATGGAATTCCATTCGGGTATTTTTGAGTCGGAAGACGGAATAGAGCAGGTTGCAAAACTTGTTAAAGCATTTACAGATATGGGCGGACATCAGCTGCAGCTTAATTCTATCAACCGCGAACGCCTTATTGATGCGCAGAAGCACCCGGAAAATTATAAGAACTTAATCGTTCGCATTTGGGGATGGAGCGCTTATTTCGTTGAACTTGACAAGGAATATCAAGACCATTTGATAGCAAGGCAGGAATTTAATGAGTGATTTGATTTTTGATGTCAAGGAATTCGGGCTTCACGACGGAAACGGAATGCGCACTACCGTATTTTTTAAGGGATGTCCGCTAAAATGCGTGTGGTGTCATAATCCGGAATCTCAGAGTTTTGAAAAAGAACTTATAAGAAACCTTAACAAATGCACTCATTGCGGACTTTGCAGAAGAAAGTGCGAGCATAAGGAATGTGAAGGCCTTGGCGTTTGTACGAGAATTTGTCCAAACGATAACGTTAAGGCGGCAGGAAAAGAGTATTCGCCCGAGGAGCTTGCAAAAAAACTTCTTAAAAATGAAATTTTTCTCAAAAACGGCGGGGTAACGTTTTCAGGAGGAGAACCGCTTTGCCACACAGAGTTTATTGCGGAAACGGTCAAGTACCTTAATGGAATAAAAACCGCCGTGGAAACCTGCGGATACGTGAAATCGGAGCAATTCAAAAAAGCAGCGGAACTGATAGATGACGTGTATATGGACATCAAACTGTTTGATGAAACCGAACATATTAAGTACACGGGCAAAAGTAATAAGATTATTCTTGAAAATGCCGAATACCTGCTCAATTCCGACAAAAAAGTTACGTTTCGCATTCCGCTTATTCCGACAATAACGGATACAGATGAAAATTTAAGCCGTATTGCGGAATTCCTGAAAAAGGGGAAAACGCATATCAAAGTAGAGCTTATTCCGTATAATAAGTTGACCGGCGCAAAATACAGAAGTGTCGGCAGGGAATATTCACCGTGCTTTGATGAAAATAAACCGCTTAATAAAAACACAAAAATATTTGATGAAAAAAATATAAAATGTATTGCATTTTAGGAGATATATATGTATAGTTTTGCAAATAAAAACGGAATTTCACTTGTTGCAGACGGAAAAGAAGTTATAAAAAACATAGCCGCTTGGATAAATCCAAAGTTAAATCCGTATAAGCCAAACCCATATAATTATGCAGGTGTTGACGATAAAACTTTTCTTGACGTTGTATCGGTTGATGAAAAAGAAATTGTGCTTAGACAAAAAGACGGCGTGGCGGATTTAATACTTTCAATTGTACAAGACGAAAAAGGCAATTTTGCCATTCACGCAAAAGGAAAATACGATTACGGAAATAAGTTAGGATTCGGTACGCATTTGGACCCATTCTGCGGACTTGGCTTTGACTTCAATTTTCCGCATACGGGAAACTATATTGACGGTTATATGACGGGATTGTATTGGCAAAGACCGGCTATTGAAAGCAAGTCAAGCAAAATTAAGTCCCGAACACAGGCACTTTTTTATACGCAAAAGGACAGAGCGGTTTATCTTTCAGCTACCTGTCATAAAGCGTTTAAGACGGAAATCTTCCCCGAAAAGAAAGGTGCTTCGCTTCATGCACAATCAAATACACGGCTTGAAGAAATTGACGAAGTAGTATTGATCGGCGGAATAAACAATAATATATACAAATTAAGCGAACAGGTTGCTTCCTTTGGGCTTAAGGTTATGGGTAAAAAGGGAACAATCAGAAAGAACAAAAAATATCCCGAAGTGTTTGAATACTTAGGTTGGTGCTCTTGGGATGCGTTCCACATGGAGGTTACAAACCAAAATATCGTTGATAAAATGCAGGAATTTAAGGACAAAAACATTCCCGTAAAATGGATGATTTTGGACGATATGTGGGGCGAAGTACCCGGCGATGACCTCAGAACAATGCATTCACGTGAACTTGTCGGATGGGAAGCGGCACCCGACAGATTCCCCAACGGTCTTAAGGGCGTTGTTGACGATGTGAAAAAATTCGGCGTTAAATTCGGCATTTGGCATCCCACAAGCGGATATTGGGCAGGATGTCAAAAGGACGGCATTCTTGCAAAAGAACACGGCGATTTGATGGAATATACAATACCCGGTTATGCGGATGACGATTATCCGAGGTATATGCATAGCTTTGATAAGAAGAAATGTGAAAAATTCTATGATTTGCAGCATAAATTCTACAAGGAATGCGGTGTTGATTTCACAAAGGTTGACAATCAGGGCTCTACACAGAGATTTTCATATCTTAAGGGTTCAATCAACGAATGTTGTGAAAATTTGCATAATGCTATTGAAAAGGCGGCAAATAAGTATTACGGCGGCGCACTTATAAATTGTATGGGTATGCCTATTGAAAACTGTTGGAACAGAACAAGCAATATAAACCGTTTTAGCGGAGATTTCCAGCCTGAAAACAGAAAATGGTTCGTTCAGCATTTACTTCAATGCAGTTATAATTCGCTTTCACAAGGCGCAATTTATACGGGCGATTGGGATATGTGGTGGTCTGACGACGATCAGGCAAGCAAAAATGCCGTACTTCGCAGTATGAGCGGCGGACCTATTTATATGTCCGATGAGCTTAACAGAAGTATTCGTGATGTAATTATGCCTACCGTGCTTTCAGACGGAAAAATCATTCGACTTAAAAATCCTGCACTTCCTACGGCAGATTGCCTGTTTGAAGACGCTGAGCATAACAAGAAAATATTTAAGGTATTCAACAAAATTGATGAAGTGGGTGTGATAGCCGCATTTAATCTTGACGAAAAAGAAGAAACTGTCAGCGGTACTGTTTCGGCAGAAGATATTGAAGGACTCAAGGACGGCAGATATGCGGTATACGATTGGTTCAATAAAAAAGTCACGGTTCTTGAAAAAGGTGATGTTATTTCACTGACACTTAAAAATTACGACGATTTCAGACTGTTCCTTTTTGCTCCGATCAAAAACGGAAAAGCAGTTATCGGCTTGAATGAAAAGTATATGGCACGCGGTGCGGTAAAGAAAACGGCAAACGGATTTGTTGCGCTTGATGACGGCACGTTTACCGTATATTCCGAAAGCAATATCAAAGGGTTTAAGAAGATTTCCGATAATCTTTACGGCAAACAGGTTAAAAAAGACGAAATTATTTCATTTTAAGGAATAAATGACACAAAAAAGCACAGACTTTTATTGAGGTGAAAGTCTGTGCTTTATTTTTTGCTTATACTTGTTGTTTTGCTTGTTCCTTTTTCGTTTAGGATAAAAGCATACACTGAAAACAACGCACTTATCATACAGGCGGAATTTACGCGTTTGTTCAAAATTAAAATTCTTAATAAACGCATAACCGTAAAGAAAATAATCGCATCACTGTTTTCAAAGAAAAAAAGCAAAAGAAATAATTCACGGACTTTCAATAGTATAAAACAGCACGTTTCTGTTGAAAAACTGAACGTTTATTCCGTTATCGGAATGGGCGATGCGGCATCTACGGCGATAGTCAGCGGACAAGCATTCGGACTTATCGCTCCGTTTGCCGCATCCGCCGCCAAAGGAAAGAATTATAACGTCAATATATTGCCCGACTATAACGAAAAGAATTTTATTTTTGACGGCGAATGTATAATTTCAACAAACTTGGCAAATACTATAATTGCTTTAGCGGAAATTTTAGGAGGTAAAAGAAATGGAAAAGCATCCTATTGAAAATATTATGGCTTCTACTATGGAAAATCTTAACACCATGATCGACGTAAACAAAATAATCGGAAATGCGGTTATTGCACCTAACGGAGCAACTATCATTCCCGTTTCACAAGTTTCATTCGGTTTTGCATCGGGCGGAGGCGAGTATGAATTTCCGCAAAGTAAAAAAGAAGAATTCCCATTTGCAGGCGGTTCGGGCGCAGGAGTTTCGGTAAAACCCAACGGATTTCTCGTTTTATCGGGAGATGTTATTCGGTTCCTGCCCATACAAAAATGCAACACGTACGACAAGCTTATTGATCTTGTTCCGCAGGTGCTTGAACAACTTAAAAATATTACCAAGGAAGATAATTCTGAGATTGAAAATGAATTTGTGTGAGATAATAAAGTCAGTATGAATAATACTGACTTATTTTATTTTTCGGAGAAAGTAAATGAAAAAAATGTTATTAAGGCTGATTTGCATAACAGTGTTACTTGCAGTCAGCCCCATCAAAATATACGGAACGGCTTCCAATTATGCAGTCGTGGAGCAATCGTCGGGAAGAATTCTTTATAAATGTAACGAAAATAAAAGAATGCCCATGGCGAGTACAACAAAAATAATGACGGCAATACTTGTAATCGAAAATCTTGACCTTTCACAAAAATACCGTGTTCCCGATGAAGCGGTGGGGATAGAGGGGTCGTCAATCTATCTTGAACACGGAGAAATTCTTTCGGGCGAAGAACTTTTGTACGGACTTATGATGGCTTCGGGAAACGATGCGGCTTATGCTCTTGCAATGCTTACAAGCGGTTCGGCGGAACAATTTGTTTCGCTCATGAATGATAAAGCACGGGACTTAGGTATGGAAAACACTCATTTTGAAGACCCCTGCGGACTTGAATATAAAAATCATTATTCGACGGCGTATGATATGGCGATTTTGTGCAGATATGCACTTAATAATGAAAAATTTGCAGAAGTGGTATCTACGAAGAATTATCAAATTTCGGGTAGTGAGGAGGGGACTGTCAGATATCTTTATAATAAAAACAAAATTCTTGGTGGCTTTGAGGGAGGAAACGGAATTAAAACCGGCTATACGAGAGTTGCAGGACGGTGTCTTTGTTCGTCGGCAACGAGAAACGGTATGCAGGTTATATGCGTGGTATTGAATGATCACGATTGGTTCAACGATTCTATGTCACTTATGAATAAAGCTTTTGACGAATATTCCCTTGTAAATATTACTGAAAAAGAGAATTTTTCGGGAATGATAAATATTTGTGGCGGAAAATCGGAAAAGTGTGATATAATAATCAAAAATGAAATAAAATATCCGATTAAAGCAAATGAATCAATAGTCTGCACGTACAACGTGGAAAAGAGTATTTGCGCACCGGTGAAGGCAAATCAAAAGGTCGGTGAGGCAAAATATTATCTTGACGGCACGGAAATTGCTAAAACGGATATTGTTACAAAAGAATCGGTGGGTAAAAAAATAAGATTATTCGGAAGGTAAATTATGAGATTACAAAAGTATATGGCAGAATGCGGAGTTGCGTCAAGACGCACATGCGAACAGTATATTACCCAGGGCAGAGTTACCGTGAACGGCGAAACGGTAACCTTGCTCGGTACCACCGTGGAGGAGGGGGACACCGTAAGATTTGACGGAGTAAAACTTAACCACGAAAAAAAGAATATTTACATAATGCTCTACAAACCCGATAAGGTTATGAGTACCGCTTTCGACCCTGAAGGCAGAAAGACGGTGCTTGACCTTGTTGATGTGAAACAGCGCCTTTATCCGGTAGGGCGGCTTGACTATCACACAGAGGGACTTATTCTTCTTGTAAATGACGGCGATGCTGCTTATCATCTTACGCATCCCAAGTTCGAAATAGAAAAGGAATATCTTGCGGTTATTTCGGACACTATTTCCCGTGAAGATGTCCTGAAATTGCAGTCGGGTGTTTACATTGACGGGGAAAAGACCGCATCGGCAAAGGTCAAGGTTACCGATATTACCGAACATACAACATCCTTATCTGTAATAATCCACGAAGGCAGAAACAGACAGGTAAGAAAAATGTTCGAGGCGATAGGGAAAAAAGTGCTTCATTTAACAAGAATGCGGCACGGTGAATTGCTTCTTACGGGACTTAAGCCCGGCGAATGGAGATATCTTACGCAGGAAGAAATTGATTATATCAACGATTTGAAATAATTATTGCTTTTTGTAAAAAAATGCTTGCAAAAAAACATTTTTCGTGTTAATATAAAGTGCGGAAAATTTTTAAGTTATTGAATTTTTTCCCTTAGAAAAAACATTTTCAAAGGTGCGAAATGGAAGGCAATTTCAATAATAAAAAAGCATTATTGAATAAGAAAAAGGACGATTTCTTCGCCCTTTGTGCCGTTTTCTCAATTTTCAAAAAAATACACAGCATAACTGTTTTTACAGGTGCTGTGTTTTTTTACAAACAACTTAATGCACATTGTGCTTAGCAATAAAGAGGTGAAAAGAATTTATGGTTACTGCGTTTCAATTACTTGTAAGAACAGACAAACTTTCGGTACTTGAAGCATTGAAGGTTACGGCTATCGGCTTGCTGGTAGTATTCGCAATACTTGCAATACTTATTTTGTTTATCGAATTATTACATATTGTTCTTAAAGAAAAAACACCCGACACAGAAGTTAAAACTGTGAAAGAAAATACACAGCGTATTTCGGCCGGTGTTATGGCTCAGGCTCCTGATGCCACAGATGCGCCGAATGATCCGGAATTTTTGGCAGCTGTTTCAACGGCAATTTCCGTTTATACAGGCAAGCCCAACGGCTCATTCAAAATCAAATCAATCAAAAATAAATAATTTCGGAGGAAAAAATCATGCGTAAATTCAATGTAAATGTAAACGGAAAAATATATGTTGTTGAAATCGAGGAAACAGGCGAGGCAGCTCCCGTTGTAGAAGCTCCTAAAGCCACTCCTGCTACTGAAGCACCCAAGGCAGCTCCCGTTGCCGGCGGAAAAGTAAACGTAAGCGCTCCTATGCCCGGAAACATTCTTGACGTAAAAGTTCAGGTTGGTTCAAAGGTAAATGCAGGCGACGTTATCTGCATTCTTGAAGCTATGAAAATGGAAAATGAAATCGTTGCTCCTCAGTCGGGTACTGTTACAAGCGTTGTTGCTAAGGGCGCAACCGTAAATACAGGCGATCTTCTTGCTGCTATGGAATAATCGGAGGAAAGATAAATGAACTTCGTTTCTCTTGCTTCCAATATAGACGTTCTTGATACTATCAAGGATATCTGGACCGGAAGCGGTATTTATAACATCTTATTTAATTTTACGGGTACGGGCTTTAAGACCCTTATTATGATCGTTATTGCCTGCTGCCTTCTGTATCTTGCCATCGGCAGAAAATTCGAGCCGTTGCTGCTTGTTCCCATTGCTACGGGTATGCTTCTTGCTAACATCGGCGGCGGTCAGATATTCAACTCTGCTTGCTTCACGGGCGGTCACGTTGAATGGTCGTTCTTTAAGGGAAGCGGCGCGTATGTGATAGAATGGTCAAAGCTTCCTATGGACATTCAGGAAGCATTGCAGTATCTTCCCAACGGTGATTTGTATTTGAGCGGTATCAATATAGGTCATTTTGATGCCGCAACAGTATCATTGCTTGCAGATTCGGCGGAAAATGCGTTTGCAAATGCAAACATTATTATTGATCCCGAAACATTCTCAATGATCGGTATTGAACAGTATCTTGTTGCCGGCTCATATACGCTTGTCAAAGCAGGACTTTTTGACTATTTGTATCTTGGCGTAAAGCTCGGCATTTATCCTTGTCTTATCTTTATGGGCGTTGGCGCTATGACTGATTTCAGCCCCTTGATCGCTAACCCCAAGAGTCTTATTTTGGGTGCTGCCGCTCAGCTTGGTATTTTCGTTGCACTTTTCCTTGCTACCGTTGCGGGCATGAACGGAAACGTTGCCGCTTCTATCGGTATCATCGGCGGTGCAGACGGGCCTACGGCTATTCTTGTTACATCAATGCTTGCACCTGAAAAACTTGCACCTATCGCAGTTGCCGCATATTCATATATGGCACTTGTTCCGGTTATTCAGCCCCCGATTATGCGTCTTCTTACAACTAAGAAAGAACGTGAAATCGTTATGAAGCAGCTTCGTCCTGTTTCAAAGAGAGAACAAATCGTTTTCCCGATCGCAGTTGCGGCTATCGTAATTCTTATTCTTCCCGATACGGCTCCGCTTATCGGAAGTCTTATGTTCGGTAACCTTCTCCGTGTTTGCGGTGTAACCGAACGTTTGAGCAAAACTGTTCAGAACGAACTTTGCAATATCGTTACGATTTTCCTCGGCACTACCGTTGGTGCTACCGCTATGGCAGAATCGTTCCTTAACATCGAAACACTTATCATTATCGGTTTGGGACTTCTTGCTTTCTGCTTCGGTACGGCAGGCGGCGTATTGCTCGGAAAACTTATGTGCTTTATTACTCACGGCAAAATCAATCCGCTTATCGGTTCAGCAGGCGTTTCGGCTGTTCCTATGGCAGCACGTGTTTCGCAGAAAGAAGGTCAGAGGGCTAACCCCAAGAACTTCCTTCTTATGCACGCTATGGGTCCCAACGTTGCGGGTGTTATCGGTTCTGCGGTTGCAGCCGGCGTACTTCTTTCCATCTTCGGTTAATAGGAGGATATTATGGGAAAGGTTTTAATTACAGATACTATTTTACGTGATGCGCATCAGTCACAGGCGGCAACAAGAATGAAGCTTGAAGAAATGCTTCCTGCCTGCGAAATTCTTGACAGCATCGGCTATTATTCACTTGAAGCATGGGGCGGAGCAACCTTTGACTCCTGCCTTCGCTTCTTAAACGAAGATCCTTGGGAACGCCTTCGTGCGCTTCACAAGGCACTTCCGAATACAAAACTTCAAATGCTCTTCCGTGGTCAGAACATTTTGGGTTACCGTCACTATGCTGACGACGTTGTAGATAAGTTCGTTCAGAAGAGTATCGAAAACGGCATAAGCATTATCCGTGTTTTTGATGCACTTAACGATCTTCGCAACCTTGAACAGGCAGTTAAGTCAACAAAGAAATACGGCGGACAAATCGAGCTTGCAATGAGCTACACTACAAGCCCCGTTCATACAAAGGAATATTTCGTAAAACTTGCAAAAGAAATGGAGCAGATGGGCGCAGATACCATTTGTATTAAGGATATGGCAAACTTGCTTCTTCCTTACGATGCATACGACCTTGTTAAGAAAATCAAGGCTGAAGTAAATGTTCCTATTCATTTGCATACTCATAACACAAGCGGCACGGGTGATATGACTATTCTTAAAGCAATTGAAGCAGGTGTAGATATCGTTGATACTTCACTTTCACCTCTTGCAAACGGAACAAGTCAGCCTACTACCGAATCTCTTGTTGCAACACTTAAAGGCACAGAGTACGATACCGGACTTGAACTTGATAAACTTGTTCAGGCAAGCGAACACTTCAAGAAGGTTGCCGCTCGTCTTAAAGAAGACAAAATTCTTGATCCTAAGGTACTTGCAGTTAATATCAATACACTTTTGTATCAGGTTCCCGGCGGAATGTTCTCAAACCTCTTGAAACAGCTTAAAGAAGCAGGAAAAGAGGATAAACTTGAAGAATGTCTTGCTGAGGTTCCGAGAGTTCGTGAGGATTTCGGATATCCTCCGCTTGTAACACCTACAAGTCAGATCGTAGGTACTCAGGCAGTACTTAACGTTATCTGCGGCGAAAGATACAAGATGGTTACAAAGGAATCCAAGGGATTGCTTGCAGGTGAATACGGACGTCTTCCTGCACCGGTAAACGAAGAAGTTCGTAAAAAGTGCATCGGCGATACCCCCGTAATAACTCACAGACCTGCGGATGATCTTAAACCCGAGTACGAAAAACTTAAAGAAGAAGCTAAAGAATGGGCTATTCAAGAGGAAGACGTACTTTCGTATGCGTTGTTCCCGCAGGTAGCAACAAATTTTTTCAAACACAGAAAAGAAGTAATGGAAGGCGGTACTTCACTTGATATCAACGTAAGCGTTTCCGAAATCAAGTAAGTATTGATTAAAAAACTAATGAGTGCAGATTTCAGCGAAAAAATAGATCACGTTTATAAAAAACTGAGCAAGGGTCAAAAACTTATTGCCCGTTATATTCTTGAAAACTATAATGAAGCCGCATTTATGACGGCGAGCAAACTCGGCACAAAAGTTGGCGTAAGCGAATCAACGGTGGTTCGCTTCGCCGATTCATTAGGTTATTCGGGATATCCCGAACTTCAAAAGGAGCTTCAGGAAATGCTCCGCAGCAGACTCACGGGTTCACAGAGAATGGAACTTGCAGGCGATATTCCCAGTTCGGTTTTGCTTGAAAAGGTACTTAAAACCGATATGGAGGATATTCGTGTTACTCTCAACGAACTTGATAAAAATGCGTTTCAGGATGCGGTTCAGACTATTATCGGCGCAAAGCGTATTTACGTTATGGGCGTTCGTTCAGCAGAAATAATTGCCCACATGCTTGGCTATTACCTCGATTTTATTCTTGACAATGTTCGCACCGTTACCGACGCATCAAACGACAATTTCGAACAGTTGATTCATATAGGCAACGGAGATGTGTTTATAGGCATCAGTTTTCCGAGATATTCCAAAAGAACTGTTGACGCAATGCATTTTGCGAAAGAACACAATGCGAAATGTATATGTATTACGGATAGCGCATTTTCACCGCTCAGCGAAATAGCGGACGTTAAAATGGAAGTGCATTGCGATACGGTGTCGTTTGTTGATTCACTCGTAGCGCCGCTCAGCGTGGCCAATGCCTTGCTTGCGGCAATCAGTATGATAAAGAAAGATGAACTTTCCGAAAGCCTTAAAGAGATGGAAGGCATTTGGAATAAAAACAATTTCTATGCAGGAAAGAAGTAAAAAGATATTCGTTGTAGGTGGCGGTCCTGCCGGCATGATTGCGGCGGCAAAAGCGGCAGAACGGGGTTTTGACGTTGTTTTGCTTGAAAAAAACGAAAAACTCGGCAAAAAACTTTTTATTACGGGCAAGGGCAGATGTAACGTTACAAACAGATGCGACACGGAAGATTTTTTTGATAATATTGCTCATAACGGCAGTTTTTGTTATTCGGCAATATATTCGTTCCCGCCTGAAAGCACTTGTGAGCTGATAGAACAAAACGGCACACCCCTCAAAACCGAACGGGGAAACCGTGTTTTTCCCATAAGTGATAAAGCAAGCGACATTACAAAAGCGCTTGAAAAGAATATGCGCAAAGCGGGTGTTAAGGTATATCTTAACACCGAATTAGAAGATATTTCAGTATCAGACGGCAAGGTTACCGCAATAAAATTTGACGGAACGTATCACAACTGTGACGGATTGATTTTGGCTCTCGGAGGATGCTCGTATGCTTCCACCGGCTCGGACGGAACGTGGCGTGATAAACTTGTTTCGTTAGGACATAAGGTTGAAAATTTCAGACCGGCTCTTGTTCCGCTTGAAAGTGACGAACGGTGGGTTCACGCATTGCAGGGACTCTCACTAAAAAACGTTACGCTGAAAGCAAAAGTCAATAACAGAACAGTTTATGAGGAACTCGGCGAAATGCTGTTTACTCATTTCGGTATTTCGGGGCCGCTTGTTTTGACACTTAGCAGTAAACTGAATAAACCCGATTTTTCCAAGCTTTCCGTTGAAATAGACTTAAAACCGGGACTTACAAAGCAGCAGCTTGATGCAAGAATTTTGCGTGATTTTGCAGAATTCGGAAATAAGACGGTTAAAAATGCCTGCATAAAGCTTTTGCCGTCACGGCTTATAAATGCCGTACTTGAAAATGCCGGACTTGACCCGAATGAATCCATAAGCCAGTTCAATGGGGAAAAGCGCCAAAAACTTGTGAACACGATGAAAGCGCTTAAAGTTAATGTCAACTCCTTTAGAGGATTTAATGAGGCAATCGTCACAAGGGGCGGAATAAACGTTAAGGAAATAAATCCTTCAACAATGGAAAGTAAACTGATAAAAGGTCTGTATTTTGCAGGAGAAATGATTGATATAGACGCATTTACGGGCGGATTTAATATTCAACTTGCGCTGTCAACGGGATTTTTGGCAGGAAGCAGTATAGGAGAATAATATGAAAATAGCACTTGACGGACCTGCCGGCGCAGGTAAAAGCACTATTGCAAAGGCAATAGCAAAGGAACTTGATATTATGTATCTCGATACGGGTGCAATGTACCGTGCAGTGGGACTTTATATGTTTGAGCATAACGTTCCCGCTGATAACGAAAAGGTTGAAGCAGAACTTGAAAACACAAAATTATGCGTTAAGTATATTGACGGCGCACAGCACGTTTTTCTGGGCACAGAAGACGTTTCGCAAAGAATAAGAGAAAATCATGTTTCGGCACTTGCGTCAAAGTATTCGGCACTTAAATCCGTTCGTGAATTTTTGGTAAAAATGCAGCAGGAAACTGCAAGAACAACGGATTGCATTCTTGACGGCAGAGATATCGGAACATGTGTTCTTCCCGATGCCGACTTTAAGTTTTTCTTAACAGCCGATGCTTTGGAGCGTGCTAAGCGCAGAGCAAAGGAACTTGAAGAAAAAGGCGAAAAAGTTGATCTTATGCAGCTTAAAGCGGAAATCGAACAACGTGATTACAACGATTCTCACAGAGAATTCTCGCCGCTTACACAGGCAGAGGACGCCACGGTAGTCGACAGTACAAGTATGAGCATTGAAGAAGTCAGAAATTATATAATCGGAATTATCAAAGAGGCGAAATAAATGTTCCACGGTTTTTTTAGGGCAATAGATAAATTTTTGGTTTCCTGCTTTTCATCCACGAAAATTATCGGAAAAGAAAATATAACAAGCGGAAATGTAATATTCGTATGCAATCATCAAAGTGTATTTGATGCGTTTGTAAATTTCGAGTTGCTTCCGAAAAATACCCATTTTATGGCAAAAAAAGAGTTTTGTGAAAATAAATTGCTTGCATTTTGCTTCAAGCATTTGCAGGTATTCCCGGTAGACAGACAGAAACTTGATATGAAAAGTATTCGTCATGCTTGCTCAATTCTCTCCGAAAACAACAATCTTTGCATTTTTCCGCAGGGAACAAGACATGCTGAGCCGGAAATCAATCTTGATGATATGCATAACGGCATAGCGATGCTTGCACTCAGGTATAACAGTAAAATTGTTCCTATGATGTTTCTCGATAAACCCGGATTTTTTAAGAAAAATACATTAGTTATCGGAAAAGAAGTTGATTTATCCGAGTTTGCAGGAAAAAAAGCAAGTTCCGAAATTCAAACTGCGTTCAGTCGCAAGGTTGGGGAAGAAATGAACAAGCTTCTTGACGGCGGCAGAAAGATGCTGAAATGAAATTTGTAATTGCTAAAAGTGCGGGTTTTTGTTTCGGCGTAAAAAAAGCGGTTGAAACAGTCGAAAATAATATCGGTAAATTTGAAAATCTGTACACATTCGGGGAAATAATTCACAATCCGCAGGTGGTCGAGAACTTCAAAAGGCAGAACGTTTTTCCCATTGACAGTGTTGACAGCGTTAATAACGGCGCTGTAATTATACGGAGTCACGGCGCTCCACAGTCGGAAATCGACAAATTTTTGCAAAAAAACATTAAAATTATTGATGCAACTTGCCCTTTTGTAAAAAGAATTCAAAAAATTGTACAAAATGCTTTGCAAAAATCTCATTTTATTGTTATAATAGGCGAAGAAAGTCATCCTGAGGTGATCGGTATAAACGGCCACTGTGATAATTCGGGATACATAGTTAATTCCGTGGAGGAAGTGAAAGCACTTCCCGATACGGAAAAGGTAATTACGGTGGTGGCGCAGACTACCACACGGAAAGAACTTTTTAATTCAATCGTAGATGCGATTAAATCAAGGTATTCAAACGAAACGGAAGTTTTCGATACGATTTGCGATGCCACAATCGACAGACAGACCGAAGCAATGAAAATTGCAGGTCAGGTAGACGTTATGATTGTTATCGGGGGCAGACAAAGTTCGAATACCGCTAAACTTTACAAAATATGTAAAGAAAAATGTTCAAGGACCTATGGGTTAGAAAACTCTTGCGAGGTTTCAACCGTTAAAATATATAAAAACGATGTCATAGGCGTAACCGCCGGTGCTTCCACCCCGGATTGGTTAATAAAGGAGGTTGTGGATACAATGAGCGAAAACACTACAGAAAACATGAGCTTCGAGGAGGCATTAAACGAAAGTTTTGCTAACAAGATTCGTCAGGGACAGGTCATTACCGGTAAGGTAATTTATGTTAAGGACGATGAAGTCAGCGTTGATATCGGTTATAAGGCAGACGGTATTATTACAAAAGAAGAACTTTCCGCATCTGGTGATGAGGATCCTAAGGCACTCTTTAACGAGGGCGATGATATTGAAGTTGAAGTTGTTAAAGTCAATGACGGCAACGGAAACGTAATTCTTTCAAGAAAAAAGGTTGTTGCTCGCCTTGCTGCTGATGAAAAGCTTGCAACAATTTCAAACGGTGAAATATTTGAGGTTCAGGTAGGGGAAGCCGTTAAGGGCGGACTTATCGCTGATTACTGCGGAATTAGAGTATTTATTCCCCGTTCACAGATCAGAGCAAACGGCTTTGCTAAGGACGTTGATAAATATGTAGGACAAACACTTCGTGTTCGTGCTATTGATATTGATGCTAAACACCGTAAGGTAGTTGCTACACACGGCGCAATTCTTCAGGAAGAAAGAGATGCCGCTATCGAAGCTGCATGGGCTAAACTTGAAGTTGGCGCAACCGTTAAGGGTATAGTTCGCCGTCTTACAGATTTCGGCGCATTCGTTGATTTAGGCGGTGTTGACGGTCTTGTTCACATCGGTGATATCGCTTGGTATCACATCAATAAGCCCGGTGATGTTCTTAAAGTAAATGACGAAATCGACGTTAAGGTTCTTGCTCTTGACAAGGAAAATAACAGAATTTCTCTTGGTTACAAGCAGCTTTTCCCGCAGCCCTGGGAAACTGCTGAAGAAAAGTACGCAGTTGACACAGTTGTTAAGGGTACTGTTGCACGTATTACCGCATTCGGCGCTTTCGTTGCTCTTGAACCCGGTATCGACGGTCTTGTTCACATTTCGCAGCTTTCAAATAAGTTCATCTCCAAGGTTGACGAAGCTGTTAAAGTAGGCGACGAAATCGAAGCACTTGTTCTTGATGTAAATGCCGCTGACAAGAAGATCAGCCTTTCTATCAAGGCACTTATTCCCGAAGAAGAACTTGCTGAAGCACTTGATGAAGAAGCTGCCGAAGAAGTTACTGAAGAAGTAAACGAATAATTTTACAGTTTAATAAAAACAATAAATCGCATCATTATTTCGAAATAGTGATGCGATTTTTCTTGGCGCCTTTAGGTGTGGAAATAAACCCCCAGTTCTACTGGGGGAAGAAAAACGAGCGGAGCTACAAAAAAATGGGCGAGCTAGAAGCAAGCCCAAAAAGCTTGAAAATAGAAAAAACCTCAATTATAATAGCAATGGTT
>JAZRYL010000055.1:0-27790 GCA_045600705.1 Clostridia bacterium | reverse complement strand
TATGCAAAAAAATAAACGCAGACGGTTAATCTGCGTTTTATTTTTGTTTTTACGGCTCCGCATCCTTTAATAATATTCCAAACAGCGATGAAACTGCTTCGCCTGCGTATTTCTGCCAGTTGTGAGTGATTAGAACCGCTTCGTCGATATCGTCCACCATAAGTGTGATATCGCTCATTTGGATATTCTTGTCAAATGCACGGAGAATTACTTGAAATTTACCTGTGCCGGTTGGTATACACCGTGTGTATACCTGAGATTCAAGGCTTAATTCGTGAAATTTTTCGGAGGCGTATTCGGATAAACTTTTTCTCAAAGAGCCTCGTATATCCGTCATTAAACGGGAGAGAACAAGACGTCCTTCAATATTTATTGTAAAACGCTCTCCGGTGGGAGTCGTTTCGGATATTACAAGTTCCTGCTCCTGCAATTTTGCGATGGCAGAAGTGGTATCCATGTAGGTATATCCGCTTTTTTCCGGAAAAGCAAGACTGACTTGCTCTGCACTAAGCGGAATGTTTACTTCCTGCAATAAAAATAATACTGCAAGGCATACTTCGTTATAATTCATTTTTGCTCCTAATGTAGCGTATGATTATTCAGCGATGAAGTCTTTTATATCATTCATAAACTTTTCGATTTCGGAATTATCATCAGTTAAAAGTTCAAGCTCTACGGGCTTTGAAAGGTCAAGTGAGAAAATTCCCAAAATGCTCTTTGCGTCTACAAGATATTTGCCGGAACGCAAATCCATATCGAATGCGTATTTACTGATAATGTTTACGAATTCTTTTATCTGTTGTGATGCACTTAAATTTACTAATACTTTTTTCATTTCTTTCACCTCATTGATAGTATATCATAGTTTTTTTAGTTGTACAACGGCTATGTGTCAAAATAATCAGATTACTTTGTAATTATCTGTCGCTTTGCCATTTACATATACGTTAAATGTTTCCGCATCGCCCTTGTGAAGTTTTATGTCGCTAAGTTTTGCAGTTCCTTCAATGTCGATTTTTACAGTCATTGTATTATCTTTGATTTCCCATTCTGCCTTTATGTCGCCGTATGCTGAGGGAATAATACCTTTCGCATTGGTCAAAAGAGCAGTATGGGGTTCAAATGTGAATGTTTCAAAGCCTGCTTGTTCAGGAAGAACGCCCAATGTGTATCCGGTCAGAACGTGTGCAATAGCGGTATCGGGATGCGATCTGTCGCCCCAAGCGCCGCCCTTTGCATCTTTGATCGGGGGATAAGTCATACATTCCCAAGTGGTCTGCGGTCCGCGCCAATCGTTTAATGCTTTAATCCAGTTTGCAGGATGCATGTGATGTGATGCGAAGTCAAAGTTCGGGTTTTCAAGTGCGTCGTAAACAATAAAGTCTTCGTTTTCACGAACGTACTGATATCCGGGCTGATAAAGCGATTTAATTGCTTCAACGTCAAAACCGTACATATAAGCACCGCGAATCATAAGTGCTGTTATCTTTCCGTGACCGGGAGTTCTTGCAAGAAGCGCATCAAGTGCGGCTTTTGCATCGTTTCTGTTATCAAAATAGCCGATAGAAAGGGCAAGTGAGTTAGCCATTTCACACATATCACGGTTAGTGGTGCTCTTTGTTAAGAAGCCTTCGGGACTTGTAAAGTTCTTTTTAATTGCGGCACGGACAATATTCTTTCTTTCGGTAAATTCGGCATAATCATCTTCTTTACCGATTTCCTTGGCAATATATGCCGCTTCTCCGAATGCTTCGGAAATGATAAGGTTATTGTATGTGAATTTTCCCATATCGTTGAGAACGTGATCCCAAAGTCCCTTACTTGTTGCGTATCTTTGATTGAAAAGTCCGTCGGATTCAACAAATCTCCACAAATAATCTACGTCTTGCTTGATGCAGGGATAAATTTCTTTTGCAAATTCTCTGTCGCCGGTAAAAAGAACATAGTCGGCGAGAGTGGGAACAATCCAAGCAGAGAAAATATCAGATTCATAATATCCGTAGTCACCGATTTCGGGTTTCTTGGTGTTTTCGGGATAGCAGGTACCCCAAACGTAACCTTCGGGAGTTTGATGGAATGCAAACATTCTGAGTGTTTCGGGCATAGGAGTGAAATCCTTGAAAGCATAGTAAACGTTTCTTCCTGCCCAGTCAAGGTCGCCTATCCAAGGAAGTCTGTCTCTCTTTGCACCGTCGGAAATAAACGGGGCAGAACGTGTAAATTCATAATTATCGAGGCCGTTTTCAAAATTATCCTCCCAAATTGTTTTTCCCTCGGAGGTAACTTTAAGTTCTTTTGCACAAGCCCATTTTTCAGTTGTCTGACAGAAACCGAATGTACCTTTTTTGTATGTGTCATCGGTAAATTCAAGGCAAAGTGTTCCGTCAGCATAATACTTAAATGTATCATTTTCCGCAACTAATTTTATGTCGTAGAACTTGTTGTCGATAACGTCAAAATCAAGTTTTTGTGTTTTGATAAGTTGATATGCACCGTTAACACGTTTGTAAGCGGTTGCAGTGTTGTCAAGATTAAGGAATACAACATAGCCGTTGCTTAAATCCTGCGCACGGAAACATACACCGAAACCTGAGCACATTTGCGGATTATATGCAATAGATGCTTTGCACGAAAGTTCGTAATTGCGTAATTCTTTACCGTTTTTGTAAATACCGGCATCGTTGCCCTTTGCCAATGCACGAAGAAGTGCCGTGCCATTCAGTGTGTCCCAAGAATTTGAATTATTGATTGTTGCGATCTGACAAGTCCAAGCGGAAGCATACCAAAGTTTTGTTAAATCGGGATCGGAACAGTCAAATGCGCCGTCGTAATCCGAATGGTCGGAAGTATAATAAATGTAGCAGTATTCCAATTCAACGTAAGTGCCGGGTGTTTCAAGTTTAAGCATAAGCCAGCATTCCTGACCTTGAACAAGGGGAGAAATATATTCGCCTTCACGGGTAATTGAGAACTCGTTGAAACGGTTAGGATCTCCCGGAAGGACGGGAAGTTCAACACCTAAATATTTGCAGCAACCACGGAAGAAATCACCGTTTTCACCGTATTTTTCGTCCATAATATAGTCGTACCAGTCAGAATATGAAAGTCTTATTTTAGGTGTGCAATCTCCGCCGAAACTTTTAACCTTGAATACGGGATAACCGCCGGTAGATGCTCTGCCTAAGTCAAGAATCATTTTCGGAGCGGTTTCACCGTCATATTTTAACGTAACGGTATTTGCTGAACCGTCAAGAATATTTTCTGCATTTTCGATATTTCCGTACTGATGCTTAATGCTTTTCGGAAAACATTTTTTGTCTTGCGGACAAAGAATATATTTTTTGAAATCGTTTTTATTCATAATGAAAATCTCCTATAATTTATTATGTAAATTATACCAAAAATAATAAACATTTGCAAGAATAATTTTGGTATTTACATTATAAATTATATATGTTATAATAAAATAAACTTATTGAAATGACGGAGATATAATGTCAAACGCACCAATTGGATTTTTTGATTCGGGCGTAGGTGGAATATCCGTACTCAAGTGTGCGGAGAAACTTATGCCTGAGGAGAATTATATATATTTCGGAGATTCGGCAAATGCGCCCTACGGAGAAAAAAGCAGAGAAAAGGTACTTGAACTTACACTCGATGCGGTAGGTCGGCTTGCGAAAAAGAACATAAAAGCACTTGTTATTGCTTGCAACACGGCAACGAGCATTGCAGTGGAAACATTAAGGAAAACGTATTCTTTTCCCATTGTGAGTATGGAACCTGCCGTTAAGCCTGCCTTGGAACAAACATCCGGCAAGGTTTTACTTCTTGCAACAAGTGTCACTCTGCAATCGGAACGTGTCAACCGTCTTATTGAACGGTATGATAAAGACTTGCGTGTTGAAAAAATTCCGTGTCCCGAACTTGCAAAGCGAATAGAAGATGCGGTTTTTTACGACCGTGATATTGACGGATATTTGACGGAATTGCTTGGAAAATATAAAAATACAGATGCTACGGCAGTTGTACTCGGTTGTACACATTATCCCTTTGTAAAGGACAAAATGAAAAAGATACTCGGTGATGAAATCGGTGTATTCGACGGGGGAATGGGAACTGTTCGGCATTTGAAAAATGTTCTTATCGAACATAATTTGAAAAACAACGGAACCGAAAAGGGAACAGTAGAATTTATTTCATCAAAAACAGACAAGGATGCTGTTGAATTGTATAATAAACTATTATTTGGAGGTATTTTATGAAGTGCGTTTATTGTGGTTGCCTTGACAGTCGGGTGCTTGACTCACGTCCCACCGAGGAAGGAAGCGTAATTCGCAGACGCAGAGAATGTCCCGAATGCGGAAAGCGTTTCACAACGTATGAAAAGATTGAAACATCTCCCGTAATGGTAGTTAAGAAAGACGGAAGCAGACAACTTTTTGAAATTGACAAGGTTCGCAGAGGAATAGTCAAAGCATGCGAAAAGTGTAAGGTTTCCGTTGAACAGATTGAGCACGTTGTAAACGAGATTGACCGTCAGGTACATAATTCGTTTGATAACGAAATCAGTTCTATTGAAATCGGTGAAATGATTATGGACAAGCTTATGTCACTTGACCAGGTTGCATACGTTCGTTTTGCATCGGTTTACAGAGAATTTAAGGACATTGATTCGTTTATGAGCGAACTTTCCACGCTTCTTAAGAAAAACGACAACTAAATCATGACACCCGTCAAACGGGTGGTTTGTTTTATGCCTAAAGGCATAAAAACATAAAGCACATTGAGCTTATAACCCAATGTGCTTTTTCATTTCGTATAAAACATCTAAATATTCTCGGTCTTTTGACGATGTAAGAATTTTTATCATTTCGTCAAAGGAATATAAATTTATCTTTTCAACTTCATCTTTTTGAAGAACAAGTGATTTTTCATCAAATTCTTTTCGTAATAAAAATATATCAAGTAATGTTGCGGATTTGTATATTTTGTGATAGAAGCATTTGTATTCTTCGGGGTAGGTATTTAAGCCTAATTCCTCGCAAACCTCACGCATAGCACCATCAATTCCGTTTTCTCCGGCTTGAACTCTGCCGCAGGTTGCGTCCCACTGACCGGGATAAAATTCTTTTTTCAGTGACCTTTGCTGTAAAAGAAACTTTCCGTGCTTGTTCTCAATGATTATATGAACTAAGTAACCGTATTCGCCACGGTTCAGTTTTATTCCTTTTGAATAAGTTTTGCCCGTTTTATTCAGGTTTTCATCATATACATCCCAAAGTTCCATAACAATCCTTTACTGTCCGCTTTCGTAACTGAATTTCCATATTGCTTTCATTTGGTCAACAAGAGCATCTACCGCCCAAACTTTTTCACTGTTTGCATAACTGTTGGGGTCGTTTACCTTTACCATTCCGTTTTCGTCAAATCCGGTCAAAACAATAAAATGCCCCGTTGTGGTAAAATCGCCCGGCTTAACCGAGCAAATCATCGGTGTTTCAGGTGAAAGATTTTCAAGAATGTATTTTTTTGTTTCTTTTCCTTTTTCTGCGTTAAGTCCGAGTCTTTCAGCACCTACCGTCATAAGCAGCCATGAAGTACCTTGTCCCGTAACGTAAAATTTGTTTTTAACTGTAAATTTAGCAACGTAATACGGATCAAATTTCGGATTTTTCGTCAGTCCGCAAAGTACCATTGAAAGGCAGGTAGGGCCGCAACCGGAAACACCTATAATACTTTTGTCAAAGTCACGGTAACCCCAACGTTTATCCCATTGAATAAATAGGGGAATATCACTTTCATTTATTTCATTTGTAACGTCGATTTTGAAATTTTTGTTGCAATACTTTGCGTAATTCTCGTAAAACGGAACGGTTTCGGATGATTTTTCTGCCATTTCCATAACTTCTACGGGCATATTAAATCGCTTATGTATTTTCTTATCCGTCCCTGTGGCAAGACAAACTGTTGAAATCAGCAGTATCACAGATAAGATTGTTGCAATTACTTTTCTCATTCTTCAACTCTCCGTTTAATCTTGATATAAGACAAAATTATTTTTTCTTTTGCACGGGAAGTTCGCCGTACATGGCATTCAACAGTTCTTCCAAAAATTCACGGTCGTCTGTTTTATCAACTAAAATCATTTCTTTTGCGCCATCATAAGGTAATTCGTATTGTGCTTCAGACATTATTTTTACGGCAGAGGGTACGGCTTTTATTAAAAATCTGTCATCGTAAATTCCACCGAAAATTTTACCGTTATAGTACAAAATATATTCGCCCATCATCGGACGGCAAGATATTCCGTTTATGTGGGACAACTGATCTAATATGTAATCACAGTATTCTTTGCTTGAGGACATCAGTCGATTTTCCTTTCAATAATTATTACTGTACTTTTGAAAGTAGTACCACGCTCTCGATATGCTTTGTGTGGCAAAACATATCCACAAACGTAACGTCGGAACACGAATATCCTAAGCCGCACAGTATTTTTATATCACGTGCCAATGTGGCGGGATTGCACGAAACGTAAACTATTTTTTTAATACCGTTTTCCGCAATACAGTTAAGTAAAGACTCCTCGCAGCCTGCACGTGGGGGATCGACTACAAGTACGTCGGGTTTTTGCTTTTCTTTTATCAATTTCGGAAGCACGTCTTCGCAGGCGCCTGCAAAAAATTCTGCATTATTTATGTCGTTAAGTTTAGCGGATTCTTTTGCGGATTCGATTGCTTCGGGAATTATTTCGACACCGATAAGTTTTTTTGCATTTTTTGCGAGCATAAGACTCATAATTCCGATTCCGCAATAGGCGTCAAAAACAATTTCATTGCCGGTAAGATTTGCTTTTTCGATAGCAACATTATAGAGTTTTTCTGCCTGATTAGGATTTACCTGCAAAAATGCAAGGGGGCGAAGATTGAATTTTATTCCGTTCATGGTGTCGGAAATGTATTCGTCGCCGAAAAGAAAATAATTCTTGTTTCCTAAAATAACGTTTCCTTTAGAACAGTTGATGTTTTGCACAAGCGATGTCATCTGCGGAAGTTGATTTTTCAATGCTTCAACAAATTTATCGGGCAGTCGCTTTTCGGAATTCGTTACGATAATTACCATAAGACCGTTAACGGAACTTCTTGCTATTGCGTGGCGAACAAGACCTCTGTGGTTAATTTCGTCATATACGGGAAGTTTTGCAATGCTCATTGCCTTTTTTACGGCGGGAATAATACTGTTGCATTTTTCGCTTTGAAGCATACAACTATCTATGGAAATAACATTGTGGCTTCTTGAAGAAAAGAAACCCATGGTAATTTTTCCTTCTTTATCCTTTGAAAGAGGAAATTGTGCCTTTGTACGGTAATTCCAAATATTGTCCGAACCGATTATCTTTTCTAACGAAATATTTTCGCCGGAAAGTTTACAAATGTTTTTTACTGTTGACTCACATTTATATTTCAACTGTGCATCGTATGACAAGTGCTGAAAATCACATCCGCCGCAACGGTAAAAGTATTTGCATTTTGGTTCAACACGGTTTTCCGAGGGAACAATAACATTTAATAATTTGCCCACAGAATAATTCTTTGCAACTTTGATTATCAGTATTTCAACCGTTTCACCGGGTAATGCATAGGGGACAAATACCACTACACCGTCAATTCTGCCTACGCCGGCACCTTCACTGTTCAAATCTGTAATTTCAACAGTATATGTTTCGTTTTTATTCATTGAATTTCTCCAAAATTTTCTTCGCACTGTATTATACAACAAATAAACGCTTCGGTCAATTACAGTTGTAAATAAATTGTTAATATATTGATAAACTGTTGAAAAAATGTTTCAAAAATAGTACAATTATAATTAAAAGGAGATATGTGATTATGTCAAAAACTTTAGTTGGTGCAATCAGATGGGATGCTTGGGGCACTAAAGATATCGGACCGCAGGTCAGAGCGACTTTATCACTTCAAAGGTTTCATTTCAGATTACCGTTTTATGCTGAAATTATCGGAAACGATAACATTCTTATACCGCCGTACAGTCAGGAAATCGTTGATTATGAAATCGACCTTGCTTCCGATGCGGGAATTGACTATTGGGCTTTTTGCTGGTATCCGCACACGGTGGACGGAGGACTTGATTCGGCTCGCTTACTGTATCAGTCAAGTTCCAAAAAGAATAAAATCAGATGGTGCCCGATTTTATGCGTTTCTAAATTTGATTTTGAAACGGACGGCGTCAAACTTGCGGAAGAAATGAAAGAAGAAAATTTCCAAAAGGTTCTTGATAGTAGACCGCTTGTGTATATGTTCGGCGGAGATAAAGCATTTGCCGACGATTTAAAAAAAGTTTGCAAAAAAGCAGGCGTTAAACAGCCGTACATAGTTTACATGGGATGGGGAAACGTTTGGGATGTTGCAAGAGAAATGGGCGCTGATGCGGTAAGTTGTTATGCAAACGGAATGCGTGACGGAAAACTTTATACTGAACTTGCAAAGGCAGAGCGCGATAGATGGGATAATGACCTTAAAACAGGCAAAATGCCGGTTGTTCCTACCGTTACAACCGGTTGGGACAAGCGTCCGAGGTATTATCATCCTGTTAGTTGGGAATTCAAAGATACGAATACATATCCCCAAAACTATTCCTACCAGGCAACAGACAGCGAAATCGCAATGCAACTTGAAAGTGCGATTAAGTGGAGTAAAAAACACGAAGAGGAATCTCCTGTTAATTCCGTTATCATTTATGCGTGGAACGAAAATGACGAGGGCGGATGGATAATGCCAACCTTAAAGGAAATGCAGGATTACGGTCATCCGGTCAGACTTGATTCAATTAAAAAAACGATTAAAAAGTGTAATAAAAAATGATGAAAAAAATATTAAAACAGACAATTTTATTATCAACTTGCGCAATACTTTCACTTTGCGTTTCGGGATGTACATCGGGCAAGTTCGAAAGCATTATGCCGCCTACGCAGGATTATCCCACTTCTCAAGAGTATGAAATGACAGAAGCATTTGAGGGTTATCTTGTAGTTGAAAGATTCTTTTTCGGGAATAAGGAAGGAAACACTCTTTATATTATGAGCGATTCCGGTACAGTATCGGGATTTGAACTCGGCGATAAGGGAATAGTAACATACAACAAACTTGACGAAACAGTAATGGTTCCGGGTGTGTTGACTCAAATTCCCGAGGACGGAAAAAGCGGAAAATTTGTTGTTGAACACGAAGATGCTTCTTCCGTAAAAGATAAATTCCCCGGAAAATTTTCTGTTATTGTTGGCGAATATCCTAATTGTCTGATGGTAGAGAAAAGTGCGGTGCTTGTTCTTGATGAAGAAGGCAATGCAATTGTTCACAAGGTTGATGATAAAGGATTGCTTTATGATGTGAATATTACTGTCGGAGCAAAAAATTCCGAGTATTATCAAGTTCTTTCGGGACTTGAAGCAGGGGAAAGCGTGGTTATAAGATGATAAGTCTTGCTATTAAAAAAATTCTTAACAATAAAGTACTGATGCTTTCTCTGTTTTCGGGAATTTTGATTGCAGTTATTATTGCGTGCACTATTCCCATATATTCTGCCGGTATTTCCCACAGAATGTTCGTTACGCAAATGGAGAATTACCAAAATGAAAAAAACATCAGTCCCGGTTCGGTAATAATATCATGCTCACTTACTTCGTTCAAGCAAACATCTAACGATTCCGATTCAACTGTAACAAAGAACGACAGTAGTGCAAACGAACTAAATTTTAATTATTGTACCGACTATTTGAACAACACTTTATACAAACAAATGAATATGCCTGCAATAGTTAAGGGCATTACGCTTTCAACGGGTACTTTGAAAGCGGGAGACAGCAGAGATAAACTTAAAAACAGTGTTTGCGACATTGTTGTTAAAGCGACGGAAAAATATGAAAATGCCGTTGAAATCGTTGACGGACAACTTCCCAAGCAGGAACTTAACGACGGCTGTGTAGAGGTTATGATAAGCCGTGCCACACAGCAGAACACTTGCTTTACACTTGGTTCTGTAATTCAAGTAGGAAGCAGTGAGGCAGACATTCTTAACGATTATACCGAAGACATTCTTTCTCTTAAAATCGTCGGTATTTACGAATATAAGGTTGATTCGCTTAATCCTATTGTTGATTCGGAAAACGGAAACGAATTTTATTGCGACTACAATCAGTTTTATGAAAACATTTTCAAAAAGAGAAATCTTGTTTCGAAATCAACATGGTATTTTGCAGGAGATTATACAAAATTTGATTTAACTAAGACAGATACGCTTATTGCAGGACTTGAACAACTGAATAAAAATATCGTTATGTGGGGACTTGACGGCAATGTTACCACTGTAACTCCGCCGATTGAACAGTATAAAGCGTATAGCAGTAATATTAAATCAGTAAACATTTTGCTTGTGCTTTTTTATGCACCGATAATGATTCTTATTGTTTTCTTTATATTTATGATTTCAAAATTTGTGGTGGAAAACGATAAGAATGAAATTTCAATGCTTACATCACGAGGTGCATCAAGATTTCAGATTTTGTTGCTATATCTCTGCCAAGGCGGACTTTTTGCACTGATAAGCATTATTATTGCACCTGTTCTTGCACTGATTTTATGTTCTTTGCTCGGAAGCACATCCGGCTTCTTGGAATTTGCACAGAGGGCACCCATGAAAATCAGAATTACCGGTTTGTCAATTTTGTTCTGTGTTGTTGCGGGATTCCTTTCAGTGATAACTATGCTTATTCCGGTAAATAATGCCGCAAAACTTGAAATCGTTCAACAAAAAAGAAATAAGCATAAATCTACACTTTTAGGCAAAATCGGATTTATTGTTGCTACTGTGGTTATGGGAATCGTATCTTTCTATTCGTATTACGTTCTTGTAATTCAAAAAGAAGGATTGATTACCGAAGCGGGAAATGTTCAGCCTCTTGCATATCTGCTTTTAATATGTTTCTTTGCATTTGTTGCAATGTTCTTCGTGCTTCTGTATCCGTTTGTGCTTAAGTTTTTTACTAAAATTTCGCAGAAACACTGGACTGCAAGCAAGTTTTCTGCATTTTCAAGAATCGGACGCATGGAAGACCGTGAAAAGTTTATTATTATTTTCATAACGCTTACCGTTGCAATCGGAATGTTCTCATCTATTTCAGCGAGAACACTCAATAAAAATATGGATTCAAGCACAAGATATCAGTATCCGTGCGATTTGATTGCAGACGTAAAGTTCTCCGCATTGAATGATAATCAGTATATTCAAAGAAAATACTTTTTTGACGATATAGTTGATACCGATGCAATGAAAGTAATTGTTGGCAATAGTCCGAGATTAAACACCCGCCACGGAAAAAGTATTACCGATAACCTTAAATTTATGGGTATAGACCCGGATAAATTCGGAAACATCGTAACATGGGATAATTCCATTTTACCGAAAAATCTTGACTATTATCTTTCACTTATTAAAAACGATCCGACGGGCTGCATTATCAGCAAAAATGCCGCAAAGGCACTCGGAAAGGTAGAAGTAGGCGAAAGTATATACGTTATTCCCGATACTGGAAGCAAATATATGCGTGGGGTTGCTCAATGCAGAATTTTGGCAATCGTTGACGCATGGCCCACATATTATTCTTCCGAAAACGACGAATTCGGATTTTCAAAGGAAAATTATCTTGTTGTTGTAAACGGTAATTCACTTGATAGAATCGCAAAAGATGAACCGTATCAGGTTTGGATGAATACAAATCAAGATATAAATTTCTTCAAATCGCTTTCAATTAAAAACGGTGCAAGATTTACAAACATTGTAAACGGTGCAAGAGAGGTATATTTAAGCAAAATAAATGCGGTTCGTCAAGCAACAAACGGCTCTCTGACACTTGGATTTATTGCAGTAATAATCGTTTGTGCCATCGGATTCAGTATTTATTGGGTAATTTCAATAAAAAGCAGAACACTTCATATCGGCACGATGCGTGCGCTCGGTATGTCATATCCCGAGGTAAATAAAATGATTGTTTGGGAGCAGATTTTGCTTTGCGGTTGCTCAGTAGTGCTTGGCTTGATTGCGGGCGTTGTATCGGGAATTATGTTTTCACCGTTGCTTCAGTCTGCGTTCTCAAAAATCGGAGATATGCCGCCGTACAAAGTATCTATTCAAATATTTGACACAGTAAAATTACTTGTTTTGGTTGCTCTTTTGATCGTTGTCGGAACTGTTGTTGCAAGAAAAATGCTGAAGCATATAAAGGCATCTTCGGCTATAAAATTAGGGGAGGAATAATTATGGATTCAATTATTAAATGTATTGATATTTATAAAGATTTTCCTCTTCCGAATAACCGTTCCGTGCGTGTGCTTAAGGGTATTACGGCAGAATTTCCGGCAAACGAACTTACCGTTCTTAAAGGACGTTCGGGAAGCGGAAAAACAACGCTTATGAACATTCTCGGAATGCTTGATAAGCCTACATCGGGAAGAATCTATATAAACGGTCACGACATAACGGACATTTCGTCCGACAATGCTGATGAACTGAGAAGAAATTTCATTTCATTTGTTTTTCAGTCGGTTGCACTTATCGGTTCCATGACCGCATACCAGAATGTTGAATTTATGCTTCGTGTGGCAGGACTTCCCATGGAAAAGGACAGAATACTTCATTGTCTTGATATGGTTGGACTTTCAAACAGAGTAAATCACTATCCGTATCAACTTTCCGGCGGTGAACAGCAAAGAGTTGCCATTGCGCGTTCAATCGTTCATAATCCAAAAATCATTTTTGCGGATGAACCTACCGCTCAGCTTGACAGTAACACATCCGAAAAGGTTATGGAAATGTTCCACAGAATAATTCGTGAGGAAAATACAACGGTTATAATGACAACACACGACCAAAATATGATGGAACTTGCCGACAAAGTTTATACCTTGGACGACGGAATGATTTCCACGATAACCGATAACAAGGGGGTAGAGTAATGCCCATAGTATCATGTGAAAATTTAGTTAGAATATATAAAACGGAAGAAACGGAAGTTCTTGCACTTCAAGGACTTGATTTGAGCATTGAACAGGGCGAACTTGTCGCAATAATCGGTGCAAGCGGAAGCGGAAAAAGTACGTTTTTGAATATTTTGGGCGGTCTTGATAAGCCAAGTGCGGGAAACGTTTTTGTAGACGGCATTGACCTTTCAAAATTAACTAATAAAGAATTGCTTTTATATAAAAGAAATACTATTTCATTTATATGGCAGAACAGTGTTCGAAATTTGCTTCCGTATTTGTCAGCGGTGGAAAACATAGTTTTGCCTATGGAAATTGTCGGAAAACGTCCCGACTATGAAAAAGCACAAAAACTTTTAGACCTTGTAGGTATCGGCGACAAATCAGATGCACTTCTTGCAACACTTTCCGGCGGTGAGCAGCAGAGAGTTGCTATTGCGCTTGCCCTTGCAAACGAACCAAAACTTCTTCTTGCAGATGAGCCTACCGGTGCCGTTGACAATGCTACGGCTAACTTAATTCTTGATTTGTTTAGAAAAATCAATAAAGAACTTGGTATAACGATTATTATTGTTACTCACGACCTTAAACTTTCTGCCAAGGTTGACCGTGTAATTAAAATTAGGGACGGTAGAACAAGTACCGAATATCTTAAAATTGACGAGCAGGACAAAAACGTTAATTTCGGTTCTGCAGGCGACTCCGCTACACATCAGGAATACGTAGTTGTTGACCGTGTAGGCAGACTTCAGCTTCCGCAGGAAGTGATAGAAAAAGCCGGAATACAGTATATGAGCAGAGTAAAAATTGAATTCGACCAAGATAATCACATAATACTTATTCCGGAAAAATAATTACTTTTTGTTCAGTTTTCGGTAATTGGTAGGCGAATACCCGGTTTCACGCTTAAAAACTCTTGAAAAGTAGTTATAATCGTGTATTCCCACCGAATCGGCAATCTTAGTGATTGATAAATCGTTATTTGCTAATAATTCCCTTGCCTGGGCTATTCGTCTTTTGACGATAAGGTGTGATGGGGAAATATTAGCATTTTTTTTGATTATTTTGAATACGGAAGACGTACTCATATTTATTTCATCAGCAATTTGCTTTAAGGAAATATCGTTTGCAAGGTTTCTGTCTATGAAATATAATATTTGCTCATAAACGCCCTTAAATGCGGTGTTTATCATCTTTTTTAGATAAATGTAACCTATGCAGGCAACCATAATATTTGCCATGGAATTGAGTTTTTCTTCGTTTATATGCGGCAATGCAGAATAATATTTTTCAAATTCATTGCCAAAATATTTTTCGGATTTTTTCTTACATTCGACGTACTGATCTTCAACATTTTTATCGCTTAGCATTTGTCCGAACATTAAATAACCCACAATTCCGTATTCGTCCCTTATGTGGGCACAACATTCAATCAGTCCCGCATGACATCGGCATATTGTAAAACTTTCATTTTCGGATTTTTTAATCGTTTCAACATCGCATCTTTCGCATGCTTTTTGACCGTCGGCATTTTCTCTGATTTTTTGACAGAATTCGCACCGAGAATTCGGAACATTTATAATGGGATTACAATTTTCATCAAATAGTGCAATTTGTCTGTTAGTTACTTGATAAAAGTCGTACAGTACTTTTTTAATTTTTTCAATGTCATATAATTGCTTCATAATATCAAATTTCCAATATAGTGCTATTTTTTTACTGATATTATACTATAACATAAAGTCTTTGTATAGTAAAATATAAAAAAGGAGTGATGTTCATGGCAACACAGCATGCTTTGGATTTTAAGGATAATCAGCTTGGTATGTTTATCCATTGGGGAATATATTCTCAAACCGGAGTACAGGAACAGGTTTTTGCAAGAAACAATATGGATAGAACTGAGTATGAAAACTTGGCGAAAACATTTAATCCTGTTAATTACGATCCTGAGCAATGGGTATTACTTGCAAAAAATGCAGGAATGAAGTACATTTGCATTACTACAAAACACCACGACGGGTTTTGTATGTGGGATACAAAATATACTGATTATAACATTATGAATACGCCTTACGGTAAGGATGTTATCAAAATGTTAGCTGATGCATGTGCTAAACACGATATGCAGCTTTCGTTCTATTATTCTTGTCCTGACTGGCATCATGAAAATGGCTTTAATAAGTTCTCAACACATCAGTATAAAGCACATTATAAGGAAGATAATGATTATTCCGTATATATTGAGTACGTTAAAAATCAAGTTACAGAACTTTTAACGAAATACGGAAAGATTTATACATTCTTTTGGGATATTCAGCCAAGAATGGTTGACAGATCAATAAATGACCTTGTCAGAAAACTTCAGCCTGATATTTATATAAACAACCGAGGATATGATGAGGGAGATTTTTCAACGCCTGAACGTGAATATTCAGCTTTTAACGAAAGAAAACATTTCCCATATATGACAGAAGCATGCAATTCGGTCGGTGAACAAAGCTGGGGTTATAGAAGTAACGAAGATTTTTATTCTTTTAGATATTTAACTCATGCAATTGATAAATATATGTCAATGGGTGCTAATTATTTGTTAAACGTTGGACCTGATAGTTTTGGCGTGATTTCAGAAGAACAACAAAACATTATTAAAAGATTAGGCTCTTGGTATAACAATGTTAAGGTTTCACTTGAAAGCGCTGAAGAAGACACTGTACAGCTGACAATTCACAATAATAAATATAATTTTGTTACAACAAAGAAAAATGGAAAGTCATATATTCATTTGTATAGCGGAATAGATTCTTCTGCTATTGCATTTTCTGTTTATCCAAACTTGCCAAAAAGTGTTAAGGTCTTGAATACCGGCAAAGAATTGGATTTCAGTATTACCACATTACCTGAATATACTATGGACGGAAACAGCGGTATAGCAGCTCAAAAGTTTTTACATGTAAGAAATATTCCTATAAACGATCTTGAAAGTGAAGCAATTATTCTTGAAGTTGAATGGTAAAGGAGAAAAAAATTATGAATATGAAAATCGGTATTCGTCCTGTTATTGACGGCAGATGGGGCGGTGTAAGAGAATCTCTTGAAGCGCAAACTATATGCATGGCTGAAAATGCAAAAAAACTGATTGAAGAAAATCTGAAATATGCTGACGGAACGCCCGTCCAGTGCGTTATCGGATGCACGACTATCGGCGGCGGTGCTGAAGCGTCTAAGGTTGCCGAACAGTTTTCAAAAGAAAATATTTGCGCTACTCTTTCGGTTACGCCGTGTTGGTGTTACGGAAGCGAAACGATGGACTTAGACCCAACGACGGTTAAGGCGGTATGGGGATTTAACGGTACTGAACGTCCCGGTGCGGTTTATCTTGCGGCGGCTATGGCGGCGCACGCACAAAAAGGTCTTCCGGCGTTTGCAATTTACGGTCACGACGTTCAGGACAAAGATGACAAAACAATTCCCGATGACGTTAAAGAAAAAATTCTTTCATTCGCTCAGTGCGCAGTTTCAGTTGGTCAAATGAGAGGCAGAGCATATATAAATTTCGGCTCAATTGCCATGGGAATTGCCGGATCGTTCTGCGATGCTGATTTCTTCCAAAAATATTTGGGAATACGTACAGAATGGGTTGACGAAACTGAAATTTTGCGCAGAATGATGCTTGAAGTTTACGATAAAGATGAATTTAACAAAGCATATAAATGGGTAAAAGAGAATTGCAAAGAGGGATTTGACAAAAATGCCGGCAAGAATTTCCCCGATATTATCAAAAAAAGTAAAGTAGTTGATCCTGATGATGATTGGAAATTCTGCACCAAGATGGCAATTATCATTAAGGATATAATGCACGGAAATGACAAATTAAATGAACTGGGCTGGCACGAAGAAGCACTTGGAAGAAACGGCATTGCAGGTGGATTCCAAGGCCAAAGAATGTGGACGGATTGGCTTCCTAACGGCGATTTTGCAGAATCAATTCTTAATACAACATTCGATTGGAACGGAAAAGGTGCTCCGACAGTTCTTGCGACTGAAAATGATAATTTGAACGGAATTACAATGCTTTTCCTTAATTTGCTTACGGGCAAAGCGCCTATGTTTTCTGATGTAAGAACTTATTGGTCACCCGATGCGGTTGAAAGAGTTACGGGAACAAAACTTGATGGTAAAGCGGCAAACGGATTTATGCATCTTATCAATTCCGGTGCTACGGCGCTTGATGCTACGGGTGCTTCGGTGGATGAATTCGGTAACGCACAATGAAAGAATGGTGGAATATGACCGAAACCGATATTTCCGAGTGCTTAAAAAACAGTGATTGGTGCAGAGCCGATTACGAATATTTCCGTGGCGGCGGTTTTTCAAGCCATTTTAAGACTAATGCGGAAATGCCCGTTACAATGGCAAGATTATGCTTAGTTGACGGTTTGGGACCCGTTATGCAAATTGCAGAGGGTTATACCTGCGTTTTTGACGAAAAAAATCACGAAATTCTTGATAAACGAACTGATCCTACGTGGCCTACTACGTGGTTTGCTCCGATTTTGAACGGAAAAGGTGCTTTCACGGACGTTTATTCTGTTATGGCAAATTGGGGCGCAAATCACGGCGCATGGGTTCACGGACATATCGGTGACCGTTTAATAACTCTTTGCAGTATGCTTCGAATTCCTGTTAGTATGCACAACGTTGATGATTCAAGAATATTCAGACCTCAGGCGTGGGGACTTATGGGAACTGAAAACAAGGAAAATGCAGATTTTAATGCTTGCAAAACCTACGGTCCTTTATATAAATAAAAATATTGTTTTTAATATTAAAAAGTCGACAGATTTGTCGGCTTTTTCTGTTTGACATTGTAATTTTTAAGTGATATAATTTTAATGTAATGATTTATCATTTTAATGTGTTAAAGAGGTAAAATATGAATAATAATTGGCAAAGTAAATATACAGACGAGTTTTGTGATGCTATTTTATCGTTAAAAACAAGGGAAGAAGTATATTCTTTTCTTGAAGACGCTTTTACAATAAATGAAGTTTTAGATATTTCTCAACGTCTTGCAGTAGCAAAAATGCTTGCACAAGGCGTAAGTTATGCTGAAATTTCAAAAGAAACGGGTGCAAGTACCGCTACTATAAGCAGAGTCAGCAAATGCTATGAATACGGAAGCGGCGGATACCGTACCGTAATTGAAAGATGTAAAGAAAACAAGTAATATTAAAGAATATAAAGAAAATAAGCAAAAATAAAGACGTTATACGAATAAAACGTATAGCGTCTTTTACTTTTGTTTGATTAGAGATTATACTCCGCTATATGCGGCAAAACCGCCGTCAACGGGAACAACTACGCCTGTAACAAAGCCGGATGCTTCGTTTGAAACAAGCCAAAGAAGTGTTCCGGTAAGATCACTTGTTTCACCAAAACGGTCCATGGGAGTACCACGAAGAATTTTTTCTGTTCTTGCGGTGGGCTTTCCGTCCTTAAACAACAAATCTCTGTTCTGATTTGTTACGAAGAAACCGGGAGCAATAGCATTTACTCTTATTCCGCAGGGAGCAAAGTGAACTGCAAGCCACTGTGTAAGGTTTGAAACAGCCGCTTTTGCCGCAGAATATGCGGGAATTTTGGTAAGCGGGCGGAATGCGTTCATTGATGAAACATTAAGAATTACACCGCCGGTTTTAACCATTTCTTTTGTAAATGCCTGAGTTGTAAGAACTGCTGCAACTACGTTTAAGTCAAATACGAAACGAATTCCGTCGGGATCAAGGTCAAAGAACGTTTTAAGGTCCTTATTGTCAAGCATATCGGGAGTCATTGTTTCGTTATCCGTTGTTCCTCTCGGATTGTTTCCGCCTGCACCGTTAATCAAAATATCACAAGCGCCGAGTTTTTCAAGAACGATTTCGTGTGCAGCCGCAAGACTGTCCGATTTAAGGCAGTTTGCTTCAACTGCAATAGCTTCGCCGCCGTCGGCTTTGATTTCTTCAACAACTTTTTCAGCTGCGGCTGTGTTGATATCCAAAAGAGCAACTTTTGCTCCGCAAGCGGCAAGTGCTTTTGCAAAGCCTGAGCAAAGAACTCCGCCTGCACCTGTAACAACTGCAACTTTTCCGTTCAAATCAATTTGAAAAGGTAATTTCATTTTTTATCTCCTTTCGTTATTGCTTCCCAAAGTCCGTTAATATAGGAAGCACCTAATGCTCTGTCAAAAAGTCCGTAACCGGGTCTTCTGTCTTCGCCCCAAATATTTCTTCCGTGGTCGGGACGGGTATATCCTTCAAAGCCGTTATCGTAAAGCGCCTTCATTATGCCATACATATCAAGTGAACCGCATGAGGTGGGGTGGGGACTTTCATGGAATTTAGCATCGCCGGTAAATTTAATGTTTCTTGCATGCAGGAAGTGGATTCTTCCCATTTTAGCATATTTAGCCGCAAGTTTAACCATATCGTTTTTAGGATTGCATCCGAGAGAGCCTGTGCAAAGAGTAATTCCGTTGTATTTGGAATCTACTGCCGCAAACATTTTGTCAATGTTTTCTTCGTTGGTGATAATTCTCGGAAGACCGAACATACTCCAAGGCGGATCGTCCGGATGAATAGCCATTTTGACGTCGCATTCCTCGCAAACGGGAATAATCTTTTTAAGGAAATAAATAAGATTTTCCATAAGTTTGTTTTCGTCAATGCTCTTGTAAGCGTCAAGAAGTCCTCTAAGTTGTTCTTTTGTGTAGCTTTCGTCCCAACCGGGAAGTGAAAGTTCACCCTTTGCAGGGTCCATAGCATTTACGGTTTCCTGGTCGTATGCAAGTGAGGTTGAACCGTCTGCATTTTTGTGTTTAAGATCGGATCTGAGCCAATCGAAAACGGGCATAAAGTTGTAGCAGATTACTTTTACGCCTGCTTTGCCTAAATTGCGAATGTTCTGACAGTAGTTTTCAATAAGTCTGTCTCTTGCGGGTGCGCCCATTTTAATGTCCTCGTGAACGGGAACACTTTCGATTACTTCCATTTTAAGATTATGTGCGTTTACTTTTTCTTTTAATGCAAGTATTCTTTCAAGAGGCCAAACTTCACCGACAGGAACGTCATAGATGGCAGTTACAACACCGCTCATCATGGGGATCTGGCTGATATATTCAAGTGAAATCGGATCGTTTTCACCGTACCAGCGGAAGGTCATATCCATAATAAAATTTCTCCTTACTTAAAAATTAAAATATTCTTTTGCATTATTGAAGGAAACACCTTCGATAATTTTGCCGCAGTCAGCATCAAATTCACCTTTAGCAACCCATTCGCCGATTTCGGAACACAGAATTCTTCTGAAGAAATCAAAACGAACATAAGAAGTAAAGCTTCTTGAGTCGGTAAGCATACCGATAAATCTGCCCAAAAGTCCTGCATTTGCAAGTGAGTGAATTTGTGCACGAATTCCGTCAACGTGATCGTTGAACCACCATGCCGAACCTAACTGCATTTTTCCGGGAACCTCGCCTGAGAATGCACCGGTCATAGCGGCAATCATATCATTAACGGTGGAATTCAAACAATAGAAAACAGTTTTGGGTAATCCTGCTTCTTTATTTATATCGTCGAGCATTCTTGCAAAATGTGCGGCAACGATAGGATCACCTACAACGTCAATACCTGTGTCTGCGCCGATTTGCGAGAAAAGTTTGCTGTTGACGTTTCTAAGCGGTGCCATGTGAATTTGCATTACCATATTTTTCTTATAGTATCTTACCGCAAAGAATCTTGTCATAAAGTCAGTGTACTTGTCAAGGTCGGATTGAGGAACCTTCTTGCCTTCGAGAACAAGTTTGAATGCTTTTTCAGCATCTTCGAATTCACCTTTTACGGGCGGAATATATCCTAATGCGTGGTCAGCAACGGCGCAGCCAACTGAAACAAAGTAATCAAGACGTTTTTCAAGAACATCAAGCAATGTCTTAAAATCATTGATTTTTGTGTTTTCAGTTGCACCTAATTTGTCAAGGTAGGGAAGAATGTCATCTCTGTTAAGACCGAAGCATATAATGTCAGGTCTGAACGTGGGAAGAACCTTGCAGGGACCGTTATCTTTCATAAGTGAATGATATTTAAGGTCATCGGCAGGGTCATCGGTTGTGCAGATAACTTTAACATTGCAGCGTTTAATAAGCGAATGTGATGTAAAATCACCCTGCTTCATTCTTTCGTTTGCTTCATTCCAAACCTTTTCGGCATTCTTTTCATTAAGCGGAATGTTAATTCCGAAAAGTTGCTTTAATTCCATGTGTGACCAATAATAAAGCGGATTTCCGGGTGCATATTCCATTGTGGAAGCAAATTTAATAAATTTGTCTTTATAATCTGCATTACCGGTGATGAATTTTTCGTCAACACCGTTCTGACGCATTGCACGCCATTTGTAATGGTCACCGCCGAGCCACAGTTCACCGATATTGTCAAACTTTTTATCCTCGTAAATTTCCTGCGGATTAAGATGGCAGTGGTAGTCGATTATAGGCTGATTTTTTGCATATTTGTTATACAAATCTACTGCCGTATCGTTATTAAGCAATACGGTATCATCAAAAAACTGTTTCATAATTTTTCCTCAAAATTTAATTTCTTTTCCGTTAGAAGCATACATCGTCAAAAGAGTTTTAAGTGCAACGGATGCTTCACTGACGTTGATTGAAACCTTGTTTTCGGTATTGATTTTAGAATAAAAATCCTTAAACAACATGGTGTGACCGGCACCCCAATATGTTTTTCCGTCAACAACCTCGATATTATCGTGAATGTTCTGTTTAACACCGTCAATGAACAAATCGCCGTCTTTTAATTCCAATGTCATTTTTTCGCATTTTATGGAAAGACGTATAGGCTCATCACAATAGTTTGCCGTTGTTGCAATGAACAATCCTTTGGCTCCGCTTTCAAAGTTGATATAAGCATTGCACGTATCTTCAACGTCAATAACGTCCTTAAGATGGAAGTTTGCGGTCAATGCCGTAAGACTTTCGGGCTTTCCACACATCCAAAGCATAAGGTCAAGTGTATGAATTGCCTGATTTATCATTACACCGCCGCCCTCGGTCGCCATAAATCCGCGCCAATGGGAATCAACGTAATACGGTGCTTCTCTGTGCCAAAGAACTTCGCCTTTTGCAAAAAGAACTTTTCCTGCTTCACCGCTTTCGATAAGCTCCTTTGCTTTTTTGTTAGGAGCAAGGTAACGGTTTTGGAACGAGATAATTATTTTTGCTTTACTGTTCTTTTCAGCTTCAAGAAGTTCCTCGACCTGCTGCATATTGATTGCAACAGGTTTTTCGAGGACAACGTTTATATTTCTTTTAAGTGCTTCGATAGCCATTTCAGTATGAAGATAATGGGGAGTGCATACATGAAGCACATCGGGCTTAACTTCATCAAGCATTGTTACGTAGTCTGTAAAAACACTTGCATCTTTTGAATAGGCATCTTTTAATTTTTCAGCACGTTCTTTGAGTATGTCGCATATTCCGACAATTTTCACATCATCCATGTGAGAAAGGTTTCCTGCATGAGTTTGGGCAATACAGCCGCAACCCACGATAGCAGTTCTGAACATTTGAGTCATCTCCGAATATTATTTATTGTTGTATGTAGCAGAAAGATTTGCTGCAGGACCGCCGGCGGCGTGAATGTCTTTTGTATTCTTTGAATTCTTGATGTGTTCCTGAAGAAGTTCATAGAATTTCTTGCCGTCAATGGGAAGTTCAACTGTTTTGTCTGTCCATGTGGAAAGCAACATTGCGTTTGCGAGTGTTACGCCCTTAATACCGTCGGAAGCAGGTGCATAAAGTTCTTCGATACCCATAACAGCATTTGCAAAGTTTCTTAAAATTCCGGCATGCTGAAGATTTTCGCCTTCGGGATGAAGTTCAATTTCTTCACATGCAGGTTTTTCAAAATTGGACTGATTTGTTTTAATGAATTCAGTTGAAGAAACTGCATTCTTATAGAATGTTAATTTTCCGCCGTCATAAATAAGTTTACCTTTTTCGCCTGTAACTTCAAAACGGTTTGTTCCGGGGGTATCGCCGGTAGTTGTTACGAATACACCGGTTGCACCGTTGGGGTATTCAAAGAAAGCAGTAACGTCGTCTTCTACTTCGATGTTGTGGAATTTACCGAAAGAGCAATGTGCGTTTACTTTTGTGGGCATCATATCGGGAATCCACTGGAAAAGGTCAAGATTGTGGGGTGCCTGATTATAAAGAACACCGCCGCCTTCGCCTTCCCAAGTAGCACGCCAACCGCCGTTGTCGTAATATGCCTGAGGACGGAACCAGTCGGTAATAATCCAGTTAAGACGTGTGATTTTACCGAGTTCGCCGTCAGCAATCATCTTTTTCATAAGCTTGAAGCAGGGGTTAGTTCTCTGATTGAACATAATACCGAGTTTCTGGTTAGGATGTTTTTTAGCTTCTTCAAGCATTTCTTCAACTTGAAGTGTGTAAACACCTGCGGGCTTTTCAACAATAACGTTATAACCGGCTTTAAGTGCTTTAATAGCATATACGGGGTGGAAATAATGGGGAATAGCAACGATAATTACATCGCAAACGTGTGCTTCGATAAGTTCGTCACCCGAATTGTAGTAATGAACTTTCTTTTCTGCTTCGGGATTGTTTTCAACACCGATTTTTTTAACGTTTTCAAGTTTTGAGGGTACTAAATCAGCAATAGCGGTAAGTTCGCCGTTAGGAACTCTGTTTCCGATAAAATACTGATAATGGCTTGTACCCATATTACCTGCGCCGATAACACCAAATTTAACTTTTTCCATAATTGTTTATCTCCTGATTATTTATTGTTGTATGTAGAGGAAAGATCTTCCGATTTTCCGCTTACTGCGTTGATATCTTTCTTGTTTGTTGAATTCTTAATGTGTTCCTGAAGTAAATCATAGAACTTCTTGCCGTCAATGGGAAGTTCAACTGTTTGATTTGTCCAAGCAGAAAGAAGCATTGCATTTGCAAGAGTTACACCCTTGATACCGTCGGAAGCGGGAGCGTAAAGTTCGTCTTTTCCGAGAACCGCATCGGCAAAGTTTCTTACGATGCCAACGTGCTGAAGGTTTTCGCCCTCGGGCTGAAGTTCGAATTTTTCATTTCCGGGAGTTCCAAAGCCCGTTGTAGCAGTCTTAATCCATTCGGTTGTTGAACATTTGTTTTTATAGAATGTAAGTTTTCCGCCGTCATAAACAAGTTTACCTTTTTCGCCGGTAACTTCGAAACGGTTTGTTCCGGGATAGTCGCCGGTTGTTGTTATGAATACGCCGGTAGCACCATTGGGATATTCAAAATATGCGGTAACGTCGTCTTCAACTTCGATATCGTGATATTTACCGAATGCACAGTGTGCCGTGATTTTTGAGGGCATCATATCGGGAATCCATTGGAAAAGGTCGATGTTATGGGGTGCCTGATTGTAAAGAACGCCGCCGCCTTCGCCTTCCCAAGTTGCACGCCATCCGCCGCCGTCATAATAGTTCTGTGTACGGAACCAGTCGGTAATGATCCAGTTAAGACGGGTGATCTTTCCGAGTTCACCGTCAGAAATCATTTTTTTCATAAGCTTAAATGCGGGATTTGTTCTCTGATTGAACATAATTCCGAGTTTAAGGTCAGGATGCTTTTTAGCTTCTTCAAGCATTTCTTCAACCTGAAGTGAATAAACACCTGCGGGTTTTTCAACGATAACGTTCATGTCTGCCTTAAGAGCTTTGATAGCAAACGGCGGATGAAAATAATGGGGGATTGCGATAATAACCGCATCACAGCATTTTGCATCAATAAGTTCGTCACCGGAAGCAAAACGCTTAACGTTTGAACTGTCAAAATTAAAGTCTTTGTCACAAAGGTCAAGGTTGTCAAATCTTGCAGGATTAAGGTCTGCAATTGCAACAAGTTCAGCATTGGGGATTTCGCCCTTCATAAAATGCTGATAATGGCTTGTACCCATATTACCTGCGCCGATAATACCGAATTTTACTTTTTCCATTTTTTATCTTCTCCTTCTGTGTAACCTAAGTTTTTCAATATATCTTTAAGTGCGTTTACTGCCGCATCAAAAGAATCGTTAGAGTTTTCGAATGAGAATTTATGTTTCATTTCTCTGTGGTCCAAACTGTTATATCCCGTAAATGCGAAAAGGTGAGGCTCAAGTGTAAGGAATGTATCCTTATCGCCACGTGCTTCGGCAACTTTTTCGATAACTTCGGCATACTTGCCGTCGCCATGACCTGCGGGAACGATAACGTGACCGTCGAGTGTTGAATCCTTTACATGAACATATTCAACATATTTAACAATGTTGTTTATGTTCGTTAAAATGTCTTCATCTTCCATAATATAGTTGGATGAATCAAATATTGCTTTAAGATCGGGCAACTGTTCCTGAAGGTAAACACATTCCTTATTAAGACGACCGAAAATTCTTGCTTCGTTTTCGTGGCAAAGCTGAATTCCCTGCTCTTTAGCATAGTCAAGCATTGCTCTCATACGCTTCAAAACTTCGTCCTTATAATTCATTGCTTCTTCACCGTCGGGAATAAAGAAACTGAACATTCTCATATTCTTTGTTCCTAAAATCTGTGCGGTTTTGCATGCCTTTTTGAAACGCTCAAAATGAGGCTCAAAATCATCAACTATATTGTATTTTCCGATAGGGGAGCCAAGTGAATTAACTTTTATTCCTGCTTCCCTTAACTGCTTTGCAAATTCTTCGATTTCTTCTTCGGTATAGTCAATTACGCACTTACCGTCGATTGCTCTTACTTCAAGATACTCCATATTATTGCGCTTTAATGCGGCAATCTGACCTTGAAGATCGCTTTGTGCTTCGTCGGCAAAGCCTGAAAGTATAAACTGTGCCATATTATTTTATAAATCCTTTCTTATTGATTGCATCGTAACTCTTTTTCATTTCTCCGATGCTGTCGCCGAACGTGGGAGCGTTGTCCTGTTCAACATACGCTACTTTAGTTCCTGCTTTTTCAAGTGCGGGAATTATTTCGTCAAAGGGAACAATTCCGCTGTAAATCGGAACGATCGTATCACGGAGTGCTTCTTCGTCTTTCTTTTCACGGAAATCCTTAAGATGAACATATTCAAGACGGTCGGCAATTTTTTCAATGTACTCACAGACGTTTGCGCCTGCAACATGAGCCCATCCCGTGTCAAGAATAATATTCCAATTTGTTTTTTCTATAATCACGTCTATCGGTCTTTTGCCGTTTTCATCAGCAGTAAATTCCATTGCGTGATTGTGATACCCGAATTTAAGTCCTGCATCGTTGATTTTTTTAACCGCAGGTGCAAGGTCTGCAATCATTCGGTCTACTTCGACGTTTGTTCCGTCGGTATAACCGTTTGGATATCCAACGCCGATATAATCAACGCCAAGTAACTTGTGATTTTCAATAACCTCGTCGGTTTTTTCAATTACGTCTTTGATATTCGTATGTGTCAGTCCGATATGAAGTCCGTATTTTTCGGCGGATTCACGAGTCTTTGTGGGATCGTAGGGGAAACCGCTGACCTGCACCGATGGGTAACCCATTTCTTTGATTGCCTTAAAAGTACTGTCAATTTCTTCCTGAGTAGTACATTTATCTCTGACTGAAAATAACTGTGCTCCGATAATCATTGTTTTTTCTTCCTTTAATCTGTTATATTACATCCAACCCTGTGACTTAATGAAGTCGATGCTCTTTTTCATTTCAAGCCATGAATCAGCTTCTGCAACAGCGTTGTCCTGCTCAACGTAAGCGGCAACAGTTCCGACTTCCTTTAATGCCTTAACTATTCCGTCATAGGGAATCTTTCCTTCGCCCATAGCAACCATACAGTTGAAGCAATGGTCTTCATCGGGTCTTTGATCTCTGAAATCCTTCAAGTGAATATAGTGAAGTCTGTCCTTGAAACGGTGAATTTCTTCTTCAACGTTTGCGCCTGCCATATAAACCCAACCGGTATCCATAATGAATTGCCATGATGTGTTTTTATAAATGTAATCAATCGGTCTTGAACCAACTTCGCCCTTAAATTCCATTTCGTGATTGTGATAACCGAATTTAAGTCCTGCTGCTTCAATTTTCTTTGTGTAGGGAAGAAGGTCTTCAACCATTTTTTCAACGTCAACGATTCTGCCGGGCTTAAGGTAAGGTCCGGGGTAACCGAGTCCAACCATATCAACGCCGAGCGCCTTATGTTTGGCAATAACTTCGTCAACGTTTTCGATTATATCTTTTGTATCAACGTGAGTAAGTCCGATATGAATTCCGACTTCTTTGGCAGCAGCGGCGGTTTCTTCCGCATTATATGCAAAGCCGCTGATTTGAACGGATTCATAACCGTATTCTTTCATTTTGGCAAAGGTTTCTTTGATTTCTTCCTGTGATGAACACTTGTTTCTTACTGAATAAAGCTGCGCTCCGATTAACATATTAAATCCTCCAAAATAATAGTTGTATTTTTTTGTCTCCTGTATTATACTATATTTGAAATTAAAAAAACATTGTGAATGTTGCTGTTTTTTCTTATATTATTGAATAATAAACAATATTTCAGAGGTTGAATATGGCTGATTTTACTGAAAAAATTCGTTTTAAGGGGTTTTACTATCATCACACAATAACAGACAAGCCTTCGCAAAGCGAATTTCAAAGACACTGTC
>JAZRYL010000054.1:0-3607 GCA_045600705.1 Clostridia bacterium | reverse complement strand
GTTGCCGACGGATTGACTGTCTCTATCAAATATCATCCGCGTATTGCAAAAGTATTGCTCGATCAAGAAAAGGTTAAGCAGATAGAAGATTATTACAAAAAATGTGCCGACGAAGGTGCCACCGAAGAAGATATTGAAGCCAGCAAAAAAGCTATGAGCTCAATGGAAGTCATTCTCGGGGAGCCGTCGCGTTTGGAACGCCTTGCGGTAGATATTCACGATCATTATGTAGCATCTTGCGCCGCCGATCCAGACAGAGTGCAGAAAGCTATGGTGGTTTGTTCGTCAAGACCGATTGCCTATCAACTTCTCAAAAAGTTTCAAGACAAGTATCCGGAATGGTTTGTAGAGAAGAAAACGCCGGACGGAGTTATTGCAACTGATGAAGAAATGTGCGAACTGAAACCAATGCCGTTTATGGCGATGGTTTCAAGCGTCGGCAAAAACGATGAAGCGGATATGTACAACTATCTCGGCGGCGTAAACAACGGAAAGAGAACGGATGATTTAGATGCCGCATTCAAGCAGGAAAAGTCAAACTTCCGCATAGTTATCGTTGTTGATATGTGGATAACCGGCTTTGATGTGGAACCGCTGACATACTTATACAACGATAAACCGCTTCAAAAACATACATTGATTCAAACAATCAGCCGTGTAAACCGAAAATATCCCGGCAAAGAATACGGACTTATTGTTGACTATATCGGCATCCGCAACAATATGCGAGAAGCTTTGAAAGTATATGGTGGAAACTCTTCTGTTGCACCGTCCGCCGATGATGTTGAGCAGGCAACCGCTGTATTCAGAGAAGAACTGTCTGTTTTGAAAGATTTATTTGTCGGATACGATTTGCGTCCGTTTTTGAATCCGAACGGCGATCCTGTTGAACGGTACACCCTGCTTGCCAAAGCGGCGGAATATGTTTTTGTTTGCACACAGGAGCTGCAAACAGAAAGCAATAACGGAAAAAGTGTTCGGAAAGTATCTTTCAAGACTTATTTTCTCAAAACGGTAAAACGGATGCGAGCCGCATTTGATATTTGTCAGCCGTCAGGCGAACTCGGCGAAGAAGAATCGGCGCTTGCACAGTGCTTTATGGCAATTGCCGGTTTTGTCCGCAAAATGAGTGGAACAACCGAGCTTGATACCGATACGATGAACCGTAATGTTTCAAAAATGGTTGAAGAAGCACTTCGGTACAACAAGGTTGAAAGCGTACTTGAAGACGGCGAACAAGAAGATATTTTCAGTCCGGAATACTTTGAAAAGTTATCCGATGTGAAAATGCCGGCTTCCAAATTGGAACTTTTGATTAAAATGCTTCGTAAACAAATTACGGAGTACAGCAAAACAAATCAAATGGCGGCAAAGAAATTCCAAGAAATGCTTGAAAAAACAATTGCCGAATACCATGAGCGCCGCAAGCATTTAACTGCCGAAGAAGCAGGCGAAGCACAGGAACAAACGGCTGATGAAATTATCAAAAATGCGACTGAACAGGCACTTCAAATTCTGCGTGATATGAACGCCGACCGCAACAGTTTTCGCAAAATTGGGCTGACATTTGAGGAAAAAGCATTCTATGATATATTGATGGCTTTACGCGACCAATACAATTTTGAATACGGTGAAGACAAAGTCATAAATGGTGTTTCGGTAAACGATAAGTGTAAAACACTCGCTAAAAAGATTAAAGAGATCATCGACACAAAATCCTCTTTCGCCGATTGGCTCAACAATCAAATTGTTCGTGATCAGCTTAAATTTGATATAAAGGTTTGCTTGATTAAAAATGGTTATCCGCCACAGTATAGTCCCGATGTATTCCAAAAGGTAATGGAACAGGTCGAAAATTTTGAGGAAAATAGTTAAGGAGAAAAAATAATGGGTTACATATACATACTAACAAATCCGTCATTCCCGGAGTACGTGAAAATTGGATATGCAGATGATGTAAAAACAAGGTTGACACAATTAAACAGAAGTGAATGCACGCCGTTTGCTTTCCGAGTTTATGCAACATACGAAGTCAGCACCAGACTGACCGATATGAAAATTCACGACGTGATAGACAAATTGAATCCGAATCTGCGCAGCATAGATAACGTGAACGGCAAAAAGCGTGTCCGCGAATTTTATGCAATGAGCAAAGAGGATGCTTATTCACTGCTGGAAGCCATAGCAGAAATAAACGGTCTCGAAAAAAATCTTAAATTGTGGAAACAGACCGCCGAGGAAAAAGCAGCAGAAGCCACCGCTGAAGAAATTGAAAATGAAAGCAAAGAGCGTGCCGCCATATTCTCTTTCTCAATGTGTAATATTTCAGTAGGCGAACAAGTTGAATTTTGCTGTCCAAATAATGAGCATAACGGCGAAATGTTTAGCGTTGTTGACAACAAACACGTCGCATATAACGGCGAATCATGGTCTTTAACTGCACTTGCAAAGCATTTACTAAATCAACAATGGGCGCTTGCTGGCCCTAAATACTTCAAATATAAAGGCGAATGGCTGAACGATATAAGAGCAAAATTAGGAGTGTAAATCATGAAATTGCAATTTATATGTTACCCCAAATGCACAACCTGTCAGAAAGCGAAAAAGTGGCTGGAAGACAACGGTATTGCATTTGAAGAAAGAAACATCAAAGAGAATCATCCGACCATAGAGGAACTGAAAGTGTGGCACAAGCAAAGCGGACTGCCGCTCAAAAAGTTTTTCAATACAAGCGGTTTGCAGTACAAGGCGTTGGGATTGAAGGACAAACTGCCGACCATGAGCGAGGAAGAACAGTTTCAGTTGCTTGACTCGGACGGAATGCTCGTCAAACGCCCGATTTTAGTGGGCGATGATTTTGTTCTTGTCGGCTTTAAAGAGGCGGATTGGACAACCGTAATTAAAAAGTAATTGATACAAACGGGAGAGATTATTATGGAACTAATTCCGTTTTTTAAGAGTGTGCTTGACCAAGACAGGGCACCGGTGGTGCTGTGCAATTTGGAACACACCATTATTTATATGAACAAAGCCGCCATCGAGCGATATGCCAAAAACGGTGGTGAAGCGTTGCTCGGCAAGAGCTTGCTGAACTGTCATACGCCTAAAGCACGGGAAATTATCAATAAAGTTTTGGACTGGTTCCGTGCTGACAAAGACCACAACATCATTTATGAATTCCGCAACGATGAGGAAAACAAGGATGTTTATATGGTGGCACTTCGGGACGACAGCGGAAATCTCATCGGCTACTATGAGAAGCACGAATACCGCAACCGTGAAACCGCAAAGTTATATGATCTGTATTAAGATTGATTCGGCGATGACCATAAAAAGTCATCGCTGAATTTTTGCTATCAAATAATGATTTTATTTTTTATTCTATGTGACAATCGGTGAACCGAATAACTACAAATTTGATGTAACAAGCGATGAACCATTTGTGGAATAATTTGTGGAACAACTTGTGGCATAATCGTTGTGGAATAAAAAGTGGAATACATTTTGAAGTCGATAATTCGTGGCATAGATTGTGGAATAGCCGTATTCCACAATTTTAATTCGTGGAATAGATTGTGGAATAAAAATTCATAACGGTTGTGGCATA
>JAZRYL010000053.1:0-3170 GCA_045600705.1 Clostridia bacterium | reverse complement strand
CATCTTCAATAGGTGCTTCGGTTGATACAGTAACAAAAAACATAAGCGAAATGGTATCGTTGGGGCTATTCCCGAACGCTTTTGTTGATACCACTCACAATAGACTTGTATTTCAAAATAAAAACAATAACGATGTCGCTCAAGCGTCATATCAAAACACGGCATCGGTACAAAAGGAAATTCGTTATGTGACCGTTCAGTGTAAAGGATGCGGAGCAACTAATAAAATAATTGCCGGCAGTATCGGCGAATGCGAATACTGCGGTGCGCAAGTGTCTGAATAACGGAGGGGTAGAAATGCAAAAGAAGTCTTTTTCGTGGGGAATAATCATACTGATGCTATTCCTGTTTTTCCCGGTCGCAATCTATATGATTGTGAAAAAAATGTCTTCGGAAAAATTCAATATGATAAAGAACGGAAAGTCGCTGAAAATACTGGGTTGGGTACTTATCGGATTTGCGGCAATGTACTTGTTGCTCGGAATTACCGGCGAATTACAAACCGAAGATGGTTCAAGTGCCGTTGGAGGAATCATTGTTGCAGAGTGCATATTTGGAGGTTTGGGTGCCTTATCGTTGGTTAAAGGGATCCAATACATAAAATGCGGAGAAAAATATAACCGTTATGTTTCGGTTGTAAATGCCAGCAACGATTTGCTGATAGATAATATCGCAGCTGCAATCCCGACAACATATGAGAAAGCTGCTGCTGATTTGCAAGCAATGATTGATGCCGGTTATTTTATGAACGCTTATGTCGATTTGAATCGTCGGGAATTGGTAATGCATAGAAATCAACAAAGCAATTATGCAAACACATATACGGTCTATCCCCAAAACGCAGGTGCGAAAACCATGTCAAAGAAGTGCCCGAATTGTGGTGCAACCAATACTGTGGTTGAAGGCATAGCTTGTGAATGTGAATATTGTGGTTCGCCACTTTAATAAGGAGGAGCAAAATGAGATGTCAAGTATGCGGTACAGAGTTTGAAGGCAAATTCTGTACAAATTGCGGAACACCGGTCGGGCAAACCAATGCCGTATCCAATACTGTTAATACAAGTGGAGGTATGGTATGTAAAAAATGCGGAAGTCAAAACATCAGTGTTCAGGTGGTAAATGAAGTTCAGTTAAAAAATCAGCATCATGGCTGTTTATGGTGGCTGTGTGTCGGCTGGTGGTGGATTCCAATTAAATGGCTTTTCTTCACTTTGCCGGCATTGATTTTCAAGATTTTCGGTCACAAAAAGCAAAAGGCTGTAAATAAGCAAAAAACAATATGTGTCTGTCAAAATTGCGGACACAAATGGGAAAAATAAAAACAAAGGAGAATGATAAAAATGAAATGTAATCAATGCGGAACAGAGTTTGAAGGAAAGTTTTGCCCAAATTGCGGAGCGCCTGCAAGTAATGCTAATACAACCGCCGAACAGCAACCGGTACAGCAACCTACATATGCTCCGACACCGGCAAAAGCCAAGAAACCTATCTATAAAAAATGGTGGTTCTGGGTTATCATTGCGGTAGTGGTTATTGGAATAATCGGCGGATCTACCGGTGGAAACGACGATAACAAACCGTCAGACTCAGGCGAAACAACATCAACAGTTGAAACTAATGACAAGTCAAAAGAAAGTTCCGAAAACAAAGTTACGGTCGTGGATTTCTCTTCTATGAGCAAAGAAGAAATCGAAAGTTGGGCATCTACCAACAATATCACAATTAAATTTAGTGAAGAATATTCCGATAGTGTTGCTGTGGGCGCAGTTGTAAGTCAAAACAAAGCGGCAAACGAAACAGTGAAAGCCGGAACAACAATAAAGGTTGTCATTTCTAAAGGTAAGAAGCCGTCTATTGAATATCAAAATGCATTGAAAAAAGCCGAAACATATTCAAAAATGATGCATATGTCCAAGCAAGCCATTTATGAACAACTGACCTCAGAATACGGCGAGAAATTCCCCGCAGACGCAGCACAATATGCAATTGATAATCTTAATGCGGATTATAAGGCAAATGCTTTAGAAAAAGCAAAAACCTATCAAAAAACAATGAGTATGTCAAAAAGTGCAATCTACGATCAGTTGATTTCAGAATATGGCGAAAAGTTTACAAAAGAAGAAGCACAATATGCAATCGATCATTTGGATGACTAATTATTGATTGTCAAGAAACAAATTTCGGCACCTTTTCGGAGGTGCCGATTTTCCTTTTTTGCAGAAAATCATAGAAAACGGATTGACAAATGCGCAAATGTGTTATATAATCATAATAAGACGGTCGTCTTATTATGAAAGAAGGCATTATATGCGTACAAAAAATCCGGAAAAAGCAAAAAGCATAATTGAATATGTTGACTCATTTTTTGAGGAATACCGCCGTTCTCCGTCCGTGCGAGAAATCGAAGCCGGTACGGGTATCCCCCGAGATACGGTGCATCGGTATCTTGTTTATCTAAACGAGAATAAAGAAATTGAATACGACGGCAGTAATATCATAACAAAGACGATAGACTCTCTAATAAAGCGAACGACGCTACGGCTTCCCATTTCCGGTGCCGTTCCCTGCGGAGTACCGCAAACCGAAGAAGAATGGAAAAGCGAATATATAGAAATATCTTCTTCTTTGCTCGGAAACGGCGAATATTTTGTGTTGCTTGCAAGCGGCGATTCTATGATTGATGCCGGAATAATCGACGGTGATTATGTTATTGTCCGCAAGATAAATCAAGCGGAATACGGAAAAATTGTCGTTGCGCTTGATGATGAAAACCGCAACACGCTGAAAAGATTAGTATATGACGATAAAAAGAAAAGACCGTATCTGCATCCCGAAAATGAAAAGTTTAAGGATATCTATCCTGCTGAGCTTTCCATACAAGGTATTGCGGAAATGGTAATTAAGAAGTTATAAGATGGACAATACAGCCACACTTTTAGATTTAGATCATCTTCCGACTTTGGAAGAGATGCAGGATTTTTTCAAAGAAAATGACTGGTCGGCGGCGAAAATCTTTACAGAGCCGGAGCTTGCCGATGCCATTTCTCACGGAAAAGAATTGCTTGCTCCTGTTATGGAAAAGGCGATGCAGGAACACGGTCTCGGTGTTTGGTCGGGATATTTCGATAACAAGGTCAATGTAAACGGCACGAACTTTCAGCAAAACCCGC
>JAZRYL010000052.1:0-2458 GCA_045600705.1 Clostridia bacterium | reverse complement strand
CATCATACGCAATGCCGTATTTTATGATGAATTTCTGCTTGATTACGGCATAGACGGGCAGTACTTTTCCTATGAGCTGCAGGACAGCAGTATTACATCGGACGATTTGAACACACAAGAGTATGAAAATTCTCTGGGACTTTATAAGAACGATTTTACTCCGAAGACAGCGGCAGGTGCCGTAAAAACCTTTAATACCTTAACGGCAGGGAAAAAGCTTACAGAACTGAATCAAACAAAATACGGATTCTTTTATCAGAAGTCTGCCTATGTTGCAACATATTCGCAAAGCGGTCAAACCGTATATGCTGTTTGGGCTGAGTCACCAATGGATTTGTATATCACTCTCCCGAATGTACGAACAGCCGTTTATGATATGCAGGGCAATATTATCGAAGATAATGTGCAGGGCGGCGAAAAGTGTATCAGCGCATCTCCGTCACCGATTTATATTGTATTTGATTCAGAACCTGTGAATAGCGAACCGGATTTTTTACAAAAAGTTGCTGCATTTTTCAAACATATATTCCGAGTGATTTCAAACGGATTTATCGGTTGGTAACCTGAACAAACAAACTGAAACAGAGGACAGAAACGAATCGCCGTGCAGGGAAGTGCGGCGGTATTGTTGAAAAAGGCGGATTGATTATGAAATTTCTCAGTGTAATTCTTGCTTCCGTAATCGCATTCTGCGTCAACGGTTTTGTGAAAATTCCCGAAAAGCCGAGTGTTCAGCCGACAGGAAAAAAGTATTTTACTCTCAGCTTTGATGACGGAATTACGCAGGATTATAAAATAATGGAAATCTGCAAAAAGCATAATTTCAGAGGAATAACATTCAATATCAATTCAGGTCTTTGCGGTGAAAGCTGGGATTGGGTGGGCGATGCGATTGGTAAGCCCGGTACCGCTCATCAGCGTCTTACCGAAAATGAAATTAAAGCAGGTGCATATGACGGATTTGATATTGCAGTTCACGGCTTCAGGCACAGCTCGGTAGGGAATTTTGACGATAATCCTCTCGGGCTTTGGTTTGAAATTGAACGCGATGCGCTGAAAATCAAAAGAATGACGGGTAACTATCCTGTCGGTATGGCATATGCCGGAGGCGACACTGAATTTACCGAAGCATCTGAAGAAAATATCAGAAAATACACCACGATAAAATATGCAAGGGGCACAACCTCAACATATAATTTTGATTTTCCCGCAGATTATCTTGAATGGGAACCGACCTGCTCTGTTCTTGATGACCGCTTGTTCGAGCTTGCAGAAGAATTTCTTAATGATGACGGTGAAAACAAGCTTTTCTATGTTTGGGGACACGGATATGAGCTTGATGCTTTTGAAAAATACGAGACACTTGAAAAACTCATAGTTATGATGAGTGAAGCCGAAGATGTTGTCTGTATCTCAAATACAGATTTCTATCTTCTGAATAACGGTAATTGACAATAAACACCTGAAAAACAAAACTGTTCCGATTACTCGCAGGAGCTTTTGAAAGCGGTTCATAAACTGCCGTTTACTCCCGTGAGTTCTCGGAACGGTTTATCATCTTTGGTATTGATTTTAAAGACGGGGGTTACAAAAATAAACCTCCCGACACAATTCTGCTGTGAACTGTGACGGGAGCTGTTTTTAATGCTCTTGTTTTAATTACTTTTTTATGCTGCGTTTTTTGCCTTGGCAAACAGCGGTTTACGGCGAATTTTATTTTTCGGTTATTATGGTTATCGTTCCGTTTTCGGGAGTGATAAACGGCTTACCGTCGGAAATACCGAAGAAACCTTTTTCAAGCTTAACGGAGTAGAAAAAGTCATTATCCCCAATACCTCTGAATTTCATAAGCAGCTCTTTTCCGGCTGCGGATATATATGGTGTGTCGGCATTTTCGGCAAAGCTGAAAACGAACCATTCCGCTTTTCCGGCGTGAATTGTGATTTTTTCGGGTGTAAATATGTATTTTATCCAGTTTCCGCAGCAAGCCGCCATCTGCTTTTCGTTATCGGTTTCGGAACTGTAATCATTACACAAAAGCTGCCGACCGACACAGTCAAGAGGATAAATACCTGCCCGTTTTTGCGGGGAACTGAAACGGTAACCGTCCATAACAGGCAGATTATAATAGCTGCAGGAGTGAGAAGTTTCTTTCCGGTTGAGAAATTTTTCGCAGAAATTATCTCTGAAAGATAAAAACGAATATGGCTCGACCTATATACTGTTCAAAGCAGGCAATGCCATGTCTGCGGTGGTGTTCTGGGCAGAGAGTGACGGCTCAAACGGAGATGTCACGAATATGCCTTCGCCGAATTTTTATAATTCTTCAATCGGATTGATAAAGCTGCCGGATACTGTACCGCAGAGAGCGGGATATGTTTTTGCCGGTTGGACGGACAAAGGGGCACACAGTGCGGAGAGATATGTCCAGTATCAGCCCGGAAAAACATACTTTTTT
>JAZRYL010000051.1:0-2160 GCA_045600705.1 Clostridia bacterium | reverse complement strand
ACCATTGCTATTATAATGGAGGTTTTTTCTATTTTCAAGCTTTTTGGGCTTGCTTCTAGCTCGCCCATTTTTTTGTAGCTCCGCTCGTTTTTCTTCCCCCAGTAGAACTGGGGGTTTATTTCCACACCTAAAGGCGCCAATAAATAAAGCCGTGATTGAAAAAATCACGGTTTTATTCTTGCTTATTACGACACTTTTTCGGCAAAAGAATTATCAACTATTTTGTTGTAATCAGCATTGTTTACTTCAATTCCCGCTTCTGTAATTATTTTTATCAACTGTTCAAAATCTTTCTGTTCTGTAACGGGGTCTTCTTTCCATGCACCGATTTCTTTGTAGTTTTCAACAACTTTTTTTATAAGTTTAACGTCACTGTCGGGGAAACTCGGCGCTATTGCGTTTGCAATTTCGTCGGATGTAGCGTTTTTGACAATTTGCTGACCCTTATACAGAGCATTGACAAAATTTTGAAGCAGTTCCTTGTTTTTATCTTTGAATGATTGAGTCGTCATCATTGCGGTATAGGTGACAGTTTCTGCTTCCGCACCTATTGATGCAACGATATATCCTTCGTCTGCAAGTTCCATTGTTGATGCGCTTGGCTCAAACAATGCTACATAATCGTCTGTTCCCGACAAAAATGCACCGCCCATTAAATCAAAACTTACGTCTGTTCTTAAAGTTAAATCCTTGTTCGGAATGATCCCGTGCTTTTTCAATACGTATTCAAGAGTCATTTCCGGCATACCGCCCGTTCTGCCTCCGATAACGGAAGTTCCTTTAAGTTTTTCCCACGAGAAGTTTTTGTCATTTTGCTTGCCCACCAAGAAAGAGCCGTCACGCCTTGTAACCTGCGATATGATTATCGGATAATTTTCCTGACCCTCGTTATAAACGTACACGGCGGTTTCGGGTCCCATAAAGCCGATGTCTGCTTGATTTGTAAGCAATGCGGTCATTGATTTGTCACTTCCGCCGCCGTTTGTAAGTTCAATGTCAATACCGTATTCCTTGAAATATCCTAAATTTATTGCGGCATAAAACGGGGCATAGAATATTGAATGAGTTACTTCGTTCACTCTAAGTACTGAATTCTTCGTGCTGCCGCAGCCGCAGAACAAAGTTGTAGTCAGAATTATCGTAAGTAATGATGATAATAATTTGTTTTTCATATTTATACCTCCTAATATTCTCTGTATTATTGTATGAAAAAAATATTTGTTTGACACGATTTTAATAATGACTTTTTGACGCATATATGATATAATAATAAATAAATCTGTATTTATGGGGTAAACACAATGTCTGAATCCTTTATTGATAAAGCAAAGTTGAATCCGTTCCAAAAGGAAGCGGCTGTTACTACTGAGGGACCGCTTTTAATTCTTGCAGGTGCGGGAAGCGGAAAAACCCGTGTTCTTACACACAGAATTGCACATCTTATTCTTGATAAGAATGTTTCACCGTACAGTATTCTTGCGATTACATTCACGAATAAAGCCGCAAAGGAAATGAAAGAGCGTGTTGAAAGCGCTTGCGGAAGCGAGGGCGCGGCAGTTTGGGTTTCCACGTTCCACGCCGCCTGCGTGAGAATTCTGCACAGAGAAATAGAAAATCTCGGATATAACAAAGATTTTACGATTTATGATGACGATGACCAGGCAAAAGTGCTGACGGAAATAATCGAAGGCAGAGGAATGTCTGTAAAAGATATTCCCGTAAAAGAAATTCGTGCTGTCATCAGTGATGCCAAAAATAAAATGCAGAGTCCGAGCAAGGTTATGTCACTTGCAACCAATTCAAGGGAAAACCTTTTTGCCGAGATTTATGCGGAATACGAAAAGAAATTGCGTGCTTCAAGTGCGCTCGATTTTGATGACCTTATTCTTAAAACAATTTTGCTTTTCGACAAATTTCCCGAAATTCTTGAAAAATATGCGTACAGATTCAAATATATTCACGTTGACGAGTATCAAGACACGAATATGGCGCAATATAAACTTATATGCCAACTTTCAAGCGTATGGAACAATATCTGCGTTGTAGGTGACGACGACCAGAGTATTTACGGATGGCGAGGCGCAGATATCCGAAATATTCTTGAATTCGAAAAAGACTTCAAAAATGCAACGGTAATCAAACTTGAACAGAACTACCGTT
>JAZRYL010000050.1:0-2831 GCA_045600705.1 Clostridia bacterium | reverse complement strand
GATACGATCTGCCATTCCGGGATCGGCAGTTCCTCCCTGCTTCATTTTCAGCACCCTCATCCGGTTGGATTTTTCGGTCACATTATGGGTGACGACCTTAAAATCAAACCGATCGTAAAGAGCCTGCAATGACTTTTCCTCGGGATTGTTGAAATTCGGGATTTCATTGGAAGCCGAAAAGAAACTGATCACCGGAATCAGTGTCGTGATACCCTCGTTGGTGTAAACACGCTCGTTGAGTGCCTTTAACAAACTGTTGAGTACGCCGTCACCGCTTTTGAAAATCTCATCCAAAAAGCAGATATGACTGTCTGGGATCTTACTTGCCGTGATCATCTCGGGTGTGCCGCCGTATTTAAGTGAAATTGCCTTTTTGCGAACTTCAATTTTTTCTTCAAGCTCTTTCATTTCATTAAGGCAATCATCATTTTGAGGCCGGGAAAGCATATCTTCCAGCCGTTTCATGCTGTCCGTATATTCCGCATCCTCATTAAGTCGGCTCTTTGCCACATGGCCGGGTATGATACTTGCAAGGTCAAGGCGACCGAAAAGCTGTTCGGCATCTGTTCCCTTACTCATTAAAATTTCAAACTGCTTTGCACCGTCAATATGAGAACGGAACAAATCTATCGCTTGAGATTTTGCCTGACCGGGTTTACCTAATACAAACAAATTTTTTCGTGTAAGCAGTGCCAATGCTATTGTTTCAACAAGCTCTTCACGCTCGGAAAGACTTGCATTAACACAACTTATCACATCATTCATTTTTTTGACTAACATAATTTTTTTGTCCTTTCTTTTCGGGGTTTAAGCTGCAATCAGCTTTGGGGTTTTATTCTTTTTTGCAGTTTTGGTTTTCTTTTCCTCCTTACTTACCGTTTTTATCTGAGTCGGTCTTCTCGGAGCCAAAAAATATCTGTTTTCTCCTGAAGCCAACATCAAAAATCCGTTTTGGTCTATGGAGAGCTTTATTTCTCCACTTGTGTGCTTTATGCAGTCAATCAAGTTCTTAGACTGATAGTAAAAACCATTTTCGGGAGTAACAATAACATCGGCAGCCTCAATAGAAGAATTGGATTTTCCTTTCGCCGTTACCGCATTTAAAACAATTCTATCCGCAGTAAAACTGATATTAACCGCCTTATCATCATCGGAAGCAAAAATACTTGTAACTCCGTCCGCAAGATTAAGCAATTCACTACTGTTTACCGTTGCAAAATAAGCAGGGGTTATTCTCTCCATAAGACGAACACTTTCGTGAAAATCTCCGTTATAAAGGAGAGTATGAAATACAAGACCGTCTTTCATAAATACGGCTGTCTTTCCGCTAATACCCACATACAAAGTGTCTTTGCTTGTAAGCATAGCACTAAGCATACTCAGTGCATTCTGGTGGATGATAAGCGATATGCTGCCATCAGACCCGATATTGCTCCTTGCAAATGCTCCGTATTCTGCATTCATTGCCTGAGCAGTAACTCCCGCGGGAGAAAACTCAAGTTTAATATTCTGCAGTTGCTTTGCTCTCGGATCATTACCGTTGTTTTCGGCGGCAAATGCCGTACTTTTAACAAGCTCGCTTATATTTTGAATACAAATAAAATCTTCAGGAAACGGAACATTCACAACAGGATAATTTTTAGCTTCCATAACCGGCAATTCATACAAAGTGTTTCCCGACTTAATAACTACAGTATTTTTCGAAATGCTGCTTGAAGAAAACTCCACATTATCTCCGGATAGAAGCCCTAACATGCTTAGAACGATTTTATTCATAACAAAGCTTCCGCTTCCTTCAATATGCACTCCCGTTATTCTGCTTTGAATTTGACTTTTAAGGTCTGTGCAGGTTACGGTTACTACCCCGCTATCCGAATTTACATTTACCAAAATACCGGACAATTCCGGAACAGGGCTTAACTTTGGCAAAGCCTTTACTGCCTTTTTTACTGCATTTAACATTTGCAGTCTGTCAACTGTAAATTTCATTAGCCGTTCCTCTTTTCTTATTCATAGATTATTACTTTCCCTTTGTCTATGGCAGTGATGCGGACATATTCACCGATTGTTCTGAGTGCCATCTCATAACTTCCGCTATTAAAAACTCGGGCTTGCATTTCCTCAATATCTCCTTTTTCGTAAAGGAAAGATAATTGTTTCATTGCACTTTCCGCTTTTGCCAAAACCGAATAGACATTACCCTCCGGCAAATCCTCATCTATTCTTATAGTGGGCTTGCCGCAATCGAACGACGGGTTTACAACCGCAATCTCGTATAAAACATCATCCTTGTTATCGGCACTTTTTAATACCTTAACAGTGTCGCCAAAAACATAACGCGATGCTTTTTCAAAATTTGTGCGATACCCCAGTCCACCGTTTGAAAGTGAAAAATAATGTTCAGGGTTATTTTTAACCTTTGAATAAACACAGTTGCCCTGTGTTGAGGTAACTTCCCTTAAAAGCCCGTCATATTCAGGATGAACAGAATGGTTTATTGTTCTGAAAAGAGCACCTACTTGAAGGCCCTTTTTAAGTTCTGATAAATTTTTGATTTCAATATTTTTCTTCATTTTTTCTATTCCTTTCATTTAACTTGCTTCAAGTAAATCGAGTAAGCTTAACTGACCCGTATCAAATCTTACTTTGCCGGAATTAACGGGAACAGAAATCGGAGTAACGATAACAGATGGGTTATCTTTTACTACCTGCTTTATAATAGGTTTCGTAATTACTGCCGTTTTTCTTCTTTCGCCGTTTCCGATAATAGCCATTTTCTTAAAGCTATCCGAAAGAGTTTCGGTATTTTCCTTGATACCGTCAACAAGTTC
>JAZRYL010000049.1:0-47492 GCA_045600705.1 Clostridia bacterium | reverse complement strand
TCCGGTATGACACATTCGGCTGCTATGGCGGCAGAAGTTCTTCCCGGCAAAACTGTTCTCGAAGCACTTAATACCGACCTCGTTTGTGATGCTATCAACGTTGCAATGCGTGAACTGTTCCTGCAGATCGCATACGGCAGAACACAGACTGCTTTCTCTGAAGGCGGACTTCCTATCGGCGCAGGTATGGAAGACTTAGGAAAAGGTCTTCGTTCACAGGTTGGTACAATGTATTCAACAGCCGCTAAGGGCGTTAGATACCTTGAAATGGCTGAAGGTTACGTTCTTGAAGAAGGTCTTGACGAAAACGGCGAGGTTATCGGCTACAAGTTCGTTCACCTTGGAAAAATGATGGAAGCTATCAAAAAGGGTGTTGATCCTAAAGAAGCTTACGAGAAGAATATCGGCACTTACGGCAGATATGCTGACGCAAAGACCTATATTGATCCGAGAAAGAAATAAGGAGGACATAGATAATGGCAACTTTCGAAAGTTATGAAAGAAGAATTGATCAAATCAATGTTGTCCTTAAAGATTACGGTTTTAAGGACCTTGACGAAGCTAAAGCATTTGCTCTTGAAAAAGGCGTTGATGCAGAAGCTATCGTAAGAGATACTCAGCCCATCGCATTTGAAAATGCTTGCTGGGCATATACTTTAGGTGCTGCTCTTGCACTTAAAAAAGGATGCAAGACCGCTGCTGAAGCCGCTAAAGAAATCGGTGTAGGTCTTCAGGCATTCTGCATTCCCGGTTCAGTTGCTGATCAGCGTAAGGTAGGTCTTGGCCACGGAAATTTGGCATCAATGCTTTTGAGCGAAGAAACACAGTGCTTCTGCTTCCTTGCAGGTCACGAAAGCTTCGCAGCTGCTGAAGGTGCTATCAAGATCGCTCTTAACGCTAACAAGGTTCGTAAGAATCCTTTGAGAGTTATTCTTAACGGTCTCGGCAAGGACGCTGCTTATATCATCAGCCGTATCAACGGATTTACTTTCGTTGAAACACAGTACGATTATTATACCGGCGAACTTAAGATCGTTTCCGAAAAAGCTTTCTCAACCGGCGACAGAGCAAAGGTTAAGTGCTACGGCGCTAACGATGTAAACGAAGGTGTTGCAATCATGATTCATGAAAACGTCGGCGTTTCAATTACCGGTAACTCAACCAACCCCACAAGATTCCAGCATCCCGTTGCAGGAACATACAAGAAGTGGGCTATTGAAAACGGCAAGAAATACTTCTCAGTTGCATCCGGCGGCGGCACAGGCAGAACACTTCACCCCGATAACGTTGCAGCAGGTCCTGCTTCCTACGGTATGACCGATACAATGGGAAGAATGCACTCCGACGCACAGTTCGCAGGTTCATCGTCAGTTCCGGCTCACGTTGAAATGATGGGACTTATCGGTGCAGGTAACAACCCGATGGTTGGTATGTCAGTTGCAGTTGCAGTTGCTTGCGAAGAAGCAATGAAGAAGTAATATATTAAGGGTTTTAGATTTTCTGAAATTTATCTCTTAGTATTGCAGATGTAAATACAAAATAAAACAGACACATCTTTTGTTAAGTGATGTGTCTGTTTTTTTATTAAAAGTAAAATTATTACGGTATGTTTCCTTTTCGATACTTTAATGGTGAAATGCCGTATTTTTGCTTGAAAATTCTTGAATAGTAATAACAAGAACTAAATCCGCATTTTTTAGATATATCGTTAATAGATAACGTGTTACTTTTTAGCATCAATGTTGATTGAATCAACCGATAGTTTATCAGGTCTTCTATCGGACTGACGCCGTACTTTTGGCGGTACTGCAAAGCAAAATGCCCGGTAGAATAACCTGCAAGTGAAGCTAACTGATTTACAGTCCATTTTTTATCGTATGATTTCAGCATTTCGTTTCTTATATCTGATATTTTATTGAAATGCGCAGACATATTTTTACTTTGCGTATTTTGGGCAATTTCGGCTAACAGAAGTGTTAAATAAGCACTTATTTTTTCTTGCGAGAAAGAGTTTTGCGATATAAATTCATACTGAATTGATGATATAAGTTCTGTAAATAATTTGCCGTTTTCAACAGGGATTATTACATTTGTTTTAATATCCATTTCTTCAATCAGACGTTTTACATCTTTTCCGTAAAAGAATATCCAATCGTCACAAAAACCTTTGTTTCCTTTTGGTGTTCCCGAATGATAAACGGAGGTGTTCGGCTCAAATAGAATAAAACTGTTTGCACAGCCCTGCCTTAATCCGTAACGTGTTTCGGCAATAAAATCAGTTGTAAAATACGTAAATAGGTAACACGACGGATACGAACTTGTTTTGTAAACAGTACCTTTTTTATGGTCATAGCTTACGCCGCATAGCTTTACGAATAATTCGTTCAAAATAAATCAACTCCATATTCGAATTGTATATTTTATTTAGGGAAATGTCAAGAAATATATTTGTATTGTATAAAAACACCGTAGAATTGTGCATTTACATCCGAACGTTAAATTAGTATAATTTTTCAAAAGGAGAAACAAAAAAATGAAAAAAATCTTTGCTGTTTTGTTGACTGTTATTTTGATTATTATACCAATATATGTTTTTGCGGAGGACAATGAAATGAACGATGAAATTATACCGCTTGTTGGAGCTATTAGATGGGATGCGTATTTTTCAACGGAAAAAAGTGATTCGGGGAGCATAGCCAATCAGGTATCGAGAACTCTTTCTTACTATCCTGCACAAGCACCGTATTATGCGATTAAACGTGAAAATTCGGACGGCGATATTACTCTTGCATTTGACAATATGTACGAAAAAAACGGATTAACATATACGTTAGATGACGTAAGTAATAATGAACTAAAGCCAAAAGAAATCAAATATACGTACGGTATTTCTTGGGAAGAAGAAGCCGAAATGGCTTATGATGCGGGAATAAGATTTTTTGCTTATGTTTTCTATAATAACGGCGATGCTATGTCATTGCCTCGAAAAGCACACACTGCAAAAAACGGTATGCTTGAAAGCGGAAATCAAATAAAAATGTCAATAATTCTTGAGCATAGCAGACTCGGAAAAGTTAAGCCGCTTGATAAAACTTCGGATGAAGATTCTGTTTTTAAGTCGATTTCATTTGAACGAAGGCAGATATATCAGGCAATGGCTCAATCTTGTTATTTGTGCTTGCCCGGAGAACAAAGAATTCCGGTCTTTTACTGTATGCACGCAAATCAGTATAATGCTTCGGAACTGACAATAATAAAAGATGAAGCACTGTTCGTGACGTCATATTTGGAAAAGCATAAGCCGGAAAAGTATAAACATATAGATGATGTGTATTTTGTGGGTATGCAATCAGAAGTAATGAGTCAAACATCAATTATGAAGTATTCCTCGGTGGGATTTGATGCACTTTCAAGATACAGTTCGTGGACTAATTTTTCTGATGGAGATGCGGAAGAGCTTACACGTTATGAATATGACGATTACTCATTAAAAAACGGCCAGAATATGACTGTTATAAGCCGTCCGTACAAGGATTTAATTGATTGTGATGTAAAATATAACGATTCGTATAAGGATAGCTTGGGTAATATGGAATTTATTCCGGCTGTTTCACTCGGCCTTTCGTTTGTGCCTCGAATTAAAACCGGTGTCAGTTGGACGGGGGATTACGGCAAGAAATATTACCGAGTAGGAACACCTGAAGAACAAGCGGAAAATATACGCAGAACAAAAAAGTATCTAACTGATAACGACTCAATGAATTCATTAAATGCGATGTTGATATATGCATGGAACGAGCATGATGAGGGCGGATATTTATGCCCGCATATTAAGGTGGATGAAAAAGGCATTCCCATGTTGAACGAAGACGGAACGTTTCAAAAGGATACATCTACTCTTGATGCGGTTAAAAAAGCTTTATATGAAAAAGAACTGACACAAAAAAATAATTCGGAAAATTGCAATTCGGATATGACGGAAAATGGTAAAAATAAAAAAAAGGGGTCAGCAAGTAAAAAAATAATTGCTATTATCACTTCAACAGCGGCACTCGTAGGGATAACAGTTTCATCATCGCTAATTATTTCAAAGAAAAATAAAAAATCCGCAAATAAGGAGAAATAAAAATGATAAATGATAAATACAGTTGGGTAAAAGGGTTTAATGTTCAGCCGGATTGGGGAACCTGCGGACTGACAATATGGCTTAATTTTAATCCCGAAAGATACAGAGAAATACTTCGGGCAGGGAAAAAAGCGTTTCCAAGCTTTAATACTTTCCGTGAACTTCTTTCTATTGATGCGTGGTCAGAAAACAGAGAACTGTATTTGAAAAACCTTTCTATTGCTGCGAAAATCATTAAGGAAGAACAACTTAATTTTATACCGTGTTACTTTAACGGGTGGATTTCTCAACCTAACTACGGTGGATTTGCTCCCGAAGCTTTGAACGAAAGCAAAAACAGAGTTTATGCGTTGTATTTGAGAGAGTCGTATGAAGCAATTAAAGATGCACCCATTCTTGTTCACGATATATGTAACGAGCCGTACAACAATGCGTGGCCTTTTTGCGATGATTGGAATGGTGTTAATGTGAAAAAAGTAACGAATTTTTTGGTATTGATGTGCAAAACAATGCATGAAATCGACGACCGACCGGTAACAGTTGGAGCACAGTTTTTACTGGAAGACCCGGAAATAGATAAGGAAATTGACGTAATTTCACTTCATCCGTATAATGAAAAAGGTATGAATTTAGAAGAATTCGATGCTTATTTCAAGACGAAACTTGATCCTGTTGAAAAAAACGGAAAACCGGTTATAGTAACTGAATGTGTTTGGGGTGCTCATGACGAGGAGGGCAGAAAGCTTTTTCTTGAAACGGAACTAAAAACACTAAAAAAATACAAACTCGGATTTCTTTGTCATGGCTTGGCAATTTCGCCGGTCGCAGATCTTCATCCGCTGCACCCGCTGCGCAACACAAAAGCTGATTTATATATGGCTTTTCTTGATGAAAACTTTAATATTCGCAAGTATCACGATATGTTTAATAGCTTATTTGAATAAATACATTTATATAAGTGATTTTGATATTAGAATTTCTTCTTTTGTATATACAGGTTGACTTATCACACTTGATATGTTATAATTTTTTGTAGTGTATAAGGAGAAATGATATGAAAAAAACATTAAAACTCGAAGAACTTTCAATAGAACAAAAGATTGGAATGGTTTTGACCGCCCGTAGTTTGCACGCCACACCGCAGGACTATGAGTTTATCAAGAAAATGGTAAAAAATCATTCTATCGGTGCTATACAGATAAATCCGACAGAAGAAAATCTTGCGGACCTAAAGGAAATTACCGAACTTGCAGATTATCCGATTTTGATCGGCTGCGATCTTGAAAGAGGATTTTTAATAGGAGATTACCGTATTCCCGGCAATATGGCATTAGGAGCGGTCAACAGCACGGATGATATATATAAATTTGCAAAACTGACTGCAAAACTTGCAAAAAGCGTTGGGGTCAATATGGTTTGGTCGCCCGTTGTTGACTGTGCCGATTTCGACAGACCTTGCAGTATATGCCGTTGCTTCGGCAGTGACAGAAAACTTATTTCCGAATTCGGCGCAGCGTATATGGATGCTTTTTACGATTGCGGTGTTATCGGAAGCGCAAAGCATTATCCGTCAACTGATGATGATGTTGATACTCACATGGCTGAGGGATTTTCCGATGTTACACTTGAAGAATTAAAAGAGAAAAACATTTCTCAGTTCAAAAACATTCACGATGCGATAGGCGACAGAATGACGGGTATTATGGTAGGACATCATAAGTGCCCGAAAATCGACGAAAAGTATCCTGCGTCTCTTTCAAAGAAAATTATCGCAACGGCTCGTGAATTCGGATTTGACGGCTTGATGATAACCGACTCGTTTGCTATGATCGGACTTCTTCAAAATTACGGAAACGATAAAATTCTCGGTTTGGCTATGGACGCAGGCAATGATCTTATTCTGCCCAATTACCGTATTACATTTGAAGAATCCTACAATTATCTGCTTCAGAATTATAAAGACGGAATGTTCACAGAGGAACGTCTTGACGAGGCTGTTTCACGTGTTCTTAAAGCGCAGGAAATAACACTTAAGCAACCGGAAGATTTTACTGTTACCGAAGAAGAAAAGGAAATGCTTAAACGCATTTATGATAATTGCATTTGTGAAATCAAAAAGGAAAACGTTCCATCAATGCTTGACCCGAACAAAAAACATCTGTTCGTTATTGATTGCGACAACGTTTATTCGGATATGAGCGACGTCACCGCTGAAATCAATTTTACAAAATGGTGGAATCCTAACACCATAAAAGAACGTTTGGAAAAGGAATACCCCAATAGCGAAATCAAAATGATTTGCGAATTCCCGAGTGTTATGCAGGTGGAGGGTGTTTGCTCAACCTCGGCACGCTGCGATGACGTTGTTTATTTGACGTTCTGCGACAGTAAGTGTTACCAAGGTACTGACGGTTTGACTGAACGGTTCCGTATTCTTATTAAATCTACCGGCGTAAAGAATGCGGCGATTCTTCATTTCGGCAATCCGTACGCAATGCAATATACCGTAGACGTTCCACGCCTTATTATCGGGTTCCCGCACGAAAAATGTATCGATACCGCACTTGACATTCTTGCAGGAAAGAAAGAAGCAAATGGAACACTTCCGGTAAATATTGGAAAATAAAATATTAAAATCAATAGGCATATCGCATTATTGCGTTATGCTTTTATTGTTATTGAAAATTGTGTAAAAATATTCACTTGACTTTATTTATAAAGTGACTATAATAACTGATTATATTAAATATTTTATCAGTAAAGGAAGTGGTATGATTGACAAAAAAACAGTTCAGAATACGGCTTATAATTTGGGTAGCCGTTATTGCCGTTCTGTTGACTGCCATATTGCTTTTACCAACTAAACCGAGAAGCGAAACAATAAGAATAACGATGAAAGATGCGGTGCTTCACGAAACGAATAAAATCAATTTGTTCGGTATTCTTGAAGTTAATCCTGCGGTGATAAGTGCGTATACGGTTACGGGTATAATTCTCGTTTTTGCGCTTGTATGCAGAATTTTCGCCGTGCCGAAATTTAAGGATGTTCCCGGAAAACTTCAACTTTTGCTTGAAGAAGCAGTAGGGCTATTTGATAATCTTGCAAAATCAAACAGTCCGCACAGTAATAAATTACTTGGTGTGTATGTATTTTCGGCAGGAGCGTACATTTTTATCGGAACTCTGTTCGAACTTCTCGGCATTCAGGCGATTACGACGGAAGGCAATGCAATAACTCTTTCCGCACCGCTTTCGGACATAAACGGCGCAATCGGAATGGGCGTAATGTCATATCTGTTTATTATGATCGGCGGCATTACGAGCAACGGAATGAAAGGGCTCGGAAATACTCTTAAAGACTTTTCGTTGCCTATTTCAATGAGTTTCCGTTTATTCGGCGCACTTTTAAGCGGATTGCTTGTTACCGAACTTGTATATTATTATGTAAATCTCAGCTTCGTCCTTCCCGTTATTGTGGGAGTTCTTTTTACAATATTGCACGCAATAATTCAAACGTACGTTTTGACAATGCTTACTGCACTGTTCTACGGGGAAGTTACGGAAAAGAAAGAGAAAAAGAAAAAGGCAAAAGCCTGAAAATCGGAGGATTTTATATGAAAAACGTTGTTAAAAAGATTTTAGTTTGTGTTATGTTAATTGCTGTCGTTTGCATGATGGCTGTTCCCGTTTTTGCTGAGGAAAGCACACCCGTGCAGGAAAATGCAGAAGCAGTAGAAACGGTTGAAAATGATACAACAACGTCAACAAAGGCGATAGCAGCAGGAATTTGTGTTGCTGTTGTAGCCGCTGCTGCCGCAGTCAGCATGGGTTTTGCTATCGCTAAATCCGCAGACGGAATTTCACGTCAGCCCGAAGCAAGCGGAAACATCAGAACAAGCTTGATGCTCGGCCTTGTATTTATCGAAACGGCAATCATTTATGCGTTGATCGTAGCAATTCTTATTATATTCGTACTTTAAGGGGGCAAAACAATGAATATTCCTTTGAATATTGATTGGCAGCAGATACTTCTTCACATGCTGAATTTTGTTATCCTTGCGGGCGGTCTGTATTTCTTGCTGTATAAACCCGTTAAAAATTTTATGGATAGCAGAACTTCAAACATAGAAAAAATGAAAACCGATGCAACAGAAGAAGCGGAAAAAGCAGAAGAACTGAAAAAACAGTACGAGCAGAAAATATTAAATGCCGATGCTGAAATTGCTGAAAAAAACCGTGTTTCGGTTGAGCGTGCTCAAAGCATCGCCGACGGAATAATCAAAGATGCCGAGGCTCAAAAAGAAGAAATAATTCGTTCGGCGGAAACGGAAGCAAAACGCCGCGGAGAAATCATTATTGAAGATGCCCGTGAAGAAATTGCTCAGCTTGCAACTATGGCGGCAGAGAAAATTTTGAATGATAAAACTGCTTCTGCGGAGACAAACGATGAATCAGATAAATAAGGAAAAATTAGAAAAAGTCAAGGAAGCATTTCTTTCTGCGGCATCGGAAAAAGGCGAAATTATTTCGCTGATGAAAGAAGCACTTGAAAACGTTACCTTTGATGCCGATGAAAAAGAAGTAGGCCACGTTATTTCCGTAGGAGACGGAATTGCTTGCGTTGAAGGCATTGAAAATGCAAGATTCGGTGAAATTCTTATTTTTTCTTGCGGTGTAAAAGGTATGGTTCAAGACCTTAAAAGAGAATACATAGGATGTATTCTTTTCGGCGACGATACCGAAATTTCCGAAGGAAGCACCGTTCGCAGAACGCATAAAACCGCAGGTGTTCCGGTGGGAACTGAATTTTTGGGAAGAATAGTTGATTCACTCGGAAATCCTCTTGACGGAAAAGGCAAAATTCATTTTGAAGATTACAGACCTATTGAAAGTCCTGCACCTGGAATTATTGACAGACAACCTGTTAATGAACCGCTTGAAACGGGATTTATTACAATAGATTCAATGTTTCCCATAGGAAAAGGTCAGCGAGAGCTTATTATCGGCGACAGACAGACGGGTAAAACCGCTATTGCTGTCGACACGATAATAAATCAAAAGGGAAAAGACGTTATTTGCGTGTATGTGGCAATAGGACAAAAAGCATCGTCGGTTTCTCATATCGCTCATACACTTAGCGAACACGGTGCAATGGAGTACACAGTTATTGTCAATTCCAATGCAAGCGACCCTGCACCGCTTCAGTATATTGCTCCTTATGCAGGGTGCGCTATTGCCGAATACTTTATGGAAAACGGCAAGGACGTTCTTATTGTTTATGACGATTTGTCTAAGCATGCTATTGCATACAGAACAATAAGCTTGTTGCTTGAACGTTCACCGGGACGTGAGGCATATCCGGGCGACGTTTTCTATTTGCATTCAAGATTGCTTGAACGTTCTGCGCATTTAAGCGAAAAACGCGGAGGCGGCAGTATGACCGCACTTCCCATAGTTGAAACTCAGGTGGGGGATGTTTCCGCATATATTCCCACAAATATTATTTCGATTACCGACGGACAGATATTCCTTGAAAGCGATTTGTTCTTTGAAGGTCAGCGACCGGCGGTAAATATCGGACTTTCTGTTTCACGTGTGGGCGGTTCTGCGCAGACAAAAGCAATGAAAAGTTCATCGGGCCTTATTCGTCTTGAACTTGCACAGTACCGTGAAATGGAAGTATTTACTCAGTTTGCAAGCGACCTTGATGAAACGACCAAGAATGAACTTGCATTCGGGCAGGGGCTTATGCAGCTTTTAAGACAGCCTCGTTATTCTCCGATGAAGCAGTACGAGCAGGTAATTACACTTACGGTTGCTCTTGCTCATTTATGGCAGAACACGGATGTTAAAAAAATAAAAGAATACAATAAAGAATTGCTTGTGTACCTTTCGGAAAAAATAAAGAACGTTTGCATCGAAATTGAAGCAACGGGCATTTTAACGCAGGAAAATAAACAGACAATTCTTGATAATGCAAAAGAATATATAGATTCGATTTCATAATAAGGGCAGGTGAGAAATACGGCAAACGTTAATTTGATTAAAAATCATATTAAAAGTGTTAAGGATACGCAAAAGATAACAAATGCTATGTATTTGATTGCTTCAACAAAACTTAAGAAGGCGAGAGCCGAACTTGACGCAACTGAGCCGTATTTTACTGCACTCCAACGTGAAATCAAAAGAATTTTCAGAATTTCAAGTGATATTGACAATAAATATTTCTATCCTGCTGACGGCGAAAAACCGCACAAGTCTTTTGCTTGCCTTGTAATTACTTCGGATAAAGGACTTGCAGGCGCATATAACAAGAATGCAATAAGAGAAGCGGAAGCGCTTCTTGCAACACATAGCGATATGAAGTTTTTTGTTGTAGGCGCGTACGGAAGGCATTATTTTGAACAGAATAATATTCCCATGGAAGAAGAATTTGTCTTTTCGGCACAAAATCCCACAATGCGCAGAGCAAGAAAGATTTGTTCCGTATTGCTTGATTATTATGACAGACAGATAGTTGATAAAATCTATATAATTTACACCGACGTTATTTCCGCTTCGAATATGAGCGCAAAGACTATACGTCTTTTACCGTTTCACAGAAAAGAATTTCAAGCCGTCAATGACGAAAAGGAAATCAACACACCGTTTGAATTTGTTCCGTCAGTGGAAAAGGTTCTTGACAGTATAATGGAAAGTTATATTTCGGGTTATATATACAGTGCACTTATTGACAGTTTTTGCGCCGAATTGAACGCTCGAATGACGGCTATGGATTCGGCAAATAAGAATGCAGAAAAAATTCTTGAATCGCTTAAATTGCAGTATAACAGACAAAGACAGGCAAGTATTACGCAGGAAATAACAGAAGTCACTGCCGGTGCAAAAGCGCAGCGGTTAAAAAGAAAGAAGGGGGAGAAAACAAATGAACATAGGTAGAATAGCGGAAATATCCGGTCCAGTGGTGGACTGCGAATTTTCAAAAGGAAATCTTCCCAGATTAAAAGAAGCTTTGACGGTAAACGTTGACGGAAATATCCGTGTTATGGAAGTAGCACAGCATATCGGCGGCGGAACAGTTCGCTGCATTATGCTTGCTGAAAGCGAAAATATGTACCGTGGTATGGAAGTAACTGCAACGGGCAAATGCATTTCCGTTCCGGTGGGTGACTGCACACTCGGCAGAATGTTTAACGTTTTAGGGCAGGCAATAGACGGCGGTGAACAAATTCCCGAAAATGAAACACGTTGGGAAATTCACCGTAAAGCACCGAGTTTTGAAGACCATCTTCCTTCCCGTGAAATACTTGAAACGGGCATTAAGGTTATCGACCTGCTCGAACCATATTCAAAAGGCGGAAAAATCGGACTTTTCGGCGGAGCAGGCGTTGGAAAAACCGTTTTGATACAAGAACTTATTCACAATGTTGCAATGGAACACGGCGGTTATTCCGTTTTTGCAGGCGTAGGTGAAAGAAGCCGTGAGGGCAACGACCTTTGGTCGGAAATGCAGGAAAGCGGTGTTAACAAAAAAACGGCACTCGTTTTCGGACAAATGAATGAATCCTCCGGCGTCAGAATGAGAGTAGCGCTTTCGGGACTTACAATGGCTGAATATTTCAGAGATGTTCAGCATAAGGACGTTCTGCTTTTCATTGATAATATATTCAGATTTGTTCAAGCTGGAAGTGAGGTTTCAACACTTCTCGGAAGAATGCCGTCTGCGGTAGGATATCAGCCTACTCTATCCGAAGAAATGGGTGCGCTGCAGGAACGCATCGCATCTACAAAAGAAGGCTCTGTTACATCTGTTCAGGCAATTTATGTTCCTGCGGATGACCTTACCGATCCGGCACCGGCAACAACATTCTCGCATCTTGACGCTACAACCGTTTTAAGCCGTAAAATCGCCGAACAAGGCATATATCCTGCCGTTGATCCGCTTGAGTCCACTTCTCGTATTCTTGAGCCCGAAATCGTGGGAGAAGAGCATTATAGAGTTGCACTCCGTGTTCAAGAAATTTTGCAGAAATATAATGAACTTCAGGATATTATTGCAATTCTCGGCATTGACGAACTTTCGGAAGAAGACAAAATCACGGTTATGCGTGCAAGAAAAGTGCAGAGATTTCTTTCTCAGCCGTTCCATGTTGCCGAAAAATTCACCGGAGTTAAGGGTGTGTTCGTTCCGGTAAAGGAAACCGTAAAAGGCTTTAAGGCAATCATTGACGGCGAACTTGATTTCGTTCACGAATCCGCTTTCTATAACGTGGGAACTATTGATGACGTTTTGGAAAAAGCGGCGCAAAACAAAAAAGAGGGTTAAGCATGAAAACGTTTTATGCACATATTCTTGAGGCGGACAGAGCTTTGTTCGAAGGTCAGTGCGAATCAATGATTTTGCCGACGGTAGAAGGTCAGTACGGCGTTCTTGCCAATCACCGAAACGTAATTACCGCTATCGTGCCGGGGAAATTGACATTCAGAGAACCGGGCGGAGAGAACGTGGTTGTTTCTGTTTCACCCGGCATTATGAAGGTGGAAGACAACGACGTGCTTGTTCTTGTGGACTCGGCTGAATTCTTGGATGAAATCGACATAAACCGTGCGAATGAGGAAGCTGAGATAGCGAGAGAACATTTGCTTCAAAAGCAAAGTATTCAGGAATATAAGCTTGCACAGGGAGAACTTGCCCGTGCGCTTAACAGATTGAAAATTAAAAAAGGATAAAAAAACTGCATTTTGCGGTTTTTTTGTTTGCTATTTAAATTATATATGGACAAATAAAAAAATATATGATATACTAAATAAAATCGTAAGATCTAATAAAAAATAAGGAGAAATAAAAATGAACAAAAAATTGCTGAAATCAATTTTGGCGGTTTTTGTGGGAGTAGTTATCGTACTTTCGCTTACCGTCACATCATTTGCCGAATACGTGTTACCGACCTATAATTATAACGGTCCGGAACTCAGTAAAATGGCAGATGGCAATCCCGTAAAACTTGATTTGAAATATCTTTTCACCGACGATAACGGAAATTCGGGAAATAAAGTAGCAATGACAGGTCTTTATAACAAATACATCGTTGCTCTTTACCGTTCGGTTGAAGACGGAGAATTCCATGCTTGCAGTTACGAATCCGATTGGAACGATCCCGGATATGAGCGTGTAATCGGTCCTACCGAGCCCGGTGAATATGAATTCGTATTCAAACGCCCCGATGATTGGCGTGATGAATCTGAAATTGAATTTGAAGTTGTTCCTTTCACAATTTCCGTTAATCCGACGAGCATTGTAAATGCAATCGGCGACGGCAAATTTTACTGTGAAGATAAAATGATTACCTTGGGAACAGTTGATGACATTCCTGCTATTGTATTTACAGTTAACGGCAATGAAGAAACACTTCCTATGACGTTCTACAATATCAAGTACTATGCAAATGAAGGATACGCACTTGAAGGATTGCCTGCTTGCCCTGCCGAAGAAAGCACATTGTTCTTCCTGATTCAGGATGGCAAAGTTACGGGAGTAAGTGTAGCGGGATTTACTGATAACGAGCATGTAACATATGATGTTCTTAACGGTTATTACGAACTTAAAACTACGGCAACACCCGATGTTGAAGTTAGCAATGAAGTTACAGAACCTACATCTAACCAGGTTGTAAATATTACTTCCGAGGTAAAGAATAATGACTACACAGCAAGTCTTTCATTTGATGACGGTGCTGTAAATCTTACCGATGAAGAAAAAGCATCCGGCGTTTGGGTATGGATGGAACTTGAAGCAAAAACTACTGCTTCTGCTGACAAAGCAGACATTGCTTTGATTGAAAAAGCTCTTGACGGTCAGACCAAGGTTGCTTCATATATCAGCATTGATATTTTCAAGCAGGCTGCAGGTCAGGAAAAAACAAGAGTTACAAGCACAGACAAGCCTTTAACGATTACAATCGTTGTTCCTGAAGAACTTCGTGCGGCAGGTCGTACATTCACGATTGTTTACACTCACGAAGGTTCGGCTGCAAAGACGATTAAACCTTTGAAGTACGATGAAAAGACCGGCGTTCTTACATTTGCTGCAAATCAGTTCTCAACTTATGCACTTGCTTATACAACCGCTACATCACCTAAAACAGGCGATAGCGTTAACGTTGTTGCAATGGCATCACTTATGATTATCAGCGCTTTTGGACTTGCTTTTGTTGTTAAAAAGTCATTTTCAAAGTAATACTGAAATAAAATTTTAAGCCACCCTTATCGGGTGGCTTTTTTTATCTATTGTTTTACAGATAAATACTAAAATCTACAGTGTTGATTGTATATTACAAGGTTATGTAATAGCAATTAAACGATGATTAAAAGAGAAATACAGACAAAAACAGAGCAGACCGAACAGTCTGCTCTGAAAGTTATAATATGAGAAATAATTACTGCTTAATATGAACGTCCATTTGATTAAACGGAATTTCAATATTTGCACTGTCGAATTCTTTCTTGATTTTTTCAATAAGGTCGAAATAAACAGTCCAATAATCATCATTTTTCGTCCATGCTCTCATTGTGATTTCAATGCTGCTTTCACCGTGCTTTGAAACACGTGCGAAGGGAGCGGGGTCTTTAAGAACAAGTTCGTGAGCGTTGCAGGCATCAAGAATGATTTTTTCTGCTTTTTCGAAATCAGCACTGTAAGAAATAGCGAATACCTGGTCAACACGGCGTGTTTCTTTTTCGGAATAGTTTACGATGTTAGCGGTTGAAAGACTGCCGTTGGGAATGTAAACTACCTTGTTGTCAAGAGTGCGAATAACAGTTGTAACGATACGGATTTCTTCAACCGTTCCGGTAAAACCGGCTGCTTCGATGAAATCGTCAACCTTAAAGGGACGTGTAATAATAAGCATTACGCCACCTGCAAGGTTTGAAAGTGTACCGTTTACGGCAAGACCTACGCAAACACCAAGTGATGCAATAAGTGCTGAAAGACCGGAAGTATCAATTCCGAGATATCCGACGATACAGATTACAACAAGAATTTTCAAAGCAATTTTTCCGACATAGATAAAAGTCTTTGAAATTGTTTTATCAGCATACTTTGACGTTAAAAGTCTTTTTTCGACTTTTTTTGCGATAAAGTTGATGATTTTGAATGAAATAAAAAGTGCTACAAGTGAAATAATTACTTGGATGCCGACAGATGTAATATTATTGAAAAATGCCGACCAGTCAATGTTTCCCATAAGAAAACCTCCTATATTTATTTTTGCACAACATTACGTGTTCCGTCGCGCTACGCAGAACATTTTATCATAATTTGTTATGAACAGTCAACAAAATTCGACAAAAAAATGATTCATTCCCATAACAGAATGAATCATTTTTTTTGGTGCGCCTGGCAGGAGTTGAACCTGTGACACCCAGAGTCGGAGTCTGGTGCTCTATCCACTGAGCTACAAGCGCATTAACGCATATATTGTACACAAAAAAGCTTTTTTTAGCAAGCAAAATATTATTTACTTGCGTAATATTAAAAAAAATAGTACAATATTGTTGAAAATAAACAAAAAAGGACAAACTATATGAACGGAATGCTTATTTCTTTTGAAGGCACCGACGGATGCGGAAAAAGTACACAGATAAAATTATTAAAAGAGTATTTGGAAAATAAAGGATATAACGTTACGGTTTCGAGAGAACCGGGCGGATGCAGAGTTGCGGAAAAAATTCGTGACATTCTGCTTAATGCGGAAAATGCGGAAATTTCGCCGATGTGCGAACTGTTCCTTTACGAAGCGGCAAGAGCACAGCACATGGAGGAAATAGTTATTCCTGCACTTAACAAGGGAAATATTGTTATTCTTGACCGATTTATTGATTCCACACTTGCATATCAAGGCTTTGGCAGAGAATTGGGAAAAGATACGGTTGAGTATCTTAACGGCAAGGCAATAGGCAACAGATTTCCGGATGTGACACTGATGCTCAAGCTTTCGCCTGAAATTGCGTTCAAGCGCAAGGGCGGAAACGATACGAAAGACCGTATGGAAATGGCGGGAGATAGGTTCTTTGAGGGCGTAAACAAGGGCTTTGAATATGTTTCGGAAAATTATCCCGATAGGGTAAAGGTTATTAACGTTGACGGCTCTAAGGAAGAAACTCACGGAAAAATCTGCAAGTTTATTGACAGTTTGTTGGAGAAATAATATGAATGACGAAGTAATTGTTATTGACGAAAACGAAGAAGAGAATACCGAAGAAAAGCAACGCCGGGAACGACTTGATAAAATAAGAAAACCGAAGAAAAAACTTGACGGATTTTCAATTCTAACGAAAACCGTTATGGGGCTCGGACTTGTGCTGATGTTTTTGAGTATGCTTTGGCAAAGCGGATTGCTTATCGGAATCAGTATTGCGATGATAATATTCAGCGGACTTATCAGTTATGTTTTCTTTAAGTAAAGAAAAAAGGTGCGGTTTTTGACCGCACCTTTTTTATACCTCGAAATTCTTGTTTTTAAGTAAAATAAGACGGTATACAACGCAAAACAGTATTGCGGCGACCATTGTTCCGATTAATGTTATAAACACGGCATTCCAACCCGAAGCGTCCGCTATTGCGCCTAATCCGTAGGAACTGACCGCACTGCCGATATATGCGCTTCCGTTCAAAAGACCGGTTAATGTTCCGGCATTGAATTTGTTACGCACTGAAAGAGGGAATAAGGTTGTTATAACACTGCACGAACCGTGAAAAAGAAGTTCAAGCATTCCGAATGAACCTAACATAATTACAAGATTTGATTGGAAAAGCGTTACTGCTATTTCAAACAGTGTGATAAATGCACAGAAAAACAAAAGTAAAGAGATAACTCTTTTGATTTTCTTATTAAGAACTACCGCAAACGACGCACCGAATATTCCGAAAATGGGGAGGACAAGTGTCAGAATAATTGATAAATTATCGTTTAATCCGTAGGTCGATTTAAGAATAGCAGGTACCCATGCTTGCAAGCCGTCTTTTCCGAAGTTTATGATTATGGAAAGTAAAATCAACAAGCAAATAGGCAATATAACGTATACTGAAGGTTTAATTTTGATGTCGCTTGATTTTTCGGAAGTGGACTCATTTTTTAAGAAATTGCCGGGTTTATATAAAATCAGCCAAGTAATTGCCACCGCAAAAAGAACGATTGTTCCGAATAAAAACGTTGCACGGAAATTGTTTTTCGCAAACAGTGCGCTGATTCCGTAGACTAATAACGTTCCGCATGAGGTAGTTGTACTCATAAGCATTATGGCTTTGTTCATCAACTTTTCTTCGACATTTTCGCTTATGATTTGAAGCATCATAGGCCAAAGAAGTGCTTGTACAAGTGCGGAAATGAACCAAAAATATTTTATGGCGAAAAACGGTATTCCGAAATAAATCAAAAGATTTATTACTCCCGCAACCGTAACGGCAATTGGAACAACGTACTTTCTTGAATACCTTTTGCACATTATTCCGTGAAAAAACTGACTTAAGCCGTAGCCGATAGAGAAAAATGTAATTACAAGTCCCGCATCACGGTGGGAAACCTGATAACTGCTTTCTATCAGCGTGATATTTGCATTATAGCTATATCTTCCGAAATAAATCGTCGTGTATGTGAGCCAACACAAAAAAATGGAAATATACTGTGCTTTAATCGAACTGTCTTTTCCTTTTGATTTCATTTTTTTCTCCTTAACAAAAAAAGAGTAAAACTACACAATACCCATTAAAGATATTGCACCCATTTTACTCTCATATCTCCGTAACACAAGTACAAGTATATTCTAACACTGTTGTAAAAATTATGCAAGAACTTTTTGAAAAATCAATTCCAAATCCTGATGTTATCGGATGAAATTGTTATCGCAACAAAATTCAAACTGTTTTTTGCTTTTATTCCTCAAAAAGTTCACTTGCAAAGAATTTTACTTAAATATATTCAGTATATGATGCTTTGAATAAAGGTATTATTCTAACTCAAATGCGCCCGTATAAAGCTGATAATATGTACCTTTTTGTTCAAGTAACTGTTGGTGCGTTCCTCGTTCGATGATTCGTCCGTGGTCGAGAACCATAATTACATCCGAATTCATAACCGTTGAAAGACGGTGGGCGATAACGAATACCGTTCTGCCTTCCATAAGCTTATCCATGCCTCTTTGAACGATTGCTTCGGTACGGGTGTCGATAGATGAAGTAGCCTCATCAAGAATCATAACCGGCGGGTCGGCAACTGCCGCACGGGCAATGGATATCAACTGTCTTTGTCCCTGCGAAAGGTTTGAACCGTTATTGGCAAGTTCCGTATTATATCCTGCCGGAAGTCGTGTAATAAAGTCATCCGCACCCGCAAGTTTTGCGGCGGCAATACATTCTTCGTCGGTGGCTTCAAGATTACCGTAACGAATGTTTTCCATAACCGTTCCGCTGAAAAGGTTTGTTTCCTGCAAAACTATGCCCAATGAACGGCGCAAATCGGATTTTTTGATTTTGTTAATGTTTATTCCGTCGTATCTTACTTTACCGTCATCAATGTCGTAGAAACGGTTGATAAGGTTCGTAATAGTTGTTTTACCTGCACCGGTAGCACCAACGAACGCAACTTTCTGTCCGGGCTCTGCATAAACCGAAACATTATGAAGAACATTTTTGCCTTTTTCGTATGCAAAATCAACGTCGGTCAGTCTTACATCGCCTTTAAGTTCGGTGTAGGTGAGAGTTCCGTCTGTATGCGGGTGCTTCCAAGCCCATTTGCCTGTATGAGCAGCTGTTTCGGTAATGTTGCCGTTTTCGTCGATTTCAGCATTTACGAGTGTAACGTATCCGTTGTCGTCTTCCGGCTTTTCGTCCATGATTGTAAATATACGTTCTGCACCTGCCATTGCCATTACGATAGCGTTTATCTGCTGTGAAAACTGATTTACATTACCTGTGAACTGTTTAGTCATATTAAGGAACGGAACCAAAATACTTATGCTGAAAGCCATTCCGGAAATACTGAAGTTCGGCGTTTTTGAAACAAGGAACAAACCGCCGACAATTGCGATAAGAACGTATAAAACGTTTCCGATATTGATTATTATGGGAGCAAGCATATTTGCATAAGCGTGCGCTTTGTAACTGTCGGAATAAAGTTCTTCGTTTACCTTTTCAAAATCTTTTTCGCATTCTTTTTCATGACTGAACACCTTGATAACTTTTTGTCCGTTCATCATTTCCTGAATGAAACCCTCGGACTTTGCGGTGGATTGCTGCTGACGAACGAAATACTTAGCACTTCCGCCGCCGACGGTTTTTGAAACGAATACCATTGCAACAACACCAAGCAAAATTACAAGAGTCATCCAAATACTGTAATAAAGCATAATGGAAAGAACAGTTACAACGATTACCGCAGAAGTTATCAAAGAGGGAAGTGCCTGCGACACAAGCTGACGGATAGAGTCAATATCGTTGGTATAGTAACTCATTATATCTCCGTGCTTATGAGTGTCAAAGTATTTTATGGGCAAATTCTGCATACCGCTGAAAACGGTTTGACGAAGTTTGTTCAAAAATCCCTGAGTAATTTTAGCACCAAGCTGAGTGTACAGCGTCATTGAACTGATTGAAAGGACGTACAAAACGATAAGAACAACAATTAACGGAATAATTTGTTTTGCTGCCGTTGTCCAATCCTTTGAAATGTAAAACTGTTCAATAAGAGCAATGATTTTTTGCGTAAAAATCGACGGAATAGATGAAATTGCCGACGAAAAAAGAATACATACTCCCGTAAGGGGAACGAGAACGGGATAATATCCCACAAGCATTTTAATTAAACGCCATAATATACCGAATTTAACGGATTTCTTATTCTTCATTTCCGTTACCTCCGTTTGACTGCTGAAGATATACTTCACGGTATATATCGCAGGATTTTAATAATTCTTCGTGAGTGCCTTTGCTTACGATTTTACCGTTGTCCATTACAAGAATCATATCGGCATCCTGAACAGACGATACACGCTGAGCAATGATGATTTTTGTTGTTTCGGGAATATATGACTTGAAACCGGCTCGAATTAAAGCATCGGTTTTTGTGTCAACGGCGCTTGTTGAGTCATCAAGAATAAGTATTTTCGGCTTTCTGAGAAGCGCACGGGCAATGCAGAGTCGCTGTTTTTGACCGCCCGAAACATTTGTACCGCCCTGTTCGATTTTTGTATCGTACTTGTCGGGGAACGAATTTACAAATTCGTCTGCCTGCGCAAGCTTGCAAGCTTCGATAATTTCTTCATCGGTAGCATTTTCATTACCCCAACGAAGATTTTCCTTTATGGTGCCTGAAAATAACAAATTTTTCTGCAATACCATTGCAACGGAGGACCTAAGCGCTTCAAGATCATATTCTTTAACGTCAACGCCTCCCACAGAAACTTTTCCTTCTACCGTGTCATAAAGGCGGGGGATAAGCTGAACAAGTGATGATTTACTTGAACCGGTTCCGCCGATAATTCCCACGGTCATACCCGAATCAATATGTAAATCAATTCCCTGCAAGGCGCTTAAACGAGCCTTATGTGAATATTTGAAACTTACGTTTTCAAAATCTATTGAACCGTCTTTTACTGTTTTAACGGCATTTTCCGGAGATGTCAGTTCTGTTTCTTCCACTAAAACTTCGCTTATACGTTTGATTGATTCCATTGAAATAGTCAGTATAACGTATATCATTGAAAGCATCATCAACTGCATCAAAACCTGAAAACCGTATGTAAGCATTGAAGATATCTGACCTACGTCAATGGTTGTTCCGCCACTTGAAATGGCTATTTTCGAACCGATAAGCATAATGAACACCATATTAAAGTACACGCAGAACTGCATTAAAGGATTGTTTATTGCAACAATTCTTTCTGCCTTTGTGAAATCGGCGCATATATCTTCGGATGCAAACGAAAACTTTTTCTTTTCGTGTTCTTCACGTGAAAAACCTTTTACAACACGCATGCCGCGAACGTTTTCTTCAATAGATTCGTTAAGTTTGTCGTATTTTTTGAAAACACGTCTGAAAGCGGGCATTGCTTTTTGACTTACAAAGAACAAGCCAAGACCTAAAATCGGTATAACGACCACGAATGTAAGAGCAAGTTTTCCACCCATAATTGCCGCCATAATAATGCAGAATATAAGCATTAAGGGGGCACGAACTGCAATACGGATAAGCATCATATATGCCATCTGAACGTTTGTAATATCTGTTGTCATTCGTGTTACAAGGGAGGATGATGAAAACTTATCAATATTTCCGAATGAGAATGTCTGTATTCTTTCGAAAATATCGTGGCGCAAATTCTTTGCAAAACCTGCGGATGCCTTTGCACTTGTTAAACCGGCGATTCCGCCCGAACAAAGGGACACCACTGCAAGCAGAAAAAGAATCAAACCGATTTTGAAAATAAAACTAATATCTTTATTTCCGTCGGCAATAAGATTCGTTGCTTTTATTTCGTTCACGAGATTTGCGGTCATAAAGGGAATAATTGCTTCAACTATTGCCTCAATAACAATAAAAACAATAGTAATTATTGTGGGCTTTTTGTATTCCCTTACACTTTTTAACAGTACCTTAAACATTATTTGCCTCTTATCTATATAATAAATTATACTGTTAAATTATATACTTCTTTCGTTATATAGTCAATCTCAAAAACAAGAATTTTGTGTGAACAAAAAAATCTGCCTTGATTACTTACAAGACAGATTTTCTGTTACATATCCAATAAATCGCTTCGGTTGAATTCTGCAACCAGGTCGTCAGCCGCATAAGACATTTTCGGTGAAACGGGAATACACAGTTCTTTCGGTATTTGCTGAAATCCCCGTGTCTGAGTATAATAAAAAAATATTGCGTCCTGACCGTGTATTTCTTTGCGTTCCACTCTGTGATAGGTTATGCCCTTGTCACCGAAATAGCATACTTTGCCGCAATACCATATTCCGCAACGTGAAAAAATTATTTCTTTGGCGTCACCTAATATTACGGTTCTTAATTTCAAAAGAAGATACTGACAGTAGGGAAGCGATACGATTGCACAAACAAACAAAAACACTCCGGCACAAAGAAAAACTATTCCCAAATAATGTGCTACTTTGTTCAAGTACATTATCAAACCGATTGCCAAAGTTATTACAGAACCTGCAAGAAATTCAAAAAATACGGTTTTCTTCTCATATCTGCTCAGTTTTCTGTAAAAACGAAAAATCGTTTCAGGCTTATATTTCCAAACGGCATAAAGTTTTTGATTAATTACGTCTGCAACGTTTTGACGCATTGAAGCGATTACACTTACTGCAATTCCGAGTACAAATGTAAATATCGAAATAACAAAAAGTGTGTAAAGTGCTTCGGTGTACTGATCTTTTTCCAAAAGTTTTGCGATTATCACCACGGAAATAAGGGGTAATGCCATTAAAACTATGCCTGTTCCACGCAAAATATCAAGGTGTCTTTGATATGCAGTGTCAAGTCGTTTTCTGTTTGTTTTCATTGAAAAAATCCTTCATATCTGCAATGAATTTATTTACATCGTCCTTTTTGTCATCGGGAATTTGTACTTTTAATGTTTCGGTTTTTTTCTTGCATAATATTTCAAGAACAAGATAGCCGTCTTTTTCCTCTGCTGAAAGAATTCCTTTGGTCGTTCCGTTGAAATATTCGGCCTTGCCGTTGTAAATCAATCCCACATGGGATAAGAAAAATCCCTGAACGCCATTTTTGATTTTATCAATTCGCTTAGTTCCGAGAAGAACCCAACCGAATGATACAAATGCTCCGCCGACGGCACCGCAAAGGGAGGGCAGATAGGAAATTCCTTTGATTATCATTACCGTTCCCACAAGTATTCCGAAAATACCGCAGAAGATAAATTCAGTTAAAACGGACTTGTTTTTATAAACGAATCCGTTGTCCCATTCAACGATTTTGTTTTGAACAATACAGTTCAATTTTGCCATAAAATATTTGTAAACAGAAAGAATTCCGTATGCAATGACAAAAACAAAGAACAGTACCATTATAGCGATGAAAAGTGCAACTTTTCCGCCTAAAACACCGTATTCAATACACGGAATCGCAAGCCAGATAAGTGTTCCGAGAACTAAAAACAGAATATCCATATCAAACCTCAAAACCGCAGGCACCAAGGAATTTCTTCAAGCCGTTTCTGCCTGCTTCGTCTTCTTTGAATACGCCTGCATCACGCAATACATTTTCACATACTCCGCCGACAATATTTTTGATTTTTTCTTTTGCATCTTCAAGCGATGAAGGAGTATAAGTGTTCCTAAAGCCGTTATACCAGTCGTAATGAACGCTTTCATTTGAAATATCTTCTCCGTTTGTCCAAGCAACTGCTATTTCTTCAAGTTCGTTTTTAAGTCTTCCCGGAAGAATGAACAAGCCCATAACTTCAATAAGACCGATGTTTTCTTTTTTGATGTTGTGCTTGTCGGGATGCGGATGATATACGCCCAAGGGAAGTTCGTCGGTAGTAAGATTATTTCTTAAAACGATATCACATTCATACAAACCGTCTGAATTTATTCTTGCAATAGGCGTTATTGTATTGTGTTCGTTTCCGTCTGTGAATGCAAAAATGTTAAGCGATTCATCAGTATAGTTCTGCCATGTTTTAAGAATGTGATTTGCAATTTCAATCAGTTCTTTGTAATCCTTGCCTGCAAGACGAAGACAAGTCATGGGCCAATTTACTACCGATGCTTTAACGTTGTTGTTATGAACGTCAAATGTGTATAAATCTCCCGCTTTTTCCATAGGCATTGTGTGCCTGCCGCCCTGGAAGTGTTCGTGAGTCAAAATCGAACCGCCTACAACGGGCAACTGTGTGTTTGAACCGATAAAGTAATGGGGGAATTTGTTGATAAAATCAAAGAGTCTTACGAACTTGCGTTCATTCATCGTCATAGGAGTATGCTCATTGCAGAAAACAATGCAATGCTCATCGTAATAAACGTAAGGACTGTATTGAAAATTCCAACGTTCGCCGTCAAGTTCTATGGGAATTACACGAAGTGTTTCGTGTGATGGATAGCCAAGACGTCCCGGATAGCCGATGTTTTCAAGGCAAAGCATACATTTGGGATAATTCGTCTGAGGCATTGACTTTTGCTTTTCAATTTCCTTCGGATCTTTTTCCGGCTTCGTAAGGTTTATAGTTACTTCCATTGTGCCGTAGGAAGATTCGTAATCGTATTTGATATTTTTTGCAACGTCATAGGTTCTTATGTAATTTACATCCCTGCAAAGATCATAGAACCAATCTGTTGCTTTTTGGGGAGATTCTTCATACAGTTCTTTGAAGATTTCCTGCGCCTGCGACTGCATCATAAGCATACAACCGCAGATTTTATTATCGAACATTGCTCTGTAAGTGGGCGTGTTCATTTCAAGCATATTGTTTTCAGCCGCATAGTCGACCATTTCTTCAATAGTCGGAACGATAGAATCCGGAACTTCCACGCTTCCGTCAAACGGCGAATCTAAATTAAAGAGCGACATAAGCTTATTTCTTACAAGCTGCTTGTCCGCTTCATATACAAGACCTTTTTTTACTGCAAACTCGGTACAGATTTCTACTGATTCTTTTATGTTTTTCATAATTGCCTCCAAATAAATACTGCTATTATAATAAAATAAATATGAATATTTGTCAATAAATTGGTTGTATTATTGATTCATATATGATATAATTTATAAAAAATTACACATTGGAGAAGAGATATGAAATTTATTGACAACATTAAGAATACTCAAGTTTTGAAAACTATATACGGCGACAATGCTAAGACTCAGCTTAAAAGATATGAAAATGCTCAAAGTAAGTTCTGCGAACTGTTCGGTGACGGCGAGGTACAGTTCTTTTCCACGTCGGGCAGAAGCGAAATAATCGGAAATCACACTGACCATCAGCACGGAATGGTTATGGCGGCAGGCATTAACCTTGATGCTATTGCGGTAGTAAGAAAAACCGACGATATGACCGTTCGCCTTGTTTCGGAAGGATATGACGACGAAAATACCGTTGACCTTAATGCTCTTTCGCTTGACGTTACCGAAAGAGGTACCACAAAATCCTTAATCAGAGGAATTGCATACCATATGCAGGAGGATTTGGGGTATAAAATCGGTGGATTTAATGCTTATATTCAAAGCGATGTTCTTCGCGGAAGCGGTCTTTCATCCTCTGCGGCGATTGAAGTGCTTATTTATACGGTGTTCAACTATCTTTACAATGACGGACAACTCAGCAACGTTGAAGCGGCTAAAACGGGTCAGTGGGCTGAAAATAATTATTTCGGAAAGCCCTGCGGACTTATGGACCAGACTGCCTGCGCTCTCGGAAAGCTTGTATTCATTGACTTTGCAGACCCGAAAGAACCCGTTATCGAGGGTGTTGATTTTGACTTTGCAAAAAAAGGATATTCAATTATTATTACCGACGTTCACGCAGACCATGCGGACCTTACAAACGAATATGCCGCTATTACGGAAGAAATGCTTGCGGTTGCGAAATTCTTCGGTAAAGAACATTTGCGTGATGTAAACGAAAATCTGTTCTATGAGCGTCTTGGAAATCTTCGTGAAAAAGTATGCGACAGAGCAGTTTTGAGAGCAATTCATTTCTTTGAGGAGGATAAACGTGTTCTCCGTGCGGTAAATGCAATAAAAGCAAACGATTTGAATGCGTTCTTTAAGCAGATAAACGAATCCGGTGAAAGCAGTTGGAAACTTCTCCAAAATACACATGCAACCGGCTCTGTAAAACAGGCAATGACACTTGCACTTGCCGTTTCGCAAAAACTTCTTAACGGTAAGGGTGCATGCAGAATTCACGGCGGCGGATTCGGCGGAACGGTTCTTGCATTTGTACCTAAGTCCGAACAGAGTAATTATATTACCGAAATGGAAAAGGTATTTGGCGAAAATGCCTGCGTTGAACTTTCAATTCGACCGCTCGGAACAACAATGGTGGGCATAAATGAATAATAAAAAAATCGGTATAAGCGACAGAATGCTTGCCGCAGGAATAGTGTTACTTGTCACGGTAATTATTCTTTCGGCGGTTGCCATCGTAAGCGGACAGAATCTTTTCGGACACAACGTATACGATAGTTATACCCGTCAGGCATTGGCGTGGCGAGAGGGAAGAACATATCTTATTTCTCAAGGGAGCGAACTTGATTACCTTGAACTTGCGGAATATAACGGAAATCTTTATGTAAGTTTTCCGCCGGTTCCCTCAATTCCGGAATTCTTTCTGACTTTTCTGTTCGGATTGAACACACCCAATAATTTGCTGATTTTCATTTATTGCTGTGTTTCGGCAGTGGCGGTTACACTGATGTTTTCAAAATACAGAAGTGTTAAATCTTCCGTTGTACTTGGACTTCTGTTTTCAATGGGAACAAACCTTATATCAAGTTTTTCTTTCGGCGGCGTGTGGCATGAAGCACAAAGTTTGTCTTTTATGCTTTGTTCTCTTGCGTGCCTGTTTATTATGCACGACGACAGAAAACATAAAATCGCTTCGCTTATTTGTGCGGCGCTTGCGGTGGGATGCCGTCCGTTTACAGTGCTTTTTATTCCGTTTTTGCTTTACAGATGCTTTGTTTTTGAAAACAAAGAACTTAAAAGTATGATTGCTTATTTGATTGGTCCTGCAATAATTGCCGTTTCTTATATGATATATAATTTCGTGAGATTTGACAGTTTCTTTGAATTCGGTCATAACTACTTGCCTGAATTCATCAGGGCGGAAAACGGTCAGTTCAGTTTCAGTTATTTGTTGCCAAATTTGTGGCAGGCGATAAAACTTCCCGTTTCCATCGGCAAGAACGGCGTTTCTGTTGCACTTAACAGATTCAGCGCAAATACTTTCTATGCGTTCAATCCGTGTATAGCGGTGTTTGCATACATTATTATTAAAAACATAATAAAAAAACATGAGCCGTACGACATTTTGTTTTTCGGGGCTTGCATAATGTTTGTGCTTTTTACATGTATGCACAGAACTCTCGGCGGCTTGCAGTTCGGCGCAAGGTATTTTATTGATTTTATTCCGTTTATGGCGTATTATATGTCGAAGAAAAAGTTCAAGGTCGGACAGGTTGAGTATATTATTACCGCTTTTGCAGTAATACTCAATACCTGCGGCGGAATGTTCTTCTCATAAAATATTCGAATTTTTTTGATTAAATAAAGAGTTGGCGAATAGAAAAAAAGACTTGTCTTTTCTCAAGACAAGTCTTTTACTTTATTTATAAATTTGTTATTTTAATAATCCTTAACGATTGCTTTCCAAGGCGTTACCGTTTCCTTTTCGGAAATCAAATCAAACATGTGACTCATGAACGGGAAATCTTTAACGTCATTTCCCAGATATTTATAAATCAGTTTGATAATTGCAACACTTTCAAGCGTAACTCCGTTAAGTATTTCAAGTGCTTCGGAAAATGATTTTCCTGCACCTAAAAGAGTGCCTAAACGTCTTGTTCTTCCGCCGAATACGGTAACATATAAATCTCCTGCGCCGAAGAACAGAGCGTTCTTTTTGCCGCCTAAACGGGTGATAAGAGCTTCCATTTCGCTTACCGCACCGTAGAACAAACCTGCTTGTGCATTGTATTTTTCGGGCAATTCGGGATTTCCTTTTGTGTACTGTCCGATTGCAAGAGAAACGCCCATTGCGTATGCATTTTTTAATGCGACCGCTGTTTCAATTCCGCAGATGTCGTCGGTAACGGTTATATTATAGTATCTAGTTGAGAAAATATTGCGTAATTCCTCAACTTTTTTTCTGTCTTTTCCGCAGAATGCGACCTCGGTGGAAATTCTGTCAAAAAGTTCAAAACTAATGCAGGGACCGCCTACCGCATTGAACGATACATCAGGTCTTATTCCGCTTAAGTAAATGGGGAAGGGTTCAAGCGAGCCGTCTTCTTTTTCGTGCAATCCTTTTGTTATTGCGAGAACAGTTGAATTTTTCTTAAGTTTCGGCAAAACAAAATTTGCGAACCATTCAACACCGAATGACGAAACACCTGAAATAATCAAATCGGCACGTTCAATTGCGCTGTCAATTTCGTCAACATAACCGAATGATATATTTCCTTCAATTTTGCGTTTGAGTGTGGGATGATAATTATCTTTCTTTAAGCTTGAAATTATTTCGCCGTCAAGAGGTGTGCCAATAAGAATTACCTCGTTTCCGTTATCCAAAAGAGGTCTGCTCATAGCAGAGCCCATCATTCCGGCGCCGATTATCGCAACAGTCATATTAAATCTCCTTTGTCATTATTTCAATCATTTTTTTATTAAGTTCATCTGCTTTTTCCTCGTGGGGGAAATGTCCGCAATCAGCAAACGTTGCCGAATAAACACTCGGAATTGCTTCTTCATATAGTTCCAATAATTCAAGGTCGTGCCAAGTATCGTTTTCGCCCCAGAATATGTAAGTGGGCGCTTTGATTTCGGAAAGAGAATATGCAATTTCACTGTCGTCCCAACTGCTCAGAGCCACGATGGCTGCATCAAGATTTTCCTTGTTTGATAGAACACGGTAATAATGTTTTACCATATCTTTTGTAACAAATGTGGGGTCAAAGTAACCTGCGTTAAGTACTCTCTTTACTTTTGAAGTATTGAAGAATGTAAAAATAAAGTCGGAAAGAACGGGAATTGTCAGTTGTTTGATAATCGAAGGATATGATTTCATAACTCCGCCGGGGGTAAGCATAATCAATCGAGAAACAACTTCGGGATGCTTGATTGCAACGTCAGCGGCGATTATTGCACCGGTACTGAAACCCATTAACGATACTTTCTTAAAACCCATTGCTTGAATAAATTCATATACCATATCGGAAAAATCTGTTATTGTGTAATCACATTCCGGTTTGTCGGAAAGTCCGTGTCCGATAAGGTCAACGGTTACCACGTGGCAATATTCCGAAAGCGCACGAACGTTTTTTCTAAAAGTGTACATTGCCTGTCCGAGGCCGTGAATCATAAGAAGCGTTTCGCCTTCGCCTTCTTCAAAATATCTTATTTTTGTGTCTCCGAGCATTATATACTGTCCGGTTGCTCTGCGATTTTCAGTTAAATTTTCACTCATAATAATTCTCCTTATAAAACGCTTTGTATTATTAGAATATTATCCGATTATACTCCGGGGGCAGGTGTGATTATGTTTATTACAGGTGCGGAAACGGTGCCTTCGGGAATCACGTACGAGAACAGTGAATCTTTCAGCAGTTTGCTCTTTAGAACATAACCTTGCATTCCGCCCTTAGATGTAATTTTTACCCAATCACCGCAATCATCGTTGATAGTAACTCTTGTGCCGTTGGCAAGTCCTGCCTGGGATGCAAAACTTGTTCCGGGGCCGCTGCGTACTCTGAGAACACTTTCGGCATTTTCAAGATAAACACGGTACTGTGAGCCTTCTTCAAATTCTTCGTCTTCAAGTTCGGGAATGTATCCGTCTGCGGGGATGGGGGTAAGTTCCGGAATAGGATCACCGACTGACGGGTCGATAACCTGACCGGTAGCACCGGAATTGTAAACAAATTCGTTTTCATCGGTGGGGACGGGGTAAACCATTTTTGCATGAACGACTATTCTGTAATTACTTGTGGAATCGCAAGTTGCAAGAGTCAGAATTCTGTCAGTTTCACTGAATGTGGTTGACTCGTCTTTGAAAATACCCTTGTTGTTTGTGTTGGCACACCAATTAAGGAATACGGAACCGCTTGCAAAGATATTTCTTAAATAAATGCCGCTGGGCGAAGTCTTGTACACGCTGTATATTTCGTAGCGGTATGTGCCGTAAAGGGTGTCGATGAATATATATCTGTGCGCATCGTAGTAGGAACGTGTTCCCATAAGATAATTGTTAAGCGTTGCGAACATCGTGTTATCACGCATATTGTGACCGTTAAGGATTAGGTTCTTTGAAAGCGGGTTGATTGAACTTGCACTTGAAAGGAACACCGCACCTGACGTGGAATAGGTCTTGTCGTAACTGTGAGTAAGATAGAACTTAGTACCTTTTGTGGAATCCTGCGCAACGGGGTAGTTGATTCCTAAACCCGGAACGTAAACCCAAGCACAAATATCCGAATTGACTGAATCGTGCAATGACCAGATTTTCGATTGTTTGTTTGTGTAACCCAAAGCACGTTCGAAAGCGGTGGATGTGAGTACGGCAGAGGGTCTTAAATCCTCGGAAAGTCCCAAAGGAGAAAGTTCAAGAGGATCAAAGCCGTTCGGGTCGGAAGCAGAATAAGCACTGTACCAATCAATGTTTGTTGCGGTATATCCTTCCTGCGTAGGATCGTCTATGATTCCCCGTTCGGAAAGCGCATTGTATTTTTGCGCAGCGATGATTTCACTTATTTTTTTATCAAACAGAGTAAATCCGCCGATTGAAATAATAATGACAAGCGCAATCGGAATAACTCTGAAAACCAACATTCGTATAATTCTCGGATCTGACCGTCTTTTTCTTTTTGTTTTAACAGGTCTGTAACCGCTCATTGTAAAACCTCCATTTTTAAGCGAACATTTTAATGCAAGTCTATTATACTACAAAAGCAAAAAAAATGCACTATATATTTTTAATATTTATAAAAATTAATAAACAAGTTGCAAAATAGCCGTAATTAGGGTACAATAAATGTAAATATTGAGGTAGTTGGGACGAAAAATGAACGAAAAAGTTTTTAGAACACTTGAATTTGACAAAATTAAAGAACTGCTGTCAAAGAATACCGTTTCGTCACTTGGCAAGGAAAAGGCACTTTCGCTTACTCCGTTTACGGAAAAAGAAGACGTGCTTTCTGCACTTGGTGAAACTAACGAAGCACTTTCTATTATGGAAAAAATCGGTTCTTCGCCGATAAACGGATTTAACGACATAAGAAAAATAAATGACCGTTTGAAACTGAATGCAACACTTTCCATGAAAGAATTGCTTTATGTTGCGGGATTTTTATCTTCTGTGCGAAATGCAAGAAGAAATATTACCGATACGGAAGAAGATGGCAGTGTTATAGCATTGGCACGGTTATTAACTCCGGCAAAAGACCTTGAAGACGAAATCTTTTCAGACATTGTAAACGAAGATGAAATGGCGGATAATGCAAGCGCAAAACTTGCTTCAATCAGACGTCAAATCAAAAAGTTAAGTGACGGCATCAAGGAAAGACTTACGGGAATAATGCACGCACTCGATAAAGACGGAGTGCTTCAGGAAGCAATCGTGACAATGAGAAACGACCGATATGTTCTTCCCGTTATTGCGACACATAAGGGCAGGGTACCGGGAATAGTTCACGATCAGTCCGCAAGCGGAGCAACTCTTTTCATCGAGCCTATGGCGGTAGTTGAAATCAATAACAATATAAGGCAGCTTAAACTTGATGAACGTGATGAAATCGTCAGAATTCTCGAAGATCTTTCGGCACGTCTTCACGGAATATACAGAATACTTGTTTCCGATACGGAAATAATGACACAACTTGATTTTATATTTGCAAAGGCAAAATTAAGCAGAGATTTTGACGGCGTATGTCCCGATATAAATGACAAAGGTTTTGTAAAAATCGTTTCGGGACGGCATCCGCTTCTTGACAGAAAAAAAGTAGTTCCCATAACACTTTGGCTTGGCAAGGAATTTACCGAGTTGCTGATTACCGGACCTAACACGGGCGGAAAAACCGTTACGCTTAAAACCGTGGGACTTTTTGCTCTCATGACACAGTCGGGACTTCATATTCCCGCACTTCCGGGTTCAAAGATGCCCGTATTTGACAACGTATTTGCGGATATCGGCGATGAACAGAGTATTGAACAGAATTTAAGCACGTTTTCATCTCATATGAAAAATATTGCGGAAATTCTGAAGAATATAACCGATAAATCATTGGTTCTTTTTGATGAATTAGGCGCAGGTACCGACCCTACCGAGGGCGCAGCACTTGCAATGAGCATTTTGGAAGAAATGCGCAAACGTCGTATAAGGACGATTGTTACATCGCACTATGCGGAACTTAAAGCATATTCACTTTCTCACGGCGGATGCGAAAATGCTTCCGTGGAGTTTGACGTTGTTTCACTAAAACCCACATACCGACTGATGGTGGGAGTTCCCGGCAACAGTAATGCTTTTTTGATTTCGTCGAAACTCGGACTTGAACAGTATCTTATCGACAGAGCGAGAAGTTATATAGACGACGATTCAAGAAAACTTGAAAAAGTGCTCACAAACGCCGAGGAATACAGAGCATCGGCGCAGGCACAGAGAGAAGAAGCACAGCAGGTTAAAAATGAAGTGGCAATGGAACGCCGCCGTTTTGAAAAAGAGAAAAAGGAACTTGAAAAGCAAAAAGAAAAGATGATTCGCGATGCGGAAAAGCAGGCTGAAAAAATTCGGGAAAAAGCACTGAATGATGCTAACGAAATCATTGAAAAAATGAAGAATCTTTCCTTGAACGACCCGTCGTCGATTTTCAAGGCGAGAGAGGAACGGAAAAAACTTACTTCAAAACAAAAGAATGAAGAAGTAACGGTATTCGAAGGCGGAAAGCCGATAGACGATTTCTTGCTCGGAATGGACGTTTATGTTACCACGCTTGACAAAGAAGGCGTTCTTGAATCTTTGCCCAATGCAAAAGGCAAGGCACTTGTGCGTGTCGGGATAGTTCAAATGGAAATTCCAAAGGAAAATTTGACATATCCCAAAAATTCCGATAAAAAACAAACGGCTTCGTCAGTTAAAATTCAGCGTTCGCATGAAAATGTTTCCGCATCTATTGATGTTAGGGGACAGTTTGCAGACGAGGCAATAGCAAACGTTGATATGTATCTTGACCTTGCGTACGGAAGAAATTTAGGCACTGTAACGATTATTCACGGCAAGGGCACGGGCGCACTCAGAAATGCAATAAATGAGTATCTGCGCCAAAACAAACGAGTTAAATCGTTCAGAATGGGTGCTTACGGTGAGGGCGATGCAGGAGTTACCGTAGTTGAATTCAAATAAAATTTTTGAATTATTTTTTGTCAAATAGTGTTGATTATTCCATTTTTCTATGCTATAATACCAAATATAATAAATAAATTAACTTTTTAGGAGATAAAATATGGTTACGAAAACTAAAATTCTTGTAGTTGATGACGATACTCATATTTCCGAACTTGTAAAGCTCTATCTTGAAAAAGAGGGCTATGATGTCTATACCGCCGCTGACGGCGAGGAAGGCGTAAACAAGTTCAAAGCAATTCAGCCGAAAATCGTTGTTCTTGATATTATGCTTCCCGTTATGGACGGCATGCAGGTTTGCAACGAAATAAGAAGAATTGACAACACTCCCATAATTATGCTTTCGGCAAAAGGAGAGGTGTTCGACAAAGTTCTTATGCTTGAACTCGGCGCAGACGATTATCTTGTTAAGCCCTTTGAGCCTAAGGAACTTATCGCAAGAATTAAGGCTATTTTAAGAAGAAGTTCCCAGAGGGAAGAAGTAAACCAAAACGTTGAGTTTAAGGAACTTACCATAAACATTACCGACTACACGGTAACTTATAAGGGCAATAAAATCGAAATGCCTCCCAAGGAAATCGAACTTTTGTACTATCTTGCTTCACACCCGAAGAAAGTCTTTACAAGAGAACAGCTTCTTGAACAGGTTTGGGGATTTGAATATTTCGGAGATTCACGTACGGTAGACGTTCATATTAAGCGTATCAGAGAAAAAGTCGGCGGAAACGACGAATGGACGATTAAGACCGTTTGGGGTATCGGATATAAGTTCGAGGTAATGTCAGAATGATAATTCGCTCATTAAAAGCGAAGCTTTTGGCAATTTATTTACTGATATTTGTATTATTTGTAGGCGTTCTTGGCGGAACGCTTACTGTTTCTTATAAGAGAAATCTCACGTCGATTCGTGAAGAAGCAGTTATAAATTGTGCAAAAGAAATCGCTTCAATGTATTCAAGCGGAGAATTGACAAACGTTGATATCGAAAACGGAAATACAATTCCCGTGCTTAAAACTACCGCAAAGGACTTTGATGCGTCAATACAGATTGCAAATGCGGATTCGGGCATTATAAATTATGACTTGAGCCGCAAAAACGTTGTAATCAATCCTCAGCTTCAGGTGAGCAATGACATACTAGAAACCGTCGTTGAAAATAAAGAGGTTTACATTCATTCCGACTATTTCAATAAGGAAATGGGCGAAAAGGTTTCCACGGTTGCATACCCGATAAGAAGAATGAACGATCCGGCAAATGCCGCACCGTGGTCGATACTTATTATTCATTCAAGCCTTACGAGTGTTACGAATACGTATAAGAAAATCGTAAGAACACTTTGGATTCCTGCAATCATCCTGAGCATTGTGGGATTTATTGCTTTTTATTTTTTGACAAACAGATTTGTTAAACGAGTACAAAAGGTTAACCTTGCAACTAAAGAAATTGCAAGAGGCAAATTCGATACAAGAGTAGTTTTTAACGAAAAAGATGAAATTACCGAACTTGCCGACGGATTTAATAAAATGGCGGAGTCGCTTGCAATAAGCGATGCTTCCAAACGTGATTTCGTTTCCAATGCCGCACACGAACTGCGTTCACCTATGACGTCGATTAACGGATTTGTTGAAGGTATGCTTGACGGCACGATTCCCGAGGATAAGTACAAAAACTACTTGGAAATTGTTTCTTCGGAGGTAAAACGCCTTACAAAACTTGTGAACAGTATGCTTGATTTGAGCAGAATTGAGTCGGGCAGGGAAGTATTCAATATTGCCGAATTCGATTTAGCGGAACTGCTAAGACGTGTAATAATCAGATTCAGCCAAAAAATTGAAAATAAGGGTATTCTTCCTGAAATAAATATTGACGAAGACAGAATTCCCGTTTTGGCAGACCAGGATAAAATCGAACGTGTTTTGCAGAATTTAATCGACAATGCAATCAAGTTTACTCCGAAAGATAAAAGACTTATTATTTCATGCACCCGCAAGGACAAAAAGGTAATTGTTTCCGTAAAGGATGAGGGCACAGGTATTTCAAGCGAAGACTTGAAATTTATTTGGGATAGATTTTACACGGTTGATAAGGCTCACACGGGACACAAGAGCGGTACGGGACTCGGACTTCCCATTGTAAAATCAATTATTGATCAGCACAAGCAGGAAATTAAGGTTTCAAGTACGCAAGGAGAGGGAACCGAATTTGTATTTACGCTTGAATATGCAGGAGAATAGGTATGAAAGACGATTATTTTGATTCCGGGTTGAAAGAGAGAAAAGGCATAGGCTTTTTGGGAGTTTTGGCAATTATTATTATAGTTGCTCTCATAAGCGGAATTGCAACGTACGCTTTTTTATTAAAGCAGAATAAAGCACCGCAGAATTCCGAAAACACGGCGCAGGTTCAAACGGAAGAAAAGAAAGAAGAAAAAAACAACAGTGATTCTGCCGAAGAAAAAGAGAATAAACCCGTTGTAAACGGTAACGAAAAATACAGTGTGGATAACACTACTTTTTCGAAAATATATAACGAAAACAAGGATTCTGTCGTTATACTTCGCGGATATACTGTGTCCGGCAACGAAGAAGTGCTTTCTTGCATGGGATCGGGCTTTGTGTTCAAAGAAGATGGATATATTCTCACCAACAGCCATATAGTTGCCGATGTAAACAAAATTACCGTGGAATTTTATGACGGTACCACCGTTGATTCCGAAATAGTTGGATTTGATGAAAGAACCGAAGTCGCAGTCATAAAGGTTACTGTTGATAAAAAACTTAAACCCGTTAAATTGGGAGATTCGGACAAAACGTCTATCGGTGAATATGCCATTGCAATAGGGCATCCTATGGGATACACGTATTCGTTGACCGTGGGAATTGTTTCGGGAATTCATCGCAATGTTGAAAACAATAACTATACATATAAAATGATTCAAATTGACACGCCTATAAATTCGGGCAACAGCGGAGGACCGTTGTTCAACATTGAAGGCGAGGTAATCGGAATTACCACGTTAAAGGAGTCTACATCAATTCTCAGCGGAAAAACCGTTGAAGGAATGGGATTTGCCATAACGGTAAACACTGCTAAGGATGTTGCCGAACAGTTTATCAAAAACGGTAAAGTTTCCCGTGCGGGAATAAATGCAACCATTGGAAATATGTTTGATCAGCAGGGGAATCCCGTGGGCGTACGTGTTACTGAAATGACGCCTGAGGGTGCGGCAGAAAAAGCCGGCTTGCAGATAAATGATGTTATTGTTGAATTCAACGGCGTAAAAATTACCCGCATTGCCGAAATAATGGCTGAAATTGATAAATGCTCCGTAGGTGACGAAATTGACTGTAAAATCGTTCGTTCCGGAGTTGAAATGAATATTAAAATCACACTTGGTGAATTATAATTAAACGAAGTGCTGATTGCACCCTTATTTTTCGTATAAGAAGGTTGTTTTGTGAAGAAAATACTTGCATTAACAGTTGCTTTTATATTGCTTTTTACTGCGTTTTATGTTTCCGGCTCAGGACTTGCGTCCGTCACGGCGGAGAATGTTGCCGTTAATTCAAATGGCATACAAAACGGAGATAAAAAAGTAGATGTAAAAATTACGGTAGACAATAATCCCGGTATCATCGGTGCAATTATATCGGTGAAATATGAGTCCGCTTATTTTGAACTTGTAAGCGTGGACTCAAACGGAATTATGTCGAAAGCCTCCTTTGATTCAAAGGTAATATCAAAGGCTTCTCCGGCAAAAAGTCCGTATATTCTCGCTTGGTCGGGGGATACGTTGCCGAAAAATATCAAGGATAACGGCGTGCTTTGCACATTGACGTTTGCCGTTAAGGGAAATACGCCGGACGGCGTTTATCCCATAGAACTGTCCTATGATTATGAAAATTACGGAATTGTAAATTACAATATTCAGTCTGTAAAATTTGAAACGGTGAACGGAAGTATTACGGTTGGAAAAGATGCGGTTGCGGCAACACCTGCACCCACGAGCAATGCAACGGCGGTTCCTACGGAAAAGCCTACGCCTACACCGGAAATAATTGATGATGAATTTGATTATGATTATCTTGTTCCGGATGAAAATTCGGTAGCTGCGGTTGAAAACTTGAACATTGCGGGCGCTTCGCTTGATATTACAAGCGGACTTGATATGTGCTTTAAGGCATCAAAGACGCTTTTTGACGAAGAAAAAGGATATTCGGACCCGTACATTATTTGCACATTTGACGGAAGAAAAACGAAAATTTCCGATTATGAAGAAAAAGGAAATTATCTTGTTTTTACTTTTGAGGGAATAACTCCCGATAAAATGGGTGAGCCCATAACCGCCACACTCCATGGCACTATGGACGAAATAGATTGTGCCGGAGCAACAATAAAATATTCTGTTAAAGAATACTGTTATACTATGCTTGAAAAACACAGTGACGATGCGCAGCTTTGCACGCTGATGACTGATATTCTTAATTACGGCGCCGCCGTACAGGAGTATTCCGAATTCAATGCTGACAACCTTGTAAATGCAGATTTGACCGATAAGCAAAAACAGTTTGCAACAAGCACAGTTCCCGAAACAGCAAATGTTCTTGATACAGAGGTTGAAAAGTGTGAAAATGAGCATTCGCAAATTGCAGGTGCGGGAATTGTATTAAAGAATAAGATTTTCTTAAGATATTTGGTAAAAACGGATAATCCTAACGGACTTTATGCAAATGTGTTCTTTGACGATAAGGCACTCAGAATTGATTCCGTTACAAAATGCCCGAGCGGATATTACATTTACGTTCCGATTGATTTAACGGATATTTTCAAGGAAATGACCGTTAAAGTAATGTATAAGGACCAAGCTGAAAGCAATACGGTCAAATACAGTGTTACATCGTACATTAACGCAATGAACTCCGAAGACGAGAAACTCCAAAACGTTTTCAATACGTTGATGAAGTATTATTCATCAGCATCCGAATATTTGAAGTAGGGGGAAAGTATGAAAAAAATTATAATAGTTGCTTTGGCAATAATTCTTTGCTTTTCGCTTACATCTTGCAGGAAAAAGAAGGACACCGTGATTGATACCGAAACGCAAAGAGAATATAACATAACCGATTGGTTCAGCAATGACCGACCCGAAAATGGAACCGAGGACGGGAAAGAGGGAATGCTTGAACCCGAAGGAATTACGCTTCCCGATCATATTTGGTAAAAAATAAGCCGAATTCATAATGAATTCGGCTTTAACTTTATTCGGAATAAGCGGAAATAAGTTCTTTTCCTTCAAAGTATTCTATCATATTAAATGCGAGCAGGTTCCAACTTGAAAATCCCTTATTGAAAAGACCTTCGCCGGTGTCAGGGTCATAGTATTCGTGGAATGCTCCGTTTTTCTTAAGGTCTTCGGCTAACAGGTCGAGAGTTTTCGTTGCAAGCTCGTCTGCTTCTGCTTTATATCCGTATCTAAGCAATCCTTTGAATACGAAATAGTTTGACAATATCCAAACTCCGCCTTGCCAGCTTGAAGGATTTCCCGTTCCTACAAGACGGTACATTTTTTCGTATTTCGAAAGCGACCTTACACCGAAATTCGCCCAAAATGCTTTTTCGTCCAAAAGATTTTCTTTTACAATGCGTTCGGCTTGTTCTTTTGTGGCAATTCCTGCCCAAAGGGGAAGGAACGAACTCCAACATCCTAAACGCTGTATCAATGTTGAATAGTGCCTCGGCGCACCCGAATGAAGAAGTACGTTCGGGTCAATGGGGCGAAGATTGATGTCACAACTGTAATACATTCCGTCTTTTTCGTCGTAGCAATGCTCATTTATTGCATTTTTTAATTCTAATTGCTTGTTCTTGTAAAGTTCGGCGTCGTCTTCGTTGCTAATAAGCGATGCAATGTATGACATCGCGCCTAATTCACCGTACATTAAAGTGTTAAGGAATATTGATGCCGAACTGTTATCGGGACGGTAGAACGTGGACGGGTCGTTATCTACACCGATTGCAAAGTCGTCAAAGAAATAGAATAAACCGCTTTCGTGCTTCGCATTGTTTTCATAAAATTGATTGAATTTCTTCAGCTTCGGGAAAATTTCTTTTGCCCATTCAACTTCGCTTGGATTATATTTCAAAATAAACGCAACGTGCTGTGCCAAAACGGGCTTGTGAACGTTTCTGTGGGGCATAAGAGAAACAAAATCGTATTCTTTTCCGCTGAAAACGGCAATTTCGATGCTTCCGTCGTCGTGCTGTTCATTAAGAAAGTTCATAACAGAACCTTTTTCGTATGCCAAAAGTTCATCCTGTTTATTTTGATATGTTGCAATTTGACGTAATGCTACGTTATTTGCCCAATTGCCCCAATCCCAAAGCTGAGAAGGATAACTGCTGTTTTTCGTAACAACTATACACGGATTTTTGAAGTCACCGTACGGCTCTGCCCATAAGATTTTTGATAATTCGATACAATACTCTTTTAAGTCACTATAATTCATAATTACCTCATTCACGATTTTATAGTAATAGTATATCATAAACGTCTAAATAGTCAATATTATTTGTTTGTATAATTCGATACAAAATATTGCGATATTTTTTACTGATTTTTATAAATAAGGTGATTTGAATAAAAAATATTGAACTGAAATTTAATTTCGTTTATCTAACAATGTTCTTACGAATTAAATCATTTAGCAGGAATATCAAAAAAAGAGAAGGCTAAATATCCTTGCAAATTAAGTTTTTCGGCTTTATAAATTTTACATTCCCGAGGCGATTCAAACACCCGACCTACCGCTTAGGAGTTCGGCTTGCAGCGAAAGTCGGTGTACCTCACAGTCCCTGAAAATCCCTTATTTTACGGCGTTTTCGAGGATTGCGAAGCGGTATTTTCCCTTGCTGTCTCTGCTCATTTTATGCCGTTTTAGTCGCTCCGATTAGCAAGCAATTAGCAGACAGGGCGAAAAACGGGAAACGACAATAGTTCGATGTGATACCGTGATGTATCTTGTGGTGTTAGATGTTCACTTGTTTTCCGCTTGCTGTTCCAATGCACGATAATCGACTTTGCCAATCGAAGTTAGCGGTAATTTATCGATAAACTCAAATCCAACAGGCTGCTCATATTCCGGCAATGTATCTTGACAGATGCTCATTAGTTCTTTAGACAATTCAACATCATTTTTTGCGCAATCTTTGGTTTTAACGGCAAACACGAATGGTAATTTACCCTGACTGTGTGATGAATCGGAAATTCCGACGGCGCAACAGTTTTCAATTTCATCACAAGCCATTACTGCCTTTTCAATTTGTAAAGGAAATACCTTGAAGCCGTCGAAACGAATGATCATTCGTTTAATTCTGCCTTCAATATATACATTGCCTTCATCACTGACATATCCAATATCGCCTGAATGTACCCAAACTTTTCCGTCAGAATGAACTTTTAATACATTATCTGTTTCTTCCTGCTTACCGTAATACCCAAGCATTGTAGACGGCGAATAAATACATATTTCGCCCTTTTCTCCGTATTTTAACTCATTATCTGTTTCCGGCTCAAATGCAGAAATTATTACCTTTACAAAGGGCAATCCTACACTACCGATTACATTGTTTTCCGGCCTGTTAGCACAAGCTGCTGCGCTTACTTCCGTCATTCCGTATCCTTTTATTGCGGCTGACGGGCAATTATGTTTTGCAAAAAATTCATTTAGGCGCTTTTCGTTATTTATGTGCAACCCATCTCCGCCTATTCCTACCATTTTGATAAAAGAGAGATCGGTGGATTCTTTTATTTTTTTGCTTGATATCAAATAATCATAGTGTGTCGGCGTTGCGAGCATATTTGTAGGATGATACTTAAGGATTAAATCAGCTAACTTTTTGGGATCGAATGCCGGAACTAATACAATTTTCATGTTTCTGCACAATACAACATGAACACCATTTACTATTCCATAAGCGATAAACGGCGGCATAATGCTTAAAAGAGTGCTTCCTTTTTCAAAGAATAAACCATTATGGGTAAAGCTTGTGACCATTTCGTTCAGATTTTCATTCGATAGCATTACGCTCTTGGGCATACCGGTTGTGCCTCCGGTATGAACCATTACACAACAAGAATCTTTTTTATAAGGAACAAAATTCACTAGAGTTGTGTTAGTTTTAATAAAATCTTTCCAAAGAATACTAATATTATTTAAGTGCGGAAATGACTTTTTTATTTTGCTGGAGGCATTGTAAAATGTTTTTTTAGGTTGCGGAAGTGAATCTCCGGGGGTAGAAATGATTATTTGTTTCACATTAGTGCCAATGATAGCTTTTTCAACTTTCGTATATGCAATATCTAACGAAAAAATAAATTTACAATCAACCTCAACAATATAATCTCTTATTCCTTCTGTGCTTGTACGCGGATCAACCATATTAGGAATAGCACCTAAACGATTAAGAGCATAAAAAGCATAAATAGTTTCGGGCGTTGTGACTGTTGTCATAATTACAATATCGCCTTGCTTTACACCTATCGATGAAAAAGCACGGGCGGTTTTGTCTATATTCTCAAACAATTCCCCATAAGTGATTTTCTTGCCGAAATAGATAAGTGCCACATCGTCCAAATGGTCTTTGTTGTTCTCCCACAAGTATTCGTATATGGTACATTCCGGAAGCGGCGTGTTGATTGCCTCTTCGGTATAGTATTTCAGCCACGGTTTGTCTATGGACGGGTAGCCCGTCAGTTTCTTTTCAGTTTCCATTTTTATATCTCCCCAAAAATAAAAAGTGCGGCTACCGAAGTAACCGCACAAAAAACGCAAACTCCGATAGTCGCCAAACTAATTATGCAAAATGGTGTAACCCGAATCCTGTCATAATAGAATTTGCGTTTTTATCAAATTCAAACAGAATTCAAAAGGGGAATAAAAGGGTATAGTATCCCCATAAAATAGAAAATACCACCTTGCATATTTAATTAGTTTGGCATTATTAGAGTAACATATTTCGTAAAATAATGCAATAAATTTGTTTATTATTTTTGAAAAATTTATAATAAAAAAACCTACCACATAAGTGATAGGAGTTTTCATTGGCGTTCCCGAGGTGATTCGAACACCCGACCTACCGCTTAGGAGGCGGTCGCTCTATCCAACTGAGCTACGGAAACATATTAGATTTTGAACGTTTTTGTTCAAAATCAATTATTTGAATTAAATACATTTTTTTGACTGTGTACAAATTATATTGTAATTACGATAATTTGTCAAATACTAAGAAATCAAATTGTAAGTAAAAACGCAACGATGGGCATTGAAATAACCGATAGAATTGTTGTAAGTGCAACAAGTTTTCCTGCGTAAACGGAGTCGCCGCCGTAAAGCTCTGCAAAAATAGTTGTTATCGCAGCGGATGGGGTGGACGTAAGAATAAATACGATAGACATTACCGTACTGTCGATAAATCCTATCATGTGCAATGGTCTCATAATCAGCCACATAATGGCAGGGAAGAGAAATAAACGTATGAAAATGAATGGATACATATATTTATCCTTAAAAATCCCCTTGAATTCGATATCAGCCAATTTTGAACCGATTACGATCATTGAAACGGGTGCAACCGTGTTTTTAAGAGTAGTTAATACGTCGTAGAGAATTTTTATTCCTTGACCTAAAACTGTGGGCGATGCAATCTGCGTTTGAATCCAACCGCCTGCGCCGGAAAGAAATATTACAAGACCGACGGAGATAGGGAGAACGGCAGGATTGATAATTCCTTCTTTAAGTGAAATATATTTTTTATCGCCGGTGCAGATAAGGCGACCTAAAGTGTAGGCAAAAACATTGAACCATACAACGTAAACGGTTGCGTAAATTGTAAATTCGGAACCAAAAACGTAATTGATTACGGGAATTCCCATATAACCTGCATTTGAGAAAATTATACCGAACTGAAGCACTTTTCTTCTTTTGTCGGGCGCTTTTTTGAACAACTGTTTTGCAATAATGTAAAACACGACGTGGGTAACGAATGCAAGCAGGAACACCATACATATTCCCTTAAAAACAGATTTATCAAACGGAGTGATAAAACCGTGTACCAACATAGCAACCTGTGCAACGTACAGGGTATAAAGCGACATTGCTTTAGGAAATTTATTGTCCGCAAGACCGCTTTTTTTTAAGATAAAGCCGGGAATCATAAATAAGAATAATGTTAAAACGGAATTGAACAATAAAGATATTTTAATCATTACTTGAACCTCGATATGTGTCTAAATACTAAAAAAATACCCCTGAAATAATCAGGGGATCTATGTGGAGCTGATGACGAGAGTCGAACTCGTGAACCTCATCCTTACCAAGGATGCGCTCTACCTACTGAGCTACATCAGCACTTCCTTTTCAGAACATTACCATTATATAACAAATTCAAAATCTTGGCAAGCACTTTTTTTATAAAAATTATTATTTATTTTTTGCAATAACAAATTTCAGAAAAAACAGTAGGCATTAAATACCTACTGTTCTTCAATCAATTAAATTTTATCGGGGTTGAAATGATTTCAAGCGGAAGCTCGGCGGTACTTGAAAAGCCCATTCTTTCCATAGTAACCATTTCGGGACCTCTTTCGTTGCCTACGTGAGTCATCCAATAGTATCCGCCTGCTTTGCCCGCATATATAGCCACGTGTCTTGCATTAGCCGTGTCGGGTACGTCTGCCATCTTAAAGATTACTATTGAACCAATCGGAATTTCTTCGTCAACCGAAAAATCTATTATTCCGTCGGCTCTTCTGCTTGCGGTAAAGGGAATTTTTCTTGACAGACCCTTGTTTACCCAATCTTCAGCTGCTAATCTCCAACTTTGTGCCGAAACGGAAGAGGCAGGTTTGGTCAACATTGACGTATCGATTCCGGCTACGTTGGGAAGATAGTTAAAATATACATACGTTACGTATGAGGCACAGACAAATCCGCCTTTTTTAGCGATTCGGTCTATATCCGGAAAACCGGATGCGTTTGTTTCATACCCGGAAGTGTTTCCGTAATCGTAACCTAAACCGGAAAGATATCCCATTGCTTCCTTGTTTTTGCCTAAAATAAATTGCCACATTCTTCCGTCTTCACGATGCTTTTTTAAGTTGTAGCCCGTGTATTCAAGGGCATCCAAGAAAACGTTATCGTTTAGGGTGTAGTTATGGTTGTATTTTTTCTGTTCTCTGCCGTCAAAAGTTGAAACCTGCGGCGTAGGTGCAGCAGTTGCAACCGGCTGATTTGAAAGATATTCGGATTTCATATATCCGAATTTATCTTGACCGTACTGTACGTATGACCAACCGTTTTCCTCGGTAATTACGTTCACTTGATTATTTTGTGCAAGCTCTGTAATCTTATTCCCGCTTGTTGACGGTTCCTGCCGAACGTTTACACTTGTTCCTTTCACGTACATTGCTTTCGGCTCACTTTTTGCCGTTTGTGTGGGAACGGCTTCGGGTGTGCTTGTTGCTTCGGGAGTGTTTGTTGCGTCTAATGCTTCTTGCTGCACTTCTTCAAAAGGTGTTGGCTCAACTGTTGCGGTGGGGACGGGGGTTAAACCCAACGTATCGTCTTTTTTGCAGCTGCATACGGAAACTAAGGTGACACATAGCAGCGTTATTGCTAAAATTTTTTTCATAATTTATCCTTTCGTTTCTTTTAACCGATTATAACAAAATATTTTTAATGTGTCAAATTACTGCTTTTGCGAATTGATTGCCTTTTCGATTAAAACTATTCCGAAGTACATCAGAGCTGATAAAATGCACAGGATAATCGTTGCACTCATTACAATATCCATTTTGAATACCTGACCGCCGTAAACTATCAAATACCCAAGCCCCGATTTTGAATTGAGAAATTCACCGACTATTACGCCTACCCACGACATACCGATATTGAGTTTTAACACCGATACGGTGGTGGATATGCTTGCAGGAATAACTACTTTCGTTAAAATTTGCATTTTTGTTGCTCCGAAAGTTTGCAGTAAAGTCATTTTATCTTTTTCGACTTCATTAAAGCCGTTAAGAATTCCGATAATCGCTACAACCACCGAAATAAGCAAGGTAACGGTAATTATTGAACTTATTCCGGAACCTACCCAAACAATGATTATCGGACCTAAAGCGATTTTCGGCAAACTGTTGATTATTACAAGATACGGGTCAAGCACTTCCTTTAATAACGGAGACCACCAAAGCAGAATCGCTATAACGTAGCCGATAATACTGCCAAGCAAAAAACCTATGACCGTTTCGAAAAGCGTTATGCCGATATGCTTCATTAAGTCGCCTTTAAGTAGTGTTGCGGTCATTTTGATAACTCTTGACGGTGATGAAAAAATAAACGGATTTACTATTTTAAGTGCGGTCAGCAATTCCCATAAAAAGAAAAATGCAAGCGCTACGGATATTTGTGCTAATAAACGTATTTTGTTTCTTCTTTTTGTTTTCTTTAAGAATAACTTGTGTTCGGCAGAACAATTATTCATCATTGTTCAACTCCTTCCACAATATTTTGAAATATTCGGGAAATTCCACGGCATTACGGCGGGAAATGGGGGAACCGCTATCGGATAATTTTATGCTGTGTATTTTCTTTACCGTTGCGGGGCGCTTTGTTAAAACGATAACTTTGTCACTCATGCTTATGGCTTCCGAAATATCGTGAGTGACAAGAATCGCCGTCTTTCCCTGACTTTTTATTATACTGTATATGTCGTCCGAAACGGAAAGTCTCGTTTGATAATCAAGTGCGGAAAATGGTTCGTCAAGCAGTAAAAGCGACGGGTCTACCGCAAGAGTTCTTATTAAAGCGGCTCTTTGGCGCATTCCGCCGGATAACTGATTAGGGTACGAATTTCTGAATTCCCACAATCCGTACTGTTTTAATAAATCATAGGTTCTTTCTATATTTTCATCGGTTTTTCTGTGCTGAATTTCAAGTCCTAACAGTACGTTATCTTTGATTTTCAGCCATGGAAAAAGGTGATCCTGCTGAAGCATATAACCGATTTTTGACTTTTTTGCCTGAAAATCTATTCTGCCGCCGGAGGGGGCTTCAAGCCCGGAAATTATGGAAAGTACCGTTGATTTTCCGCAGCCGGATGGACCTATAAGCGACACGAATTCATTTTCTTTTACGGAAAAACTTATATCTTTCAAAGCTTCGGTTTCGCCATTTACCGTATGGTAGTATTTTGTAATTCCGTTAAGTTTTACAACCTCAGCCATATAATATTCTCCTAATAAAAAATAAGGCGAAAATTTCGCCTAATTTAATATATGTTTTTTGTATTGGAATGTTGACTTATGTGCCACGGTGTAGTATTATATAGTGAAAGAAAAACGGAGGTTAAAACTATGGATTTGAAAAATAAAAAGATACTTTTCTTAGGCGACAGTATTACTCACGGAAACGGAACTTCCGGCGAAGATTACACATTTTGGTCTTTAATCGGAAAGAATACGGGCGCAAAATGTGTCGGTTACGGCGTGAGCGGTACAAGAATTGCACATCAACTTGACAAAGAGGAGTATTTTGAAAAACTCGGCTGCTTTGTCGACCGTGCAGATACTATGGATACGGATGCCGATGCGGTCGTTGTATTCGGCGGCACAAACGATTTCGGTCACGGTGATGCACCTTTCGGAAAAAGTACCGATAAAACGGCGGATACATATTGCGGTGCGCTGAACGTTTTGTGCGAAAAACTTATAACAAAGTATCCTAAGGCGCTTATTGTTTTTATGACTCCTTTGCACAGATTGAATGAGGACAATACTACTGTAAATGACCGTGGCTTAAAACGTGACCATTCGCTTAAAGATTATGTTGATGCAATGATAGAAGCATGTGCATACTATTCCATTCCCGTAATCGACCTTTTCAGAACAAGCGGACTTCAACCCAATGTTCCGATTATCAAGGAAATGTACGTTCCCGACGGACTTCATCCTAATGATGAGGGACATAAAATACTCGCTAAAAGAATTGAAAATTTCTTTTTGAATATTTAATATACTTTCAAATAACTTACTTTCAAAAATCAAAACCACCGGTTCAACCGGTGGTTTGACTTGCCCCTATAAGGGGCTATTACTGGCTTAACCCCTAAAAGGGGCTTTGAAATTTAGCAACGCATTACAATCTCCGGCCGCCGCTC